>NZ_JAKKOC010000001.1:910000-1010000 GCF_026226815.1 Avibacterium sp. 21-594 | reverse complement strand
GATCCGGTGGTTCTGAATGGAAGGGCCATCGCTCAACGGATAAAAGGTACTCCGGGGATAACAGGCTGATACCGCCCAAGAGTTCATATCGACGGCGGTGTTTGGCACCTCGATGTCGGCTCATCACATCCTGGGGCTGAAGTAGGTCCCAAGGGTATGGCTGTTCGCCATTTAAAGTGGTACGCGAGCTGGGTTTAGAACGTCGTGAGACAGTTCGGTCCCTATCTGCCGTGGGCGTTGGAGAATTGAGAGGGGCTGCTCCTAGTACGAGAGGACCGGAGTGGACGCATCACTGGTGTACCAGTTGTCTCGCCAGAGGCACTGCTGGGTAGCTAAATGCGGAAGAGATAAGTGCTGAAAGCATCTAAGCACGAAACTTGCCTTGAGATGAGTTCTCCCAGTCTATAAGACTGTAAGGGTTGTTTGAGACTAAGACGTAGATAGGCTGGGTGTGTAAGCGATGTGAGTCGTTGAGCTAACCAGTACTAATTGCCCGAGAGGCTTAACTATACAACGCTCAAGGGTTTTGGCTTGTTTTTGATTGGAAAGAAAGAGTAAGAATAAAGACACTTAGTCGGATAATGGCATAGAAATAAGAGAAGTTATCGACTAAGAGAAAAGATATAAAGAATCTAAAGAATTATCTTGGCGGCGCTAGTGCAGTGGACCCACCTAAATCCATGCCGAACTTAGAAGTGAAACGCTGTAACGCCGATGGTAGTGTGGGAAATTCCCATGTGAGAGTAGGACACCGCCAGGTTTTGAATGAGAGAAGAACGCCATTGAGGGAACTCGGTGGCGTTTTTTTATTTTGTTATTGATTATTTATCGTATTAATAAAGTATTTATAAATTGATATTGAACTGATTCTATATATTAAATGGCTCCCTATTCCTATTCACTTATTTTGGTAACCAATCAAAATCACTCACTAAAATTTTATCAGTCCAGAATAGACTAAATCTGTCCATAGCATATAACCGTCAAAAATCAGATAAAAAACCACCGCACTTTTTATTCCCATACCAGAAATTGAAGCGAGAAATACGGTTAGGAAGAATTTTAAAGTGCGGTGAAAATTTTTGAATTTTTAGCATTTGGTGACAAAAGGCTGGCGTTATTATCTAGGCAATGATTTTATTCATAACTTTCTTTAAGAGCATAATAATCAACACTTGTGATAAAAGTTGAATGTGTTATATTTGACCTAGCCACTAGAAAAGCGATGAATCTCGACGATCGCGGACGAACGGTTGAAAGAGTACCGGGGATTGTGTGTAGGTGATTTCGAGCCCTGCCTAGTGGCTACTTTCAAGTGAAATAAAAACACCCCACAAAGTGAGGTGTTTAAAGAAGTAATACTAACCTAGTTTATTTAAGCAGGCTTTAAGCAAGGCTGAATTTGGTTTAAGATTTCTTTAACTAAACGCGCAGGGGCGGCGACCACGTTGCCTGAAGTTAAATAGCTATGTCCGCCTTCAAAATCGGTAACTAAACAACCTGCTTCGCGGGCGATAAGATCACCTGCTGCAATGTCCCAAGCCTTCACGCCCATTTCAAAATAGCCATCGACACGGTTAGCTGCCACATAGCACATATCTAACGCTGCTGAGCCAGTACGGCGGAAGTCAGCCACTTTGCCCTCATTAACAAGATAGCTCATCATTGCAAATTGCGTTGGCATTGCCGACATTTTTTTGAATGGGAAACCGGTAGCTAAGATTGCGCCTTGCAATTCACGTTTGGTGTTTTCTGCACGCAGACGCAGTTCGTTGATTTTTGCGCCTTGTCCACGCACAGCAGTGAAGAGTTCATTACGGATAGGATCATAAACCACGCCAACTTCGGTTCTGCCTTTCACGCGAACCGCGATAGAAACCGAAAAATGCGGTAATCCCTTGATGAAATTTGTCGTACCATCTAGTGGATCAATAACCCATTGCACATCGCTTTCCTTGCCTTCTAACGCGCCACTTTCTTCGGTAATAATGGTATGGTCAGGATAGGCTTTTTGGATCACATCAATAATAGCTGCTTCAGACGCTTTATCAATATTGGTAACAAAATCATTCGCGCTTTTTGCCACCGCTTGAATATCATCACGGCGTTCATAACCTTTAGCAATAATATTGCCCGCTTTTCGTGCCGCACGAATAGCGATATTTAACATTGGATTCATATTTCCACCAGATTTTAAAGAACATCATTTAAGGGCAAGAATTATAGTGATTTTTTAAGCAAAAAGCGAGAAAAACCCTGTTGGGCGTGAAAAATTTTCCTATTTCTGACCGCACTTTGTGGGTATTGTGCTAGAATACCCACAATTTGTAGTCAGATAATGCAGAATCAAAATGTTAGAAAATATTCGCATTGTGCTTGTAGAAACCTCTCATAGCGGCAATATTGGATCAGCGGCACGCGCAATGAAAACAATGGGATTAAGCCAGCTTTATCTCGTTGCGCCAAAACAAGGTGTTGATGAGCAAGCCATTGCATTAGCGGCGGGGGCTGATGATGTGGTGAGAAACGCGGTTATCGTGCCAACCTTTGATCAAGCCGTGGCGGATTGTGAGTTTGTTATTGGCACAAGCGCTCGCCTGCGTCATTTGCAAAGCACCTTACTTGAACCCCGAGCTTGTGCGGAAAAAGCAGTCGCCTTTGCAAAACAGCATAAAGTCGCTATCGTGTTCGGGCGCGAACGTATTGGACTAACCAATGAAGAATTGCTGAAATGTCGTTATCATTTAACCATTCCTGCCAATCCTGATTATTCTTCGCTGAATTTAGCAATGGCAGTGCAATTAATATGCTATGAATTGCGAATGGCGTGGTTGGAAGAAAATAAAAAAGATGTGGATTTATCACTTTCATCAATAGAAAGCACCTATCCAACGGCACAGGAATTAGAATACTTTTTTGCCCATACGGAACGTCTTTATCAACAGCTAGGTTTCATTCAAAATCAAGGTGTTATGCAAAAATTAAGACGTTTATATCTGCGCGCTGAAGTGGAAAAAAATGAATTAAATATCCTACGCGGAATGTTAAGTGCGGTGGAAAAAAGCGGAAATTTCAATAGGGAATAGTTGACTAATTTAGAAGGTTATGTAAGATAACCGCCTAATTGCTAGAAGGAAGTAGAAGATGAAATTAACGTCAAAAGGTCGTTATGCTGTAACTGCGATTTTAGATATTGCATTAAATACTGAAAATGGCCCTGTTAGCTTGGCTGATATTTCAGAAAGACAGCATATTTCCCTTTCTTATTTAGAACAATTATTCGCAAAATTACGCCGCCACGGTTTGGTGAAAAGTGTACGTGGCCCTGGTGGGGGGTATCAGCTTGGGCAGCCAAGCGATAAAATTTCCATTGGAATGATCATCGCTGCGGTGAATGAAAATATCACCGTAACCCGTTGCTTAGGACAAGGGGATTGCAAAGGCGGGCAGCAATGTTTAACCCATTCATTATGGGACGAACTCAGCCAGCGAATTGAAAATTTTTTAAATGAAATTACTTTGGCGGAACTGGTGGAAAAACATCATCAGGAAAAGCCTCAGCACCGTCATCATAAAGATTTTGACAATTTGGTGATGCTAAACGAAAGCGCTTAGTTTTTTTATCATCAAAATCTTTTGCCTTAAAAATAAAGCTCTTAGCTTTAATAAAGTGAAGCCCTTAGCTTTAATAAATAAAGTGCGGTGCAAAATAATAGATTTTTTTAGGAGTGTAGAATGAAATTACCTATTTATTTAGATTATGCGGCAACTTGCCCTGTGGACGAACGTGTTGCCAAAAAAATGATGGAGTTTTTAACCATCGAAGGCACGTTCGGGAACCCTGCGTCCCGTTCTCATAAATTCGGCTGGCAAGCAGAAGAAGCCGTTGATGTGGCGCGTAATCACATTGCCGATTTAATCGGTGCGGATAGCCGTGAAATCGTGTTTACGTCAGGCGCAACAGAAGCTGACAACCTTGCAATTAAAGGTGCTGCGCATTTTTATCAAAGCAAAGGCAAACACATTATCACCTGCAAAACAGAACACAAAGCGGTGCTAGATACTTGCCGTCAATTAGAACGTGAAGGCTTTGAAGTTACCTACTTAACACCAAAATCAGACGGTTTAATCGACTTAGAAGAATTAAAAAATGCAATGCGTGATGACACCATTTTAGTGTCTATTATGCACGTTAATAACGAAATTGGTGTGATCCAAGATATTAAAGCCATTGGCGATCTTTGCCGTGAGCGCAAAATTATTTTCCACACTGATGCAACACAAAGTGTGGGTAAATTGCCGATTAATTTGGCGGAATTGAACGTGGACTTAATGTCGATGTCAAGCCACAAACTTTACGGGCCAAAAGGGATTGGTGCGTTATACGTACGCCGTAAACCGCGCGTTCGTTTAGAAGCGATCATTCACGGTGGCGGCCACGAACGTGGTATGCGTTCAGGTACATTGCCTGTTCACCAAATCGTGGGTATGGGCGAAGCTTATCGCATTTGTAAAGAAGAAATGGCAACCGAAATGCCACGCTTAAAAGCATTGCGTGATCGTTTGTACAACGGCTTAAAAGACATCGAAGAAACCTATGTGAATGGTTCAATGGAACATCGTGTGGACAACAACCTAAACATCAGCTTCAACTATGTGGAAGGTGAAAGTTTAATGATGGCATTGCGTGATATTGCCGTTTCATCAGGCTCAGCTTGTACTTCAGCCAGCCTTGAGCCGTCTTATGTATTGCGTGCTTTAGGATTAAACGATGAACTTGCACACAGCTCAATCCGCTTTACTGTGGGACGTTACACCACCGAAGAAGAAATTGACTACACCATCAATCTGGTGAAAGGTGCGGTGGAAAAATTAAGAGAATTATCCCCATTATGGGATATGTTCAAAGAAGGCATTGATCTTAACTCAATTGAGTGGACTCACCATTAATTTAGCAAAAGGAACAGAAAAATGGCATATAGCGACAAAGTAATCGATCATTATGAGAACCCGCGTAACGTAGGTTCATTCGACAAAAAAGATCCAACCGTGGGAAGCGGAATGGTGGGTGCGCCTGCTTGTGGCGATGTAATGCAGTTACAAATCAAAGTAAATGATGATGGCATTATTGAAGATGCAAAATTCAAAACATACGGCTGCGGTTCAGCCATTGCTTCAAGCTCATTGATCACTGAATGGGTGAAAGGCAAATCCCTTGATGAAGCCCAAGCCATCAAAAATAGCCAAATTGCGGAAGAATTAGAACTTCCACCAGTAAAAGTGCATTGCTCTATTTTGGCAGAAGATGCCATTAAAGCAGCTATCGCTGATTACAAAGCAAAACGCGGCGAATAATTTAAGCAAATAAAAGTGCGGTGAAATTTAACCGCACTTTTCATCATTTTGTGGAGAACCTTATGAGCGTAACATTAACCGAAAGTGCAGCAAATCGCGTCAAAACCTTCCTTGCTAACCGTGGCAAAGGCATTGGGTTACGCTTAGGCATTAAAACCTCAGGCTGTTCAGGCTTGGCTTATGTGCTTGAATTTGTGGATACCTTAAACGAAGACGATCAAGTCTTTGAAGATCACGGTGTGAAAGTGATCGTGGATACCAAAAGCTTGGTGTATCTCAACGGCACCCAACTTGATTTTGTCAAAGAAGGCTTAAACGAAGGGTTCAAATTCACCAATCCTAACGTGAAAGATGAATGTGGCTGCGGCGAAAGTTTTAACGTTTAATAGGAACACCAATGAGCAATCCTTTTGCATTGTTTGATTTGCCAGTGGCATTTTCACTTGATCTTGATCTCTTGAATAACCGTTATTTGGCATTGCAAAAATCCCTGCATCCCGATAATTTTGCACATCGTTCAACGCAAGAACAGCGTTTAGCAATGCAAAAATCGGCAGAAGTGAATGATGCCTTGCAAATATTAAAAGATCCCATTGCCCGTGCGGATAGCATTATCGCCTTGCATTTAGGCAACCAAAATGTGGAAGAAAAAACCAGCCAAGATATGGCATTTTTAATGCAACAAATGCAATGGCGCGAAGCGCTCGAAGAAATTGAACAGCAGAAAGACAGCGATGCGCTAATGCAGTTTTCTGATCAAATCAGCGCACAACGGCAGGAAATTTTAAGCCAATTAAACACCGCACTTTCTGCGCAAGATTGGGCAACGGCACAAATGCTGACGGATCGTTTACGTTTCATCAAAAAACTGTTACTTGAAGTTGAACGCATTGAAGACAACTTAATGGATTTTTAAAGAGAATAACAATGGCTTTATTACAAATTGCGGAACCAGGACAAACCAGCGCGCCGCACCAACACAAATTAGCGGTGGGCATTGATCTTGGCACAACCAATTCCCTTGTTGCCATCGTGCGCAGTGGAATGGCAGAAATTTTATTGGACGAAAAAGAGCGTGCATTAACGCCTTCAATTGTTAATTTTTCTGCCAACCAGCCCGTGCTTGTGGGGTATGAAGCCGGGGAATTAGCCAGTCTTGATCCGCAAAATACCATTATTTCTGTTAAGCGTTTAATCGGCCGTTCATTGGCGGACGTGCAACATCGCTACCCGAATTTGCCTTACCGTTTTCAGCAAAGTGAAAATGGATTGCCTTTATTTGAAACCGCGCAAGGTGTGCGTAGCCCGATTGAAGTTTCAAGCGAAATTCTGAAAAAATTGACCGCACTTGCAGAAAAACGCCTAGGTGGCGAATTGCAAGGGGCGGTGATCACCGTGCCAGCCTATTTTGATGACGCACAACGCCAAAGTACCAAAGATGCCGCGAAATTGGCAGGGTTAAACGTATTACGTTTACTTAACGAACCCACTGCTGCCGCTATTGCCTACGGCTTAGACAGCGGCCAAGAAGGCGTTATTGCGGTTTACGATCTAGGCGGCGGCACCTTTGATATTTCCATTTTGCGTTTATCCAAAGGCGTGTTTGAAGTGCTGGCTACGGGTGGTGATACCGCATTGGGCGGTGATGATTTCGATCATCTCATCGCCGATTGGATCGTGGAACAATCTGGCATTGCACCGCAAAATGATCAACAAACCCGTGAGCTTTGGAACTTAGCGAAACAGCTGAAAACCGCGTTGTCTGACGCACAAAGTAGCCGCGTTGAATATCAAAATTGGCAAGGTGAGCTTAGTCGCGAAACTTTTAATCAGCTTATTGAGCCGTTGCTGAAACGTTCATTAATGGCTTGTCGCCGTGCATTAAAAGATGCAGGCATCAGCCCGCAAGATGTGCGTGAAGTGGTGATGGTGGGCGGTTCAACCCGTGTGCCATTTGTGCGTGAAAAAGTGGGCGAGTTTTTCCAACGTGAGCCATTAACTTCTATCGATCCTGATAAAGTTGTAGCGCTTGGTGCGGCTATTCAAGCGGATATTTTGGTGGGTAACAAACCAGATAGCGAAATGTTGCTATTGGACGTGATTCCGCTTTCCTTAGGGATTGAAACAATGGGCGGTTTAGTGGAAAAAATCATTCCACGCAACACCACCATTCCTGTGGCAAGAGCGCAAGAGTTCACCACCTTTAAAGACGGCCAAACCGCAATGAGCGTGCATATTGTGCAAGGTGAGCGTGAAATGGTTGCAGATTGCCGATCCCTAGCGCGTTTTACCTTGCGTGGTATTCCGCCAATGGCAGCAGGGGCTGCGCATATTCGTGTTACCTATCAAGTGGACGCAGACGGTCTTCTGAGCGTAACCGCAATGGAAAAATCCACTGGCGTGCAATCTTCCATTCAGGTGAAACCCTCTTACGGGCTAACTGATGAAGAAATTGCCGCAATGTTGAAAGCCTCAATGGAAAACGCCAAAGAAGACATTCAAGCACGTTTATTAGCGGAACAGCGCGTGGAAGCAACCCGTGTGATTGAAAGCGTGCATTCTGCCTTGCAACAGGACGAAAGTCTGCTGAATGATGAAGAATTAAGTGCGGTGAAAAATGCGTTAATTTCGCTGCAAGAATTAGTACAACAAGAAGATAGCCTTGCCATTAAGCAAGGCATTAAAGCCTTGGATCGTGCCACGCAAGAATTTGCCGCACGCCGTATGGATAAATCAATTAGAACGGCACTTTCAGGGCATTCTATTGATGAAATTGAGAATTTTAAGGAATAGTGATTATGGCTAAAGTGATTTTTTTACCTCACGAAACCCTTTGTCCGGAAGGAATGGTGGTGGACGCTGCCGAAGGGGATAATTTATTAGATGTGGCATTAGATGCAGGCATTGAAATTGAACACGCTTGCGATAAATCTTGCGCTTGCACCACTTGCCACGTGATTATTCGCGAAGGCTTTGATAGTTTAAATGAAAGCAGCGAAGCGGAAGACGATATGCTAGATAAGGCTTGGGGCTTAGAAGTAGATAGCCGTTTAAGCTGCCAATGCCAAATTGGTAATGAAGATCTTGTGGTGGAAATTCCAAAATACAGCTTAAACCACGCAAGAGAAGAGCATTAAGCGAGAACAAAAGCAAAAACTGATTAAGGTTTTCTAACTGGGGCGGAGTAAAATCCGCCTATCTATTTTATGGCGAAATATGCGATGCTTGTTTAAGATCAAATCGCTATAACTCATAAAGATTTAGTTTTTGCCTTTTTAGTAATGAGCTTAGATAATAGTCAGCATTGTCCTGACCTTGAATAGAAGGAAAAATATGAAAATCCAACAAACCATTAAACAAAACCATCTTGGGCTGTTATTCCAACAAGGCTCATTTGGGATTGAAAAAGAGAGCCAGCGTGTACACGCAGACGGTTCTATCGTAACCACAGAACACCCTAAGGTTTTTGGCAATCGATCGTATCACCCTTATATTCAAACGGATTTTGCTGAAAGCCAAGTGGAAATGATCACCCCACCACAGCATAAATTGGAAGATAGCCTGCGTTGGCTTTCTGCCATTCATCAAGTGGTGCTGCGTTCTATTCCAGAAGATGAATATTTGTTCCCACTCAGTATGCCAGCAGGCTTGCCGCCAGAAGATCAAATTCAAGTGGCACAATTAGACAATGCCGAAGATGTGGCTTACCGCGAGCATTTAGTGAAATCTTATGGCAAAAATAAGCAAATGGTGAGTGGGATTCATTACAACTTCCAGCTTGATCCTGAACTAGTACAAACCCTTTTCAAAGCGCAGTCAAAATATCAAAGTGCGGTGCAATTTCAGAACGATTTATATCTCAAAATGGCGAAAAATTTTCTTCGCTATCAGTGGGTTCTGCTCTATCTACTGGCTGCCACGCCAACGGTGCAAGACAATTATTTCAAACAAGGTAGCCCATTAAAAGCAGGGCAATATGTACGCAGTCTGCGCTCAAGCCAATATGGCTATGTGAATGATCCTGAAATTAAAGTGTCTTTTGATAGCATTGAAAGCTATGTGGAAAGCCTTGAGCATTGGGTGAAAACAGGCAAGCTCATTGCCGAAAAAGAATTTTATTCTAATGTGCGTTTGCGCGGTGCGAAAAAAGCCCGCGAATTGCTTAACAACGGCATTCAATATTTAGAATTTAGATTGTTCGATCTCAACCCATTTGAACAATACGGTATTTCCCTTGCTGATGCGAAATTTATCCATTATTTCGTCTTATTAATGATTTGGCTTGATGAAACCGTGGATCAAAATGGCGTGGAATTAGGCAAGGCAAGATTGGCTGAAGTAGCGCTAGAAAATCCCCTTTCACCAACCCAATATGCCGCTGAAGGTGAACAATTATTAAATCAATTATTAGCAATGTTGCAAGAAATTCACGCACCGCAAGAAATCAGTGAAATCGTGCAACAAAAATTACAACAGTTTGCCGATCCGGCTTTAACCCTTGGCGGACGTTTAGTGCAAGCCATTGAAAAAGCTGGTGATTACCAAAAACTTGGGGCAGCCCTTGCGCAACAATATAAAGCCAATGCCTTTGAGCGTTTTTATGCCTTAACCGCATTTGATAATATGGAATTATCCACCCAAGCGTTATTGTTTGATTTGATCCAAAAAGGCATTAAAACAGAAATTTTGGACGAGCAGGATCAGTTCCTTTGCTTGCAAGTAGGCGATCATATTGAATATGTGAAAAACGGCAATATGACCTCAAAAGACAGCTACATTTCACCATTAATTATGGAAAACAAAGTGGTCACCAAAAAAGTGTTGCATAAAGCAGGCTTTAACGTGCCACAGAGTTTGGAATTTACCTCCGCCGAACAAGCCATTGCGAATTATGGCTTATTTGAAGGGCGCGCCGTGGTAATTAAGCCAAAATCCACCAATTATGGTTTAGGCATCACCATTTTCCAACAAGGTGTTAGCAACCGTGAAGATTTTGCGAAAGCCATTGAAATCGCTTTCCGTGAGGATAAAGAAGTAATGGTGGAGGATTATTTAACTGGCACAGAATATCGTTTCTTCGTGCTAGGTGATGAAACCCTTGCCGTGCTATTACGCGTGCCAGCGAATGTGGTGGGTGATGGCAAACACAGCGTTGCAGAATTAGTGGCGGCGAAAAACGATCACCCATTGCGTGGCGATGGCAGTCGTACACCGTTGAAAAAAATTGCCCTTGGCGATATTGAAAAACTGCAACTCAAAGAGCAAGGCTTAACGGTGGATAGTATTCCTGAAGTGGGGCGCATTGTGCAGTTACGCGCAAATTCAAATATCAGCACAGGCGGTGATAGCATTGATATGACCGATGAAATGCACCCAAGCTATAAAGCGCTCGCCGTTGGCATCACCAAGGCAATGGGCGCGGCAGTTTGTGGCGTGGATCTGATTATTCCTGATCTCCACAAGCCCGCTGAGCCAAGCTTGCAATCTTGGGGCGTAATTGAAGCCAATTTTAATCCAATGATGATGATGCACATTTTCCCTTACTCAGGAAAATCACGCCGCCTCACATTGGACGTGATTAAAATGTTATTTCCAGAATTAGCGTTATAATAATCGCTTATTTAAAAGCCCCAAGTAAAAACTTGGGGCTATTTTTTATAGTCAGTCAATGTTATTTGGCGATTTTAGCAAATTCCTCAAAGAATGTTGGGAAAGTTTTCGCGGTGCATTTGGGATCGAGAATGGTAACAGGGGTGTTGGAAAGTGCCACAAGGGCGAAGCACATGGCCATTCGGTGATCGTTGTAGGTGGCGATTTCTGCGGTTTTGAACGCGGATAAGTCGAGAGGCTGAATGCGGATATAATCTTCGCCCTCTTCCACTTCTGCCCCCACTTTTCGTAGTTCCGTTGCCATTGCGCTAAGGCGGTCGGTTTCTTTTACACGCCAGTTATAAATATTGCGGATCACGGTTTCGCCATCGGCAAAAAGCGCAGTAGTGGCAATCGTCATTGCGGCATCAGGAATATGGTTCATATCCATATCAATGCCTTTGAGATTGCCTTTTTCCGCTTGAATGAAATCTTCTCCCCAAGTGATTTTTGCGCCCATTTTTTCTAGTACATCGGCAAATAAACGATCCCCTTGAATGGAATTTTTGCCGATACCGGTAACTTTCACTTTTCCTTTAATTGCGCCTGCAGCAAGGAAATAAGAGGCGGAAGAGGCATCGCCCTCCACTAAATAGCGTTTTGGAGAGATGTAACTTTGGTTGCCTTGTACAAAGAACGTGCGGTAGCCATCATTACGCACGGTAACGCCGAAATCTTTCATCATTGCAAGGGTGATGTCAATGTAAGGTTTGGAAACCAGATCGCCGATGATTTCAATTTCCATATCCCCTTCTGCAAGCGGTGCAGCCATTAAAAGTGCGGTCAAAAATTGCGAAGAAATTGAGCCATCAATTTGCACTTTTCCGCCTTTTAAACCGCTATTTTGAATGGCAATGGGCGGGTAGCCCTCATTTTCTAAATAGCTAATATTCGCGCCAACTTGACGTAATGCGTCCACCAAATGCTTAATTGGACGCTCTTTCATTCTTGGTTCACCCGTCAGCACCACTTCCGCAGGCTGTTCGCCTTTTAAGCATAATGCGGCGCTCAAAGGACGCATTGCCGTGCCAGCATTGCCTAAATAAAGGGATAAGCCGCTTTGCCATTGGAATGCACCGCCAACGCCTTCGATTTCGCAGACCGATTTATCTTCAGAAAGTTGATATTTCACACCAAGGGCTTGCAGGGCGTTGAGCATATGACGAATATCATCGCTATCGAGCAAATTTCGCACCTGCGTTGTGCCTTTGGCGAGCGCGGCCAATAACAAGGCGCGGTTGGATAAACTTTTTGAACCGGGGAGATTAATTTCCCCTTCCACAAACGAAATAGGTTGTAGCGTTAATTTTTCCATATTCCCTTTAGCCCTTATTTAATACATTCAAAAGTGCGGTGAAAAATTTGTCATTTTCTTCTGGCAGACCAATGCTCACGCGTAAATGATTTGGCATTCCATAACCTGCGATGGGACGCACAATCACGCCCTCGCACAATAATTGTTCATAAATAGGCTGCGCTGGGCGTTTAAAATCAATGGTGATGAAATTGCCTTTGGAAGGAATATATTCCAGCTGATGTTGCTGGCAAAATTGTTCATAGCGTTGCATTTCAGTGCGGTTGTTTTCTGCCACTTTTTCGACGAAATCATCATCTTTCAGCACCGCCGCAGCCGCGGAAAGTGCCAGTACGTTACAGTTAAACGGCTGACGTACACGGTTTAATAAATCCGCAATTTCAGGGTTAGACACCGCATAGCCAATGCGTAATCCTGCCAATCCGTAAGCTTTTGAAAGAGAACGAGAAATAATTAGATTTGGATATTTTTTCGCAAGGGCAAAGGAATCAATGCGTTCTTCGGGACGAGTAAATTCTGTATAGGCTTCATCAAGCACCACAATGATATGGGCTGGTACTTGCGCTAAAAATTGTTCAATTTCTTGTTGGGAAAGGAAATTTCCCGTTGGATTATTCGGGTTCGCGATGAAAATGAGCTTGGTTTTGTCATTGATCGCTTGCAAAAAGCCGTCTAAATCGTGTCCCCAGTTTTTGGCTGGAATTTCTCTTGCTACTGCATTAATGGCTTTCGTGACCAAGGGATAGACAATAAAGGCATATTGCGAATAAATAATTTCATCTTTTTCGCTGGCAAAGGTGTGAGCGAATAATTCCAACAAATCGTTCGAGCCATTGCCAAGGGTGATTTGTTCAGGCTTCACGCCAAATTTTTCGGCGATTATGGCTTTTAATTCAAAACCATTTGCATCTGGATAACGTGTAAGGTGCGGCAGCTGGGCTTGAATGGCGTCAATCGCACTTTGTGGAAAGCCAAAAGGGTTTTCGTTAGAGGCTAATTTCACAATATTTTGCACGCCAAGTTCACGTTCTAATTCTTCAATGGGCTTGCCTGCTTGATAAGGGGAGAGAGATTTCACCCCCTCATTTGCAACATCAATAAATTGCATTTTTGTTCCTTGTTTTACTTGTTGATACAGCGAATAATAAAGGCTTGCCTAGATAATCAACAAACCTTTGATAATAAAATAAAATTAACGATTTTCGGCAGCAAATTTTTCCATAAACGCAATTAAGGCTTTTACCCCTTCGATCGGCATTGCGTTATAAGTGGAGGCGCGCATTCCGCCAATCACTTTATGGCCTTTTAAGGCTTGCAAACCCGCTTCTGCGGCTTCGCTAACAAACTTCATATTCAGTTCATCATTGCCTGTGCTAAAGGTAACGTTCATTAAAGAGCGGTTGTTTTTTGCCACAGAATTATGATAGAAATCGCTTTGATCTAAATAATCATAAAGCAGCTGTGCTTTTTCTTGATTGCGTTTTTCCGCCGCTTTTACGCCACCGCGTTCGAGCAAATATTTGAACACCAAAGAACACAAATACCACGCAAAAGTTGGTGGCGTGTTGATCATCGAATCGCTATTGGCTTGCACTTCATAATTCCAAATAGATGGCGTGGCTTTGCGTGCTTTGCCGATTAAATCTTCACGCACGATCACAATGGTGATGCCTGCTGGGCCAAGATTTTTCTGTGCGCCCGCATAAATAATGCCAAACTGGTTAATATCCACTTCGCGCGAAAGAATATTGGAAGACATATCCGCCACTAATACTGCATTGCCCACCTTTGGCACATCAAAAATTTCCACACCACTAATGGTTTCATTCGGGCAATAATGCACATAATCATACTGATCGGCAATATCGCTGAAATCAAGGCGATCCACTTTTAATTCGGCACCTTCGGATAAAATATTGATCTCATCGACTTCACAGAATAAACGGGCTTCTTTGGCTGCTGTCGCCGACCAATGACCACTGGTTAAATATAACGCCTTGCCTTTTTCACCAATTAAATTCATCGGCACAGCGGCAAATTGTCCGCGCGCACCACCTTGTAAAAAGAGAATTTTGTAATTATCAGGAATATGATAAAGCGTGCGGAAATCTTTTTCTGCTTGGGTAATCAGTTCCATAAACAGCTTACCGCGGTGGCTCACTTCCATAACTGAAGTGTGCTGACCTTGCCAGTTTAATAATTCCGCTTGCGCTTGTTCTAACACTTCGCGCGGCATCATCGCAGGGCCTGCGCTAAAATTAAATACCTGTGTCATTTTTCGTTCCTAATTATGATGGTTGTGTAAAAAGAATTTGTTAGTTTTATCACCTCAAGGGAGGCGGATCAACCGCTTTTATTTAATTCAGAAAAATTTTTGATTTTCCCCACAAAAAATGGCGGAATACTTTGACGAAAAAAGCAAAAAAGACTACATTAACCCACGCAATGGCGTTTTCGCCCACTGAATTTATATTAATCCCACTAGAGAGTTAAATTATGGAAACTGTGAATAAACAATCTTTCCAAGATGTCTTGGAGTATGTGCGTATGTATCGTTTAAAAAACAAACTATTGCGTGATATTGATGACAATAACCGCAAAATCCGTGACAACCAAAAACGTGTACTTTTATTAGACAATTTAAACCAATATATTCGCGATGATATGAGCGTGGAAGACATTCGCGTAATTATCGAAAATATGCGTGATGATTATGATACGCGCGTGGACGAATACCGTATCCGCAACGCTGAACTCGCTACCCAACGCCGCGAAATCAGCGCAAAAATGAAAGAGCAGAAAAAAGCACACGCTGAACAACGCGCGAAAAAATAATCTGCACGGAACAAATCACATTAAACAAAAAAGTGGGCGATGATGCCCACTTTGCATAACGGTTTTGCAAAAAAATCAGTCAATTTTACCCGCACTTTATACTTCTAACCAAAACGTAACTGGCCCGTCATTGATTAAACTCACTTGCATATCAGCGGCGAATTTGCCGGTGGCGGTGGTAATGCGTTGTTGGCTTTTTTGCACGAAGTAATCGTAAAGCTGTTCGGCTTTTTGTGGCGCTGCGCCGTTGGAAAAACTAGGGCGTAGGCCTTTTTGAGTGTCGGCAGCGAGGGTGAATTGGGAAACCACGAGCAATTCGCCGTTTACTTGTTGGACGTTTAAATTCATTTTGCCTTGTTCATCGCTGAAAACGCGATAGTTCAGGACTTTTTCCAATAAACGATCCGCTTTGCTTTCATCATCTTCTTTTTGCACGCCAAGCAACACTAGCAAACCTTGTTGAATTTGCCCTGTGATGTTGCCATCGACTTCTACTTTAGCTTGGGCAACTCGTTGAATTAATGCGATCATTATTGTTCCTCAATTTGTTGTAATTTAATCTCACCATTTTTTAATAAACGCATATCGCCTAGCACCGCAGCCAGCTGTGCGCCGAGTAAAATGGCAATCCAGCTGAGCTGAATCCACAGTAACATAATTGGCAATGTTGCCATTGCGCCATAAATCAGTTGGTAAGAAGGGAAATTGGCGATGTACCACGCAAAGGCCTGTTTGCCCAAGGTGAAGAATACCGCAGCGACCAACGCTCCAGCGGCAGAATGTTTAATGCTGACAGATTTATTCGGCACAATTTTATAAATTAAAGTGAAAATAAACCAAGTGAGCATAAAGGGGATAAAGCTGAGTAATTTTAAGCCGAAAGGCAAGCTCAGCTCCGATTGCAACAAATCACCAGCAAGGCTCGTAACATAGGTGCTAACCCCAATGCTGGTGGCGATAATAATAGGCCCAAGGGTTAAAATCAGCCAGTAAATGGCGAAAGAAAACACTGTTGGACGCACACTGCCATCGTGCCAAATGCTGTTTAAGGTGCGGTCAATTGAGTTGATCAGCAACAGCGCCACCACGATCAAACTGATGATCCCCACCGCACTCATTTGTTTTGAATTAGCGACAAATTGATCAATATATTCGCCCACGGTATCGCTGGCGGAGGGGGCAAAATTGGTAAAAATAAATTCTTTCAGCTCGCCAGTTACTTCATTAAACACAGGGAAAGCCGAGAAAATGGAAAAAATCACCATAATCAGTGGCACAAGCGCCAGCATTGTGCTGTAAGTGAGATAGCCTGCCGCTTGGGTGAGTTTATTTTGATTGAAACGCAACCAAAACACTTTGAGAAAGAGGCTTAGTTTTCGCCATAAAACTGACATAGCATTACTCCACAACAATGTTTAAATTTCTTCCCTGAACCGCAAATACAAGGCTGCTTCATTGCAGGCAGGGTAACAGTGGGATCGGCAAAATACCAGCGTTCTCCCACGTTTACAAATAAGGATTTTTCGTGATGAATTTGCTCGCCCTCAGCGCTTAAAAATTTCGCCTTAAATTCCACCGCACTATGGGTTTTATCTAATTTAGGATCGTGTTTTAGCACCTCTAAGCCCAGCCACTGGGTTTGCGCCGCCCATTGTTTTAAGGCATCATAATCTAACAGTGTTTGCTGGCTTGGCACGGTGGTTTCTACAATATAATCAATATCTTGCAATACAAACGCAGCGTAGCGCGAACGCATTAATTGTTCGGCGTTTTGGGCAATTTTTTGCTTTTGATGTAATGGCTGGCAACAATCTTGATATGCGTTACCCGATTGGCAAGGACAAAGTGCGGTGGTTTTTTCGTCCATTTTTCAACAATGATCCTTCAACTAGTTGGCAAATTAGCCTAAGCATATCACATCAAGTTGATGATTTCATTTGCCAAAAAGAAAATAGGGCGAGCAGAATTTGTGATAATTTTTGACCGCACTTTATTTTTTTCTTATTATGCACCCACATTTTGATCGATTTCAGAGGCTTATATGCAATATTCATTAGCACAAACAGAACAAGGCGAAGTTTTAGGATTAACCGCTAAAATGGCAAATCGCCACGGTTTAATCGCAGGGGCAACAGGGACAGGGAAAACCGTTACTTTACGCAAAATGGCGGAAGCGTTCAGCGATGATGGTGTGCCAGTGTTTTTGGTGGACGTGAAAGGGGATTTGTCGGGCTTGGTAAAAGCCGGGGAATTCCAAGGTAAAGTGGCAGAGCGCATCGAACAATTTCATCTAGGTGGCGAAAGCTATTTGCAAGGTTATCCCGTTTCTTTCTGGGACGTGTTTGGCGAAACAGGGATTCCATTGCGCACCACCATTTCTGAAATGGGGCCATTGTTGCTTTCTCGTTTATTGAATCTCAACGCCACGCAAGAGGGCTTGCTCAATTTGGTATTCCGCGTGGCGGACGATAAAGGCTTATTGCTGATCGATCTGAAAGATCTGCGTGCAATGCTGAAATATGTGGCAGAAAATGCCAAAACCTTCCAATTGGAATATGGCAATGTGTCCGCCGCGAGTGTGGGGGCAATTCAGCGAGCCTTGCTTGCCTTAGAAAATGAGGGCGCAAGCAAATTGTTTGGCGAGCCTGCTTTAAACCTTGATGATTGGCTACAAACCCGTGATGGACGTGGCGTGATCAACGTATTAAATTCAGAAAAATTAATTAATTCACCAAAAATGTATAGTGCGTTTTTGCTTTGGTTAATGGCGGAATTATTTGAACAATTGCCTGAAGTGGGCGATCCCGATAAACCAAAATTTGTGATGTTCTTTGATGAAGCGCATTTATTATTTGACGGTGCGCCAGCTGCGTTGGTGGATAAAGTGGAGCAAGTGGTGCGCTTGATTCGTTCTAAAGGGGTAGGGATTTATTTCGTTACACAAAATCCACTAGATTTGCCTGATACGGTATTAGGGCAGCTAGGAAACCGCGTGCAACACGCTTTGCGCGCCTTTACGCCACGCGATCAAAAAGCCGTGAAATCGGCTGCCGAAACGTTCCGTACCAATCCAAAAGTAAATGTGGTGGAAACCATTTCGACCTTGGGTGTGGGACAGGCTTTGGTGTCTTTCCTTGATGAAAAAGGAATGCCAATGCCAGTGGAAATTGCTTATATTTATCCACCAAAAAGTCAGCTTAAACCGATTTCTATTGAGCAGCGCAACCAATGGGTGAAAGATGACGATCTTTACCCTTATTACAATAATTATGTGGATAACGTTTCTGCCTTTGAGATGTTACAAGAGCAAGCGGATCTGGCAGCCGTCGCCCAAAAACAAGCGGAACAAGCTCAAGAGGAAGAAGAAAACGGCTTTATGGGCAGCCTTAGCCGAATGTTGTTTGGCAAGAAAAAACGCGGCGAACAACTGAGCGTTACTGAACAAGTGGTGAGCAGCGTAGCGAAATCGGTCGGACGCAATATTCGCAACCAAATCACCAAGCAAATTATGCGCGGGATTTTAGGGGCGTTGAAGAAATAAAAATTAATGAAAATAATATGATTGAGAGCTTAGCGTTTGCTAAGCTCTTTTTTTCATCATTCGCCACAACAAGAGATTCACACCACGCAATATTACTAGCAAAAAGCACAATAAATACAATGGCATATCACCTAATTGTGCATAAGGTGTTTTGCCTACGGTTGGTGCAATACGCTGGGTTAAGGTGGTTTCCACGAACTGTGGTGCTTGGGCGATCACTTGACCTTTGGCATCAATAAAGGCCGTGATTCCTGTGTTAGTGGCGCGAATTTCAGGCTTGCCTAATTCTAACGCACGCATTCTGGCCATTTGCAAATGCTGCCAAGGGCCGATGCTGTTACCGAACCACGCGTCATTGGAAATGGTCAGTAAGAAATCTGTTTCTGCATGAAGATTTTTCTGCACTTGCGCACCAAAAATAATTTCATAACAAATAGCAGGGGTGAATTTGCGCTGTTTGGCTAAAAATGGTTGCTGAATTTCTTCCCCTGATTGGAACGCTGACATCGGTAAATTAAACACTGAGCCTAGTGGACGCAGCAAATTTTCCAACGGTACATATTCACCAAATGGCACAAGATGATGTTTGTTATAGCGGTTGCTAGTTTGCTCGCTATAAGCTAAATCAGGATCGCCTAAGTTGATGATGGAATTGAATAATTTCCCTTTTTTCCAGTCTTGGTAAATGGTGCCTATCATCACTTGCGTGCCGGTGTTTTGTGCCACTTGTTGCAAGGAAGCCAAAAACGGCTGAATACGATTTTCGAGCGTTGGCAGTGCAGCTTCAGGCAGAATGATCAGATCGCTTTTACCTAAATGTTGTGCGATAAGACGGCTGTAAATCTCTAGCGTGGCGTTGAGGTATTCAGGATCCCACTTCAAATTTTGTTCAATATTGCCTTGCACAAGGGTGATGGTTAAGGCTTTTTCTGGCTTTTCTTGCGTATAATTGGCGGATGATGACCAGATCGCTAAACCGCTTACGATTAAACACAACGCCGATTGTGAGGTGATCACCAACCATTTTTTGTCTTTTTGTAATAGGTGAGAAATCAGCGAAAAAAGCACCGCACTTACCCACATTACAAAGAAAGTTAACCCTTGCACACCAAAGATTGGCGCAAGCCCTGAAAATGTGCTGTCGATTTGTGTGTAGCCAAATTGCAACCACGGAAAGCCAGTAAATAACCAACCGCGTAAAAATTCGGTGAATGTCCAAAGCACGGGATAAAGTGCCAGATTATTCACCTTAAAGCGTTGAATTAAATAAGTAAATAGCGTTGGAAACAGGGCGAGATAAGCCGCTAGCAACACCACCAAAATATAGCTGAGCCACAAAGGTGAACCACCAAATTGGTGAATACTAACGTGTAGCCAATTCACCCCAAAAGTAAAAAAGCTCAAGCCCCATAAAAATGCGCCACAAAGTGCGGTGCTTTTTTTCGCTGTTTTTGCCACCCATAATAATCCCAATAGGGAAACATAGGCCGCGCCCCAAAAATCAAAAGGAGAAAAGGCAAAAACGCCTAATCCCCCTGACAATAAAGCAATGAGATAAATTAATGCTGATTTCATTGAGTGTTATCGTTATTTTCTTCGTGAGTTTCTATTTCTTCCAAACATTCATCAGGCACGGTAACGCGCAACTGAATAATGCGGCGGCTGTCTGCGGAAGTAACTTTGAAGTGCAGGTTTTCAAGGGTGATTTCTTCGCCTCGCTTCGGCAAATGACCAAAGGCTTGCATTACCACGCCGCCCACGGTATCCACTTCTTCATCGGCAAAATGGGTGTGGAATTGCTGGTTGAAGTCTTCGATATCGGTTAATGCGCGCACGGCATAAGTATGACGCGAAAGCTGACGAATATCCGCCACATCTTCTTCATCAAATTCATCTTCAATGTCGCCAACGATTTGCTCCAAAATATCTTCAATGGTGACCAAGCCCGACACTGCACCAAATTCGTCCACCACAATGGCCATATGAAAGCGTTCAGAGCGGAAATCTTTTAACATTCTGTCCACCCGCTTACTTTCTGGCACAATCACCACAGGGCGAAGCAAGGAAAGTAAATCAAATTCTTCTGCATTAGAACGTAAAAATTTGAGCAATTCTTTGGCGTGTAAAATCCCTGCGATGTTGTCTTTTTCGTCCGTGATCACAGGAAAACGTGAGTGAGCGCTTTCAATAATGGTTTCCAAGCAAGAATCCAGATCCTGATCTGTTTCAATAAACACAATTTGCGAGCGCGGGATCATAATATCTCGTACGCGCAATTCAGCGATTTCCATTACCCCTTCGATCATCTCACGGGTATCTTGATCGATTAATTCATTCTGTTCGGAATCACGGATCACCTCCACCAATTCCTCACGATTTTTCAGCTCACCTTGGAAAAACCGCCCAAATAGGGATTGCAAAAAACTCTTTTTATTTACTGTTTCTAAGCCAGTACTTTGGCTATCATCGGCCATTTTGTTATCTCTTGTCTTTGTTTATGAATGTTTAATAAAAATATACTCGGGCTATCATATCAAAACTTAACCGCTGGGCAAGGGGAATATTGGGTAATATATACCTAAAAACCTTGTGAAGCACCACACCTTTAAAATTAAAATCTTATTTCATTTTTATTTTGATCGCGTTCACATTTTTGAAATATGACGATTGTTTTCTAGTTATTACCATCATAGCATAACGCACATTATCATTATTTGTATTATTTAAGGAGAGAAAAATGCCCCGATTTCGTTTATCAAAAGTGATGTGTATGCTAGCGCCAGTGATGTTAGCCAGCATTCCGACTTTACCTGTTTATGCTGAAACAAATTCTGTTGTAGCTGTGGAACACGCCAAAACTCAAAATGCCTATAGTCAAATATTACAAAATTGGAAAAACCACCTTACAGGTATATCGTTAGACACCATAAATAATGTGGCTAACAATGCGAAACAAGCGTTGTTAAGTGACGATACTTTTGATTTTAGTGAACAAAAAACAGCTGGGGCAAAAATTCGCTCGACAGTGAATACAATCAGAGATTTAGCCGTAGGATATAATAAATCGGGTTCGCAATTTTATCAAAACCAAGACGCTAAGCAGCTAATCGTTTCTTCTTTGGAAAAAATTCATAGCGGCGGCTACCAAGTGGGTGGCAAAGAATATGGTAACTGGTGGAACTGGGAAATTGGTGTTCCAAAATCGTTGAATGATGTACTCATTTTAATGGGTGATGAATTACCTAATGAATTAAAAGAAAAGCTCATTGCAGCTACAACGTACTTCCAGCCAGATCCAACAACAAGTGGGGCAAACTCCGAAGCAGCACAATATTCTACGTCAAAAGATAAAAGAACAAGCACTGGCGGAAACCGTACAGATACCTCTACCGTTTCACTTGCGCGTGGTCTATTAACGCGTAATGATGATGAGGTTCAACGCGCAATCCGTGCTATTTATGATGTAGGAGAACTCAAAAGCGGTATTCGTGATACAAATGATGCCACGCTGAATGATGGGTTCTATACCGATGGTTCATTTATTCAACATTCTTCCGTGGCTTATAATGGTACTTATGCTTCAGTTCTCATTGAAGGGTTGGGGCTTTTTGCATATATGCTGAAAGATTCACCAAACTTTGTGTTTAGTGATCCTAAAATGGACAATATTTATGAATCAATTCTTAAGGGATATAGCTGGTTATTAGTAAATGGTGGAATGAATGATTCGGTAAATGGGCGCGCGATTACTCGACCAAATAGCAGCGATGTTACACGCGCAAAACGATTTATTAGTGATATTTCCTTATTGATTGATAGCGCACCAGCAACATACAAGCCGGCATTACAAGGGTTGTTAAAACGTACATTAGTTGAACAACATTATTCTCTTGATGATGCGCCAAATGATACGGTGCGGAATATCTTAAAAAATATTCTTGATAACCCAAATATTAAGCCAACAGAAACCGTTGGTGTAAAACGTTTTTCTTTTATGGATCGTGCTGTACAAAAAAGTGCTAAGGGAACAGTTGTTATTGCAATGCATTCAAATCGCACTGCTGCCTATGAAAGTATGAATAGCGAGAATCCTCAAGGTTGGTATACTGGCGATGGAATGACTTATATTTATGATAACCAAAGTACCGATTCATTTACGAATTATTGGCATAATGTTGATTCCTATATGCTACCGGGAACAACCGAAAGCACCGCTATTCGGAAAGATGGTTCAAAGCAACGCCGATACTTAAAAGATCGCAGCAGTAAAACATTTGTGGGTGGTGTAGATAATGGGATTAAGGCAGATGGTTCACAAGGCAATGCCACTAAAGCCATTATTGCAATGGATTTCACATCTTATAATGATAAAACTACAGCGAAGAAATCTTGGGTAATGCTAGGTGATGTGGTACTCGCGCTAGGCTCGAATATTGCTAGTACGGATAAAGGTCAAGTATTGACGACAATTGATAATAGAATTATCAATGGAAAGCAAACCTTATTTTATGCTGATAATACTATTTATTTTATTGATCCTATTACTGAAAAAACTATTAGCTATAAAATCCTTGATGGTCAGCAACCATATGCTGTTATAGAAAAGGGTAAAGATGGTTCAACAGAATTTGCTAAAATTTGGTTAAATCATGGGAAAAAACCTAAAGAGGCAAGTTATGCTTATCTCATTATGCCGGGTTATAGTGCAGATGAAGTAAAACATTTCGATACAAATACGATTCAAATTCTGCGACAAAATGCTCAACAACACGCAGTAAAAGTAGGCGATAGTCTTTTTGTTAATTTCTTTGAAGCGGGAGAAGTAGATGGTTTAGCGGTGAATCATCCTCTTTCTGTAATTAAGACAGAAGAAAATGGACACCTAGACGTTTATGTTGCCGATCCAACGCTGATGCTTGACGATGAAATTAATTTGTCTGTGCTTGGTAAATATATTTTAAAAGTGGCTAATGATGTAACAGCAACTATCTCAGGAGAAAAAACAGAGTTTACCTTTAAACTTGATGATCATCAGAAATATTTCTCTGCGATTGAGGAAAGCCAGTATAAGGAAGATAACTCAACTAGCACGCAGCCGCAGCCAACCAACGCTGATAGTAATAACACAGATACACCTAATGGCTTAGATAAGCCTAACACAGATAATTCTGAAGAAAATCCAGCAACAGAAACCTCATCTGAAAATGCTGAAGACAGCCCAACTGTCACACCAGATAAAGGCGTGGATACGCTCGTAGATACATCCGACAATGTGGTTGAATCTAATGGAAATAGCAATGACGAAAGCAGTTCAACTCCAACAACTCAAGCAACCCAAGTTGAGGATAGTAATCGTACTGTAGTCATAGAAGAAACGGTGGAATCTAATGATGAAGAAGAAAATCTTACTGATCAAACCTCCTCTGAACAGGTTGCGTTTAGCCAAGATTATCTTGATAAATATGCGAAAACGCTAAGAAATCTAACCGATGTAGATATTTCTATCATTGATAACTTCAACTATGATCATTATTTCACAGCGACATTAAGTGAAAGCAATAAACAGGGGTTAGGTGGAAGGTTCCAAACAGGGTTTAACCAATCCTTAAATGATCATACGAAAGTCGGGGCATTTGCTGAATATCGTTATAATGATATTCACCAGTTGGGCATTGGTGCTAATGCAAAATGGTATGATTTTTCTAGCTTTGTTCGTTATCGCCATGTTTTTGATAGCGCAGTACACGCAGATTATCTCGACCTTTACCTTGGTTATGATAAAACCTTCACCTTTAACCAATTTGTCATTCAGCCACGTATTGGTGTGCTAGGTTCTTATCTGCTAGATAGCAAGCTGCCTGATAATGGTAAACTCGCTCATCATTTTGCCATCCAAACACAGCTATCAAGTAAATTTAGCTATCATATCGGTGGCATAACCCTTTATCTTGAACCGACTTGGAAAGTGAACTTAGACGATCCATATCGCCTTCAATTAAATGGACAAGAATATAAGCTCGATCGTTCAAGACAAGAATGGATAGGTAAAGTGGGAATTGCCAAAAATATCGGTAATTACACTTTTGATTTTAGTGTTCAGACCAACAATCATCAAGAACGTAAAATGATAGCCACTTTTAATTATCAATTCTAAAAAACAAAATGCGCTCATTTATTGAGCGCATTTTCATCGTAAAGATATCTATGATAGTGAGAGCAAAGTGGCTTGTACTAGTTACGCTCTCGCTTTTTATTGAGATTTATTAGATTAGGTCGGATTTTATACAAATAAGTGCGGTGGTTTTTTACAACTTTTTCTTAAATTTATTCCAAACCTTGTCTTCTTGCCCGCGCCATAGGCGTTGGATATTGTCGTGATGGCGGTAAACGAGCAGGCAGCAGACGAGCGCGACGGGAAAGGTGAATTCAGGTTTGTACCACCATACATAAAAAGGAATGGTGATTGCGGCGATAACTGCGCTTAAAGATGAATAGCCCGTGAGCAAGAATACCGCAAGCCAAGTGCCGAGCATCCACAGATCCACGCCCCAGCCGATAGGGGCGATTGCGCCAAATGCGGTGGCAACGCCTTTTCCGCCTTTAAATTTAAAGAAGATGGGGAAAATATGCCCTAAGCAGGCGGCCAGTGCGACCATGCCTAACTGAAATTGGGTTAAGCCAAGATAATAGCCCGCCCATACGGGAAGCATTCCTTTTAGAATGTCAAAAATCAGCACTGCTAAGGCAGCCCAACGCCCGCCAATGCGTAGTACGTTAGTTGCCCCGGGGTTGTGTGAGCCAGTGGTGCGAGGATCAGGTAAGCCTGCTAGGCGACAAAATAAAATGGCGCTCGAAATTGAACCGAGCAAATACGCACAAAACATATAAAAAAGGGCGAAAAGGCTCATTTTTACCTACCTGATTCGTCAAGTGAAAAATTTGTTCGTCTATTGTACATAAACTTGGTAGCATACGCCTAATAGTATTTCAGGATATTGAAGGATTTTATGATAGATCGCATTTTTATTGAAGAATTGGTCGTTTTCGCTCAAATTGGCGTGTATGACTGGGAACAACAAATCAAACAAAAGCTTATTTTTGATATAGAAATGGCGTGGGATTGTCGTCAAGCCGCCCAAACCGATGATGTCGCCTACTGCCTCAATTATGCGGAAGTGAGCGAATTTATTATCCATTATGTGCAATCTAAACCCTTTTTCCTCATTGAACGCGTAGCGTATGAAGTTGCCGAACAGCTTGAACAAAAATATGGGCTAAGCTGGCTCAAAATCAAATTGAGTAAGCCAAAAGCGGTGGCACAAGCTCGCAATGTGGGGATTATTGTGGAACGTGGCACAAGATGAACAAACAGCATTATGGCTATTTTTGCCTGATTTTAGCCACCTTATTTTGGGGTGGCAATTATATTTTCGGCAAAATGCTCAGCCGTGAGGTTGATCCCATTGTGCTGACCTATTTACGCTGGTTTCCCGCCGCACTTATTTTGCTGGTTTTATTTGCCAAACGCACGCTCCCTTTCCTCCCCATCATCAAAAAAACCTGGAAAATTCTGACCGCACTTTCTTTACTCGGTATTGTCATTTTCCCGTTATTTCTTTATCAGGGCTTACAAACCACCACCGCACTTAACGCCAGCATTTATCTTGCGGTTGTACCGATTGCGGTATTATTGCTAAATCGCCTTGTTTTCGGGGATAAAATCCGCCCTTTAATGCTCGCAGGGGCAGTGGTGAGTTTCTTCGGTGTATTATGTTTATTAAGCCAAGGCGATCCACAAACCTTACTGCAGTTTAATGTGAATAAAGGGGATTTATGGGCGATTGGCTCGGCATTGAGCTGGGCGCTGTACTGCTGCATTATCCGCCTACGTCCAGCAGATTTACCCAACGTTGTGATGCTCACCTTGCTTGTTGCTATTGCGATGTTGTGCTTTACTCCAGTTTTTCTATGGAAAGCCTTAACCGCCAGTGAGCCGATTATCAGCCAAATCTCTACGAGCCATTGGGCAATGATTGGCTATTTGGTTATCGGGCCATCGATTTTGTCTTACGCCTTTTGGAATTACGGCATAAGCCTTGTGGGCGGCGCGAAAGGTGCGGTGTTTACCAATGTAACGCCGTTATTCGCCGCGTTGCTTGGCATTAGTGTTTTGGGCGAAGCGCTCTATTGGTATCATTTTGCCAGTGGCGCATTGATTGTGCTAGGGTTGCTGACGTGTAATCGGAAAGATAACGCAATAAATAAATGCGGATAAACAAAAAGTGCGGTATTTTTCACCGCACTTTTTTCTTATCGTCTAAAAAGATTAATCAATCGCTGGCACATAATTGCCGGCAACGATCGCATCTTTGATGTTATCAGCGGTTTCCAGCACTTGAGCGAGTAAGGCTTGCACGTTTTCAAGGGTGGCGATTGGGCTAAGGGTGGTCATTTTTAAGGCTTGCACGCCATTGACTTTCGTTACTCCAATATTGGCCTCACCACGGGCGAACAATTCGTCTGCGATATTTTGGTTGAGATTATCAATAAATTCCGCAGGGTAATTCGCAGGATTGACACGGAATAACACCGAAGCGAACTGCGGTTCAACTAATAATTCAAGGCCTTCTGTGGCTTTGATGTAATCTGCCACTTCACGGGTGAGCTTCACCCCGTGGTCGATCATTGAGCCGTAAAGTTCTTCGCCAAGGGCTTCTACGGTGAACCATAATTTTAACGCGTCAAAACGGCGTGTGGTTTGTAGCGATTTTGCCACCAAGTTTGGCACACCGTGTTCTTCATCATATTCGGAGTTGAGATAATCCGCTTTGTAGTCGATGAAGCGATAATTTTCTGGATCACGCAGTAAAAACGCACCGCAGGAAATACTTTGGAAGAAATGCTTGTGGAAATCAAGGGTAACGGAATCTGCCAGCTCTAAGCCGTTTAGCCAGTGGCGGTAGTCGTTGGAAAGCAGTAATGCCCCGCCCCACGCGGCATCAACGTGTAGCCAGGCATCATATTGATCGGCTAATTTACGAATGTCTTTTAGCGGATCAATCGCACCCGCGTCCGTTGTGCCTGCGGTTGCCACAATGCACGCCACCAATTTTCCTTCCGCTTTAAGATTTGCCAAAATTTCCGCCAAGGCATTGACGTCCATTTGTGCATTTTCATTACAAGGCACGCTCACCACGGATTGGAAGCCCATTCCCATCATTGCCATATTTTTTTGCACGGAGAAATGGGCATTTTCTGAACATAACACTTTTACACGTTGCAAAGCTTCTGCTGGCAAGCCATCTTGCTGTACAGACCATTCTTTGCCTTCCGCATTTTTCCAGTGTTTTGCCACGCAAGCATCACGCGCCAATAGCACGCCCATTAAGTTAGATTGCGTACCACCAGAGGTAAACACGCCCGCATCGCCTGCCGCATAACCCACTTTTTCACGCAACCATTCAATCAGTTGCACTTCCATTAATGAACCTGCTGGGCTTTGATCCCAAGAGTCCATTGATTGGTTGGTGGCGTTAATAAACACTTCTGCCACTTGGCTTGCCACCATGGTTGGGCAATGTAAGTGTGCTAAAGAATGAGGGTGATGCACTTTTAGGCTTTTATTTAAGAATAATTCCGTTAAGCGATCTAAGGATTTTTCTAAGCCAAAACCAGCTTGAGAGGGTTGAAAAGCAATTTCTTCGCGTAGCTGTTTAATGCTGCCGCCGGTGTACATTTTGTTATTTTTGAGCCAATTTCCTACCGCACTTATTGCTGTTGCCATATTTTTTTCATAATCAGCGATAGATTGTGGATCATTGCAAAGAAGGGATTGTTTATGTTTTGCGAAATCGACCATTGAGAATTTCCTGAAAGATGATTGAGAGAAAAATAGCTAAAAGGGGCGTTACACACCCCATTTAGCTAGATTAATAATTAGCCACGCACGGCTTTTAATGCGTCTGCAACGGATTGAGCAAAGCGTTTAATTAACTCTTCGCTTTCCGCTTGCGTGATGATAAGTGGGCAAAGAATACGCACCACGTTACCGCCACGACCGCCACGTTCTAACAATAACTTATTGTTAAAACAGGCTTTTTGGATTGCAGCGGCAAGTTCACCATCTGCTGGATAAGCGCCGATGCGATCTTGTGGTTTACGCTCATCAACAATCTCAATCCCGATCATTAAACCACGTCCACGCACGTTACCGATACAAGGATACTGCTGGGCTAATTTCTTCAATTCAGTTTGTAAGAAATCACCGCGTTCTAAGGCATTTTGCGCCAAGTTTTGCTCACGCATTACTTTTAATGAGGCATAACCTGTCGCCATTGCCATTTGGTTGCCGCGGAATGTGCCTGTGTGTCCTGCTGGCTGCCACGCATCAAATTCTTTGCGAATAGCTAGCACCGCTAATGGTAAACTTCCGCCCACCGCTTTTGACATTACAACGATGTCTGGTTCGATGCCTGCATATTCAAAGGCAAACATTTTTCCTGAACGGCAGAAGCCTGCTTGTACTTCATCAAGGATTAACACAATGCCGTGTTTTTTGGTCACTTCACGGATTTTTTGTAACCATTTCGCCGGTGCAGTTACCACCCCGCCTTCCCCTTGAATGGCTTCAAGAATCACGGCTGCAGGTTTTACCACACCGCTTTCAACGTCTTCAATAAAGTTTTCAAAATAATAGGTTAAAGCATCAACACCTGCTTCACCACCTAAGCCTAATGGACAACGATATTCGTGCGGATAAGGCATAAATTGCACGCCTGCCATTAAGTTTTGTACCGCGTTTTTCGCGTTTAAGTTGCCTGTCATCGCCAATGAACCGTGGGTCATTCCGTGGTAACCACCAGAGAATGCGATAACATTACCACGCCCCGTGTAAGTTTTAGCAAGTTTTACCGCTGCTTCTGTGCCATCAGCACCAGAAGGACCACAGAATTGCAAGCGATACTGATCTTTCGGGAAGAAAGAAAGCAGTTCTTCGGTAAATGCGTCTTTTAATGGCGTGGTTAAATCTAATGTATGAAGCGGTAAACCACTGCTTAATACGTCTTGAATAGCTTGGATCACCGCTGGGTGATTATGTCCAAGGGCTAATGTACCTGCACCAGCTAAGCAATCAAGATATTCATTACCTTCTACGTCTGTTACCCAGCAGCCTTGTGCTTTTGCGATCGCCAATGGCAATTTGCGTGGATAACTACGCACATTGGATTCCATTTCATTTTGACGAGTAAGGTAATATTCGTTGGTTGCGTTGTTGATTGGATTTACAGGAGTGTTTGTCATTTTTAATCTATACCTTCGATAAGAGGTTAAAAAAATAAGTCGGGTGCCTTGCGGGATAATGCAATTCTTTTGTCCTCATTCTGCGTTATTTCGCCTTGCCGTACTTAATGTACTGTCTGCGGCGAACTGCCTTGCCTGAGAACAAAATAAGTATGCATTATAAGCCTAAGCTTTCTTATTCTTCCAAATAAGATGCCATGGGGCATTTGACTCGCTACTTATTAAAAAAAGCGTTTCAGCTTTTTTATTTTTTCCAAATTGGAAAACAGAGATTCGTAAAGCCGAAGCCTTACAAAGGACGGGATATAGTACCCTTTTTTGCTAGAAAGAAAAGCGATTTTTACTTATTTAAGCAAAATAATCAAAAATTACACCGCACTTGCTCTTTGCCAGTAAGTTTTCTGGGCAAAAACGAATTTATTTGACGTGTGTTTGATTTCATCAAGCTCAATTTGCCATAAATTCGTGCTCATTAAGCGCGCAAAGGGATAACGCTCATAATAGCGTTTAAGGGCGGATTTAAAGGCTGATTGACGCGCATTTTCATTAAGCAAAATGGCACGTCCTTTGAATTGCACGCCTTCAATCTCGCTCACTTGATCCGTTTGGGTGGCGATCGTGCCAACTACAAGATCACTTTGTTGCATAATTTGTGCGTGTTGGGTGGAAAGGGAAGAAAAGAAGATCAGACTGATATTGCTGTCATCAAGCACATAAAAGCAGTTGGCCGCCCAAAAGCCTTGTGCGCTATGTACGGCAATGCTCATCACGGTTTGCTGTTGTAAAAATTGTTGGATATTATCTGGAAGTTTTATCATAAAGAAAAATGCCCCGAAAGACAGGGCATTGGGTTTACCTTAAGGATTTTTGGCTTCTGTGGTTTGTGCAAGTGCGGTGGAATTTTCTGGCGTTTTTTCCTTTTCTTCAGGAACTAAGTTTTGCACCGACATAGCAGATTTCAAACTTTCTTGCTGAAGTTGTTTAGCCAATTCATTTTCACCGTTTTGCTCGAATACATAGGTCGCCATTGTAATATCATTTGGTTCAAGCTGTGATTTATTTTCCAGCACTTTCTTAAATGCGTCACTCGCTTTAGCAAATTCACCATTACGCACATACAAGTAACCTAAAGCACGGTTTGTGCAACAACAGCTTTGCTCTTTACTTTGTTTCGCGCGTTTTTCCATAATTTTCAGCAATTTGCTGTTATCTACAGGTTGAACACGGGTAATTTGTGTGCAAAGTTGTTGTGCCAGTGGGCTGTTGTCGTCCACTTTTTTCAAGGCTTCTAAGATCAATTTATAAGCGGTTTCGTGATCATCACTGTCAATTAAACGGCGGATTAATCCCACTTTCACATAAAGATCATTTTGACGTTTACGCGGTTGATCGTCCCACCATTTAAGCAAGCCGTCCACGCCTTCTTCATTCATTTTCTCATCAAGCAAACCATCTTCAACGCGATGTTGTAAGGTGGTAAATTCTTTGTCGGAATAAAGCCCTGAATTTTCCACTTGATCAAGAATTTTGTCCAAAGCTTCAAAGGCGTGGGATTTTAAGTAAATCTCAACCGCGAGTTTCAACACTTCTTTATTGCGGTGGGTCATTACTAATAGACTATCAATGGCGCTACGCGCAGCCGGCAATTTATTTTGCTGTAACAAAATTCGCGTGCGGGCAATTTCAACAAGTAGATTATCCGTGCCAGCCAATTCAGTCGCTTTAATTAAATAACGATTTGCGCCAAACTCATCGCCACGCTGTTGTGCCGCTTCTGCCGCTTTAATAAAGTTTAGGATTGGCTCATCAGAATGTTTGGCATTTTTACCAATTAATTTCTCTGCTTTAGAATATTGTCCTTCGTCCATTAGCATTAACCCTTCAAGGGTTTGTTTTTGCGCTTTAAGACGTTTACGGCGCGAGAACCAGCCATAGGTGCTGTTGCTCAAACGGCAGAATTTGGTGATGATCCATTCAATGCCATATACCACCGCCATTGCGATTACAAAGAAAATCACAAGAGTGGTGATGGACATTTCAATGCTGTATGTGCTGGTTTCTATTAGCACATAACCTTGTTTGCCCGATAAATAAGGACCTGCGATTAAGCCGGCAAGTAACACCAGCATTAAAAATAGGGTTCTAAACATTGCTATTTCCTCTACTGTTGTGTTTGCTCAGATTTGTCAGAATTTTCTACCGCACTTTTATTTTCTGCATCAGGTTGTTTTTCTGCGTCAGCTTGATTTTCGCTCGGCTTTTCACTTTGGCTTTCATCATTTTGCGCTGCGTTGTTTTCAGCTTTGTCTGCTTCTGGTTGTTCTACTGGAGCGGCTTTCGCTTCTTGTGCAGTTTCTTTAGCTACATCTTTATCTACGGAAATCTCAATTTTCTGCACTTCTTGTGACGGTTTATTAAGCAGTTTATCTAGCATATTTAAGCTGCTAAGTTGGGTTGGCACATCGACATAAATAGATTGTTCCGCCAGTTCGTCCACTTCATTTAAGAAAGTTTTTGCCACTTCCGTGTTGGTATCGAAATAACTTCTCACCCAAGATGCCACGGTTTCTAAAGATTGTTTATACAAATCATTTTGCTGACGTGGCACGGCCATAATGGCTAGCTGTAAGCGTAAACGAATGTTTTCACGCAAATAAATATCTTGGTTTGGCGCAAGCAAGGCTTTGCTTTCAGCATTTTTTGGTGTAACGCGAATAAAATGATTTAAGAAAGAAGTCGCACTTTTCTCAGCATTTTCTTTCCAATCTTCCCAAGAACCACTTAATTTTTCGTTAGCAGGATTTGGATCATCAAAATTCACGTTTAGCACGGTGAGTTCGTCCACGTTATTTGCCAGCTGAGAAAGGCGTTGCATAATGGCGTTTTGATCGATATTGTTCACCGACAATAGCTGTTTTAAATCTGCATTAATGGCGCTACGCACTTGCATTGCTCGCGGATCAGACACCTTACTTAAGGTTTCATCAGCCACTTTTAATAGCGAAACCGCGGTATCCACATCATTATCTAGCACTAATTTGCGTAACGCATTGTTTAATAAGAAATCTGCTTCAGAAAGCAACCAATCATTCGGCTGTGCCGTTTTCTGTGCATTACTTAAATTCTTAACTTGATTTTGTAATGAGGTGATTTGTTGATCCTTGATTTCCACCATTTTTTCTAACGCCGTTAATTTGTCGTTGGTGGATTGGCTAGTTTGGGCAAGCTGTGCAATTTTTGCTTGATCTTGTTTTAATGCGGCTAAATCGCTATCCATCAAGCCCTGTACGTTGGCTGGCACAGCGCGTTGTTCTAGGGCGGTTAATCTGCCTTGCACTTTGGTTAAATGCTGTTCCGCAAAATAATACCCTGCGCCACCTAGGCCTAACGCCACCAATAAGGCTAAAATCGCCACACCCGTACCGCCTTTTTTAACGATGACGGTTTGTGGCTCAGCAGCTGATTGGCTTGCTTCTGTTTCAGAGGATTTCGCTTGTTGCGATAATTCATCGCGTTCTTGGGGTTGCTCTTTTTCTTTCATTGTTGTTTGCTCTTCCGTTACTTGGGCTTGATTTGAATCGGTGTCCTGCTGTGCTTCCAGCTCATTTTGTTCTGTGTTTTGGGGATTCGCTTCGCTTTCTTGGCTTGCTTGCTGTTGGCTGGTTTGAACAGTAGGTTCTTGTCCTACTTCTTTTCCTACTTCGTGTTGTTCGACTTCTTGCTGTACGGGCGAGGTTTCCGTTAAACGATTTTTCCCCATTTTTTTGCCGTGATGTTTAGCCATAATTTATTCCTTATGCTGATTAAACTTCATTTCGTTGCAATACCGCATTTAACATTGATGAATTATTTGCTTTTGGCGAAATACGCACGTTTTGCCACCCTTTTTCTTGGGCTAAATGAGCAATTCTTTCGCTAATTGTAATTAATCCACAAGACATTAACCAATTATGTTCATTTTTTGGCACAAAATCCAGCAATGAACGCAAAATTTCTTTACTCGTTACCACAATTTCACTGATTCCAGCACGTTTTAACATACTCACTTGCTCTGCCTTATCATAAATCAGCGGTTCGCGGCGATAACATTCGAGAGTTTGAATTGTTGCCCCACGCGACTTGGCTTGCTCGGAGAAAAACTCACGGCCACCATTACCGCGTAAAATCAAAATGGTTTTACCGTGCAAATTTTTCATTGCCGACAAAGAAAGTACGCCCTCACTGGTTTCTTGCTGAAAAGGATAATGAATATTCTGTTTTGTTTGACTGGAAAAGACCTGCGCGGTTCGCTGTCCTACGGTAAAATAATGTAAATCTGCTCGCCATTGAAAGCCAGCTTGCTTCAGGCTTTCTGCACTGTAAGTTACCGCATTTTGCGATACCACAAAAACGTAATCGCCGGCGTTGAGTTGATTTAGCTGACGGGGTAAATCATTCAGTTCACGCCCAGCTTGAATGGAAAAGAGCGGAAAATGAATGGCTGCAATGCCTGCCCTTGCAAGCATTTCCACCAGTTGTTTGCCCTTTTCATCAGGGCGCGTAACCAACACTGCCATTTTCGTTTCCTTGCTGTTATAAGCCTAGGCGATTAAATACCAAGGGCTTGCAAAATTTCATCAGCCCCTTGTTTTAACAGGCTTTCTGCTACTTGCACGCCTAATTCTTGCGAATTTTCCACCGCACTTTGATTTTCTGCACGAATGATTAAGCTGCCGTCAGTTTTGCCTACCAAGGCTTTGAGATAAAGCTGGTTGTCGCGAATTACCGCATAGCCTGCGATGGGTACTTGGCAACCACCTTGTAAGTGGTTATTCATTGCACGTTCTGCCAGCACACAGGCGGTGGTTTCGGCATCTGCTAATGGCGCTAATAATTGTTGGGTTTCTAGATCATCGGTGCGACATTCAATGCCCACTGCACCTTGTCCTGCTGCGGGCAAAGAGGTTTCGGTATCAATGAAAGAAGCGATGCGATCGGCCATTCCTAAACGAATTAAGCCTGCGGAAGCCAAAATAATGGCATCGTAATCGCCGTTATCTAATTTGCTCAAGCGTGTTCCCACATTGCCGCGCAAAGATTGAATATTCAAATCTGGGCGTAAGGCTTTCAGCTGACATTGACGGCGTAAACTTGATGTTCCCACCACCGCCCCTTCAGGTAGCTCATCTAAAGTGCGGTAAGAATTTGACACAAATGCATCGCGCGGATCTTCACGTTTACAAATCACGCTCAAGCCTAATCCTGCAGGAAATTGCATTGGCACATCTTTCATTGAATGTACCGCAATATCCGCTTCGCCATTTAATAAGGCGTTCTCTAACTCTTTGACGAATAAGCCTTTGCCGCCAATTTTGGCTAAAGGAGTGTCTAAAATCACATCGCCTTTGGTAATCATTGGCACAAGCTCCACGGTAAGTTGTGGATATAATTGAGTTAAACGATCTTTAATATAGTTAGCTTGCCATAATGCTAAAGGACTACGGCGCGTGGCGATTTTGAGTAGTTTTTTTGTCGTCATCGTGCAAAAAAGAAGATTAGAAATAATTGCCTTATCCTATCACTGTTGCTGAAAAATGTCAGTTTCCATTTAATTTTTTTGCTTTCCAACAGGGCAAGTGATAGAGTAATATTTCAATTTCCTGATCGTACATTCGAGGAAACTGCTCATTTTTTCAATCCCTCTTTCCTAGGATATAAATTGAATTACGATATTAATAGTGCAAAAAAGCAAGTGGAATACCTAGATAAACTGCGTTTTGAACGCGCCATCTCGGGTAGCTCTACGCAATTTAATCAAGTATTTCAAACTATTAGCTTGTTATTGCACCTCAATCACCATCGTTTACCGGGCTATATTGAAAATGCACCGGCTGGAATTGCTGATTTTGTATTATCGGATTATCAACAACAATACCTTTCTACAGGGTTTAATTTAAGTGTGCAAGAAATAGAAAACTCGTCATTTTCTCACCGCTCTTTTTTTCCAATACTTGGCATTTATGTCATGGGTAGCATCGCCTCAATTAGCCAAACCTCTGCGTCTGATTTGGATATTTGGATCTGTCATCATCCGCAAATTAGCCCTGAAGATCGCTATTTATTAAATCAAAAAATGGCCGCATTACAACAATGGGCGTTAGCCTTAGGGGTGGAAATTAATCTTTACTTAATGGATCAAAATCGTTTCCGTTGCTTTCGTTATGCCGATCCTCTCACGGCTGAAAATTGTGGCTCGGCGCAATATATGCTATTGCTTGATGAGTTTTATCGATCGGCCATTCGCTTGGCAGGAAAACCGCTGTTGTGGTTACACCTTGCAGTGGAAAATGAAAAAGACTATGAAAAAGAAGTGGAACGCTTAATTAGCGAAAAGGTGATAAATCCTGATGATTGGGTGGATTTTGGTGGCTTAGGTGCATTTTCTGCCAATGAATATTTTGGTGCTAGCTTATGGCAGCTTTATAAAGGAATTGATTCACCTTACAAATCTATATTAAAAATTTTATTACTGGAAACCTATTCCGCAGATTATCCTGATACTTACCTCATCGCCCAAGAATTTAAAGCGCGCTTGTTAAATGGCGATAAAAAGCACCACTTTGATCCTTATCTCACTATGTTAGAACGGGTAACTAACTATTTAATCGAACTCAATGATCTCAAACGATTAAAATTCGTTCGATGTTGTTTCTATATTAAAGCCAATGAATACAGTCATAAAGTGCCTAAAAATACTTGGCGTTTATTGCAACTACAAAATCTAGCTCAAACTTGGGGTTGGTCAGAAGATTTAGTTGAAGAGCTTAATCAGCGCGCAAGCTGGAAAATAAAACGAGTGAAAGAAAGCCATAACAACTTAATCAAATTTTTAATGTTTAGTTACCGACATTTAGTGCAATTTGCTCGTAAATACAAAGTAAATTCCAGCATAATGCCACAAGATATTAGCATTCTAACCCGTAAACTTTATACCGCCTTTGAAGAATTACCGGGTAAAATCACCTTACTCAATGCAATGATTTCCTCTGATTTATCCGAAGAAAATCTGACATTTATTGAGGTAAAAAACAACCGCACGTTCAAAAATGGCTGGTATTTAGTCAATCAAACGCCAGATATTCGTGGTTTTGAGCAACAACGCTATGTGGAATATAGTGAGAGCTTAAATAAATTGGTGGCGTGGGCTTATTTCAATCGGCTACTTACACCCAAAACCGATTTGCATATTTTCAGCACAAATGTAAGCCAACAAAAATTACGTCATTTTGTTACTGATTTACGCCTTTCCTTGCCTGTTTCAGTGCCCGTAGTGAGCAATAATGAATTAAATCATAATTGTGAAATTAAACATTTAGTGGTGGCGATCAATCTTACCGCTGATCCCACGGCAAATTTATCCGAGGTAAAAACCTCGATTGTTGCCAGTGATTTATTTAGCTTTGGTTCGGATGAGAAAAGTTTAGTGGGCAGTATTGATCTCACTTATCGTAATCTATGGAATGAGATTCGTACCTTGCATTTTGAAGGGCCTAATGCGATCTTACTCGCCTTAAAAGTGCTATCTAATAAAATTTATCGTGGCTCCACCCCACCAAAAAGTGTAAATGTGTTTTGCTATAGTCAATATTACCAAAAAACACTACGTAACATTGTTACCGCACTCGTGAATAAATGTATAAATATTCAAGTTGGGGTAAGTGATGCGCCACAAAATAATTTATTGCGTGTTGCAGGCAAAAACTGGCAATTTTTCTTTGAAGATCGTGGAATCAGTTTGCAAGAAATCTCTCCTTCAACCCTTCTTGATAACGATGATTTCAATGTAGAATTGCAAGACGTGATTGATAGCAAAGAAGCGTTACAAATCCGTAAGCAATATCCTTACGAAATTGATGCTTTTGCCAGTGAAGGCTTTTTACAATTTTTCTTTGAAAATAACTTGGATCATACCTTCAATGTGTATATTTTAGATGAAGCCAATCGTATTGAGATTTATCGCAACTGTGAAGGTGAAAAAGAACAGAAAATTAATGAGATAAATCATATTTATCAATCAGCGGGCTTGGACGGAAATAATAATCCGTATAAAATTGTGCAACGAAATTTTAACTACCCACAGTTTTATCAATTATTACCAAGTGAAGACGGCATAAAAATTGTGCCATTTCACAGTCGATTGGTGTCATCATAATCATAAATAGGGGAATAACTATGCTTGATAAAATGAAAGTATTACTTATTGACGATCATCCCTTGATGCGTCGAGGCATAAAGCAATTATTAGAGTTAGACGAAACCTTTGAAGTGGTGGGGGATGCTGGAAGTGGTGCTGAAGGAATTAATCTGGCATTACAAACTTCACCTGATCTGATTATTCTTGATCTGAATATGAAAGGCTTATCAGGCATTGATACCTTAAAAGCATTGCGTGAAGAAAATATTGATGCGCGCATTATTATTCTTACCGTTTCTGATGCGAAAAATGATGTGTTCGCTCTTGTGGATGCAGGTGCTGATGGATATTTACTCAAAGATACCGAACCGGATTTACTGCTCAGACAAATCAAACGCATTGCACAAGGTGAGGTGATTTTAAGTGATTCCATCAAAGATCTGCTACTAGAACAACGCCCAGAACAAGATCCAATCGATGCGCTAACCGATCGTGAGTTGGAGGTGCTACGTCTTATTGCAACTGGGTTATCCAATAAGCAAATTGCCGCTCAGCTTTTCATTTCAGAAGAAACGGTAAAGGTGCATATCCGCAACTTGCTACGTAAACTGAATGTACACTCACGCGTTGCTGCTACTGTGCTTTATTTTCAACATAAAGGCACTTAAACGCATAAACAAACACAGCAGATTTCCTAGCAAAAGTGTGGTAAAAAACACCGCACTTTTTCTCTCCTTATTCCCCTATAAACGCCAAGGCTTGCTCCACAACTTCTATGCCAGCCCCGGCTTTATGGGCGTTTTCGCTGAGATGTCTGCGCCATTGGCGTGCGCCTTTACAGTGTTGAAATGCACCAAGCATATGGCGGGTGATGTGGTTGAGGTGTACACCTTGGGAAAGTTGTTGCTCAATATAAGGGAACATTTTCTCCACCGCTTCTCTTGGGCTGACGATAGGGTTTTGCGGATCAAACAAGGCTTGGTCAACGTAACCCAATAAACTTGGGTTCTGATAGGCTTCACGCCCCACCATAACGCCATCTACATAATTCAAATGAGCTTGAATTTCTTCAATGGTTTTAATCCCACCGTTAATACTAATCCACAATTGTGGAAAATCCCGTTTCAGTTGGTAAACCCGATCATAATCAAGTGGCGGGATTTCGCGATTTTCTTTTGGGCTTAAGCCACTAAGCCACGCTTTGCGCGCGTGAACGATCAATTCTTGACAACCAGCTTGACTTACTTTCTGCACGAAATCACAAAGAAATTCATAGCTGTCTAAATCATCAATACCAATACGGGTTTTCACCGTAACAGGAATCTCCACCACCGCTTGCATTTGTTGCACGCACTGAGCAACTAAATCCGCTTTCGCCATTAAGCACGCCCCGAACATTCCATTTTGTACGCGATCAGAGGGGCAACCTACATTGAGATTAATTTCTTGATAGCCCCGTTGCTCTGCCAACCTAGCACAATGTTGCAACTGATCGGGATCACTACCGCCAAGCTGAAGTGCCGCAGGATTTTCCACCAGATCAAATTCTAAATGATCGTATTTGGCGTGAATAATCGCACCTGTGGTAACCATTTCCGTATAAAGCAAGGCGTGTTGGCTAAATTGGCGATGGAAATAACGACAATGGCGTGTTGTCCAATCCAGCATTGGGGCGACAGAAAATCGCCCACGATAAAAGTGCGGTGGTTTTTTTGTTGATTTTTGTTGATTCATTATTTGTTTTCTTCTTGTACGGCTTTTTGCTGTTCTTGCTGTTTCAGCTCATCTTGCTTTGCCTGTTCTTGAATACGCTGACGGAAACGCCCTGCAGCAAAATGATAGAACGGTTTGGCATTAAATTGGCGTGAAATAATAGAAGCGATAAGGCTACAAATCAAGAGCCAAAATAACACGGGTTCGCTTGATGTCATTTCCATTACCACTACACTTGCCGTAACCGGGGATTGGGTTGCGCCAGCCAAAAACGCCGCCATACACAATAAAACCAGTAAACGCTGATCGACAATGCCGCCAGTAAGCGCCCAGATCTGCGCGCCAATGCCTGCGCCTGTGGTTAATGATGGGGTGAAAATCCCCCCAGCTGTGCCTGTCCAATAAGTGGCAACGGTAGCAAACAGTTTGCTTATCCCCACTTCGCTGCCAATTTCTGCGCCGCTCAGTGCTTGGGTAACCACATCATAGCCTGTGCCGTAAGTTTGTCCGTGAGTGAATGTACCAAGTCCAGCAAGGATTAAGCCTAAAATAAAGGCGGTATAAATAGGGTGCCGGCGAATCCAACCACGAATTTTCGCAGGTGCGCTTCCTGCCACGCCTTTGGCTAATAATTTCGCGAAAATGCCGCCAAATATGCCACTTGCTACGCCACATAACATTACCCATAAGAACATATAAGGCACGGAGGTTTCCCCTTGATAATTCGGGAAATAAGGGTTATTGCCTTCAATGGCAACCAAAATAAACCCTGCGGTCAGCACACCGAGTAACACACGGCGTTCCCAACGTAGCAAAATGCCACGGCCTAATTCTTCAATAGCAAAAATCACCCCAGCCAACGGCGCATTAAATGCCGCCGCTAAACCGCCAGCCGCCCCTGTTGCCATTAATTCATTGGAGTTTAAACCTTTGAATGCCAAGCCGTGGCGGCGGCACACATTGCCCCACGCATACATTACCGCTGCGCCCACTTGCACGGAAGGCCCTTCACGCCCCACAGAGGCACCAAATAACATCGCTAAAAACGTGAGCGGAATTTTCCACAAAGTTTGCCCAAAGGCAATGAGCTTACTTTTATTGGCGCTGTACGGCATATCAATAGATGCAATCACCTGCGGAATCCCACTGCCCGAAACATAAGGGGTATATTTTGCGGTAAACCAAGCTAAAAATGCCAAGCCTAAGGGCAGCACTAGCCATACGGCATAAGGATATTTTGCACTCCATTGGGCATTCCAATGTAAGGCAAGATCGGCAAATTTCGCAAAGCCTAGTGAGAATAAGGACACCAACGCCGCGCCGATCAATAAGCAGGAAAACTCAATGGTTTTACGCGAAATACGATAGCTTTGGCGTAATTTTCGGTGAATAAAATGACGAATTTTTTGGGTGAATCGCTTTAACATTTTAGATGATTGAGATGAAAATAAATTGCGGAAAATTATAGCAATATTTTCGTGCGTGAGATATGGCAAGAATCAAGAAGATGAAAAATAGGCAAAAAAATCACCGCACTTATTTCGCAAATAAAGTAAAGTGCGGTGAGATTTTGTTAAAAATTAAGCCTGATCACCAAGCAATACGCTTTCTAACGCAATTTCAATCATCTCATTGAACGTAAGTTGGCGTTCTTCTGCGGTGGTTTGCTCGTGCGTGCGAATGTGGTCTGATACGGTACAGATAGTTAAGGCTTTCGCACCAAATTCTGCGGCAACGCCGTAGATGCCCGCAGCTTCCATTTCCACCCCTAAAATGCCGTATTTTTCCATTACATCAAACATTTCGACATCAGGTGTGTAGAAAAGATCCGCAGAGTAAAGGTTACCCACGCGTACGTTGATGCCTTTGTTTTTCGCCGCTTGTACGGCTGCTTGCGTCATTTCAAAATCGGCAATAGCAGCAAAATCGTTATCTTTAAAGCGAATGCGGTTCACTTTGGAATCCGTACAAGCGCCAAGGCCGATGATCACATCACGCAATTTCACGTCTGGACGCACCGCACCGCACGAACCGACGCGGATAATTTTTTTCACGCCATAATCCGTGATTAATTCTTTGGCGTAAATAGAACAAGATGGGATCCCCATTCCGTGTCCCATTACCGAAATTTTACGTCCTTTGTAAGTGCCAGTGTAGCCGAGCATATTACGCACGTTGGTCACTTCTTTCGCATCATCTAAGAACGTTTCCGCAATGTATTTTGCGCGCAATGGATCACCCGGCATTAATACTACATCAGCAAAAGCACCCGCGGGCGCGTTGATATGTGGAGTCATAATAAAGTCCTCTTATATTGAATTAATCTTGGTTGTCGAAATTAAGGATTGATTTACCGTAATCCATTGGCGGTAAGCCAAAGTAGGCGGCAACAGTTTGCCCTACATCAGCAAAGGTTTCACGTTTGCCTAAAAATGTTTTTGGCACTTGTGAGCCGTAAAGCAATACAGGGATATGCTCACGAGTGTGATCGGTGCCGTGCCAAGTTGGGTCGCAACCGTGGTCAGCGGTGAAAATGAGCAAATCATCTTCGTTCATTAAGGCTAATAATTCTGGAATACGGCTATCGAAATATTCCAATGCCGCAGCGTAACCAGCTACATCACGGCGGTGGCCAAAATCAGAGTCAAAGTTTACAAAGTTGGTGAAAACAATGGAATTTTCACCCGCTCTTTTCACTTCTACCAGCGTTTTATCGAATAATTCTTCCAAGCCTGTGGCTTTGACTTTTTCGGTAATGCCTGTGTGCGCGTAAATATCTGCAATTTTCCCGATTGAAATCACATCGCCTTGTTTTTCTTCCACTAATTTTTGTAAGACGGTTTTGGCTGGTGGCTCAATGGCATAGTCTTTACGGTTACCTGTGCGAGAAAATTCGCCTGCTTTGTTGCCCACAAATGGACGCGCAATCACACGGCCAATGTTGTAATCAGCCAGTTCTTCACGCACGATTTCGCATAATTCATAAAGTTTATCTAAGCCGTAGGTTTCTTCGTGGCAGGCAATTTGGAATACAGAATCGGCTGAGGTGTAGAAAATCGGTTTGCCCGTTTTCATATGTTCTTCACCCAGTTGATCCAAGATCACCGTGCCTGATGAATGGCAGTTGCCAAGGTAACCGTCTAAACCTGCGCGTTCGACAATGCGATCTAAAAGTGCTTGCGGAAAGCTATTTTCGTGATCAGGGAAATAGCCCCAATCGAATAATACTGGCACGCCAGCAATTTCCCAGTGGCCAGATGGAGTATCTTTGCCCGAGGAAATTTCTTTCGCATAAGCGTAACCCCCAATTAACGCTGGGTTTGGATTAAACCCTGCTGGCAATTCACCGCAAGATTCTTTCGCCGCTAAGCCTAAGCCGAGTTTTTCAAAGTTAGGCAGATGAAGTGGGCCTTTGCGGCCATTTTTGTCTTCTAGCCCTTCCGCACAACGTTGTGCAATATGACCTAAGGTGTTCGCCCCTTTATCACCAAATTTTTCTGCATCTTCACTTGAACCGATACCGAAAGAGTCTAACATCATTATAAATACGCGTTTCATTTTAAGCTCCTTAATTATTGAACTCTGTTTTTCAGGCAACAGAATGTTTGCGTTATGTTGAAAAATGATCGCTCAAGGAAATCACCTTGTGCGTGATTACCGTTATTACAATAGCAAACGTTTTCTTTGCCTTAATATGACAACACCACGAACAATGTCGTGGTGTTGTCGAAAAAATTCGGTGAAATTTTACCGCACTTTTCTTACATTTTATAGTGCAGCACCACTTAAACCGATAAATAAACCTGCAATGGTTGCACTCATCAGGTTCGCTAATGATCCTGCGATCACCGCTTTGATACCAAGACGTGCAATATCACCACGGCGGCTTGGTGCCATTCCACCTAATCCACCGATTAAGATGGCGATAGAGCTGAAGTTAGCGAAACCACAAAGGGCGAAAGTAATAATCGCTTTGGTTTTATCGCTTAATTGTACCGCAGCGTCCGCAGCAAGGTAAGGGGCAAATTCTAAGTAGCCAACAAATTCGTTCACCGCTAATTTAATCCCGATCATTTGACCTGCAACCGCAGCTTCGTCCCAAGGCACACCAATCACCCAAGCTAACGGACGGAAAATCCAGCCTAAGATCATACCAAGAGAAAGCTCAGGCATACCAAACCAATCGCCAATGCCACCTAATAAACCATTAACCAGTGCGATTAACGCCACGAAAGCAATCAACATCGCCCCTACATTCATTGCCAACTGCATACCAGACGATGCACCTGCTGCAGCCGCATCAAGAATGTTAGCCGGTTTTTCTAAATCCACTTTTTCAATGTCATCATTGAATTTTTCGGTTTGTGGCACGATCAATTTGGCGAATAATAAACCTGCTGGCGCAGCCATAAAAGAAGCGGCAATCAAGTATGGCAATGGTACGCCTAAACCTGCATAACCTGCCAATACAGAACCTGCGATAGAAGCCAAACCGCCACACATTACCGCAAATAGTTCGGATTCAGTCATTTTGCTGATATAAGGTTTCACCACCAATGGCGCTTCTGTTTGTCCGACGAAAATATTCGCTGCCGCAGACATTGATTCCGCTTTAGATGTACCTAATGCTTTTTGTAAGCCACCACCAATGATTTTAATGATCCATTGCATTACACCAATGTAATAAAGTAAGGAAATTAACGCAGAGAAGAACACGATGATCGGTAACACGCGAATGGCGAAAATGAAGCCGTCATTGCCAAAGGCTTTGAAAGAGGCGTCAGTGGCTAACCCACCAAACACAAATTGAACCCCTTCGTTACCGTAATTAATCACTTTGCTTACGCCATTGGATAAGGAAAGCAAAATATCACGACCAACAGGCACATAAAGAATAAATGCGCCGATCAGAATTTGAATTAATAACGCGCCCCCTACAGTTCGCAAACTAATCGCACGGCGATTGCTGGATAATAGAACGGCAATAGCAAGAAGTACAACAATGCCTAGCATACTTATTAAGCTACTCATATTAGAATTTCCTTAAATGTAAAATTGATATAAAAAAGCGAGCTAATTCTACTGTTTTTTGTAATGAAATGCTTGCAAAAATGTACAAAAATGTGAAGGCAAGCGATTGCTTTGCGGTAAAAATGCACAATTTTTACGTCTTTTCGCTATATCTTATACCGATTAAGTTATTGGGCTTTGCGTGAATTTCCTTTATTATGACGGCTAAAGTGCGGTGAAAAATAACGATAAATTAATGAACCAGAAATATAACGTATTACCCCATACCCCTTGGACAGCCACAGGATTATGGCGCATAGAACGCCATTCCATCATTGTCCTGATTTGCTCACTGATGCTATTAGGCTTGGGTGATGGACTGCTTTTGCTGTCCAATTTAGGATCCGCGCCTTGGACGGTGCTTTCGCAAGGCGTTGCCCTGCAAGCAGGGTTTAGCGTGGGTTGGGCATCTTTAATCATCAGTGCCATTGTGATGTTGATGTGGTTTCCCCTTAAACTTAAAATGGGCTTAGGCACTGTGCTAAATATGCTGTTAATCGCCCTCGCCCTAGGCTTAACCGTGGCGTCAATTCCTGCACCAACCACCTTATTTACTCGCTTTGTTTATGCCATTGTGGGCATTTTGCTATTTGGCATTGCGTCTGCGTTTTATCTCACTTGTCATCAAGGTGCAGGGCCGCGTGATGGCTTAATGGTGGGGTTATGCCACCGCTTTCATTGGAAAGTGGGAACAGTGCGAACCCTTATGGAAGTGTCTGTTTGTGCGCTTGGCTTTTTACTAGGGGGAACAGTGGGCATTGGCACGTTACTGTTTGCTTTTTCTATTGGTTGGGTGGTACAAATTACCCTTACGTTGCTAAAACGCCGTTATTTTTAACCGCACTTTTCAGTCACATTTTTCACCCGCATTTTTAGCCCGTCATTATTAGGCTTTACATTTCGCTTTTTGATCTATAGAATTCCGAACCGAAACTTAATCTTAAGATTGATTTATGAAACGAAACATTCAGCCCAGAAATACGCAACAACGCCGTCATCGCATTGTGCAATTATTACAAAGCCAAGGCGAAGTGAGCGTGGAACAGCTTGTACAGTTATTTGAAACTTCAGAGGTAACAATTCGCAAAGATTTGACCGCACTTGAAGCCAATGGTGTGTTGGTACGCCGTTATGGTGGGGCGATTTTAATGCCGCAAGAATTGCTTGATGAAAGCCAAGATGAACATCTTTCAAAACGAAAGTTAGCTATTGCGAAAAAAGCGGCGGAACGCATTGCGGATCATAATCGCATTATTATTGATAGCGGTAGCACCACTGCGGCGTTGATCAATCAGCTCAATAAAAAGCAAGGCTTGGTGGTAATGACGAACTCTCTTTCCGTTGCTACCCAACTGCGTGCTTTAGAAAATGAGCCAACGCTGTTGATGACAGGGGGGACTTGGGACACTCGTTCTGAATCTTTCCAAGGACAAGTCGCGGCGCAAGTGTTGCGTTCATACAATTTTGATCAGCTCTTTATTGGCGCGGACGGTATAGATTTAGAGCGTGGCACGACCACCTTTAATGAATTAGTGGATTTAAGCCGTGTGATGGCGGAAGTTTCCCGTGAAGTTATCGTGATGGTGGAATCACAAAAAATTGGCAGAAAAATGCCAAATATCGAATTAACTTGGCAGCAAATTGATGTGTTAGTCACGGACGATTTGCTCGCCGCTGAAATTAAACAACAAATTGAAGCGCAAGGCGTGGAAGTGATCTGCGCAAGTGCGGTGTAAATTTTCAAAATTTTTTATTTTCTAACCAAAGAGGACATTTTATGTGTGGAATTGTGGGTGCAGTAGCACAACGTGATGTAGCAGAAATTTTAGTCGATGGCTTACATCGTTTGGAATACCGTGGTTATGATTCAGCGGGTATCGCGGTGCTAGATGCAAATCATAATATGCAAATCGTACGCCGTGTAGGCAAAGTAAAAGCCTTAGATGAAGCCCTTGAAGCGCACCCAATTTTAGGTGGCACAGGGATCGCACACACTCGTTGGGCAACGCACGGTGAACCTTCAGAAGCCAACGCTCACCCACATCGTTCTGGCAAAATTGCGGTGGTACACAATGGAATTATCGAAAACTACGAAGAATTGCGTGAAGAATTACAAAAACGTGGTTATGAATTTCTTTCGCAAACCGACACCGAGGTGATCGCTCACTTAGTGGAATGGGAATACCGCAGCGCTAGCTCACTATTAGAAGCGGTGCAAAAAACCGTGGCACAATTGCGTGGCGCTTACGGTACGGTGGTAATGCACCAAGATGAACCTGACCATTTAGTGGTTGCGCGTTCTGGTAGCCCATTGGTTATCGGTTTAGGCGTGGGTGAAAACTTCCTTGCTTCCGATCCTTTAGCGCTATTAAGCGTAACGCGCCGTTTCATTTATTTAGAAGAAGGCGATGTGGCGGAAATTTCTCGCCGTGATGTACAAATTTTTGATGCACAAGGCAATGCCGTTGAGCGTGAAATGCACGAAGGGCATTTTGAAGCCGATGCAGCAGACAAAGGGCAATATCGCCACTATATGCAAAAAGAAATTTTTGAGCAGCCTGTTGCGATTATGAACACCTTAGATGGCCGTATCGTTAATGGTAAGGTAAACATTGATGCCATTGGCCCTAATGCAGCAGAAATCTTGAAAAAAGTGGAACACGTTCAAATTGTAGCCTGTGGAACCTCATACAACGCAGGAATGGTAGCGCGCTATTGGTTTGAATCCATTGCTGGCGTAAGCTGTGATGTGGAAATTGCGTCAGAATTCCGCTATCGCAAATTCGTTACTCGCCCAAATAGCCTGCTTATCACCCTTTCTCAATCGGGTGAAACCGCAGATACCTTGGCGGCATTACGCTTAGCCAAAGAATCAGGCTATATGACGGCGATGACAATCTGTAACGTAGCAAGTTCTTCTTTAGTGCGTGAATCAGATTTCGCCTTTATGACCCGTGCGGGCGTGGAAATTGGCGTGGCATCAACCAAAGCCTTCACCACCCAATTAACCTGTTTATTGTTATTAAATGCGGCAATTGGACGCCTAAAAGGTACGGTGAGCGAAGAGCAAGAACATCATATTGTACAAGCTTTACAACGTTTGCCAGCGCAAATTGAAAGCGCATTAGTTTACGATAAGCAAATTGAAAAATTATCTGAAGATTTCGCTGATAAACACCACACCTTATTCTTAGGACGTGGCGAGTTTTACCCAATCGCAATGGAATCTGCATTGAAATTGAAAGAAATTTCCTACATTCACGCAGAAGCCTATGCAGCGGGGGAATTAAAACACGGCCCACTGGCTTTAATTGATAGTGATATGCCAGTGATTGTGGTTGCGCCAGAAAATGATTTACTTGAAAAAGTGAAATCAAATATTGAAGAAGTGCGCGCCCGTGGCGGTCAGCTTTATATCTTTGCTGATCACGATGCAGGTTTTAGCGATGGCGAAGGCTTTAAAACCATCGTGTTACCGAAAGTGGACGAAGTAACCGCACCAATTTTCTACACTGTGCCGTTACAACTGCTTTCTTACCATATCGCCTTAATCAAAGGAACAGACGTGGATCAACCGCGTAACCTTGCGAAAGCGGTAACGGTGGAATAATTTTTTAAACAGCCTTGTAATGATTTGCAAGGCTGTTTTTTTATTTGCTTACGACTGCCAAATTAACTACACTATGTGCGCTTTTTGGGGCGCGCTTTTTAAGGCACGCTTTTAGCAAACTTCCTTTCTTAACACTTTAAAGGCTACCCGTGAGTAGCAAAAGGACATCTATGAACAACAAAGTAAATGATTATGGCTGGAAAGCCTTGATCGGCTCTGCCGTGGGCTATGCAATGGACGGCTTCGACTTACTCATTCTCGGCTTTATGCTCAGCGCAATTTCTGCGGATTTAGCGTTATCAAGCGCACAAGCAGGCTCTTTGGTTACTTGGACATTAATCGGCGCAGTGGCGGGCGGCATTATTTTCGGCGCATTAAGCGATCGTTATGGCCGTGTACGAGTATTAACTTGGACAATCGTGCTATTTGCCGTATTTACCGGCTTATGTGCGCTCGCGCAAGGTTATTGGGATTTATTAATTTATCGCACCATTGCAGGCATTGGTTTAGGTGGTGAATTTGGTATTGGAATGGCATTAGCGGCGGAAGCTTGGCCAGCTCGCCATCGTGCAAAAGCCGCTTCTTATGTAGCATTAGGCTGGCAAGTGGGCGTGCTAGGTGCAGTGTTACTTACACCATTATTATTGCCAATCATCGGCTGGCGCGGAATGTTTATTGTGGGCATTTTCCCAGCTTTCGTGGCGTGGTATTTACGAGCGAAATTACACGAACCTGACGTTTTTACCGAAAAACAGACCGCACTTTCCGCTACGACACAATCGAAATGGCAGGCCTTCCGCCAATCTTTCCAATTATTAGTGAAAGATAAACAAACCGCCAAAGTCAGTCTAGGGGTGGTGGTTCTCACTTCCGTACAGAATTTTGGCTATTACGGCATAATGATCTGGCTACCTAATTTCCTGTCTAAACAATTGGGCTTTAGCTTAACTAAATCTGGCGTTTGGACGGCGGTAACCGTATGCGGAATGATGAGCGGTATCTGGATTTTTGGGCGCCTTGCGGACAAGATCGGACGCAAACCAAGTTTTCTGCTTTTCCAACTTGGCGCCGTAATCAGTATGATTACCTACTCACAACTAACTGATCCAAACGCAATGCTGATTGCAGGGGCCTTTCTCGGAATGTTCGTAAATGGAATGATGGGCGGCTACGGTGCATTAATGGCGGAAGCCTACCCAACTCAAGCCCGTGCAACGGCACAAAATGTGCTGTTTAATATCGGGCGCGCGGTCGGTGGTTTCGGCCCTGTGGTAGTCGGTGCCGTGGTGGCAAGTTATTCTTTTTCCACTGCGATTGCCTTCCTTGCGCTGATTTATGTGATCGATATGATCGCCACCATTTTCTTAATTCCAGAATTGAAAGGCAAAGCCTTGGATTAATCAAGCTGAGGCTATATGGCAAAAGTGGCTAATCTTTCGCGCAAATCTACCGCACTTTGGCAGGTTTTAATATGCTCAAAAAGTGCGGTGGCTTGTGGGTAAGATTTTTTCAAATATTGTAGCCATTGTTTGGTGCGGGCGATGTGGTAAAAGCCCGTATCTTGCAAGTTTTCAATATGCGCATAACGGTGCAACAAAGGCATTACCCCTTGCGTCCAATCTAATTTTTCCTGATTAAACTTCACCACAAGGCTTAAGTTTGGAATGGTCAATGCACCGCGTCCAATCATTACATCTTGGCAGCCTGTTATAGCAAGGCAATCTTGCGCATCTTGCCAATGCCAAATTTCACCATTTGCGATCACAGGAATGGTTAAACGCTGACGAATTTCAGCAATTTTCTGCCAATTGATCTTTTCTGCACGATAGCCATCAGTTTTAGTGCGCCCGTGAATGGTGATTTCCGTACCGCCGCCTTGTTGCACCGCATCAGCAATTTCAAAGGCGTGATTATCACTATCCCAACCCAAACGCACTTTTACGCTCACCACTTGTTCTTGCGGGAGGGCTTGACGTAGGGCTTTGGTGGCTTGGTAAATGAGTTCGGGCTGTTTGAGCAACGCCGCACCGCCGTGGCTACCATTGACGGTTTTTGATGGGCAACCGCAGTTAAAATCAATGCCGTGCGATCCCAATTCGGTGGCTAAAATGGCATTTTCTACTAACCATTCGGGGTGTTGCCCGAGTAATTGCACTCGCACAGGCGTGCCTGAGGGGGTGTATCCCCCTTGGTGCAGTTCAGGGCAAAGGCGATAAAAGGTTTTGGCCGGCAGGCGTTGATCCACAACGCGAACAAATTCGGAGATACAGAGATCATAATCATTGATTTCCGTTAATAATTGGCGAACAAGGGGATCAAGCACGCCCTGCATTGGGGCTAGAAAAACACGCATTTTATTTACTATCACTCTTTTGATAAAAATAAAAAAGCTGAATTTTTCACCGCACTTTGTTATTTGAGAGAAACGGTAAAAAATTCAGCAATGAAGAAAGGTTTACTTCCACCCTTTCGCTTTACAAATCAAATCATAAGCGGCTTGAATTTGTTGGGTTTTTTCTTTCGCCATTTCGAGCATTTCTTCTGGTAAGCCTTTGGCGACGAGTTTATCGGGGTGGTTTTCGTTCATTAAACGGCGGTAAGCTCGCTTAACGGTGGTGCGGTCGTCATTTTCGCTCACGCCAAGCACGTTGTAAGCATCTTGCAAGGTTGGGCCGCTGTGTGTTTGATAACCACCACCTTGGTAGCCGCCTTGTTGATAATCGCCCTGTTGTGAGCCGTTATATTCATAATAAAACCCACCGCGGCTGAATTGGCGAGCGGCAATTTCTGCCATTAAAATTTGTTGGAATTGGAAACTGGATAAGCCCAATTCTTCCGCCACTACTTGTAGCACTTCTTTTTCATTTTCGTGCAGGTGATCATCAGCAAAAGCTGCTTGTAGCTGAATACGCAAGAACATTCTTAATAGATCACTACGCTGACCGCAGGCTTGGCAAAATTCGCGGATCACTTGGCGGAGCGGGAAACTTGGATCTTTACCACGATTAAAAGCTTCTTGCGCCAATTTACGCCCTTTGTCGTCCAAATTCATTTGGTTCATTAGATTGTTGGCAAGCGCGATGTCATCTTGCGTTACGCGCCCTTTCGATTTAGACAAATGCCCCAACACCGCAAAGGTGGTCTGCATAAACAAGGATTGGCGAGTTTCTTTGCGTTTGAAAAAACTCGAATTGACGCTGCCTAGTTCATATAATTTTTTGTCGGCTAAATGCCCTAAATAAGCGCCAACTAGCCCACCAAAAAAGCCGCCAAAACGGTAGCCAATGAAAAAACCTAATAACTTTCCAATAAAACTCATTCTGTTCTCCAACTTGAGTTATGCATAAAATCTTGAGTTATACATAAAATAAAGTGCGGTGCGTTTTTCGCGATTTTTATACGCCGTTCTTATATGCCATATTGCTCACGATAAGCACGCATCGCAGGCAGATATTGTTGATAATCCGCCTCTTGCTCAATAAATTGCATTAAATCGTCAAAATCAATAATCGAAAGCACGTTGCATTGATAATCGCGTTCCACTTCTTGAATGGCAGAAAGCGTGCCTTTGCCACGTTCTTTACGATTTAACGCAATCACCACCGCACTTAATTTCGCTTGATTTTGTGCGATTAAATCCATTGCTTCGCGAATTGCCGTGCCAGCGGTGATCACATCGTCCACCAATAGCACCTTACCTTGCAATGGGCTGCCAATTAAATTGCCGCCTTCGCCGTGATCTTTGGCTTCTTTACGGTTAAAACACACTGGTTTATCAATGCCATATTGCTTGAACAATGCCACCGACACCGTGGTGCCAATGGGAATGCCTTTGTAAGCAGGGCCAAAAATCACGTCATAATCTAAGCCACTTGCTTTAATGGCGGCGGCATAAAATTCGCCTAAACGCGCTAAATCCGCGCCCGTGTTAAACAAACCTGCATTAAAGAAATAAGGGCTAATGCGCCCAGATTTCAAGGTGAATTCACCAAATTTCAGCACATTGCGGCTGAGCGCGAATTTGATAAAGTCAATTTTGTAGCCTTGCATTTGCGCCCCCAATTATGCTTGTTATGCCTGTTTTAAGGCTTCACGCTGCGCGTTGAAGATCACTTCACAGCCTTGTTTTGCGAGATCTAACAGGGTTAATAATTCTTCGTGGGAGAATGGCTCACCTTCTGCCGTGCCTTGCACTTCAATCATTCGGCCATCATCGGTCATCACCACGTTCATATCAGTTTCGGCGTTGCTATCTTCCACATATTCCAAATCGCATACTGCTTCGCCCTCTACAATGCCAACAGAAATAGCCGCCACCAGCCCTTTAATTGGGTTCGTTTTTAGCACACCTTTTTCCATTAAGCCGTTGATCGCGTCCACTAACGCCACGCAAGCCCCAGTAATAGAAGCCGTCCGCGTACCGCCATCGGCTTGGATCACATCACAATCCAGTGTGATTGAACGCTCACCAAGGGCATTCAGATCCACCATTGCACGCAAAGAGCGGGCGATTAAACGCTGAATTTCCATCGTGCGTCCGCCTTGTTTGCCTTTGGCCGCTTCACGTTGCATACGGCTGTGGGTGGAGCGTGGCAACATACCATATTCTGCCGTAACCCAACCTTGGTTTTGCCCTTTTAAGAAACGTGGCACACTTTCATCAACGCTAGCGGTGCAAAGCACTTTGGTTTCGCCAAATTCCACTAACACCGAACCTTCGGCATATTTGGTGAAATGGCGGGTGATTTTAATTGGGCGGGGTTGATTTAATGGGCGATCATTCGGACGCATTGGAAATTCCTTACTCATTCATAAAATGGCGCTCATTCTAACACGCAAACTGACAGATGAGAAATTTAACGGTAGAATAGGCGGCAATTTTTAGCGTAAATTAAGGATTTATTATGATTTATAGTATGACGGCCTTTGCCCGTTATGAAATCAAGCAAGATTGGGGCAATGCAGTTTGGGAGATTCGTTCCGTTAATCAACGTTATTTGGAAACCGTCTTCCGCTTGCCCGAGCCATTTCGCGGTTTGGAAAACACCTTGCGAGAAAAATTACGCCAGCGTTTAACTCGCGGTAAGGTGGAATGTAATCTGCGTTTTGAGGGCAAACAGCAAGCCACAGCCAGCCTTAATTTAAACCAAGCCTTGGCGCAACAGGTGATCCAATCCTTACAATGGATCAAACAACAAGCTGGCGAAGGGGAAATCAATCTTACCGATGTTCTGCGCTATCCCGGCGTGGTGGAAACCCCAGAGCAGGATTTAGATCGCATTAGCCAAGAATTGTTAGCTGGCTTTGAAGCGGCGCTTGATGAATTTATCGCAATGCGTGGGCGTGAAGGGGAAAAATTAAACGACTTGATCCAGCAGCGTTTAACGGCCATCGCCAGTGAAAGTGATAAAGTGCGGTCAAAAATGCCAGAGATTTTGCAATGGCAACGGGATCGTTTGCAGCAACGTTTTGACGAATTGCAATTACAAGCCGATCCACAGCGCCTAGAGCAAGAAATGGTGCTATTAGCGCAGCGTATTGATGTGGCGGAAGAATTAGATCGTTTACAGCTGCACGTTAAAGAAACCCAACGCATTTTGCAAAAAGGCGGCGCAGTAGGGCGGAAACTCGATTTTATGATGCAAGAACTCAACCGAGAAAGTAACACATTGGCGTCAAAATCCATTAGCGCAGAAATCACTAATTCTGCGGTGGAATTAAAGGTGCTGATCGAACAAATGCGTGAACAAATTCAGAATTTGGAATAATTTTTGGAATCTTTATGGCAATCATCAATCTCTCACAATATCGTGTTATTTCTGTGCAAGGCGTGGACGCAGAAAAATTTTTGCAAGGTCAGCTCACTTGTGATGTGAATGGGCTGGCAGATGGGCAATCCACCCTCACCGCCCATTGCGATCCAAAAGGCAAAATGAGCAGCGTATTTCGTCTGTTGCGTGAAAATACCGAGCAGTTTTACGTGATTATCCGCCACGCCTTATTGCCTTCTGCGTTGGATAATCTGAAAAAATATGCGGTCTTTTCCAAAGTTGCCTTTGCAGAGCAAGATTGGCAAGTGATCGGACTATTGGATAAACAAAAGTGCGGTGCAATTTCGGCAGATTTTTGCCTTGAAATAGGACAATCTGCGTGCGCGATGTTATTAAATAAGACCGCACAACAGATTGATTTCACAGGTGAAATTGCACAATGGGAGCAAGCCATCATGCAAGCGGGCTACCCGATTTTATCGCCAGAAAGCCAAAACGAATTTATCCCGCAAGCCTTGAATTTACAATGTATCGAACAAGCCATTTCGTTCCAAAAAGGCTGTTATATCGGGCAAGAAACCGTGGCGCGAGCGAAATATCGTGGCATTAACAAACGGGCGATGTTCCTGTTTAACGCACAAACTGATACGCCTGTTCAGTTGGGTTCAGAAATTGAAATGCAGCTGGAAAATGGCTGGCGCAAAACAGGCTTTATCCTAAGTGCGGTGCATTTTGACGGCATTTTATGGCTGCAAGTGGTGATGAATAATCAGTTTGACGCAGACACGGCATTTCGTCTTGTTGGTGAAAACACGAAATTAAATTTAATGCCATTACCTTATAACCTGATCGCATAATTAGAGAAAAAACCTGCCTAATTTGAGCCGAATAGACAATAAAAATACTTGCTTTTAGGTATATTGAGGCTTGATATATTAAGGTTTTTCATAACTTATGCTTTTAAGTTATTTGTAAATTAGGGTATTTCTTTTACAATGCCTTGCATTGAATTTTGAATAATTTCATTTAGTTTCACTAAGGAGAACTTTATGTCTAAAAAATTAACGCTTTTAGCCGCATCTATTTTTGCTTTTGCCACCGCAAGCCAAGCCGTTGCAGCGGAAAGTTTGATTGAACGTATTAACAATAAAGGGACGATCACGGTAGGGACAGAAGGCACTTATGCGCCCTTCACTTACCACGATGCAAGCGGAAAATTAACCGGCTATGATGTGGAAGTGACCCGCGCTGTGGCAGAAAAATTGGGCGTAACCGTAGAATTTAAAGAAACCCAATGGGACGCAATGCTTGCTGGCTTAAAAGGCGGTCGTTTTGATTTAGTGGCAAACCAAGTGGCATTAACCACCCCTGAACGCCAAGCCACCTTTGATAAATCTGAGCCTTATAGCTGGTCGGGCGCAATGTTGCTTGCGCGCCAAGATGAAGATCGTATTCACAAAGTGGAAGATGTGAAAGGCTTAAAAGCTGCACAAACCTTGAGTTCTAACTACGGTGAATTAGCGGTAAATTACGGCGCACAAATTGTGCCAATTGATGGAATGGCACAAGGTTTATTGTTAATTCAACAAAAACGTGCAGACGTAACCTTTAACGATTCTTTAGCGCTGTTGGATTATTTAAAGAAAAATCCAAATTCAGGTTTAAAACCGTTCTGGGAATCTGAAGAAAAAGTGGGCGCAGGCTTAATTGTGAATAAAAATAACGAAGAGGCGTTAGCTAAAATTAACGCGGCAATCGTGGAATTACATAATGACGGCACCCTGAAAAAACTGGGTGAACAATTCTTTGGAAAGGATATCAGTGTTAAATAATTTCTTAGCTTCCTTACCCTTTATGACCGATGCTCGCGCTGAGCTGGTGATAAACGGGTTTCTCCCAATGGTTAAAGCAGCGGTATTGGTTTCAATACCGCTTGCTGTTGTTTCTTTCTTTTTTGGAATGATTATCGCGGTGGGCGTGGCGTTATTACGCGTTACCCCAGTCAATAGCTGGTTGCACCGTATTTTGTTGGCGATTGCGAAAGTCTATATTTCGATTATTCGCGGTACGCCAATGTTGGTGCAAATTTCCGTGGTGTTTTACGGCCTGCCTGCGCTGGGTGTGTTTATCGATCCCATTCCTGCGGCGATTATTGGTTTTTCCCTAAATGTGGGGGCTTACGGTTCTGAAACCGTGCGTGCGGCCATTCAATCAGTGCCGAAAGGACAATGGGAAGCAGGTTACACCATTGGTATGACCTATATGCAAACTTTCCGCCGCATTATTGCTCCGCAAGCTTTCCGTGTTGCCGTTCCGCCATTGAGCAATAGCTTTATCGGCTTGTTTAAAGATACCTCTTTGGCTTCTGTGGTAACCGTAACTGAAATGTTCCGCGTGGCGCAACAAATCGCTAATTCATCTTACGATTTCTTGCCTGTGTATATTGAAGCAGGTTTGGTGTATTGGTGTTTCTGTTTCGTGCTGTTTATCATTCAAGCACGGGTAGAAAAACGTTTAGATCGCTATGTGGCACGATAGGGGAAGGCAATGATCAAAGTACGAAATATTCATAAAACCTTTGCTGATAATCCAGTTTTAAAAGGGATTGATCTGGATATTCACAAAGGCGAAGTAGTGGTAATTCTTGGCCCTTCTGGTTCGGGAAAAACCACGTTTTTACGCTGTTTGAACGCCTTAGAATTACCCGAAAAAGGCACGATTGATTTTGCTGAAAAAGATCCGCTCTATGTGGATTTTGCCAGCCCTGATATTCAGAAAAAAATCCTGCCATTGCGCCGTAAATCAGGAATGGTGTTCCAACAATATAACCTATTTCCGCACAAAACTGCGTTGGAAAATATTATGGAAGGCCCTGTGCAGGTGCAAAAGCGCGATGCGAAAATTGTGCGTCAAGAAGCAGAAGCACTGCTTGCGAAAGTGGGCTTGTTAGATAAGAAAGATCTTTACCCTTACCAACTTTCAGGCGGCCAGCAACAGCGTGTCGGCATTGCTCGCGCCCTTGCCATTCAACCTGAACTAATGCTATTTGATGAGCCAACTTCTGCGCTTGATCCTGAATTAGTGCAAGACGTGTTAAACACGATGAAGGAACTCGCTAACGAAGGCTGGACAATGGTAGTGGTTACCCACGAAATCAAATTTGCACTAGATGTGGCAGATGTGGTAGTGGTAATGGACGGTGGGGTGATTGTGGAACAAGGCTCACCGCAAGAATTGTTTGCTCACCCTAAACACGAACGCACCAAAGCCTTTTTACATCGCCTAAAGGCGGAATAATACAATTTCAATACAAATGTATTGCAAAAGTGCGGTAAAAAATGATCTGCACCCCAAAAGTTGGACTAAACAACCAACTGATTAAGGTGCAGATTTTTTATGACTAAATATACTCAACGTTTCAAACAACAAGTGCTCGACTTTTATCATCAAAATGGAAAAAACCGTTCGCTTACTCGCCAGTATTTTCAGCTTCCTCAAAGAACGTTAGCACGTTGGATTGCGAAATTTAATCATAATGGAATCAATGGATTAGCTGTGTTAGGTAAAAAACGATATTATTCTGTTGAGTTTAAATTAAAGGTTATTCAAGCTATCAAAAAAGGCCAGTGCTCCGCTGAAGCCGCCTGCTTTCGCTTTGATATCCCCAGTTCAGGGATAATTAGTCAATGGTTGCAACGCTTTGAAAAACAAGGTATAGATGGGTTATTACTCAAACCTAAAGGTCGTCCAAGTATGAAACTCAACTCGCCTAAAATGCCACCAACGCCCAAAACAGAAGAAGAACGCTTGCGTTACCGAATTTTGGAATTAGAAGCGGAGAATGCAATGCTAAAAAAGTTGCAGGAACTCAACCAACAAAAAATGCAGAAAAAGCCGTCATCGTAAATGCCTTACGCTCGCGTTTCCCGTTGGAATTGTTACTCAGGCTAATCGGATTGGCACGCAGTTCGTTCTTTTATCATCTCAAGCCAAAGGCAGATAAAAATGTAGTGATTTCACAGAAAATAGAGGAAATTTATCGCAAAAATGACGAAAATTATGGTTATCGTCGAATTACCTTGGAATTAAGGAAATACTTGATTATCAACCACAAAAGGGTGCTAGCGATAATGCAACGTTTGGGGTTAAAAGGAAAAAGTAAGCAGAAAAAATATCGTTCTTACCAAGGCAAAGTGGGACACATTGCCGATAATCTGTTGCAACGGGATTTTACGGCAACGATGCCGAATGAGAAGTGGGTAACGGATATCACCGAGTTCAAATGTGCGGAAGGCAAAGTGTATTTATCGCCGATTAAAGACTTGTTTAATAACGAAATTATTGCTTATGATGTGGCGAGAAGTCCGAATTTTGAGCAGATAACCAGAATGTTGACCCAGGCGGTGAACCGATTAGCGGGGGAAAAACCGATACTGCATTCCGACCAAGGATGGCAGTATCAAATGATGGGTTATCGAGAGATATTGAAAAAACACGGTATTACGCAAAGTATGTCGAGAAAAGGCAATTGCCTTGATAATGGTGCGATGGAAAGCTTTTTCGGGCGATTGAAGACGGAATGTTACTTTGGCAAGCGGTTTAAAACCTTTGAACAGCTTGAAAAAGTGATTCACGAGTACATTCATTACTACAACAATGAGCGTATTCAAGTGAAGCTCAAAGGACTAAGCCCTGTGGAATACAGAACTCAGTCCTTGAATTAAATTAGAATATAGTCTAACTTTTTGGGGGCAGATCAATTTTTACCGCACTTTTTCCTTTAGTTTATTGTATTTGCTAAGGCTAAAAATTCTTCTTCGGTTAAAATTTTCACGCCTAATTCAAGGGCTTTATTGAGTTTTGAGCCTGCATTATCTCCAGCAATTAAATAATCAGTTTTGGCGGAAACACTGCCTGTAACTTTACAGCCAAGCTGTTGCAATAAGGCTTTGGCATCGTTGCGTGCCATTTGGGTGAGCGTGCCAGTTAGCACGACGGTTTTGCCTTTCAGCGGGTTTTCCCCCACTTCTTGCACTTGCACATCGTCCCAATGTACACCTTGGCTGATCAGATCGTTTACCACGTCCACATTATGTGGTTCACGCCAAAATACGAAAATACGATTTGCCACCACTTCGCCCACATCAGGCACTTCTTGTAGTTGCTCAATAGTCGCATTTTTCACCGCATCTAAATTTTTAAAATGATTGGCTAAATTGAGCGCGGTGGCTTCGCCCACATCGCGAATACCAAGCGCAAAGATAAAACGCGCAAGAGTGGTTTTTTTCGCTTTTTCTAAGCTATTTAACGCATTTTCGGCGGATTTCGGCCCCATTCGCTCTAAACGCATTAGGGTGACTTCGTCTAATTTAAACAGATCCGCCAGGGTGTGAATGAGTTCACGATCCACCAGTTGTTCAATGAGTTTTGCGCCCACGCCGTCAATATCCATCGCTTTACGCGAAACAAAATGTTTAAGCGCTTCTTTGCGCTGTGCTTCGCAGAATAAGCCACCGGTACAACGCGCAACGGCTTCGCCCTCAATACGCACAATCACCGAGCCACACACCGGGCAGTGAGTTGGGAAGATAATCGGCTTGGCATCAGCGGGACGACGATCGGCTACGACCCCAATAATTTGTGGGATAACGTCCCCTGCGCGGCGGATAATCACGGTGTCGCCAATGGCGATATTCAAACGTTCGATTTCATCGCCGTTATGCAAGGTGGCGTTGCTTACGGTTACGCCTGCCACAAACACGGGTTCAAGTTTTGCCACTGGCGTAATTGCGCCTGTTCTTCCCACCTGAAATTCCACATCATTTAGCACGGTGAGCTCTTCTTGCGCAGGGAATTTATAGGCAATCGCCCAACGTGGTGCTTTGGAAATAAAACCAAGTTGTTCCTGCAAGGCAATGTCGTTAATTTTCAGCACCGTGCCGTCAATGTCGTAACCTAAATGCGGACGTTTTTCTGCCATAGTGCGGTAGAATTTCAGCACATTTTCCACGCCATTACATAGCTCAATTTCTTTATTAACCGGAATACCGATAGATTTCAGCCATTGTAAACGGGCAAAATGGGTATCGGGTAACTGCACGCCTTCTGCCACACCAATACCATAAGCATTGAGCATTAATGGACGTTGGCGAGTGATTTTCGGATCAAGCTGGCGCAACGATCCTGCCGCTGCATTGCGTGGATTAGCAAAGGTTTTCTCCCCTTTGGCGAGTGCCATTTCATTGAGCTTTTCAAAGCCAGCTTGTGGCATAAATACTTCACCGCGCACTTCTAAGCGTGCTGGCGGATTGTCGGTTAAAAGCTGTAATGGAATATTGCGAATGGTGCGAATATTGGCAGTGATGTCCTCGCCTGTTGTGCCATCACCACGGGTTGCCGCTTGGGTTAGCACGCCATTTTCATACAAAATACTCACCGCTAAACCGTCTAATTTCGGCTCACAACAGAAAGTTAATGGCTCAGGCAACACGCCTAAGCGATCTTGGATACGTTTCACGAAAGCATTAAATTCTTCATCAGAAAAGGCATTATCCAAGGAAAGCATTGGAATTTCGTGGGTTACCTGCGCAAAGCCTGCGAGGGGCTTTGCCCCCACACGTTGGGTGGGCGAGTGGCTGTCGGCAAATTCAGGGTGAGCCTGCTCCAAGGCTTTTAATTGATGAAATAGGCGATCATATTCCGCGTCAGGAATTTTAGGATCATCTAAAACGTGATACTGATATTCGTGGTAGCGCAAGGTTTGGCGTAATTGTTCAATTTGCTGGGCAAGGGGTTGTTCTGTCATCATTAAATTCCTTCTAAAAAATCACCGCACTTTTTCGTTAAAAATTGGCACTTGTACAAATAATTAAGGCGGACACAGTGGCCCGCCAGTTGCGATAAAAGAAAGTGCGGTGCTTTTTTCTGTCTTTTTAAGCACTCACTTTAGCCAAATAGGCTTTTTCCGCATTTTCATCAAAAATTTCTTGCTGATCCGTTAGCACAAAGCCGCCCAGTTCTTCGGCAAGGGTTTTGGCGGCACGGATCATCATTCGTAAATTGACGAGATCGTTACCGTGGGACGGCAGCTGCATAAATAATGCGATGCCTACGGTGTAGAAATCTGCCATATTGTTTGGATCGAACGTACCAGGCTGTTGAATATTCGCTGCACTGAATAACACAGGGCTTGCTACATTGAGATCAACGTGGCGGTGATAAATTTGACGGTTGCCAAAAATAAACCCTAAACTATCGAATGCTTTCTCTAATGACAAGCCGTGAAACTCTTTGCCTTCAGGCGAAACCACATACAGCATAATAAAATCTTTCGCGCCTTGATCTTGCTGTTGTGGTTCTTCTTTTTCTGCTGGCTGAACGGAAACATTTTGTTGCACTTCTTCAAATTCCACAATTGGACGCTCACGTTCAATTTGAATAACATTTTCCGTTGGCGTGGCTAAAACTTCCGTTAATTGATGTTCTGCGTGAATGCCCTCTTCTGTATTCACCGTAGATTCAATTTCTGCAATGGTTGCATTAGCTAAATGTTGCGGAGAAGAGTAAGACACCGCAGGCTCAACGCTGGCTTGAACTGGCTGCGGCTCATTTGGCAAACTGATTTTAATCTGATTAATCGCTTGTTCAAAATTTTGCGGTTCTTGCACTTGAGTTTGCTCAAAATAGACCGGCTGATTTTGGTTAAAATCAAGATTTTGTTGCGTTGATGAGATTGGCTCAGGTTGTTGAGTAAATGATTGTGCTGGCTGGGCCATTGGTTCTCTGGTGGCAAAATTAGCCGTGTTGTGTTCTGGCTGGCGTGGGGCGCTTTCTTTGCTAAAGCTATTACTTTTCTCGAAGATCTGTGATTTCTCGCGGCGGTTAGACCAAATGCCGTGCGCCACTAAAGCAACTAATGCTACCACACCAAGAATAATCAAAATTGTATTCAAATCCATTGCGTTATGTTCTCCCATTAAGGATATTGACCAAGTGGAAAAATTGTTGCTAGCTTACCATATTTTGCAAATTCGGTGATATGCAAAAATTGATTTTTTTCACCGCACTTTGTATGCTAAGTCGCATTTTTATTTGATTAGACAGATTTTTTAGGAAAAGTGATGTTGCAAGCAAAGGAACTTAAACAAGGTTTTCACTATTTTGTGATGGGCTGGCATTTGATTACACAAAAAGGCTTAAGACGTTTTGTGATTATGCCAATTTTGCTCAATATTTTATTGCTTTCGGGGCTGTTTTGGCTGTTTATGAGCAATATTGGCGGGCTAATTGATAGCCTGATCAGCTATGTTCCCGATTGGTTAGCGTGGTTAAGTGGCATTTTGCTTGCGTTATCCATTTTTATGCTTTTAACCCTATTTTATTTTGCCTTTACCACCCTTTCAGGCTTTATTGCCGCCCCTTTCAACGGCTTGCTCGCAGAAAAAGTGGAGCAAATGCTCACCGGCGAAAATCTGATTGAAATGAGTACAATGGATTTCATCAAAGATATTCCACGAATGTTAGGGCGTGAATGGCAAAAATTATGGTATAGCCTACCAAAACTTATCGCCTTGTTTTTACTAAGTTTTATTCCTGTATTAGGGCAATCTATCGTCCCTGTGCTGACCTTTTTATTTACCGCGTGGATGATGGCGATCCAATATTGCGATTATCCTTTTGATAACCACAAAATTCCTTTCCATATTATGCGTAATGAATTGGGCGAAACACGCACGCTAAGTTTAACCTTTGGCAGCTTAATTACCTTTTGCACCTTTGTGCCAATCATCAATTTGGTGATTATTCCTGTGGCAGTATGCGGAGCAACGGCAATGTGGGTGGAAAAATATCGCGATAACGCCTTATTTGAGTTTAAACCGCATCACAAATCAACACAAAATAGTCGCGCGAAAATTGTCAATAATCAGCGAGATGCGTTAAAAAATCACTCAGATCGCTTTATTAACTAGTTGAAATTAAAGCCTAAATAGCCGTTAGTTATAAAATATAGCAAACGGCTATTTTTTATTGCCGAAAAACTATGCTAAAAATGACCGCACTTTTAATTCAAATTAAACAGGTGAACACAATGACAATTTATAGCGATAATTCTTATTCCATCGGACGCACACCCTTAGTCCGCCTTAAACATTTTGGCAACAATGGCAATCTTGTGGTGAAAATCGAAGGGCGTAACCCAAGTTTTAGCGTGAAATGCCGCATTGGGGCGAATATGATCTGGCAAGCGGAAAAAGATGGTATTCTCACCAAAGAAAAAGAAATTGTTGATGCCACCAGCGGTAACACAGGGATCGCCTTAGCCTATGTGGCGGCCGCGCGCGGTTATAAATTAACGCTCACAATGCCAGAGACAATGAGTTCTGAGCGCAAACGCCTATTAAGAGGCTTGGGCGTTAATCTTGTGCTAACCGAAGGGGCGAAAGGAATGAAAGGCGCTATTGCAAAAGCGGAAGAAATTGTGGCAAGCGATCCAAACCGTTATGTAATGCTGAAACAATTTGAAAATCCTGCCAACCCAGAGATTCACCGCCAAACCACGGGCGTGGAAATTTGGAATGATACGGACGGCAAAATTGATGTGTTGGTTGCTGGCGTGGGAACAGGCGGCACAATCACAGGAATTTCACGAGCCATCAAACTTGATCAAGGCAAACAAATTCTTTCCGTTGCCGTTGAGCCTGAAGAAAGCCCCGTGATCACACAAACCTTAAATGGCGAAGAAGTGAAACCCGGCCCACATAAAATTCAAGGCATCGGCGCAGGATTTATCCCAAAAAATCTCGATCTTTCCTTAATCGATCGCGTAGAACGCGTGGATAGCGAAACTGCTATTGCCACCGCGCGCCGTCTAATGGCGGAAGAAGGAATTCTAGCTGGCATTTCATCAGGTGCAGCAGTAGCTGCAGCCGATCGTCTTGCCAAATTACCTGAATTTGCCGATAAACTGATTGTCGCCATTCTCCCTTCCGCCGCAGAGCGTTATTTAAGCACCGCATTGTTTGAAGGAATTGAAGGTTAAGCAGAAAATAACACAACAGTGCCTTGTATTTTTAGTCTAAATGCAAGGCACTACAATGAGGAATGAATGTTCCTTTTATTCACCAACCATTTCGCTAAATAACAACGGTGTAACGCCATTTTTTAAGTCAATTTGCACCGCACTATGTAAGGGAAATTCGTGTTGGCTAATCACATTCAAAGACTGTCCTGCCACTTCCACTTGATATTTATAATAAGCACCTAGAAAACGTTGTTGGCGAATAATGCCGTTGGCTTGTGTTGGGGTATCTGCCACGCGTAATTGTAGCTGTTCGGGGCGGATTGCGAGATAGTTCGGTGCTTGTTGCGATTGATGGGGGGAACACAAATGCACGCCAAGTAACGATTGGCAATGCTGATCATCAATAGGCTGGCAAGGCAGATAATTCATTTCCCCCAAAAAGTTGGCGACAAAAGGACTGTTTGGCTGTTGGTAAACCGTGTTTGGCGCGCCGATTTGACAGATTTTTCCTTGGTTCATTAGCGCTAATTTATCCGCAAAGAGAAAGGCTTCTTCTTTGCTATGGGTAACGAAAATGGCAGGAATATGCTGTTGTTTTAGAATATGGCGAATTTCTTCGATCATTTGATGGCGAACTTGGCTGTCAATGTTAGAAAAAGGCTCATCAAGCAATAATAATTTGGGCTGACAAGCTAGTGCGCGGGCAATGGCAACGCGTTGTTGCTGGCCACCCGAAAGCTCGTGGGGATAGCGTTTTTCCAACCCTTGCAAATGCACAAGTGCGGTCATTTTTTGTAGGGTTTTTGTTTGCTCGCTTTTATTTATTTGATGCAAACCAAATAGAATATTTTCTGCCACGGTTAAATGGGGAAAAAGGGCATAATCTTGAAAGATTAGCCCTATTTCTCGCTCATTCGCCTCAAGATGTTGAATTTCTTTATCTTGCAGACGAATATTACCTGCACTCAGCGGAATTAATCCTGCAACGGCTTTGAGTAAGGTGGTTTTTCCGCAGCCACTTGCGCCGAGCAAACACACAATATCATCATTTTCTATGGATAAATTAAGATCTTGCAAAATGGGCTGATTGTTATAGCAGCAGGTTAAATGGGTAATATCTAAAGTATTCATTATTAAGCTTTTTTCCCTGATTGCAGTAAAGAACGAGTTAAAATCAACACGGGAATAATCCCCACTAAAATAAGCACTAAGGCGGGTAAGGCGGCGCGTTCAAGCTGTTCATCTGAAGTAAAGGTGAAAACGTGGGTGGCGAGCGTATCAAAATTAAACGGACGCAACAATAAAGACGCATTGAGTTCTTTCATACTTTCAATAAAAACCAGCAATAATGCAGTGAAAATGCCTTTACGCATTAGGGGCAAGTGAATTTTGCGCCAAATTCCCCAAGATTTATAGCCTAACATTCTGCCTGCCATATCTAAAGACGGCGGAATTTGGCTCAAGCTAGTTTCTAAGCTGCCCAAAGTCATTGCCGAAAAGCGGATTACATAAGCGGATACCAAGGCGAAAATGGAGCCTGAAAATACCAAGCCAAGCATTGGCAAATCAAGCCATTTTAACAAGCGGTTAAGTTGATGATCTGCAAAGGTAAAAGGAATTAACAAGCCGATTGCCAAAACTGTCCCGGGAATAGCGTAACCTAGCGCAGAAAAGCGCACGGCTATTTTGGCCAAAGGCGTTGGGCGTAACCTTGCCCAAAAGTGCATTAATAATGCTAAGCATACGCAGATGATCATTGCTAGCCCAGAAACTAGCAAGCTGTTTTGGCTATATTGCCAGAAATCCGCTGTCCACGCTTGTTCAAAATAGATAATTGACCAATAACTTAGCTGAAAGAGCGGGATAAAAAATGCAAGAATAATTAACAGCGTGCTGAATAACAGTAATCCCCAGCCTAATCCATTGAGCCGTTGGGTTTGTGCAGGGCGCTGTCCTGAACGTTGATAATAGCGCTGCTGGCGGCGTGCATAACGTTCAATGCTGATAAATAACACTAACAATCCGAGCATAAACAGAGAAATCTGCGCCGCGGCTTGCAAATCGCCAAAGCCAAGCCAAGTGTCGTAAATCGCCGTGGTGAGCGAAGGAATGGCAAAAAATGCCACCGTACCAAAATCGCCCAAGGTTTCCATTGCCACCAAGGCACAACCCACCGCAATGGCTGGGCGTATAAGGGCAAAGGTGATTTTGTAAAACACACGCCAACGGCTTGCGCCCAATAGTTTTGCACTTTGCTGTAAATTGTCGCCTTGCTCCATCAACGCCATTCTGACTAATAAGAAAATATAAGGATACAACGACAACGCCAAAATAAAGCAAGCGCCGCCTAGGCTACGAATGGAAGGAAACCAATAATCTTGCTTGCTTTGCCAATCAAACCAAGTGCGTAAACTTTGTTGCACGATGCCGGGATAGTCTAAAAAATCCGTATAAAGATAGGCAGATAAATACGCAGGAATGGCAAGGGGCAGGCAAAGTAACCATTGCAACAGCGTTTTGCCAACAAAATGATAACGCGACACCAAAAATGCGCAGGGCAAGGCAAAGCATAAACTGAGCGCAGTTGTGCCGAATACCAAGCTTAGAGAATTGAATAAATAGTCGGTAAACACCGTTTGCCATAAATGTTGCAAACTGTGCAATGAGCCTTCAAACGCCGAAAACAACAAGGCGATAATCGGCAGCAAGAAGAACCCCAATACCGCCAATAATGCGATAAGTGCGGTGCTTTTTGCGAAAAAATTTTTATGTTTTGCGGAATTATCCATAATCAAAATAAAACTAGCCTACCCTGCATGGGATAGGCTAGCCTAGATTAGGCCTATTATAGGTCAAATTTTACTTCATCGATTAATTTCAATGCATTTTCATAGTTTTCTGCAATTTTCTCTAATGGTAAGTCATCTTGCTTAAATTCGCCCCAAGACTGTACCAATTTTGATTTTTCTACAGAAGGTTTTACTGGATATTCGTGATTTAATTCTGCGTAGAGATGTTGTGCTTGATCACCGCTTAAATATTCCACTAATTTAACCGCATTTGCTTTATTTGGGGCATATTTTGCGACAACCACACCGCTGATATTCATATGTGTTCCCACGGTTTCTTGGTTTGGATAGTTGATATAAGCCGCTTCCGCCCAGCTTTTTTGTTTTTCATCTTCCAGCATTTTGCCGTAATAATAGCTATTGCCTAATGAATAATCGCACACGCCTTCTTTAATGGCTTTCACTTGATCACGGTCGCCGCCCTGTGGTTTTTGTGCCAAGTTCGCTTTTAATCCTGTTAAGAAATCTTTGGCTTTTTCTACGCCATCGTGAGCAATCATTGAGGCAATTAACGAAACATTGTAAGAATGTTTGCCTGAACGCACACACACTTTGCCTTTCAACTCAGGTTTGGCTAAATCATAGTAAGTGAAGCTTGCTGGCAATTTACCCACGCGATCTTTCGATGAATACACCACGCGCGCGCGACTGGTTAGCGCAAACCATTTGCCTTGGCTATCACGGAATTGTGCGGGAATGTTGCTATCTAACACCTTGGATTGAATAGGCTGTGCCAAGCCCGCATTCACAATTTCCATCACGCGGCTAATATCCACAGTTAATAGCACATCTGCAGGGCTAAGCTCACCTTCACGTTTTACCCGCTCAACTAAGCCTTTATCGGCAAAAATAAAATTCACTTTCACGCCCGTTTCTTGCTCAAATTGTTTCAAGATAGGTTCGATCAAATAAGGTTGGCGATAAGAATAGACATTCACTTCGTTGGCGGCGAAAGCAGGCGCTGCAAACGTGGTTAATAAGGCCAAAGCAGATAATGTTTTTTTCATTGCACGTTCTCCGTGGTTAAAGTTGAGTGATTGGTTAAAATCTCTGCGTTTTTGCACCGCACTTTGCGTAGAAAATAGAATTTCTCCTTTTGAATTCAGTGAAAAACGCCTGTTAAATTTAGCTGAAACTTTTTAGCCAAGCTTTGTTTTAGCTAGCATTGACTTTACCGAAAAAAATACGATAAGTAAATAAAAATTATTCTCATCTTTATCTCAAAAGTGCGGGCTTTTTTTACCTATTTTTACAAAAAATTTTTTGTTATTCTCTTGAAAGGAAAAAATCCTGCCCCATATTGAAGATACTTTTTTGTTTTAAAACCTCAACTTAAGAAGGAAATTACAATGAATATTCGTCCATTACACGATCGTGTGATCATCAAACGTGAAGAAGTGGAAACTCTTTCCGCTGGTGGTATTGTTTTAACAGGTTCAGCAGCAACCAAATCAACCCGTGCAAAAGTGCTTGCGGTGGGCAAAGGTCGCATTTTAGAGAACGGCACCGTATTGCCTTTAGATGTAAAAGTTGGCGACACCATTATCTTCAATGATGGTTACGGCGTGAAAGCGGAAAAAATTGATGGCGAAGAAGTGTTAATCATTTCTGAAAGCGATATTTTAGCTATCGTAGAATAATCCCAAATCAATCATCAAAAAGTGCGGTTATTTTTCACCGCACTTTTAGCAAAATTAATTATTAAGAAGGAATAAAAAATGGCAGCAAAAGACGTTAAATTTGGCAATGATGCTCGCGTAAAAATGCTTAACGGTGTAAACATTCTTGCAGACGCAGTGAAAGTAACCCTTGGCCCAAAAGGTCGTAATGTAATTTTAGATAAAGCCTTTGGTGCACCAACCATCACCAAAGACGGCGTATCCGTTGCGCGTGAAATCGAATTAGAAGATAAATTCGAAAATATGGGCGCACAAATGGTGAAAGAAGTGGCCTCTAAAGCCAATGACGCAGCAGGGGACGGTACAACAACGGCAACCGTATTAGCCCAAGCTATCGTAAACGAAGGCTTAAAAGCCGTGGCTGCGGGAATGAACCCGATGGATTTAAAACGTGGTATCGATAAAGCTGTAAGTGCGGTCGTGGCGGAGTTAAAAAACCTCTCAAAACCGTGCGAAAGCTCAAAAGAAATTGAGCAAGTGGGAACAATCTCTGCAAACTCAGACAATGTAGTGGGTAAACTTATTGCCGAAGCAATGGAAAAAGTGGGCAAAGAAGGCGTGATCACCGTAGAAGACGGCACAGGTTTAGAAGATGAATTGGCCGTGGTTGAAGGTATGCAATTCGATCGTGGTTACCTTTCACCTTATTTCATCAACAAACCAGAATCTGCAACCGTAGAATTTGACAACCCATTCATTCTTTTAGTGGACAAAAAAATCTCTAACATTCGTGAATTATTGCCAGTGTTAGAAGCTGTTGCGAAAGCAGGTAAACCATTGTTAATTATCGCTGAAGATGTGGAAGGCGAAGCCCTTGCGACCCTTGTAGTGAACACAATGCGTGGTATCGTGAAAGTGGCGGCAGTAAAAGCACCGGGCTTTGGTGATCGCCGTAAAGCAATGTTACAAGATATTGCGATTTTAACTGCTGGTACAGTGATTTCTGAAGAAATCGGTATGGAGTTAGAAAAAGCGACTTTAGAAGATTTAGGTCAAGCAAAACGTGTTGTGATCAACAAAGACAACACAACCATTATTGACGGTGTGGGCGAAGAAGCACAAATCAAAGGTCGTGTTGCACAAATTCGTCAGCAAATTGAAGAAAGCACTTCAGATTACGACAAAGAAAAATTACAAGAGCGCGTGGCTAAATTAGCTGGCGGCGTGGCTGTAATTAAAGTGGGTGCGGCAACTGAAGTTGAAATGAAAGAGAAAAAAGATCGCGTTGAAGATGCCTTACACGCAACTCGTGCAGCTGTGGAAGAAGGTATCGTAGCCGGTGGTGGTGTTGCCTTAATCCGTGCAGCAACCAAAGTTGCAGCAAGCTTAAAAGGCGATAACGAAGAGCAAAACGTAGGTATCAAACTTGCCTTGCGTGCAATGGAAGCGCCATTACGCCAAATCGTTACCAACGCTGGGGAAGAAGCCTCTGTGGTAGCAAGTGCGGTGAAATCGGGTGAAGGAAACTTCGGTTACAACGCCGGTTCTGAGCAATATGGCGATATGCTTGAAATGGGTATCTTAGATCCAACCAAAGTAACCCGTTCAGCCCTTCAATTCGCTGCTTCTATCGCGGGATTAATGATTACCACTGAAGCGATGGTAACCGAAATTCCAAAAGAAGATAAAGCAGACCTAGGCGCTGGTATGGGCGGCATGGGTGGAATGGGCGGTATGATGTAATTCATCGTCTATCCTTTGACCAATAAAAAACCTGTTGTGGATTTCCTCCGCAACAGGTTTTTTGTTATTTCATATCGTCTTTATGACTATTATTGACATATTAGATTGAATATTCTAAACGAATTTTTGCCAACAACGCATCGCAACATTGATCCAATAATTCATAGGTTTGCGTGAAGTTTTTGGTGTACCAAGGATCGGGGATATGATCGATACCAAGGTTTGGACAAAGTTGAGTGATTTGAAATAATTTTTCAGGGTGATGCCCAAATAATTTTTCTAAATCCGCTAAATTTTGGTTGTCCATTGCAATCAGATAATCAAAATCTTGCCAATCTTTTGACCGCACTTTTCGGCTAGTAAAGCCTTTATTATCAATATGATGCAATTCAAGGGTTTCTGCCGTACCGCAGTGCATATCCTCGCCATCGTGCCAGCCTGATGTGCCAGCACTGTCGCTGATAATTTTATTCGATAAGCCTGCCTGTTTTACTTTTTCACGGAAAAGATATTCCGCCATTGGTGAACGGCAAATGTTCCCCAAGCAAACAAACAACACTTTCACTGGCAGCGCCATTAGCACGTTCCCCATAAATCATATTCGTCCGCTTGCGTGATGGTAACGTTAATCACTTGCCCCACGCTGACCACTTGGTTTGACAGGTTATCCACATAAACCACGCCATCAATTTCTGGCGCATCCGCCATTGAGCGTCCGATAATGCCTTCGTCATCAATTTCGTCCACAATCACAGGTAGCGTTTTGCCGATTTTTTGTTGTAAACGCTGTGCTGAAATGGCTTGTTGCACTTGCATAAAGCGATGGAAACGCTCTTCTTTTACCTCTTCTGGCACTTGATCTGGCAGATCTGTGGCAACCGCGCCTTCTACCGGGCTAAATTTAAAACAGCCAACGCGATCTAATTGTGCTTCTTGCAAGAAGTCCAATAATTGTTGGAAATCTTCTTCCGTTTCCCCTGGGAAGCCCACAATAAAGGTAGAACGCAAGGTTAATTCAGGGCAAATTTCGCGCCATTTTTTAATTCGTTCAAGGGTGCGATCGATTGAACCAGGGCGTTTCATCGCTTTCAAAATTTTCGGGCTAGCGTGCTGTAATGGAATATCTAAATAAGGCAAGATTTTGCCCTCCGCCATGAGTGGAATTAAATTATCCACGTGCGGATAAGGATAGACATAATGCAAACGCACCCAAATGCCTAAGGTGGCTAACTGCTCGCACAGGCTGATGAGATTGTTTTTAATCGGCTTACCGTTCCAAAAAACCGTTTTGTTTTGATTTTCTTTGCTTTGATCTAAAGAATAAGCAGAGGTATCTTGCGACACGATAAGCAACTCTTTCACGCCCGCATCGGCAAGGCGTTTGGCTTCATCTAACACTTGTGTAATTGGACGACTATCTAAATCCCCACGCATTGAAGGGATAATGCAGAACGTACAACGATGATCGCAGCCTTCGGAAATTTTCAAATAAGCATAATGTTTTGGCGTGAGTTTCACCCCTTGCGCGGGTACAAGGCTGATATAAGGATTATGGGCAGGCTTTGGCACATATTTATGCACTTGCTCCATTACGGCTTCATAGCTATGAGGGCCAGTCACTTCCAACACTTTTGGGTGAACTTCACGAATGCGATCTTCTTTCGCTCCCAAACAGCCCGTTACAATCACCTTGCCGTTTTCTTCCAATGCTTCGCCGATCGCTTCTAGCGACTCTTGCACCGCGCTGTCAATAAATCCGCAGGTATTGACGATCACTAAATCGGCATTTTCATAACTCGGAATAATGTTATATCCGTCAGAACGCAACTCCGTTAAAATACGCTCTGAATCCACTAAATTCTTAGGACAACCTAAGCTAATAAAACCAATATTTGGCGCTGAACTCATACAATAATCTCAATAATCACTCAAAACGGTGCATTGTACAAAATTCGTATGCAAAAGGCGATAAGCACGGGGAAATTTCGCGGAAAAAAGCACCGCACTTTAAGGCCAAATAGACAAAACGCGTTACCGCTATTTTACTTTTCATTGTCTTCCCCCCAGATCTTTCTCTATAATGCGCCAAACATTCAATTTGGGGCATTATGAAAAAAATAGCGATAATTTCCACCGCACTTTTATTGTTAAGCGGTTGTGGCACGGTAGTGAAATTGGTTGATCCTACTGAACCTTATGAAAGTTATGCAGGCACAAAATACGATTGGGAAATGACCCAAAAGTGGGGGCTGCCAATTTTAGATTTGCCGTTATCTTTTTTATTAGACACTGCATTATTGCCCTATGCGTGGGCGGAAGAATCGAAATGAAATTAAACGCACAGCAACAACAAGCCGTTCATTATGTGTCTGGGCCTTGCTTGGTTTTGGCGGGCGCTGGCTCGGGCAAAACACGGGTTATCATTAATAAAATTGCCCATTTGATCGCAAATTGTGGCTATTCCGCCAAGCACATTGCAGCGGTTACTTTTACCAATAAAGCCGCACGCGAAATGAAAGAGCGGGTGGCGCATTCCATCGGTAAAGATCAAAGCCGTGGCTTGACGATCTCCACTTTCCACACCCTTGGTTTCGATATTGTAAAGCGCGAACATAAGCATTTAGGGCTAAAATCGGCTATTACGTTGTTTGATGATTCCGAGCAAATGGCGTTATTGAAAGAATTAACCAAAGATCTGCTACAAGAAGATAAAGATCTGTTGAAAGCCTTGATGACACGGATTTCGCGTTGGAAAAATGATCTCATTTTGCCTGCGCAAGCTCTTGCTATGGCACGAGATCCGCAAGAGCAAACCTTTGCGCAATGCTATCAACGTTATGCCACGCAGTTGCGCGCTTATAATGCCCTAGATTTTGATGATTTAATTATGCAGCCAACCTTGCTGTTACGCACAAATGCAGAAGTGCGGTCAAAATGGCAGGCAAAAATTCGCTATTTGCTGGTGGACGAATATCAAGATACCAACACCAGTCAATATGAATTAATCAAATTGTTGGTGGGCGAAGCGGCGCGATTTACCGTGGTGGGTGATGATGATCAGTCTATCTATTCTTGGCGTGGGGCAAAACCGCAAAATATGGCGCGCCTGAAAAATGATTTTCCGCAACTAGAAGTGATTAAACTTGAGCAGAATTACCGTTCCACAGGACGCATTTTGCATTGCGCCAATATTTTGATTGCCAATAACGATCACGTTTTTGACAAAAAATTATTTTCCACCTTAGGCGAAGGGGAAAAATTGCAGGTGATTGAAGCAAAAAATGAGGAACACGAAGCCGAGCGCGTGGTGGGTGAACTTATCGCCCATCGCTTTATGCGCAAAACCAAATACCGTGATTACGCCATTTTGTATCGTGGCAACCACCAATCGCGCTTGTTTGAAAAAGTGCTAATGCAAAACCGTATTCCTTATAAAATTTCGGGCGGCACGTCTTTTTTCTCAAGGGCAGAAATTAAAGATATGATGGCGTATCTGCGCGTGTTGGTGAATCAAGATGATGATGCTGCGCTGTTACGCATTATCAATACGCCAAAGCGAGAAATCGGCACGGCAACCCTTGAAAAGCTCGGTTCGTTGGCATCGGAAAAACAGATTAGTTTATTTGAAGCGATTTTTGATTTTGAATTAATTCAACGCGTTACCCCAAAAGCCTATAACGCCTTACAGCATTTTGCGCGCTGGATTGTGGAACTCAATGATGAAATTTTGCGTGCTGAGCCAGAAGATGCTATTCGCCGAATGTTGAGCCAATTACATTACGAAGAATATCTTTACGAAACCGCGACTTCACCGAAAATGGCGGAAGTGCAAAGTAAAAATGTGGTGACCTTATTCCAATGGGTGGCAGAAATGCTCAAAGGCGATGAGTTTAATGAGCCGATGACGCTCAACCAAGTAGTCGCGCGCTTAACTTTGCGTGATATGCTAGAACGTGGTGAAGAAGATGATGAAAGCGATCAGGTGCAACTGATGACGCTGCACGCATCAAAAGGGCTGGAATTTCCCCACGTTTTCTTAGTGGGAATGGAAGAAAATATCCTGCCACACCAAACTAGCATTGATGAAGACAATGTGGAAGAAGAGCGCCGTTTAGCCTATGTTGGCATTACACGCGCGCAACAAACGCTGACCTTTTCCTTGTGTAAAGAGCGGCGACAATTTGGCGAAATTTTTAAACCAACGCCCAGCCGCTTTTTAGAGGAATTACCGCCAGATGATGTGCAATGGGAAAAAGATAAGCCTGCATTGAGCCAAGCAGAAAAAAATGCGCGAACCGAACAGCACGTTAATAATGTACTGGCAATTTTAGATGGTTAATAATCAATTTTTCCTGAGCTGTTGATAAATCAGACAAACGAAACATTATTTATAAAAATCGTTTGACTTATGCAAGTTCAATCCGTATTATACGCCGCACAAACCGATTGCGGTGAGATGGCCGAGAGGCTGAAGGCGCACCCCTGCTAAGGGTGTATAGGGGAAACTCTATCGAGGGTTCGAATCCCTCTCTCACCGCCATTTACTCAGGGCATCCGTAGCTCAGCTGGATAGAGTACTCGGCTACGAACCGAGCGGTCAGAGGTTCGAATCCTCTCGGATGCGCCATTTTGTTGAACTCTACAACAAAATTAAAATGATTAAATGACAGGTTAGCAAATTCAAATACGCACCCGTAGCTCAGCTGGATAGAGTACTCGGCTACGAACCGAGCGGTCAGAGGTTCGAATCCTCTCGGGTGCGCCATTTTAATCATTTCCTTTTTTCATATAAGAATTTCTTTTTTTATTAAATAAATTTGATATTTAGCTGAAAATTGTAATTTTCTAGGTAAAATCTTATTAGTATTTTCAAGCGTTATTATTTTTATTTTCTTGTTCCCCTTTCCTGTACCTATTCGGTGAAATTCCATAATGTTGTTTAAATGCGCGGCTGAAGTAGGCTTCGGATTGGTAGCCGACATCTAAGGCAATGGCAAGAATATTTTTCTGGGTGGATTTTAGTAGCATTGAGGCTTGTTGCATTCGTATTTCGGTCAGAAATTTACCTGGGGTGATCGCCATTATTTTTTGGAATACGCGGATAAAATTGGCGCGCGACATATTGGCCAGTTGCGCAAGATTTTCCATATTCCAGTCAAAGGCTGGCTTTTCTAAAATATGCTCGATAACAGGGGCGAGCTTTTTGTCTTGCAAACCTGCTAGCAAACCCATTTGAGCAGTTTTATCTTGCATATATTGGCGTAAAATATCACAAAAAAGCACCGCACATAGTGCATTGATCACGGATTTCCCGCCTAATTGCTTTTTATCTTGTGCAATTTCCAAACGAAACAAGTCGATCAATTTTTCTAAGCTTGGTGTGCGGGTAGAAAGGTGCAAAAAGGGCGGTAGAATTTTGAATAGAATAGACTGTTTATCGTAATAAAATGCGCCGCAAAACATTTCAAAATCTGCTTGAGAAACCACATTAGTCGCAAGTTGCCAAGCTTGTTTTTCTTCATCTGTTTTCTCAATTTGCTTAGCGTGCGCCTGTTGAAAATCTTTACTTTGAATATAATGCTCATCACCAGTGGGGAGAAAAATGAGATCCCCTTTTTGCAAATGAAGGGTTTGATCTTGCATAAATAATTGGCATTCTCCGCGCGAAATAATGTGAAAAACCCCCATATTTTGCACCGCACTTGGTTGATAGGCTCGCCAATTTCCTTGAAATAAACAATGGGTGTGAATTTCTCCCTCAATTTGAGCTAATTCGATTAAGTGATCTAGTGCGTCCATATTACTCCCTCCTAAAGACACCTATCATAAAGCATTATTTTAGACTTTTTAACTGATTTTTGCGTTTATGTGTTAAGAATATAAGTATAAATAATCTCATAATGTATAAGTTCATTTATTACATTACATAAGGACAATATGATGTTTAAAGACTGGAAAGCAGAAGAAACCCACGTTAAAAAATCTTTTGGTGAACTTGGTAAAAAATACCCAAAAATGCTGCAAGCTTACGGTGCATTATCGCAAGCAATGGCTGATTCAGCTCTTGATGCGAAAACCCGTGAATTAATCGCTTTAGCAGTAGCGGTAACCACACGTTGTGAGAGCTGTATTGCCGTACACGCAGATGAAGCAGTAAAAGCAGGAGCAACGGAGCAAGAAGTGGCATCGGCATTAGCCACGGCAATTGCATTAAATGCTGGCGCAGCTTATACCTATTCTTTGCGAGCATTAGAAGCCTTTAATGTGAATTCATCACAAGACTAAGTCTATTTTGTTTAGCGTGCTATAAATAAAAATCCCTAGTTTTTGCTAGGGATTTTTTTATGCATAAAATTTATTTACGGCAATACACTTTCTAACTGCCATAATTCAGGGTAGGTTTCACGGCGTTTAATGAGATGTGCTTGATCACCGTCCACCATCACTTCAATCGCTCTTGGGCGTGAGTTGTAAGTGGACGCCATACTTGCGCCGTAAGCACCGGCAGAACGCTGGGCGATGAGATCCCCTTGGGCAATCGCCAGTTCACGCTGTTTGCCTAAGAAATCAGAGGTTTCGCAAATTGGACCGACCACATCATAAACTTTTGTTTCGCGCGGCAGGCTGCGATCCACTTCAATAATATTCATATAGGCTTGATACAACGCAGGGCGAATCATATCGTTCATTCCCGTATCCACAATGGCGAAATTACGGCTTTCATTGCTTTTTAGGTATTCTACTTTGGTGAGCAAAATCCCTGCATTCGCAGTGATTGCACGCCCCGGCTCAAGGATAATTTCCAAGTTTGGATAATCTTTTAACTTAGCTAATAATGCTTTTGCATATTCACTTGGGTGCGGCGCATTTTCATCTTTATAGGTTACGCCTAAACCGCCGCCTAAATCTAAATGTTTTAGTTCGATGCCATCTTGAGCAAGCTGCTGCATTAGCACGATCAAGCGATCGGTGGCATCAAGGAATGGCTGAATTTCTGTGAGTTGTGAGCCAATATGGCAATCCATTCCGGTGATTTTGATATGCGGTAATTGGCTTGCAATGCGATACACTTCACGCGCTTCATCAACGCTCACACCAAATTTATTTTCTTTCAGTCCAGTGGAAATATAAGGGTGCGTGTGTGCGTCCACATCAGGGTTCACGCGTAAAGAAATAGGCGCGATTTTATTTAACCGCCCTGCTACATCATTAATACGGTAAAGCTCGGCAAGGCTTTCGACATTAAAGCAACGAATACCTACATTTAACGCACGTTCAATTTCCTGTTCAGATTTTGCTACGCCAGAAAAAACGATTTTGTTTGCTTCACCACCAGCGGCAAGCACACGTTCTAATTCCCCTTGCGATACAATATCAAAGCCCGAGCCAAGTTTTGCCATCACATTTAAAATGGCTAAATTTGGGTTAGATTTCACCGCAAAGCAAATTAAATGTGGGTGATTGCCTAAGGCATTATCAAAGGCGTGCCAATGCCGCTCAAGCGTAGCCCGTGAATAAACATAAGCCGGCGTACCAAATTGTTGTGCTATTTTACTTACCGGCACTTGCTCCGCCATCAGTTGATCATCTTGATATTGAAAAAAATCCATTAGCTTGTCCTTGAATGCTTATTGTTGTGTTTGTGAATGTTGTTGTTCAGGGAAATAAAGTGGGCCTTTCACACCACAAGCGGTGGCAGAAAGCGTAACTGCCCCTAAAGTGAGGATAAAAATTAGCTTTTTCATCTTATATTCTCTTGGTTTATCTTATAAATCTTACGCATAATAACGATATTTATAGAAAGATCTATTCTTTTTTACATCATTTTGCACTTTGTATAAATGGTAAAAACTCTCTATAATTCTGCCTTATCTATTTCGCTTATGGAAAAATTATGAACGTTACAGAATTTCATCAAAATATTGAGCAAGTTTGGCTCAAAATTGAAGAGCAATTAGAAGAGCAAGATTGTGATGTGGATTGCGACACGCAAGGTTCGGTGTTTACCATCACCTTTCCTGATCGCAGCCAAGTGGTAGTAAATAAGCAAGAGCCGTTACTTGAACTCTGGCTTGCCAGCAAAGCAGGCGGTTTCCACTTTGCTTTCAAAGAGGGGCAATGGATTGCCAATGACGGCAAATTATTCTGGCAATGCTTGGAAGAAGCCTGTCGCGTACACGGCGAGCAAGTGCATTTTGCCTAATGCCCTATTTCATCAATAAACAAAGTGCGGTGCATTTTTAACGAGTTTTTCGCAAAAAATAATGAAAAAAAACACCGCACTTGAAGTTTTGAATGAGGTCTTTGGTTACCAATCTTTCCGCAACGGACAAGAAGAAGTCATCAACGCCGCCCTTTCACACCAAGATAGCCTCGTGATTATGGCAACGGGAAACGGAAAATCCCTTTGCTATCAAATTCCTGCACTTTGCTTTTCAGGTTTAACCTTAGTCATTTCGCCACTGATTTCGTTAATGAAAGATCAAGTGGATCAACTGCTTGCCAACGGTATCGAAGTGGATTATCTCAATTCCACACAAACCTTTGAGCAACAGCAAATCGTGCAAAATAAGGCGATTTCAGGGCAACTCAAATTACTTTATATTTCGCCCGAAAAGGCGATGACAACCAGTTTTTTTCAATTTATTTCCCATTGCCAAGTGAGCTTTATTGCTATTGATGAAGCCCATTGTATTTCCCAATGGGGACACGATTTCCGCCCTGAATACACCCAACTTGGCGGCTTAAAACGTTGCTTTCCCAATGCCCCGATAATGGCACTCACTGCCACCGCCGACAGTGCCACAAGGCAAGATATTTTGCACCACTTACAACTGGATAACCCGCATATTTATATCGGCAGTTTTGATCGCCCAAATATTCGCTACACCTTGGTGGAAAAATTTAAGCCAATGGAACAACTATGCCAATTTGTACTAGGGCAAAAGGGCAAAAGCGGTATCGTTTATTGCAACAGCCGTAATAAAGTGGAACGTTTGGCGGAAAGTTTACGCAAAAAAGGCGTTTCAGCCCAAGCTTATCACGCAGGAATGGAAGCCAACCAGCGCGAACAAGTGCAACGTGCTTTTCAGCGTGATAATGTGCAAGTGGTGGTGGCAACCATTGCTTTTGGAATGGGCATTAATAAATCCAACGTGCGGTTTGTGGCGCATTTTGATTTGCCGCGTAGTATCGAAGCGTATTACCAAGAAACAGGGCGTGCAGGACGTGATGATTTGCCAGCTGAAGCCGTATTGTTTTACGAACCCGCCGATTATGCGTGGTTACAAAAAATGCTGCTGGAAAAGCCAGAAAGCCCGCAACGCCAAATTGAACAGCATAAATTAGAAGCCATCGGTGAGTTCGCCGAAAGCCAAACCTGCCGCCGTTTAGTCTTGCTGAACTATTTTGGTGAACATCGCCAAGCACCTTGTGGAAACTGCGATATTTGCCTTGATCCACCTAAAAAATATGATGGCTTAATTGACGCACAAAAGGTGATGTCCACCATTTATCGCGTAGGGCAAATGTTCGGCGTACATTATGTGATTGGCGTGTTGCGTGGAATGCAAAATCAAAAAATTAAAGACAACCAGCACGATCAACTGAGTGTGTATGGCATTGGCAAAGACAAAAGCAAAGAATATTGGCAATCAGTGATCCGCCAACTGATTCATCTTGGACTTGTGCAACAAGTGATGAATCAATTTCATTCGGTGTTACAACTGACGGAAAATGCGCGCCCAATTTTGCGTGGTGAACAGCCCTTAGAGCTGGCAATGCCAAGGGTTTCTTCCATTATGACTGCACAAAGCGCACAAAAAAGTGCGGTGCAAAATTACGACAAAGATCTCTTTGCTCGCCTACGTTTCTTACGCAAACAAATTGCCGACAAAGAAAATATTCCCCCTTATATCGTGTTCAACGATGCAACTTTACAAGAAATGGCACAATATCAACCCACCAGCAAGCGCGAAATGCTACAAATCAACGGCGTGGGCGCAACCAAATTAGAGCGCTTCGGACAGGCATTCCTGAATATAATCCAAGAGCATAAATCGCTCAGCGCAAAAAATAGCCAACCGCTTAAATTATCTAACGAAAAATAACCGCACTTTGTTTGAAAACAGATCGATTTATGCCGATTATTTTGGGTATAATGCAATCGTTTTCGTTATTTTTTAGATTGAGGGATAGTCTATGTCAAGACCACTAAACTTTGTGATGATTTCACCCCATTTCCCCACCAATTTTGAAACCTTTGCCTTGCGGTTGCGGGAGAATGGTTTTAATACCTTGGGGATTGCGGACACGCCTTACGAGCAGTTAAGTGAGAATTTACGCAACTCACTTACGGAATATTATCGTGTGGATAATATGGAAGACTATGATCAGGTTTACCGTGCGGTGGGTTATTTTGCCCATAAATATGGACGCATTGATCGCATTGAATCGCACAATGAATATTGGCTTGAGCTAGATGCGAAACTTCGCACGGATTTCAATGTATTTGGTTATAAAAATGAAGATATGAAATCCATTAAAACCAAATCAAAAATGAAAGAAATTTTCCGTCAAACAGGCTTAAAAGTGGCGAAAGGACGTGTATTTGAAAGCGATGAAGATGCCAGAAAATTAGCGCACGAATTACATTATCCCGTGATTATCAAACCCAATTCTGGCGTGGGCGCGAGCGATACTTATAAGATTAAAAATGCGCAAGAATTGGAAAACTTCTTCAGCCATAAAAATCCCAATGTGGAATACATTATGGAAGAATTTATTGACGGCGATATTGTTACCTTTGACGGCTTAACGGATCGCGATGGCAATATTGTGTTTTATTCCAGCCTTGAATATTCCGAAGCGGTGCTGGATACCGTAGAAAAAGACGGCGATATGTTCTATTACGTTCCCCGTGAAATTTCGCCAAAATTGGTAGAGATCGGTCAAAAATGCGTCAAAGCCTTTAATGTGAAAGAGCGGTTCTTTCATTTCGAGTTTTTCCGTGTAAAGAAAACCAACGAATTATTACCATTAGAAGTGAATTGCCGCCCACCGGGTGGTTTAACCATTGATATGTGGAATTATGCCAATGATTTTGATGTATTCAATGAATATGCGCATATTGTGAAAGACAACCAATTCCACGCGCAAATTTCGCACCCTTGGAATGTGGTGTATATCTCTCGCAAGGCAAATCAGCATTATGCGCATTCCATTGCCGAAGTGTGCGAAAAATTCCCACATAATATCATTAGCGTACAGCAAGTGCCGGGCGTATTTGCCAAAATTATGGGCGAAGAAGGGATTTTAGCGCGTACGCCAAGCCTTGAACAAATGCGTGAAATTATTCAATTTGCCCATCAAAAACACTAGGAGGAAAAATGTTTTTTGAACGCCGTCATCATTGGAGCGGAGAACTCGGTCGCGAAATGCCTTTTAATGTCTATGGCCACAGCGGCAAGCCTGTGATTGTTTTTCCTTCATCGGGGGGAAATGAAAACGAATATGGCAATTTTGGAATGATTGACGCCTGCCGTTCTTTCATCGAACGCGGTTTACTCAAATTTTACACCCCTGATTCTTTTGATAAGGAATCTTGGCTCGCGGATTACAAATCAGGGCAGGATATGGCACAGGCTCACAATGCTTATGATCGCTATATTATCAATGAATTAGTGCCATTAATTCGCCACGAATCCAAATGGCAAGGTGCAATGATCGCCACAGGTTGTAGTATGGGCGCATTCCACACCATAAATTTCGCCTTACGCCACCCTGATCTTTTTGATACCGCCATCGCCTTAAGTGGCGTATATGATGCGCGTTTCTTCACAGGAGAATTTCACGGCAATGCAGAAGTCTATTTTAATTCCCCCATTGATTATTTATGGAATCAACACGACCCGTGGTTTTTAGAGCGCTACCGCCAAAATCATTACATAATCGCCGTTGGGCAAGGCGCTTGGGAAGAACAACACATTGCTGACACCGCACGCTTACAACAAGCCTTCCAAGCTAAAGATATTCCTGCTTGGTTTGACTTCTGGGGAACAGATGTGGATCACGACTGGCCTTGGTGGCGAGTACAAATGCCTTATTTCTTAGGGAAATTGGAAGAGCAGGGGTTGTTGGAATAGGTGGATAAAAGAATGATTGGTAATTGAGCTAAGAAGGAAATATTAGGGGGATCTTAGTTTTAAGATCCCTAAATCCCTAAATTAAGGAATTAGCTACAAAATCATCTTCACCAATTTATCCGCTTTGATACGGGCGAATTTTTTTAGTAGTTTTTGCACGGGTTCAGGGTATTGTGAGAGTTCGTCCAGCTCTGAATAATGCTTGAGTTGGGTGGTGTGCTGGCGAATGGTGGCGAGTTCTTGTTCAACCTGTGAGGCGAGTTGTTGGCTTGGATCTTGAATGAGCAAACCATTTTCTGCATCTAAACGCCAAGCGCGTGGATTTAGGTTGTTGCCAGTTAATAAAATATAGCTATCGTCCACCCACACGCCTTTTAGGTGATAGCTGTTCTCGCCGTCTTTCCAAGTGCGAATAACAAGCTGGCCTTGGTTAATTTGCTGTTCAAATTTTTGGCTGAAACGGCGTAGATTGCTTTCATATAAATAAGGCAATGCCCCTGCCATTTTGAACGGCTGTGAAGGGGGAATGTAAAAATCGTTAGCGGTTTTGTCACCCACGATAATTTCAATGTGCTTGCCTTTTTGTAGTAAACGGCGGATTTTTTGTTGTAATGGACGTGGAAAATTAAAATATGGTGTGCAGATCACCAATTTTTCTTGCACGATCTGGAAAAGATCTTCAATCGTACGGTTAAGCAGGTTTGCACCACCACCTAAACCAAAAAGTGGGGTGATTTTTAAGCCAGAATTTTCTTCGTTGGCAAACTTATATTGTCCATCTGCGGCTAAGCCTTTGCGGAAAGCACGAATATGCTGGCGAATTTCTTTGGTTTTTGGACGTTCAGAATTATCCAATGGTAGCACCGCTTGATTACTCAGGAGATACTGTTGCAGGAAATTCACCATTGAATCCGCAAGGGCGGAATGGGTGATTTTATGATAACGGTCGTAGCGGTATTTTTCATTTTGCTGCAAATACACATTATTAATGCTCGCCCCGCTATATAACAAGGTATCATCAAAAATAAAGCCTTTAATATGCAACACGCCAAACACTTCGCGCGTGTTCACTGCCACGCCGAAAAACAAATGGGCGTGTTCACCATATTGATGAATGGCACGTTGTTCGCAGTACCAATCTGCGTTGGTGGCAGATTTTTCTGCGCCAAGCAAATTACGCTGCGCGCGGTGCCAATCGACAAAAATTTTCACCTCAAGCTCGGGATTACGGCTTTTAGCGGCAAACACTTCATTTAAAATTTCTTGCCCCGCTTCGTCATTTTGCCAATAAAGTGCGGTGATATAAATGCGTGTTTTTGCTTCACGAATAAGCTGGATAATTTGTTGCTTAAATTCCGCAGGGTGATGAAGAAAATCAATTTGCGAGGGTTGTAACGCCAAACTTGGCAAGGCTTGCAAATTTTCCTCCGCCCTTTTCGTTTTATTTATCAACATAATTTTTTACTCTAATTTTGATAATCCATTTTTTTCAGCCTTGTAGTTTACAATATTTACTTCTTGGCTTGGTAGAAAAAAGATATTTTTTCGTTATAATGCTCACATTTTCCCATAAAGTGCGGTGCTTTTTTACCCACTTTTCTCACATTCATCACAATTTGGCAACATAAAATGAACGCAAAAAAACCGACTTTCCAGCAAGCAGATTCCAGCAAACGTTTCAATGAACGCTATTCTGGCGAAAAACAAGATAAAAAAGCACCGCACTTTTCCCCTCATTCTTCCCGTGGCAAAAAGGACGACAAACGCGCTTTCTCGCGTGAAAGAACAGCGACAAAATCCGCGGAAAAAGTGCAACAACGCACAGAATTGACGATGGGAAATGCGCGCGGTACAGCCAATGTGAAAGTGGTGATAAAAAGCACCGGTGTGAAAGAAAAACAGAAAAAAACCGGCCCGCTTTCCCCTCGCGCGCCAGAAAAGATTAAGAAAAATCGCGCAGAAGAAATGAAAGTGTATGGCGAAAATACGTGCCTTGCGTTATTTGCTGAACGCCCTGAAAGCATTGTTCGCGTGTGGACAACCGTGGAAATGGCGCACCGTGTGGGCGAGTTATTTAGCTATTTGGCGGCAAATAAAAAAGTCTATCACGTTGTGGATAGCAAAGAGCTTGCACTAGTGAGTGGCACGGAGCATCACAACGGCATTTGTATGTTGGTGAAAAAGCCACGTCATTTTACATTGAGCGGTTATTTGGATATTCCACGCGAAAAAGATGCGTTGATCTTACTCGATAATGTGCATAACGCACATAATATTGGTGGGATCGTGCGAACTTGTGCGGTCTATGGCGTGAAAGGTTTAGTGTTAAGCGAAGCCGATTTGTTAAATTCTGCCGCAGCAATGCGTGTGTCAGAAGGTGGTGCGGAATATGTGCATACTTTGCTTGTCGATAGCAGTGAACAGGCGTTAGAAAAATTGCGTGAAAAAGGCTATCAAATCGTGCATTTAAGCCAAAGCAAGCAAGCGAAGCCGTTCGCTCAGCTAAAATTGAGCGATAAAGTGGTCTTTGTTTTAAGCGAAAGTGCGGGTGAAAATTTGGCAAAAAATCACGATGAAGTAGTGAATTTATCCCTTGCCAATCCGCTGAAAGCTGGCTTGAATGTTGCGGTGGCAGCGGGCGTGTTATTGGCAAAATGGGCGGAGAAAACCCTTTAAATCGCTATAACTGATCAGAATGATGAATTAACACAAAGCGTTCCCACAATTGGGCTTCGCTTTCTTGATGCTCGGGATCGGGCTTAATGCAGTTGGTGATCGGGCAAACTTTTTGGCAAGTTGGGGTATCATAATGCCCCACGCATTCCGTGCAAAGATTGGGATCGATCACATAAATGTCATCGCCCACGGAAATGGCATCATTCGGGCATTCTGGCAAGCACATATCGCAATTTGTGCATTTATCTGTAATTAAAAGTGCCATAAATTCCCCGTAAAATCATTGAAAGGGCGAGATTATAAAGAATCGGCAAGGAAAATTAAATAGGCAAAACAAAATGAGCAAGAAAAACAACAAAGGACTTTCTTTTTTAGGCACATTAATCATTGCAGGCATTGCATTGATTTGGAATTATTTTCAGCCTAGCGAAAAAACACACCAACCTGAACCCACGGCGCAATCTCAGCAAAATCAAGCAAAGACAGCAACGCAACAAAATACACCAGCACCGCTTGGCGAGAATTATGATTACATTATGCGCGATGACGCCATTGGGCAAAATAAAAGCGCCCCTGTGGATTATTATATGCTGGCGTTGTCTTGGTCGCCGGGATTTTGCCAAGCTCAAAAAGAACGTTACAACGGCAACTTGCCGCAATCTTTAATGAGCCAATGTGGCACGCAGCAATATGGCTGGGTGATCCACGGCTTATGGCCGCAAAATGCCAATGCGCGTTCGGTCAGCGATCATCCGCGTTTTTGTCAGGGCGATTTGCCGATGGTCGATCCTGCGGTGATTAAGCCTTATCTTGCAGATAGCCCGAGTGCGAATTTATTGCAAGGGGAATGGGAAAAGCACGGCGCTTGCGCTTTCAAGAATGCCAATGCTTATTTTGAAAAACAGCAAAATTTATACCGCACTTTGAATTTACCTGATCGCAATTTGCCGCGCAAAGAATTATTTGCTTGGTTAAAAAAACATAACCCGCAGCTGAAAGGGGCGTATTTGGGCGCAAGCCATAATGAATTATTTATTTGCTATGATTTACAGTGGCAAGTGATGGATTGTCCGCGCTAGAGGAATTTGGCTCGATTTGAAGTATTAAAAGATCTATTATTTCTGAGAATTAAAAAAATCCAGCGGATAATTTGATCTAAAGCAGTTACAATCTAGCTTGAACTAGGTATAATGCGAGCAGTTCTATTTATTTTTAAACTATATAAAGAGGGTAAATTATGTCAGTAATTAAAATGACCGACCTAGATTTAGCAGGCAAACGCGTATTTATTCGTGCAGACCTGAATGTGCCAGTAAAAGACGGCAAAGTAACGTCTGATGCGCGTATTCAAGCAACCATTCCAACCTTAAAACTCGCCCTTGAAAAAGGTGCGAAAGTGATGGTTACCTCTCACTTAGGTCGCCCAACCGAAGGCGAATTTAAACCTGAAGATTCCCTCCAACCTGTGGTTGATTATTTAAAAGACGCAGGTTTTAACGTGCGTTTAGCCCGTGATTATTTAGACGGCGTAGAAGTGAATGACGGTGAAATCGTTGTACTTGAAAACGTGCGTATCAACAAAGGTGAAAAGAAAAACGATCCAGAATTAGGTAAAAAATACGCCGCACTTTGTGATGTCTTTGTGATGGACGCTTTTGGTACAGCACACCGTGCGCAAGCCTCAACCTATGGTGTGGCAGAATTTGCGCCAATCGCCTGTGCAGGCCCATTATTAGCGGCGGAATTAGATGCCTTAGGCAAAGCCTTAAAAGAACCACAACGCCCAATGTTAGCCATTGTGGGTGGTTCAAAAGTTTCTACCAAATTAACCGTGTTAGATTCCCTCTCTAAAGTGGCGGATCAACTGATTGTTGGCGGCGGTATCGCAAATACTTTCATCGCAGCAGAAGGCAAAGATGTGGGTAAATCTTTATACGAAGCAGATTTAATCCCTGAAGCACAACGCTTAGCGAAAGCCACGCAAATCCCAGTGCCAACTGATGTTCGCGTAGGTTTAGAATTCTCTGAAACTGCACCAGCGATTGAAAAATCTGTTGATGATATTAAAGCAGATGAATCTATCTTCGATATTGGCGAAAAATCCGCAGAAGAATTAGCGAAAATTATTAGAAGTGCAAAAACTATTCTTTGGAATGGGCCAGTGGGCGTGTTTGAATTCCCTAACTTCCGTAATGGTACAAAAGTCGTGGCTGATGCCATTGTAGAAGCAACCCAAAACGGTGCGTTCTCTATTGCAGGTGGCGGTGATACCCTTGCGGCGATTGATTTATTCGGCATCAAAGATAAAATTTCTTACATTTCAACTGGTGGCGGTGCGTTCTTAGAATTCGTAGAAGGCAAAGTATTACCAGCCGTTGAAATCTTAGAAAAACGTGCGAAAAACTAATTAAATGATATTGGGCGTAGCTTATGCAGTACGCCCTTTTCATACGGAAATCTCTTAACATAACAATAGGAAACAGAAAAATGGCAAAATTATTAGACATCGTAAAACCGGGTGTATTAACAGGCGATGATGTACAAAAAGTTTTCAACTATGCAAAAGAACACAATTTCGCAATCCCAGCAGTAAACTGCGTGGGTACAGACTCTGTGAATGCCGTATTAGAAACCGCAGCACGCGTTAAAGCGCCTGTAATTATCCAGTTCTCTAACGGCGGTGCGCAATTCTACGCAGGGAAAGGCATTAAACCAGCAAGCGGCGCGCGTCCTGATGTATTAGGTGCGATTGCAGGGGCAAAACACGTTCACGAATTAGCCGCGGAATACGGTGTGCCAGTAATCCTTCACACTGACCACGCAGCGAAAAAATTATTACCTTGGATTGACGGCTTATTAGAAGCGGGTGAAAAACATTTCGCAGAAACTGGCAAACCGCTTTTCTCATCACATATGATCGACCTTTCTGAAGAGCCAATGGAAGAAAATATGGCGATCTGCCGTGAATACCTTGCGCGTATGAGCAAAATGGGTATGACCCTTGAAATTGAAATCGGTATCACAGGTGGGGAAGAAGACGGCGTAGATAACTCTGATGTTGATGAATCTCGTTTATACACTCAACCTGAAGACGTGCTTTACGTTTACGATCAATTAAACCCAGTAAGCCCACGTTTCACCATTGCTGCGGCATTTGGTAACGTACACGGTGTTTACAAACCAGGTAACGTGAAATTAAAACCGTCAATCTTAGGTGCATCACAAGAATTCGTATCGAAAGAACGTGGCCTTCCACCAAAATCATTAGATTTCGTTTTCCACGGCGGTTCTGGTTCATCAACTGAAGAAATCCGTGAAGCAATCAGCTACGGCGCAGTGAAAATGAACATCGATACCGATACACAATGGGCAGCTTGGGAAGGTATTTTAAACTTCTACAAAGCCAACGAAGCTTATCTTCAAGGTCAGCTTGGTAACCCAGAGGGTGAAGACGCACCAAACAAAAAATACTACGATCCACGCGTTTGGTTACGCAAATCTGAAGAATCAATGTCTAAACGCTTAGAAAAATCTTTCCAAGATTTAAATTGCGTTGATGTGTTATAAGAAAAAATATTGAAATATTTAACCGCACTTTTAAAGTGCGGTTATTTTTTTATATAAAAGCTAAATTTTGGCAAAAAAATCCCCGCACTTTGTTATGTGAAATTTGTTGAGTAAAAAGTGCGGGGGTTTTGTTAAATTATTTTTGGCTACATAAGGCAATGAAGCCGAGTTTTTTATCTGGATCATTGAAAACCTTGAACATTTTTTTGAATGTCGGGCGGTTTTCTGCTTTTAACGCATTGCGGATAATTTTAGCTGTGCCTAATACGCCTTCGTCATAAATCATTCCCGCTGGGGAAAGTAGCGTCATCTCGCCTGAATAGGTTTCCACGTTGCGGAATCCCGCTTCTAAAAAGAGCGATTTCCAGTTTTGTTTTGTCAATGGTGTTACGGTAACGTTAATGGCTTCACGCAGCTGTTGGATTACTTCTTCCGCATTGTCCGTGGTGAGCATTACATCGTGAGTGAGCAAGAAACCGTTCGGTTTGAGAACACGATAATATTCGCGTACCGCTTTGATTTTCGCTTCCACCGGCAACATTGTGAGCATTGCTTCATTAATCACAATATCAAAGCTGTTATCGGCAAAAGGCAATTTCATTGCATTGGCGCGCTGAACGTGAATTTTATCTTGTAGCCCTTTTTCAGCGATATTTTTTCTGGCTTTCTCTAAGGCATTTTCATCAAGATCCACGCCCTCGATATGACAGCCGAATTTGCTGGCTAGCTCAATGGCGGTGGTTCCCATATTGCACGCCACTTCTAACACTTTTTTATTGGCGTTGAAATCACCGTTTGCAATCAGCCATTCTGTGGCTTTGCGACCACCGGGGCGTAAGCGCGTTTTGCCTAATCGAGCAAGAAAATTATGTCCCATTTCTTCTTTTTTCATGTTGACTCCTTATTTCAATACTTGACTCAATATATCAGCTTTTATGATGAAATAAAATTGCCTTTTATGGCTAGATGAAGCGATCTGTCCGCCCGCGTCGATAGCCTAATCGGACGCACACATTGGTGCGTCCTTACATTTGGAAACGTTGAATGAAAAGTGCGGTGCAAAAATGGCGAATTTTATGCCTGTTCAATTTTTTCTTTGTAATGGCGGCGACATACGGAAACGTAGTGATTATTGCCGCCGATTTGAATTTGTGCGCCGTCTTTGACCACTTCGCCCTGATCGTTTAAACGTAGCACGAAATTAGCTTTGCGCCCACAATGGCAGATGGTTTTTAATTCTTCCAGCTGATCGGCCCAAGCCAGTAAGTATCGGCTGCCTTCAAATAATTCTGCTTGGAAATCCGTGCGCAGGCCATAGCACAGCACGGGAATGTGTAATTTATCAACTACATCACTGAGCTGATAAACTTGCTCTTTGGTGAGAAATTGTGCTTCATCCACCAAAATACAATGCAGGCTTTCTTGTTCAAGATGCAGGGCGATTTCGGCAAACAGATCTGTTTCTTTATGGAATAATTTCGCCTGCTGGCTAATGCCAATGCGTGAAGTCACTTTGCCCACGCCAAAGCGATCATCAATCGCCGCGGTGTAAACCAGCGTATTCATTTGCCGTTCGCGGTAGTTGTAATCCGATTGCAGCAGGGTGGTGGATTTCCCCGCGTTCATCGTAGAATAGTAAAAATAAAGTTTAGCCATAGTAATTAGCCATAATAAAGTGCGGTTATTTTGTTAGCCATTTCCAAATCAAGTAAAACACCAGCCCCGTTAGTGGTGGCAGGGTGGCGAGCATTAAAATGCCAATGGTTGTGCCTTGTCCAACCCATTGGCCAGCAAGGGTAAGGTAATCCATCACCTGTGCAGTAGGGAGTTTGATCAAAGCAAAGGCGATAAGAAGAAGCATAAGAACGCAGCCGATCCCAGCTGCGCGCATTGCGTTAGATTGTTGATTTTGCATAAATGATCCTTGTTCTATTTCACTTAGCTTATTTTATTTCGCTAATTTCGCTAAGCTCAGTCATTGCCCAGCGCGGTTTTACTTCAATTTCTAAAGGGGAATGTTCGCCGTGTTTCAGACGTAAAAAGCCAGTGTAGGCAATCATTGCACCGTTGTCGGTACAAAATTGTGGCTGCGGATAAAACACTTCGCCGCCTAGTTGTGCCATTAATTCACTCAAGGCTTGGCGTAACTGTTGATTCGCACTCACGCCACCTGCGATCACTAAGCGTTTAAAGCCTGTTTCTTGCAAGGCGCGGCGACATTTGATCACTAAGGTTTCCACCACCGCTTGTTGGAAAGCATAAGCAATATCCGCTTTGGTTTGTTCAGTGAGCGTGCCTTCTTCTTTAATCGCTTGATTGATGGTGTTTGCAGCAAAGGTTTTTAAGCCTGAAAAACTGAAATCTAGCCCAGGGCGATCGGTCATTGGACGCGGAAAGGTAAAGCGATTTGGCGTGCCTTTTTCCGCTAAGCGTGCTAAAGCTGCGCCGCCGGGGTAGTCTAAACCGAGCAATTTTGCGGTTTTATCAAAGGCTTCGCCTGCTGCATCATCAATGCTTTCGCCTAGCACCTCATATTGCCCTACGCTATCTACGCGCACAAGCTGAGTATGCCCACCTGAAACAAGCAAGGCGACAAAAGGAAAGTGCGGTGCATTTTCTTCTAACATTGGCGCGAGTAAATGCCCTTCCATATGATGAACGCCAATGGCTGGCACATTCCACGCATAGGCAAGGGAACGCGCAATGGTTGAACCCACTAATAGCGCGCCCACTAACCCAGGCCCGCAAGTGTAGGCAATGCCGTCAATGTCTTGCGCTGATAAATTGGCTTCTTGCAATGCCGCTTGGATAAGGGGCGCAGTTTTCCGAATGTGATCGCGCGAAGCTAATTCTGGCACAACGCCACCATAATCGGCGTGCAACGCAATTTGGGTGTAAAGTTGGTTGGCGATAAGCCCATCATTTTCATCATAAATCGCCACACCGGTTTCATCACAAGATGTTTCAATGCCTAAAATTCGCATTTTTTCTCTCTTAATTCTCATTTTTAACTGGCTAATTCTACCTTGTTTAAGGCTTTTTCTCTAGTTTATCCCAATTCATCGGTGAATTTGTGATGAAAAGTGCGGGGAAATTTTCACAAAAATTGGATCTTTTCTTTGCTTTTGCCGTTGATTTGAATTAGAATTGCCGACCTATTAGTTTAAATAAGCCGTTTATCGAAACGAAACGGTCTAAATTTTGCAAAATATTAATCCATATTGAGGTGATGGCTTATGCCGGTAATTAAAGTTCGTGAAAATGAATCATTTGACGTAGCATTACGTCGTTTCAAACGCGCTTGTGAAAAAGCGGGAATCTTAGCGGAAGTTCGTAGCCGTGAATTTTACGAAAAACCAACAACAATTCGTAAACGTGAAAACGCAACTCGTGCTAAACGCCACGCAAAACGCGTTGCTCGTGAAAATGCACGTAACGTACGTTTATACTAATTAAAAATTTTTTTAATTAAACTCGAGTTAAGCAGGCCGTGAAACCTTTTGGAATCACGGTTTTGTTGTTTTTAGCTGCACCATTTCTTATTATCTTAGATCTATCTTGCTAAATTTTGTGTTGATTGAAAACGAGAGGAAATTATTGTGGCAGGCCATATTCCACGTTCATTTATTGATGATGTTCTTGCCAGAACTGACATTGTCGAATTGATTAATTCACGGGTTAAGCTGAAAAAAGCAGGGCGTGAATATCAGGCTTGTTGTCCTTTTCATCACGAGAAAACGCCTTCCTTTACCGTGAGTCCGAAAAAACAGTTTTACCATTGCTTTGGTTGCCACGCGCACGGTAATGCCATTAGTTTTTTAATGGAATATGAAAAACTGGAGTTTATCGAGGCGGTGGAAGAGCTGGCGAATCATTTAGGCTTAGAAATTCCTTACGAAAAATCACCGCACTTTGATGGCAAGAATAAACCACAAGCCAATTATCGTACCAAGAAAGATCTTTACCAGCTAATGCAAGAGATCGCGGTGTTTTATCATCAGCAACTTCCGCAAAATATTCCTGCGCAATCCTATGTGCAAAAACGAGGTTTATCCGCCGAAGTGATTGAACGCTTTCAAATTGGTTTTTCGCCAAATCAATTTAATGCCGTGTTAAATCAGTTTGGGCGTAATCAAGAAGATCGGCAAAAATTATTTGATGTGGGAATGTTATCGCGCAATGAAAAACAAGATGTTTACGATCGTTTTCGTAATCGTCTTATGTTTCCTATTCGTGATCGCCGTGGGCGAACCATTGCCTTTGGCGGACGAGTGTTGGGTGATGAAAAGCCAAAATATTTGAACTCGCCAGAAAGTATGACTTACCACAAAGGTAGTGAGCTTTATGGCTTGTTTGAGGCATTACAAGTGAATGACAGCCCTGAAATGTTGCTGGTGGTGGAAGGCTATATGGATGTGGTGGCGCTGGCGCAATTTGGCGTGGATTATGCCGTGGCGTCATTAGGGACAGCCACTACACCGGAGCAAATTCAGCTTGCATTTCGTTCCACTGAACAGCTTATTTGTTGTTACGATGCAGACCGTGCAGGGCGTGATGCCGCGTGGCGTGCGTTGGAAAATGCGCTGCCTTTTTTAGAAGACGGGCGGCAAATTAAGTTTATTTTTCTGCCCGATGGGGAAGATCCCGATACCTTTATTCGTCAATATGGAAAAGACGGCTTTGAGGACTATATTCGTCAGGCACAGCCATTGAGTGATTTTCTGTTTTCTACCTTAAGTTCGCAGGTGGATTTTTCCAGTAAAGAGGGCAAGGGAAAACTTGCTGCCCTTGCTGTGCCATTGATTAACCGAATCCCGGGTGAATTACTGCGTTTATCATTGCGTCAGCTTTTGGCGCAAAAATTGGGGATTTTTAATGAAGCGCAGATCGAGCATTTAATCCCAACACAAAAAGAAAATCATTCATCATCGCCGAAACAAAATGCCGTGAAACGCACGCCAATGCGAGTGTTGATTGCATTACTGTTGCAAAATCCTGAATTGATCCAAATTGTGCCAGAAAATTTAAGCGTTCTATCGGTACTCAATGAAGCTGGGCTAGATTTGTTTAAAAAAATCACCGCACTTTGCCGTGAGCGTGTGGGGATTACCACCGCACAAATTTTAGAACATTACCGTGATACGGAATATTTTCGCCCCCTTGAAATTCTTGCCGTGTGGGATCATTTAGTAGATGAGGATAAAATCGAAGAAACATTTCGTGAAACCCTACGTTATTTTTATTTGCAGTTGATGGATAAAAATATCGAAATGCTTATCGCAAAAGAGCGCACAGAGGGCTTAAATGAGCAAGAACGGCAGGCGCTCGCACAATTATTATTGAAAAAACAGCAAAATAAATAGTTAATCCAACATAAGGGTGATAAAATTAAAGCCATTTTATCTCCCACAATTACACATCGAGGCGGATATATAATATGGATATGGAGCAAAATCCACAATCTCAATTAGAATTGCTAATTGCACAAGGTAAAGAGCAAGGTTATCTCACGTATGCTGAAGTGAATGACCATTTGCCAGACTCTGTTGATGAGGAGCAAATCGATAATATTATTCAAATGATCAATGATATGGGAATCCAAGTGCTAGATGCAGCACCTGATGCCGATGATTTGATGTTGAATGAAAATATCACTGATGAAGATGCGGTAGAAGAAGCCACACAAGTTTTATCTAGTGTGGAGGCAGAATTAGGGCGAACCACCGATCCCGTGCGTATGTATATGCGTGAAATGGGGAGCGTGGAGCTTTTAACCCGAGAAGGGGAAATTGACATTGCTAAACGTATCGAAGAAGGGATCAATGAAGTACAAACTGCCGTGGCTGCTTATCCAGAAGCCTTGAATGATCTCTTGCGTCAATATGCGTTAGTAGAAGAAGGCGGAATGCGTTTAGCGGATCTTATCACAGGCTTTGTTGATCCGAATGAGGTGGTTGAGACCTCTCCAGAAGAAGAGCAAGAGGCGCATTTGACTGATGATGAAGATGAGGAAAGTACAACCACCGTAAGTGCAGATGATGATGAAGATGAAGAAAGTGATGACAGCAATTCTTCCGATGACAGCGATTCTGATAACAGCATTGATCCTGAAGTGGCACGCGAGCGATTTGCTGAATTAAAAGCGCAACATAAGAAAACCTTAGATGCGATTGCAAAACACGGACGCCATAAAAAAGCGGCGCGTGATCAAATTCAAGTTTTGGCAGAAGTTTTCACTCAATTCCGTTTAGTACCAAAACAATTTGATGAAATCGTGTTGTCTATGCGTAATATGATGAAGCGTGTACGTCAGCAAGAACGTAGCATTCAAAAAATGGCGGTGGATAACGCTAAAATGCCAAAAGGCACATTCCAAAAAGAATTTATTGGACACGAAACTAAAGTTGTTTGGTTAGAAAAAGCCTTAAGTGCGGGGAAATCTTGGTCAGAAAGATTAGCGCAATATGAAGAGCCAATTCGCCAAGCCATTGATAATCTTATTATTATTGAACAAGATACAGGTTTAACCATTAGCCAAATTCGTGATATTTGCGATGCGGTTTCACAAGGTGAATTAAAAGCACGCCGTGCGAAAAAAGAAATGGTTGAAGCGAACTTGCGTTTGGTGATTTCTATTGCGAAAAAATATACCAACCGTGGTTTACAATTCTTGGATCTTATTCAAGAAGGTAACATTGGCTTGATGAAAGCGGTGGATAAATTTGAATATCGCCGTGGTTATAAATTCTCAACTTATGCGACTTGGTGGATTCGTCAGGCGATTACACGTTCGATCGCGGATCAAGCGAGAACCATTCGTATCCCAGTTCATATGATTGAAACCATCAACAAATTGAACCGCATTTCGCGTCAAATGTTGCAAGAAATGGGGCGTGAGGCTTCACCGGAAGAATTAGCAGAAAGAATGGGAATGCCGGAAGATAAAATCCGCAAAGTGCTAAAAATTGCCAAAGAGCCAATTTCAATGGAAACCCCTATCGGTGATGACGATGATTCTCACTTAGGTGATTTCATTGAAGATAGCACGTTAGAATTACCATTGGATTCTGCGACAGCGCAAAGCTTGAAAGCCGCAACACACGAAGTGTTAGAAGGCTTAACGCCAAGAGAAGCCAAAGTGTTAAGAATGCGTTTTGGTATTGATATGAATACGGATCATACTTTGGAAGAGGTTGGTAAACAATTTGATGTAACCCGTGAACGTATCCGTCAAATTGAAGCAAAAGCTTTACGCAAATTACGCCATCCAAGTCGTTCAGAAACGTTGCGTAGCTTCTTAGATGAGTAAGATTTGATGAAATAACAAAGGGTTGCATAAGCAACCCTTTTTATTTCGTAAAAATTGATAGTTAGAACAAATGTAAATTCTTAATCCCTTCCACGATAATTTCAACACCTAGCGACATCAAAATTAAACCCATAATACGGGTGATGACGTTTGAGCCAGTTTTACCTAATTTCTTAATTAACGGCTCAGAATAGCGTAATAAGATGTAACAACATAAGCCAAATAGTGCGATGGTGAGAGATGTGTAAACATAATCCATTACGGTCGTTTGATTTGAGCCAAACACGATGGTTGCGCTGATTGAGCCGGGACCTGCCATAATTGGCATTGCCAATGGCACAACGGCGATGTTGTTGTAATCGTCAAAGTTTTCCGCTTTTTCTTCTTTATTGATTTTATGATCGCCAATTTTACCGTTAATCATTGTTAACGCGATCATTGCCACCAAGATCCCTCCGGCAATACGGAAAGAATTAATGGAAATGTGGAAGGCTTCTAAAATCAAATTACCGAAGAAGAAACTGACCAACAAAATCACTGCGACAGAAAAGCAAGTAATTAGTCCTGTTCGATTTTGTTGAGCGGGTGTTTGGTCGGTCGTCATTGAATAAAAAATTGGAATAACCCCAATTGGGTTTACCAAGGCAATAAGACTGACAAAAAATTGAATATAAATTGCGAGATCCATGGATAGAATAATATAGTGAAAATAGGGATGCTATTATAGGATTGATTGAGTAAATCAACAAGAAAAGTGCGGTGGTTTTTTACTGAGAAAATACCAAATCCGCAGAAAAAATGACGCCCCTGAATCCTCAGGGGCGATGGTATAAAATTGATTAAAGAAGAAAGGGATTACCAGCCTTTAACCACGCCGTCTTTGAAGTGTTTTACCGCTTCTTGATACACTTCATCAGTTTGGTAAGCTTTCACGAAGTTTTTCACGGCATCGCTGTCTTTGTTGTCTTCACGAGCAACGATAATGTTTACATAAGGAGAATCTTTATCTTCAACAAATACGCCATGTTCTTGGGTATTTAGCCCAACTTGGCTGGCATAGGTATTATTGACCACCGCAAGATCTACATCATCTAAAGCACGAGCAGCAACGGATGTATCCACTTCTTTGATTTGTAAATGTTTTGGATTTTCAATAATGTCTAAAGAAGTAGCGAACAAGTTTTTGTTGTCTTTTAATTTAATTAAGCCTTGTTTTTCTAATAAAATTAATGCACGTGCAAGGTTACTTGGATCATTTGGTACAGCGATGATCGCGCCATCTTTTAACTCGTTTACATTTTTAATTTTTTTCGAATAACCCGCTAATGGATACACGAAGGTGTTACCCACAATTACAAGATTTTTGTAACCGTGCTCTTGTGAATCTTTATCAAGATAAGGTTTGTGTTGCATTGCGTTAAGATCTAGATCACCGTTGCTTACCGCTGGGTTTGGTAGTGAATATTCGTTAAACTCAACGAATTCTACATCTAAGCCATATTTTTCTTTTGCTACTTTCGCCGCAATTTCAGCCACTTGATGCTCAGGGCCAGACATTACGCCCACTTTAATTTTTTGTGGTGCAGGTTGCGCTGCGGCAGTTTCGGTTTTTTTGTCATCTTTACAAGCAGTTAGCGCTAAAACTGATGAAAGTGTTGCAACAGTCAATAATTTTTTAAAGTTCATTTTACTTTCCTTTTTAGTGAGTTAAGTTGATGTTGAGATTAACGATGATCGAAATGATCCGCTAATTTGTTACCGTATTTTTCGCATAACATCACGATAAGTACGATGATAATTGTGGAAACCCAAAGCACATAAGGCATATTACGGTGTAAGCCAAACGAAATTGCGGTGTTACCTAAACCGCCGCCGCCCACCGCGCCTGCCATTGCAGAATAACCAATGAGCGTGACTAAGGTGAGTGTCATTGCTTTAATCAGAATTGGTAAGGCTTCAGGCAAATAAAAGCGTGTTACCAACTGCCAAACGTTTGTTCCCATTGCTTTGGCGGTTTCCGTTAAACCCGTTGGAATATCGCCCAAGGCGTTTACCGTTAAACGTGCGTAAAATGGCAATGCGGCAACACTTAATGGAATGATGGCCGCCGTTGTACCTAAGGTTGTGCCGACTAAGAAACGCGTGACGGGCATTAAATCGAAGAGTAAAATAATGAAGGGAATAGAACGCCCAACGTTAATAATCACTTCTAAAGTGCGGTTCAATTTTTTGTTATTTAGGGTCTGCCCTTCTTTGGTTAAGAAGGTGATAATGCCCAGTGGCAAGCCAAATAGCACGGCAAAAAAGGTGGCCACAAGGCTCATATAAACGGTCTCAAATGAGCTATTGGCGATAAGCTGCCACACTTGTGGGGTAAGCTGGCGGGAAAATTCCGCACTAAATTCAGTCCACATAACCTAATACCTCCACACGAACATTATTTTCCATTAAATAAATCTTAGCTTGTGTAATGGCATCTTCGTTGCCTTCCACTTCTGCGATGGTAAAACCAAATTTCACGCCACCCGCATAATCAATTTGCGAGGTTAAAATACTTAAATCCACCCCAAAACGTTTAGAGGCTTGTGAAAGTAAAGGAGCGTCCACTGAACGACCAGTAAACTCAAATTTAATGATCGGCCAAGCATTAGGGTGTTTTGGCGTTGGCGATAATTTTTCCAAATATTCGTCAGGTAAATTAATGTGGAATGTTGAGCTAATAAATTGCTGTGCCAGCTCGGTTTTAGGATTAGAGAAGATTTCACTTACCGAACCTTGTTCCACCAAACGCCCTTTATCAATCACCGCCACTTGATCGCAAATGCGTTTTACCACGTCCATTTCGTGCGTGATCAACAAAATAGTGATACCTAAAGTGCGGTTGATTTCTTTTAATAATTTTAAAATCGCTTGCGTTGTGGCGGGATCTAACGCGCTGGTTGCTTCATCGCACAGTAGCACTTTGGGATCGCTTGCCAACGCACGCGCAATCGCAACACGTTGCTTTTGCCCACCTGAAAGGTTGGCAGGGTAAACATCGCGCTTTTCACTTAATCCCACTAAGGAAAGCAGCTGTTCCACTTTTTGTTTGATGTGAGCTTTGCTTTCACCGGCTAATTCCAACGGCAACGCGATGTTGCCATAAACGGTGCGCGAACTGAGCAAATTGAAATGCTGGAAAATCATTCCAATATTACGGCGTTCTTGAATGAGTTGGTTGTCTGACAAATGGGTTAATTCTTTACCATTTACCACTACCGAACCCGAAGTTGGGCGTTCCAACAAGTTCACACAACGGATAAGCGTACTTTTCCCTGCACCAGATGCGCCAATCACACCACAAATTTGCCCTTTAGGAACGTGAAGATTGACATTATCAAGTGCGGTGATTTTTTTATCCGCAATGTCAAAAATTTTGCTAAGGTTTTCTAGCTTAATCATATAAGCCCTTTCTAATATGCTTAAATTTAAGTTTTTCCGTATTTTAGACGTCTAGATTGCTATGTCAATATTTATTCACAACATTTTTAGAATGTTCAGCTATTAGTTAGAACAAAATTAAGTCATAATTGAGCGAAATAGCAAGATAAAGATAAACAAGGATCAAAACGTGAATAAAGCAATTTTTCTAGATCGAGATGGCACGATCAACATCGATCACGGCTATGTACATCAAATTGATGATTTCCAATTTATCGAGGGCAGCATTGAGGCCTTGCAGCAACTCAAAGCGATGGGCT
>NZ_JAKKOC010000001.1:0-907500 GCF_026226815.1 Avibacterium sp. 21-594 | reverse complement strand
GAATGATTGGGGATATAGCTCAGCTGGGAGAGCGCCTGCCTTGCACGCAGGAGGTCAGCGGTTCGATCCCGCTTATCTCCACCAAATCATTAGTAAGCTCTTTTAAATTAATTACCTTAACTTCCTTAAACATCTAAATCTAGTTTAGGGAATAGAGTGAAAGGAAACTAGAAAGAATTTAGTAATGATAAGACGCAAAGCGTCATATCTAATTTGCTCTTTAACAATGTAAAAACAAGCTGAAAACTGAAGAGACTTTCAAGCTAATGAGAGAGTGGTCATCGTGATAGAGCCATTTTCTTATTAAATTGAATTAGTCTGAGTAGAAAGACTTACTTGAACAAAAGCAAGTAAGCGTTCTCAACGAGAATGAAGAGACTTCAGGGAGAAAAATCCTTGAGGTTGTATAGTTAAGTGAGAAAGCGTACAGGGCGGATGCCTTGGCAATCAGAGGCGATGAAGGACGTGCTAATCTGCGAAAAGCGTGGGTGAGTTGATAAGAAGCGTTTAACCCACGATGTCCGAATGGGGAAACCCGATAGGTGAAGAACCTATCATTGTTTACTGAATAAAATAGGTAAACAAGGCGAACCGGGAGAACTGAAACATCTAAGTACCCCGAGGAAAAGAAATCAACCGAGATTCTGTGAGTAGCGGCGAGCGAAAGCGGAGTAGCCAGTGAGTGATAGCAGCAGAGATAGAAGAATTGTCTGGGAAGGCAAGCGACACAGGGTGATAGCCCCGTATTTAAAATCCAGGCTGTGGTACTAAGCTTACGAGAAGTAGGGCGGGACACGAGGAATCCTGTTTGAAGATGGGGGGACCATCCTCCAAGGCTAAATACTCCTGATTGACCGATAGTGAACCAGTACTGTGAAGGAAAGGCGAAAAGAACCCCGGTGAGGGGAGTGAAATAGAACCTGAAACCCTGTACGTACAAGCAGTGGGAGCCCGAAAGGGTGACTGCGTACCTTTTGTATAATGGGTCAGCGACTTATATTTTGTAGCGAGGTTAACTGAATAAGGGAGCCGAAGGGAAACCGAGTCTTAACTGGGCGTTGAGTTGCAAGGTATAGACCCGAAACCCGGTGATCTAGCCATGGGCAGGTTGAAGGTTGGGTAACACTAACTGGAGGACCGAACCGACTAATGTTGAAAAATTAGCGGATGACTTGTGGCTGGGGGTGAAAGGCCAATCAAACCGGGAGATAGCTGGTTCTCCCCGAAATCTATTTAGGTAGAGCCTTGAGCGGACACCTTTGGGGGTAGAGCACTGTTTCGGCTAGGGGCCCATCCCGGGTTACCAAACCGATGCAAACTCCGAATACCGAAGAGTGATACTCAGGAGACACACGGCGGGTGCTAACGTCCGTCGTGGAGAGGGAAACAACCCAGACCGCCAGCTAAGGTCCCAAAATCTATATTAAGTGGGAAACGAAGTGGGAAGGCTTAGACAGCTAGGATGTTGGCTTAGAAGCAGCCACCATTTAAAGAAAGCGTAATAGCTCACTAGTCGAGTCGGCCTGCGCGGAAGATGTAACGGGGCTAAAATATAGTACCGAAGCTGCGGCATCAGGCGTATCACTAATACGCCTTAACGATTAACCACTTGCGAAGCAAGTGGGTAAAGCGAAAAACACGTTGAGTGTAATGGCAAAAAATCGAAGAGGGATATTAGTGATACGCCTGTTGGGTAGGGGAGCGTTGTGTAAGCGGAAGAAGGTGATTTGAGAGGATTGCTGGACGTATCACAAGTGCGAATGCTGACATAAGTAACGATAAAACGGGTGAAAAACCCGTTCGCCGGAAGACCAAGGGTTCCTGTCCAACGTTAATCGGGGCAGGGTGAGTCGGCCCCTAAGGCGAGGCTGAAAAGCGTAGTCGATGGGAAACGGGTTAATATTCCCGTACTTGGATAAACTGCGATGTGGGGACGGAGTAGGTTAGGTTAGCGTACTGTTGGAGATGTACGTTTAAGTTGGTAGGTGGGTGGACTAGGCAAATCCGGTTCACTGTAAACACTGAGAGATGATGACGAGGCACTAAGGTGCTGAAGTAATTGATACCACACTTCCAGGAAAAGCCACTAAGCTTCAGGTTTATCTAAACCGTACTGAAAACCGACACAGGTGGTCAGGTAGAGAATACTCAGGCGCTTGAGAGAACTCGGGTGAAGGAACTAGGCAAAATAGCACCGTAACTTCGGGAGAAGGTGCGCTGGCGTAGTGTGAAGTTCTTTGCGAATGGAGCATGAACCAGTCGAAGATACCAGCTGGCTGCAACTGTTTATTAAAAACACAGCACTCTGCAAACACGAAAGTGGACGTATAGGGTGTGATGCCTGCCCGGTGCTGGAAGGTTAATTGATGGTGTAATCGAAAGAGAAGCTCCTGATCGAAGCCCCAGTAAACGGCGGCCGTAACTATAACGGTCCTAAGGTAGCGAAATTCCTTGTCGGGTAAGTTCCGACCTGCACGAATGGCATAATGATGGCCAGGCTGTCTCCACCCGAGACTCAGTGAAATTGAAATCGCCGTGAAGATGCGGTGTACCCGCGGCTAGACGGAAAGACCCCGTGAACCTTTACTATAGCTTGACACTGAACCTTGAATTTTGATGTGTAGGATAGGTGGGAGACTATGAAGCGGTAACGCCAGTTATCGTGGAGTCGTTGTTGAAATACCACCCTTTAACGTTTGATGTTCTAACGAAGCGCCTGAAACGGGTGTTCGGACAGTGTCTGGTGGGTAGTTTGACTGGGGCGGTCTCCTCCCAAAGCGTAACGGAGGAGCACGAAGGTTTGCTAATGACGGTCGGACATCGTCAGGTTAGTGCAATGGTATAAGCAAGCTTAACTGCGAGACAGACAAGTCGAGCAGGTGCGAAAGCAGGTCATAGTGATCCGGTGGTTCTGAATGGAAGGGCCATCGCTCAACGGATAAAAGGTACTCCGGGGATAACAGGCTGATACCGCCCAAGAGTTCATATCGACGGCGGTGTTTGGCACCTCGATGTCGGCTCATCACATCCTGGGGCTGAAGTAGGTCCCAAGGGTATGGCTGTTCGCCATTTAAAGTGGTACGCGAGCTGGGTTTAGAACGTCGTGAGACAGTTCGGTCCCTATCTGCCGTGGGCGTTGGAGAATTGAGAGGGGCTGCTCCTAGTACGAGAGGACCGGAGTGGACGCATCACTGGTGTACCAGTTGTCTCGCCAGAGGCACTGCTGGGTAGCTAAATGCGGAAGAGATAAGTGCTGAAAGCATCTAAGCACGAAACTTGCCTTGAGATGAGTTCTCCCAGTCTATAAGACTGTAAGGGTTGTTTGAGACTAAGACGTAGATAGGCTGGGTGTGTAAGCGGTGTGAGCCGTTGAGCTAACCAGTACTAATTGCCCGAGAGGCTTAACTATACAACGCTCAAGGGTTTTGGCTTGTTTTTGATTGAAAAGAAAGAGTAAGAATAAAGACACTTAGTCGGATAATGGAATAGAAATAAGCGAAGTTATCGACTAAGAGAAAAGATATAAAGAATCTAAAGAATTATCTTGGCGGCGCTAGTGCAGTGGACCCACCTAATTCCATGCCGAACTTAGAAGTGAAACGCTGTAACGCCGATGGTAGTGTGGGGAATCCCCATGTGAGAGTAGGACACCGCCAGGTTTTATTTTGTTAATTTATTTTTGTTTAAGTAAATTAACAAAATAAAATTTTTTGGCAGCTATAGTGTAGCGGACCCACCTAATTCCATGCCGAACTTAGAAGTGAAACGCTATAACGCCGATGGTAGTGTGGGGAATCCCCATGTGAGAGTAGGTCACTGCCAATTATCAATTTTGCGGAGCGGTAGTTCAGCTGGTTAGAATACCTGCCTGTCACGCAGGGGGTCGCGGGTTCGAGTCCCGTCCGTTCCGCCAATTCATTTAGGGGCGTAGTTCAATTGGTAGAGCACCGGTCTCCAAAACCGGGTGTTGGGAGTTCGAGCCTCTCCGCCCCTGCCATTAATTATTTCTATAATACATTTTTACAGGTGTGTTATTATTCTTCCGTTATTATATCTGGTTCTGTATTAGATTAGTTCTAAATTCTACACTAAAAGCACAGTGCCTTTAGCAATTTTTTGGTGTTCCAAAGTTAAAACGAAATTTAGCCTGATTCTAGAAATTTTCAATTCCCATTAATGTAATTTCTCGTTTCTGCAAAATCGGTTAGTGATTAATTCTGAATTATCTAAATTCGTTTACACCTAGCACAATGAATTATCTTTATTTTATAGGCTAGCGTAACTGTTAATCTAATACAGTCATAAAATACATTCGAGTCTTCTGTGGGGGTTAAGGAGAATAGTTAGTTGCTGTGGGAAAATCTGCCCCTTAAATCATAGTTTGTGATAAGGAGCAGATTTGTTATTCAATAATGTTTAGTGATTAATCTTCATCTTTTTCCCATTCTAATGCACGTTTCACGGCTTTTTTCCAGCCTTTGTAACGTTTAATGCGTTTAGCTTCATCATCATCTGGCAGGAAGGTGCGTTCAACATCGGCTTTATCACGCAATTCGTCTAAATCTTTCCAGAATCCGGTGGCAAGCCCAGCAAGATAAGCAGCACCCAGTGCGGTAACTTCTTTCACCACTGGGCGTTCAACAGGGGTGTTGAGAATGTCTGCTTGGAATTGCATTAGGAAATTGTTGGCTGTCGCACCGCCGTCCACGCGTAAAGATTTAAGTTTTTCCCCTGAATCAGATTGCATTGCTTCAAGCACATCACGGGTTTGGTAAGCGATAGATTCTAGGGTTGCTCGCACAATGTGATTACGGTTCGCTCCTCGAGATAAACCGAAAATAGCTCCTCTGGCATAAGGATCCCAATAAGGTGCACCAAGCCCAGTAAAAGCAGGAACAACATAAACGCCGTTACAATCAGGCACTTTCTGTGCGAAGTATTCGCTGTCGAAACTATCGTGAACAATTTTTAGTTCATCACGCAACCATTGAATGGAAGCCCCGCCCATAAAAATTGAACCCTCCAAAGCATACTCAGGTTCGCCTTTGGCATTACAAGCGATGGTGGTGAGCAAGCCATTTTGCGATTGTACGGCTTTATCGCCCGTGTGCATTAACATAAAGCAGCCTGTACCATAGGTATTTTTTGCTTGCCCTGCTTGTACGCATAAATGTCCATAAAGGGCTGCTTGCTGATCGCCTGCAATCCCTGCCACGGGGATACGCACGCCCCCTTTACCGCCGATGTTGGTTTGCCCGTAAATTTCGGAAGAATTTCGCACTTCTGGCAACATTGATTTTGGAATGTCCAAAATTTCGAGCATTTTGTCATCCCATTGTTTGGTATGAATGTTAAATAACATTGTGCGAGAAGCATTGGTGTAATCCGTAACGTGTACACGTCCTTGGGTGAGTTTCCACACAAGCCAAGTATCCACCGTACCAAAAAGCAATTCGCCACGTTCAGCTTTTTCTCTTGCCCCTTCAACATTATCCAAAATCCATTTCACTTTAGTGCCAGAAAAGTAAGGATCTACCACCAAGCCTGTGGTTTTGCGAATATAATCTTCGTGGCCGTCCGCTTTGAGTTTATCCGTAATATCCGCAGTGCGGCGGCATTGCCACACAATGGCATTATACACAGGTTTACCCGTTTCTTTTTCCCATACAATAGTGGTTTCACGCTGATTCGTGATCCCTATCGCGGCAATGCTATCAGAAGAAATACCTGCTTTCGCCACCACTTCGTTTAAGGTGGAACTTTGTGTTGCCCAAATTTCCATTGGATTATGCTCCACCCAGCCAGCTTGCGGGTAAATTTGAGTAAATTCACGCTGTGCAATTTCAACCACATTGGCATTATGATCAAGCAATACCGCTCTAGAGCTGGTTGTGCCTTGATCTAAGGCGATGATATATTTTTTCTCTGTCATAACCGATCCTCTTTTGTCTGTTAGATAAGTAAAATGTTGCACCTTTTTACTCGCGAGAACATTAGTTTTGAGCTAAAACGAAAGAATTACCTAAAAGAAAATAATCGAAAACACTCAAGTTTAAAATGAGCAATATTCAAATTTTTGATCCACCTCACAAAATATTTTTATCGCTACCCATTATGGGGTGTTTGATAGATTTCAATAAGAATCAATAAATTAAAAATGTGATCAAGCTAACAAATTGGAGAAAAAGTAGATAAATCCTTACAAAAAGTATTGCTTTATAAGATTTTCTATTAATAATGAAATACGCACCAATAATATTCAAAAGAACACTTTTTGGATCTAAACGAAAGAAAATTACAGATCTCATAAAATGGATTAAAAAGGAGTGCATTATGAATGCTTATCTGGCTGAATTTATTGGTACGGCATTACTGATTTTAATGGGAAATGGTGTCGTTGCAAATGTCTGCTTAAATAAAACCAAAGGGCAAAGTTCAGGGTGGATTGTGATCACCACCGCTTGGGCGTTTGCGGTTTATGTGGCGGTGGTCGTAACAGGGCCTTATAGTGGCGCACATCTTAACCCTGCGGTAACCCTTGGCTTGGCGGTAATTGGCAGTTTTGCGCCTTCAATGATTTTAGGCTATGTAGCCGCGCAAATTGCAGGAGGAATGTTCGGCGCGCTACTTGTGTATATTTTCTATAAAGATCATTTTGCAGCTACTGAAGATCAAGGCTCAAAACGCGCGTGTTTCTGTACAGAACCAGCCATTCGCAACTATGCTAGCAACTTTATTAGCGAACTCATTGGCACCTTTGTTTTATTATTCGTGATTTTCTACATCACTGGCGCAAGCCTGAATTTTCCAGAAGGAAACCCAACCCCTATTGGTTTAGGTTCGCTTGGCGCCTTACCGGTAGCGATCTTAGTGTGGGCAATTGGCTTGAGCTTAGGTGGTACAACAGGTTATGCCATTAATCCTGCCCGTGATCTTGGCCCTCGTCTAACCCTTGGTTTATTAGGTAAAACCTTAAATACAGGTGCAGACTGGCAATACAGCTGGGTACCTGTCTTAGGCCCAGTTACAGGGGCTGTGTTGGCAGGTTTACTGTACAACGCCTTAATGTAAACACGAATAGGAAAAAGGAAAGCGTTCAAATTGGGGATATTTGGACGCTTTTTTATGTGAGGCTAGCCTTATTCTTCTGCAATCTCAATCACCTCCACCCACTCATCACCTTTCACCCACCACCGAACATTAAATTCATGCAATTTCATTCCATAAATACGATCAGATGTTTTTTCTTGTTGATAAGCGGGGCGGGGATCTTGTTGTAGCACTTCCGTGATAAAACGCTGAAAATTTGGATATTTTGCACCGCACTTGATTAATTGCGCTTGAGCCTGTGGGGAAAAGCACACTTGTAGCTTTGCTTCGGGGGGCTGTTGGGCAAAGCCTGAATTGGCATTGGGTTCGCTGTCGGCATAGGCAATATAGGGTTTTATGTCAAAAATAGGGGTGCCGTCCACTAAATCGACCGATCCTAAATGCAACAACACTTCACCTTGATTGATTTCAACGCGTTTCAATTCTACTTTGGAAAGCCCTAAAGGATTGGGGCGATGTGTGGCGCGTGAGGCAAATACCCCAACACGTTGATTACCGCCAAGGCGTGGTGGGCGAACGGTGGGCTGCCATTTGCCTGTGGGGATTTTATCAAACTGGAAAATAAGCCATAAGTGAGAAAATTGCTCCAAACCACGCACGGCTTCAGGTTGGTTATAAGGTGCGAGTAAGCGGATTGTGCCAATGCCGTCTTGCACTAAATTGGGCTGGCGTGGTACGGAAAATTTCTCTTTATAAGGCGTGTGAATAATCCCGATGGGGGAAAGGGTTAAATTAAGTTGCGACATATTTTCCTTAAACAGTTAAAATGGCGAAAATAAATGAGTACAATAGCCCATTCTTTGGGATATTTTACGCCAAAATCAGGATTTAGAAAGATAAGTGAAAAATATGGATAAACAAGTTGTTAAAATGTGGGTGGAAACCGCAAGACCAAAAACCCTGCCTTTAGCCGCCGCTTCGATTGTTATGGGGGCAGCACTTGCCTATTGGGATCATAAATTTAGCTGGCAAATCAGTCTGTTATGTTTGATTACCACCTTGTTGCTACAAATTCTTTCTAACTTTGCCAATGATTATGGCGATCACCAAAAAGGCAGTGATACCGCAGAGCGTATCGGCCCATTGCGTGGCATTCAACACGGCGTGATTAGTGCGCAGCAGCTGAAAAAAGGGCTTATTGCGGTGATCTTAGCAAGTTTATTTTTCGGTTTTCTGTTAATTGGCATTGCGTATCAAAGTTATGCAGATCTCTTGGCATTTTCTCTTTTAGGTGGGCTTGCCATTATTGCCGCGATTACTTATACCGTAGGCGCAAAGCCCTATGGTTATATGGGATTGGGCGATATTTCCGTGCTGCTGTTTTTTGGTATTTTGGGCGTATGCGGTACGTATTATTTGCAAACTCACCAATTAAATTTAATGATTTTTTTACCCGCACTTGCAACCGGGCTTTTTGCTACTGCGGTATTAAATATCAATAATTTACGCGATATTGAGCAAGATAAAAAAGCAGGTAAGAACACCCTTGCCGTTCGTCTTGGGGCGAAAAATGGACGAATTTATCACTGCACTTTATTAGCCGTAGGCGCATTGTGTTATGTGATTTTTGCCTTAGCGAATTTCCACCATTTATTGAGCTTTATTTTTCTTTTGGCCTATCCTTTATTGGTTAAGCACGCCTTGTATGTTTATCGTAGCCAAGATCCCCTGTTATTGCGTCCAATGCTCGGGCAAATGTCAATGTTAGCGCTTTTAACCAACTTACTTTTTAGTTTCGGCTTGCTAGTGGGCTAGCAATAGGCATATACTAGAACAATCATTTTCAGCGTATAACAGGTGAACTTATGTGTATTGATACTTCTACTCTCTGCGATATTTATTTAGATCAAGTTGATGTTGTAGAACCAATTTTTTCTAACTTCGGTGGCTTAACTTCCTTTTACGGCAAAATTACCACCGTAAAATGCTTTGAAAGCAATGGCTTAATTGGCGAAATTTTGGAAGAAAACGGTGAAGGTCGCGTGTTATTAGTGGACGGCGGCGGTGCAGTGCGTCAAGCCTTGATTGATGCTGAACTTGCTCAACTTGCCGTAGATAATGGCTGGGAAGGGATTATCGTTTACGGTGCGGTCCGTCAAATTCAACAGTTAGAAAATTTAGATATCGGTATTCAAGCCCTTGCACCAATTCCAGTGGGCGCAAGTGATGATACGCAAGGGGAAGTCGATGTGCCAGTGAATTTTGGTGGTGTTACTTTCTACCCAGAAGACTATGTGTATGCAGATTTAACCGGCATTATTCTTTCGCAAGAGCCGTTAGAGTTAGAAGATACCGAAGAAGAATAATTTGATTAAGGATTAAGATAATGGCAAGTTTTTCTTGCCATTATTTTTTGTCCTTGTTTTTCCTTTTCTTATCCCTTTGTGCGATTTCCCCAATTATTTTTCTGACCTGCCTCACAAAACCACAAATTTTTTGTTGCTTTTTATTAACAAGTTGATAACGTTAGCTTGTCTTTATGACTAACCCAAAAAAGTTAGTATCCACGTCTTCATAAAGAGGGATTATTATGAACGCAGCAACAAACAATTCTACATCACATCGCAATGGAATTATTCTCCTTGTGGATATGGTGCTTTTCTTTGTTTTATTACATTTTTTACCTTTTGATGCCAAAGCGAACAAAGGCTTAGCAATGCTGGCATTTATCGCCGTGTTATGGCTCACTGAAGCCTTGCACGTTACCATCACTGCGCTTTTAGTGCCGCTATTGGCCATTGTGTTGGATTTGGTTACCACCAAGCAGGCGCTGGTTGCCTTTGCTGATCCAAATATCTTCCTATTCTTTGGCGGATTTGCGCTTGCCACAGCCCTACACCAACAAAATATTGACCGTATGATTGCCAACAAAATTATGGCATTAGCTGGCGGGCGTTTGTTGGTGGCGGTGCTTTATCTCTTTACCATTACCGCATTTTTATCAATGTGGATGAGTAACACTGCAACCGCAGCAATGATGTTACCATTAGCAATGGGGATTTTAAGCCAAATGGATAAAGAGCGTGAGCATAATACCTATGTTTTCGTACTATTAGGGATTGCTTATAGTGCAAGTATCGGTGGTATGGGAACGCTCGTGGGTAGCCCACCAAATAACATTGTGGCAACTCAATTAAAACTCACTTTCTCCGATTGGTTAAGTTACGGTTTACCGGTGATGATTCTATTAATGCCAATTATGATTGGTACGCTATATATGGTATTCCGCCCGAAACTAAATCTCCATTTCAAACAAGATTTTGAAAAAATTGAGTTTAATTCTAAACGTATTATTACCCTTGCGATTTTCGTTTTAATCGCACTATGCTGGGTGTTCAGCAGCAAAATTAACCCAATGCTTTCTTCTTTGTTAGGGCTTGAGAAAAAAATTGCCAGCTTTGATAGTGTGATTGCGCTCTTCGCTGCGGTGGTGATTTGTGCCACAGGAGTTGCTTCTTGGAAACAATTACAAAACAACACGGACTGGGGTGTGTTAATGCTGTTTGGTGGTGGTTTAACCCTAAGTTCCGTATTGCGTGATTCAGGCGCGAGCCGCATTTTGGCTGATGGTATCGTATTCTTAATTGAAGGCGGACATTTCTATCTCATCGGCTTATTGGTGGCAGCATTTATCATCTTCTTAACGGAATTTACGTCTAACACCGCAAGTGCGGCCTTACTAGTACCGATTTTTATCTCCATTGCACAATCTTTAGGAATGCCAGAGCTTGGCCTTGCGTTAATCATCGGCTTAGGGGCATCTTGTGCCTTTATGTTACCAGTCGCCACACCGCCAAACGCCATTGTATTTGGTACTGGCGAAGTGAAACAACGTGAAATGATCCGCGCAGGTATCTTGCTCAATCTCATTAGCGTATTTGTGATTGGTACAGTGGCTTATTTAATGTGGTTTAATTAACGACAAAAATGGGGGATTGATTCCCCCTGATAGCAAGATGCGTTGTGCATTCTTTATCTAAATAGAAAAGTGCGGTGAAAAATTTCCATTTTTCCACCGCACTTTTTCTTATCTCATATTGTAATTATTCTTCCGCTACCAGCGCTACAATACGACAATTTGTTGGCACGCTATTTTCCTCATTGATAATAGAAATAAAGCCTTTATCATCAATGGTATAGAGCGGGACAAATTGTTTGTTGGTCGCTTTATAGTCTTGATAGGTATAGCTATCAGTGAGGTTGGTTACTTTAATTCGGGCATTTCTTGCTAGCATACTGGCGAGCTTCGCGTAGGTAACGTTTTTACCGAATAGCCAGTTGGAGCGGTAGTTATCTTGAATATCGTAACGCTCCGTTTGATTGCTATCATCACTGAAACGAATACGGTAAATGTTTTCTTTATCAAATTCGTGGCGATAATGAATTTCCGACAAGGTGTTGAGTTCTTTGTCCGTACTAATAGCGAACATATTGCCCAACCCGATAAGATCCAAATGCCCATCGGCGTGGGTGGAAACCGGGTTGCCGTAGTAAGTGCGCAGCCCCAACATTCTGGCTTTCGCCACTTCGTTATAATGGCGGCTTGCCACCAACACGTCCACATTTTGATCTTTTAATGATTTCGCAATTGCCAACGCCACAGGGTTTGAACCAATAATCAACACGCCTTTGTACACCGATTCTTGCACATTCAGCAATTTTGCAATGGTTTTTGCCCCTAAGCCTTGAATTAGCACTGTACCAATAATAATCGTGAATACTAACGGCACGAGCAATTCCACGCCTTGAATTTGGGTTTCTTGCAATTTAATCGCGAACAGAGAAGAAATGGCTGCGGCGACAATCCCGCGCGGGCCAATCCAACTAATCATCAACTTTTCATTTAAGGTTAAACTTGAGCCAATAGAGGAAAACCAAATGGCAAGCGGACGGGCGATAAACATTGCCACGAATAACAGCAAAATGCCTGCCATTCCCACGCTAGCCAGATGTGCCAAATTAACTCGTGCAGCTAAAATGATAAATAGAGTGGAAATGAGTAAAACAGTCAGAGATTCTTTAAATTCTAAAATATGATCTTTAGGAAAACCTTTCCAGTTAGCTAATGCCACACCTAGCACGGTTACCGTTAATAACCCTGACTCGTGGGCGAAATGGTTTGATGCCGTGAATAACAATAAAATGTAAGCGAGTACGAACACGTTGCGTAAATATTCAGGGATCATATGGCGTTTAATCAGATTAGCCAGCAACCACGCGCCCGCCATTCCAATCACACTTGCCACTGCAATAATTTTTGCAAAGGTACCAATTTCGCTAGATTGCCCACCTGAAATGATGTATTCATAGACTAAGACTACTGCAATCGCACCAATTGGGTCAATGATAATGCCTTCCCATTTGAGAATATTGGCGATGTTGCTGTTTGGGCGAACGCTACGCAGCAATGGTACAATCACTGTTGGGCCTGTTACGCACACCAATGTACCGAAAAGCAGGGCAATGCGCCAATCCACATCAAACAGAAAATAAGTGGCAACAGAAATCACGCTAACGGTGATGAGCATTCCGAGCGAAACCAAAAGTTGCACCACCTTGCCGTGTTGTTTTATTTCGTCAAATTCCAGCGTCAGCGCCCCTTCAAAAAGAATCACGGCAACGCCAAGGGAAATAAACGGAAAGAGCAAATCGCCCAAAATCACATCGGGATTAAACAAGTTCAGCACAGGGCCGACAATAATCCCAATCAGCAATAAAAATAAAATTGAGGGCTGTTTCAAATACCAAGCTAGCCATTGTGCCACAATACCCAAGCCAACAATGGCAGATAAGATAAATGCGGTATCCATAAAGTTCTCCATAAACATCAAAAGCGAGAAAAGCTCGCGTAAAAAAGTGCGGTGCAAAATTCTATCATTTTTTTGACCGCACTTTGTTTTTATTCATTGCTATCGCTTAAATTATTCCGCCAGCTCCGTTTGCTCGTGCGACATTAGCTCTTGCCCCACATCGCCAAGCAGGCTGATATAGCGTTCGTATTGACGCAAAATATCGGCGATCAGTTCATCTCGCGTCATATATTGCACATCATAGCCCGTACGACCGTCAGCGAAGTAAGTCATCGGCTGGTAAGTGACGGAATGCTGAATATGCGGGAGATTTTCATCATCAACCAACTGCGAGGCAATTTCGTGGCTTACGGATTTCACTCCATAGATAAAATCACGCATCGATTCTTTTTTGATGATCAGTTCCACGCTTGGTTCTTCTGCCTCAAGCGATGGCACAACGTCCACATTCAGGCTGTAAACTTCCACTAACTCTTGGCGTAGCTCACGCATTGCAGGCAAGGCGGTGCGTTTTAGGAATTTCACAATATCCTTTTCCTGCGTTTGGTTGAGCATTTGCCCTAAGCGATCTTTCCATTTTTCCCCTGTCCATAACAAACTGGTTGGGGTGACTTTGGCGGCGAAGTATTTTTGATCCGCATTCAAGCCTTTCCATAGGCTCACACACATCACTAACATCAGCATTGCAAAGGGCAGCGCCACCAGTAAAGTCATTGTTTGTAGCGTGCCTAGCCCGCCTTCACGCATTAACACAATGGCAAGCACCATCATCACTAAGCCCCACATCATCGCTTGCCAACGTGGTGCGGAAAGGCTTTTATCGCGCGATGCCATATTATTTAGCACATAAATTCCTGAATCTGCTGAAGTGATGAAAAAGAGCGAAATAATCACTAAGGCTAACGTGCCAGTGAGGGCAGAGAGCGGTAAATAATCTAAGAATTTAAACAATAATTTTTCTGGCGCAGAAGTAAATTCGTGCAATGCACCGTTGGCAACGTTTAATTCTAACCAAATGGCGCTATCACCGAACACTGTAAACCATAGAATACTGAATAAACTTGGCACGGCTAGCACACCGAAGATAAATTCACGAATAGTGCGACCACGGGAAATACGCGCGATAAACAAGCCCACAAACGGCGCCCAAGAACACCACCACGCCCAATAAAGCACTGTCCAGCCCGTGAACCACGCGGTGTTTTCTGTTTCGTACGCATAGGTTTTAAAACTTAAACGCACTAAATTGCTTAAATAAATTCCAATGTTATCGCTAAATGTGGTTAATAAATAGAGCGTTGGGCCTGTAACTAAAATAAACAGCATCAGGGTTAAGGCTAAGCCTAGATTGATTTCACTGAGTAATTTCACGCCCTTTCCCACCCCAGAAATGGCGGAAAACACAGCAATGGACATTACTACAACGATAATAATGGTTTGTAGGCCGAAGCTATTTTCTTGCACCACGCCAAGTTCCGTTAGCCCCGCACCAAGCTGCGCAGCACCAAATCCGAGGGTGGTGATAATCCCGAATAGGGTGGCGACTAACGCCATAATATCAATCACATCTCCGATCTTGCCGTTAATACGATCTTTCAATAAAGGATAAAAGCAAGAACGCAACGCCAACGGCAATTTATAACGGAAACCAAAATAAGCGAGCGCTAAGGCAATCACGCCATACACTGCCCAAGCGTGAATGCCCCAGTGGAAAAAGGTATGCAATAAGGCTTCTTGTTGTTTGTGTTCGGCAGATCCTGTGGTGATGGTGGAAAAATAATGGGTGAGCGGTTCAGCCACTCCAAAGAACATCAACCCCACCCCCATCCCAGCGGCAAACAACATCGCTAGCCAAGAAAGGAAAGAAAATTCAGGTTCTTCTTCATTGCTCCCCAGTTTGATATTGCCCAAACTACTGACAGACAGCACAAACAAAAAGCAGAGAAAAATAGAAAATGCCAAAATGTAAAACCAACTAAAATTAGCGAATACTCCCGCTTTCGCCCAATCTAAAAGTGCGGTGGTTTTTTCTGGCAAAATTAACGTTGCCGCGAGCAACAAAATAACCAGTAATAAAGTTGCCCCTATAACAAAGGGGTTAAACGATGATCTTTTATGAATAAAAGCAGAAAAAGACACAACAATTATTCTCCTCTCAGTCTGTGTTTTTATTAATGTAAAACCACCGCACTTTTTGTGAAAAAGCGATGATATGAATTAAAGCAATATTGTTTTTGTATTGAAAATTTTTTCAACATTTTATGATGGCGTACATAGCAGTACAAATAGTAGGAAAACACATAGTTTTTTGATATGAAATCCTTAAAAACTGATACATTGTAGCATAAAATATCGAATTTTAAAAATTAGTATAAATTACCTTTAAAAATCAATGAGATATGAAATGCTGAAAAAGAAAAGGTGAGAGAAAATTTAAGAATAAAAAAGGAATAATCATTATCTTGATTATTCCTTATAAAGCGATAATTTTTATAATACGATCATATCATCACGATGTACCGCGACAGCGCCATATTCATAGCCCAAAATTTGTGGAATCTCTTGTGATTTTTTGCCTTTAATTAAATTTAACGCATCGCTGTTGTAGCGTGGAATTCCAAGGGCGATAATGTTGCCGTTAGGCTGTTGGATTTTCACCACTTCGCCACGAGAAAAACGCCCTTCGATTTGTGCAATGCCTGCTGGAAGTAAGGATTTATGCTGAATTAGCACCGCACTTGTTGCACCTTCATCAATGATAATCGTGCCTGCTGATGGCGCGGCAAAAAGCCATTGTTTACGGCTTTCAAGGCGATCCGTTTGCACGGTAAATTTGGTGCCAATATTTTCGCCGTAAGCCAGATCCACAATTACATTTGGGCGATTACCCGGTGCGATAATGGTTTCCACGCCTGAACGGGTGGCAACATCTGCGGCGATCACTTTTGTGGACATTCCGCCTGTACCAAGATTTGTGCCACTTCCGCCTGCGATTTGGCGAATAGCATCGGTGATTTTTTCTACCACTGAAAGCAATTTCGCTTGCGGATTGTTTCTTGGATCGCTATCAAATAAGCCTTGCTGATCCGTGAGCAAATAAAGTTGTTCAGCTTGTGCCAAAATCGCCACAAGCGCCGATAAATTATCGTTATCACCAACTTTAATCTCGGCAGTGGCTACTGCATCATTTTCATTAATCACGGGAATAATGCCGTTATCTAATAAGGCGTTAAGGGTGTCTCGTGCATTGAGAAAACGCTCGCGATCTTCAATATCGGCTCGACTAAGCAAAATTTGCCCAATATGAATATCGTAAATAGAAAAAAGCTGTTCCCACGTTTGAATAAGCTGGCTTTGCCCCACGGCGGCTAATAATTGTTTTGAGGCAATGGTAGGCGGAAGTTGTGGGTGGTTGAGATAATCGCGCCCTGCCGCCATTGCGCCAGAAGTAACAATAATAATGCGAAAGCCTGCTTGGTGCAGTTGGGTGATTTGTCGCACAATTTCCATCATATGTGGACGATGAAGCTTGGTTGTGCCTTGGGTTAAGGTGCTTGTGCCAAACTTCACCACGATGGTTTTCTTTTGTTCCATACGAAATTTTCCTGTTAATGTTGAATGCCCGAAACCCTACCATTAAATGAGAAAAATTTCATTAAATTTTCACCGCACTTTCTATGATTTAAAACAATCTTTATTACCTAAAAAGCGTTATAATATCGACATTTTTTAATCAACTCATCTTAGCCAAAATGTCAGAGCAAAGTCGTATTGAACGCCAACGTGAAGTAACAAGGTTATGTATAAAAGTCGCATTAATGCTACTTCAACACGGGGCAGAAAGTGCCGTTGTGGTACAAATGTCGCATAGATTAGGACGCGCCTTGGGAATGGATAGTGTGGAATGTGCATTAACGCCCAACGCTGTGATTATCACCACGCTATATCATAATCATTGCATTACCACCGCACGCAAAAATGTGGATCAGGGTATAAATATGCATATTGTTACGGAAGTGCAGCGGGTGGTGATTACTGCCGAGCATCGCATTTATGATATTCATCAAGTACGTAAACGCCTTGAGCAAATTAAACCGTTTAAATATAACCGCTATCTCGTGGTGCTGATGATAGGCTTATCCTGCGCCTGTTTTGCCCATTTATCTGGCGGCGATATTCGGATTTCACTCATCACCTTTGTTGCCGCGGCCGTTGCGATGTTTATTCGCCAAGCTCTTGCCCATCGGCATTACAATCCGATTATTGTGTTTTCCATTACCGCCTTTATCGCATCAATTATTTCAGGAATGGCGCTGAAATATCAGTTAGGCAATGATCCGCAAATCGCCCTTGCTTCTAGCGTGCTGTTGCTCGTGCCGGGCTTTCCATTGATTAATTCACTGGCGGATATTCTCAAAGGCCACGTTGGTATGGGCTTAGGGCGTTGGACGATTGCCACCATTCTCACCTTTGGTGCGTGTTTGGGCATTGTTTTTGCCCTTGCGCTTTTGAATATTCCCTATTGGGGAGAATTAAAATGACCTTATTGCTGAATTTATTCGATGATATGCTATTCGCCGCCATTCCTGCGGTGGGCTTTGCTTTAGTTTTTAATGTTCCGCCTAAGGCCTTGAAATATTGTGCCATTTTAGGCGCATTAGGACACGGCTTACGAACTCTGTTAGTACATTTTGATGTGCCCTTAGTGTTTGCTACCTTTGCAGGCGCAAGTTTAATTGGTTTTATCGGCGTGCATTTATCCCATCGTTATCTTGCTCACCCAAAAGTATTTACCGTTGCGGCGATTATTCCGATGATCCCGGGTGTTTATGCTTATAAAGCGATGATCGCCATTGTGCAAATTCATCATTATGGCTTTTCCGATGTGTTATTTGCCCAAATGATTGATTATTTTATTAAAACAGGCTTTATTTTAGGCGCATTGGTTTTTGGCCTGGCGCTACCGGGCTTATTGTTCTATCGACAAAAACCTGTAATATAATAGACAAAGTAAGGTAAGCAAAAGGAAAGCAAATGACCCTGAGTTTAATTGTGGCAATAACGAAAAATAATGTGATCGGTAAAGATAACCAAATGCCTTGGCACTTGCCTGCGGATCTTGCGTGGTTTCGCCAAAATACGCAAGGCAAACCCGTAATTATGGGGCGAAAAACCTTTGAGAGCATTGGTCGCCCGTTGCCAAAACGCACCAATATTGTGCTTTCCCGTTCCTCTTTTCAGCACGAGGGCGTGATTTGGAAAAGTGATTTTGCAAGTGCGGTGGATTCTGTCAAAGATTTTCCCGAAATAATGCTTATCGGCGGCGGTGAGCTATTTAAACAATATCTTCCTATCGCGGATAAACTCTATCTTACTGAAATTCAAGCAGAAATTGACGGCGATACGTTTTTCCCACACATTGATTGGGCAGAATGGCAAATTGAATTTGAACAATATCGCCCCGCGGATGAAAATAATCCTTATGATTGTCGGTTTTTAATTTTGCAACGGATTTAGTGGCTTTCTTTCTAGCAAAGAAGAGTAAAGTGCGGTGCATTTTGCTCGACTTTTTGCATTTTATTTATATAAATTAAGCAGATAAAGCGTAACCTAGCAAGCTAAAGGCAATAAACCACATAATGATCCCAGTTGAGCAATCCAACAAACGCCAAGTGATTGGTTTTTGGAAAAAGGGAATCAGCAATCTTGCGCCATAACCTACACTGAAAAACCACAACCCTGACGCGGAAATCGTGCCGAGCAGAAACGCGGTTTTATGCTCAAGACTTAAGGTGCCAGCAATACCGCCTACGATAACAATGGTATCCAAGTAAACGTGCGGATTAAGAAAAGTGAGCGCGAGGGCGATCGCCACCGTTCTTTTAAGGGATAAGCTTGCTCCTTGTTCTAAGGCGAGCGCGGTGTTGTTGCGATAAGCGGAAAGGAAAGCGCGGCCACCATAAACCAGCAAAAATAATCCTCCCACTAAGGCTAATACCACACTGGCGATTTTTTCTTGGCTGATGAAATGCCCTAAGCCAAACACGCCAAGGGAAAACAACAAGCAATCACAGAGAAAAAATAGTACACAAAGCACGAAAACGTGCTGTTTGAGCAAGCCTTGTTTCAGTAAAAATGTGTTTTGCGCGCCAATGGTGGCGATAAGCCCAAAGCACATTAAAAAGCCTTGTAGATAAAATTCCATTGCTTTCCTCTAGTTATTCCCTAATGATTTAAAACGGCGATTATAAAAGCCACAGGTGAAAATAATCAATCACAAAGGGCAAATTTCCTTAAACTTTGCCTTATTAAGTAGTACACTATCCGCCATCGTTTTTTGTGATTTTTGAGGGATAAAATGAAACCTTTTTTAATTGCACCATCTATTTTATCAGCGGATTTGGCGCGCTTAGGCGAAGACGTGGAAAACGTGCTAAAGTGCGGTGCAGATTTAATTCATTTTGATGTAATGGATAACCACTATGTGCCGAATTTAACCTTTGGCCCTGCAGTGTGTAAAGCCTTGCGAGATTATGGTATCAGTGCGCCCATTGATGTGCATTTAATGGTGAAACCGGTAGATCGTTTAATCCCTGATTTTGCTAAAGCTGGGGCAAATTACATCACCTTTCACCCTGAAGCCACAGAGCATATTGATCGATCGTTACAACTTATCCGTGATAATGGCTGTAAAGCGGGCTTGGTATTTAATCCCGCTACGCCATTAAGCTATTTAGACTATGTTATGGATAAAGTCGATATGATTTTACTGATGTCAGTCAATCCCGGTTTTGGCGGTCAGTCTTTTATTCCTTCTACCCTTGAAAAATTAAAACAAGCACGCCAACGCATTGATGAAAGCGGTTTCGATATTCGTTTGGAAGTCGATGGCGGTGTGAAAGTGAATAACATTGCAGAAATTGCACGCGCAGGCGCAGATACCTTTGTGGCAGGATCAGCCATTTTCGATCAACCCGATTATCAAAAAGTCATTGACCAAATGCGTCAAGAATTAAGTAAGGTAAGCAAATAATGACATCACAATTTAAACTTATTGGTTTCGATTTAGACGGCACGTTGGTGAACAGCCTGCCCGATTTAGCCCTTTCAGTCAATTCAGCTTTAAACGAAGTGAATTTACCCTCCGCGCCGGAAGAATTGGTACTCACTTGGATCGGCAATGGTGCTGGCGTATTAATTGCACGAGCGTTAGAATGGGCTGTGGCACAAACAGGCAAAACATTAAGTGCGGTAGAAATTGAGCAAGTAAAAACGCGTTTTAATTTTTATTATGGCGAAAACCTGTGTAATCTCAGCCGTTTATATCCTAATGTGAAAGAAACGCTGACTGCGTTAAAAGCACGTGGCTTTATTTTAGCTGTGGTAACCAATAAGCCAACGCAACACGTTCTCCCTGTGCTAAAAGCCTTTGGCATTGATCATTTATTTAGCGAAACCTTGGGGGGACAATCCTTACCACAAATCAAACCGCACCCTGCTCCCCTTTATTATTTATGCGGTAAATTTGGCTTATACCCAAAACAAATGTTATTTGTAGGGGATTCAAAAAATGACATTATCGCTGCCACTTCTGCAGGTTGCCCAGTGGTAGGATTAACTTACGGCTACAATTATAATATTCCTATTGCAGAAGCCCACCCTGATTGGGTGTTTGACGACTTCGCACAAATTCTGCAAATTGTTTAATGTGATTCAAAAAGGATATAACAATGACCAAACCTATCGTATTTAGTGGCGTTCAGCCCTCTGGTGAATTAACCATCGGTAACTACCTAGGCGCATTACGCCAATGGGTAAAAATGCAAGAAGATTATGAATGCCTGTTTTGTATCGTGGATCAACACGCCATCACAGTGCGCCAAGATCCGCAAAAATTACATTCTGCCACCCTTGATGTGCTAGCCTTATATTTGGCTTGTGGGATTGATCCTGAAAAAAGCACGATTTTTATTCAATCGCACGTTCCAGAACACGCTCAGCTTGCGTGGGTGCTAAATTGTTACACCTATTTTGGTGAAATGGGGCGTATGACTCAGTTTAAGGATAAATCCGCACGCCACGCCGAAAATGTAAACGTTGGATTATTTACCTATCCTGTTTTAATGGCAGCAGATATTTTGCTTTACCAAACCAATCAAGTGCCAGTGGGGGAAGATCAAAAACAACATTTAGAAATCACCCGTGATATTGCACAGCGCTTCAACGCCCTTTATGGTGAGCATTTTGCTATTCCAGAAGTATTTATTCCGAAAGCGGGTGCACGCGTAATGTCCTTACTTGAGCCAGAGAAAAAAATGTCGAAATCAGACGAAAATCGCAACAACGTGATCGGGTTGTTAGAAGATCCAAAATCTGTGGTGAAAAAAATTAAACGTGCGGTAACGGATTCTGACGAGCCGCCTGTGATTCGTTATGACGTAAAAAACAAGGCAGGCGTGTCTAACTTGTTAGATATTTTGGCGGGTATTACCGGTAAAAGCATTGCTGAATTAGAAGCAGAGTTTGAAGGCAAAATGTACGGTCATTTAAAAACCGCCGTTGCCGATGAAGTGTCTGCAATGCTCACCCAGTTGCAAGAGCGCTATCACCATTTCCGTAATGATGAAGCTTTATTGCATAAAATCGCTGCCGAAGGGGCAAAAAAAGCACAAGCACGCGCGAAAGCCACATTAGATGCAGTGTACAAAGCTATCGGTTTTGTTGCGCCTTAATGCTTATCGCGATTTCATTTTAATCATAAATTAGGCGAAAAATTCGCCTAATTTTCACCGCACTTTCTTTTGCAATGAACTATTGTTCTGCAATGCAATCTAAATAAACACTTCATTTAATTAGTATTAGAAGGAATTTTAATGAAACTATTCAAAGTGCTTTTGCTTAGCTTGTTTGCTTTGCCTAATGCCTGGGCAAATTTAGATACCAATATCAAATACAGCTCAAATTATTTAATGCCCGCTTATGTGCATTTTAACGCCAACGGATCGCAATATCGCGTTGATGCTAAGATCAATATTCCGCTGTATAACATTGAATTCAAATCCGTTGGGACACAAAGCAAAACGGATTTTAAAATGATCAATTACCAAGATGTGCGTAATGGTAAGCCTTATGCCAAAACGATCATCAAAGGCAATGAAATTGCTTATGGTAAAGTGAAAAACGGTTTGAAAAGCGAGCCACTTGAAATGCCAACCTTTGATTTATTCACTGTGGCGTTCCAGCTTAGCTATTACGATAAATTGCCGCAAAATTTCCAAATTACTAACGGCAAAAAATTGTATCCAATGAAAAATGTATTGGTGAAAAAAAGCGAACGAAAAGTAACGCGAGATAATCAATCGCACACCGAAATCACCTATCAATTTCGCACGGGTGAAAAATCTTTTGTAGTGAAAAAATACGCAGGCGAACAATTCCCACGCTATATTTCCTACGACAAAGATGGCGATCATTACGAATTAACCTTTAGTGAGTTTGTGAAATAAGGCTAGATCGCATCACAAATAAAAATAGCCCCGTAGGGCTATTTCTTTATTTGTGATTTTTAATTTCTTTTTTCAACGCTTTTGTTACATTTTTAATGACAGTTTGCCAGTTATAGTCGATATCTTGGCGGAATAATCGTACGCTATCATACCAAATGCTATCATCTCGATTGAGCAACCAGCGGTTATCTGGTGCATAATTGATTAAAATCCAAGTAGGTTTATGTATTGCTCCACTCAAATGCGCAACAGATGTATCCGCAGAAATGACTAAATCAAGATTTTCAATAATCGCAGACGTATCAAAGAATGAGTTGATTTCATTGTTCAAGACGTTCACGTTTGAAAATTGTTCCAGAATAGCTAACTCATCAGGTTCAATATCTTTCTGTAAACAATAAAAATCTGCGTCTAATATGCGTTTACTAACTTCTCCCCAACACTCGCTCAAGCTCAGCTAGATCAGTGATATTTTGTTGTACTTTTTGTAAGCCGCTTTCTTTCAGCGTAGGAAAATCTAGTTGATAAGAAAATTGTTGATTTTCAAAGTGCGGTTGTAAAAACTGATAAATTCCGCAGCGGCCAGCATAACCCTGATGGCAATCACAAGGTATTTGGTGTGTGCATTTTTTGCGAATTAAACGCTGTGCGATCACCAATAATAAACTGTTTTCAATTTCGTATTGGGCAATGCCGAGTTGTTTTAAACGAGCAATGGCTGACGGTGCGTCATTGGTGTGCAGGGTTGAAAGCACAAGATGGCCTGTTTGAGCGGCTCTTAAGGCGATAGATGCGCTTTCGCTATCACGGATTTCACCTAGCATAATAATATCGGGATCTTGGCGTAAAAAGGTACGCAATAAGCGATTGAAATCTAACCCTATTTGTGGATTGATTTGGGTTTGAATTACACCCGGTACGGTAATTTCAATGGGATCTTCGGCGGTGAGAATATGTTTTTCAGTGCCATTAAGCCAATCAAGTGCGGTGTAAAGTGTAATACTTTTTCCGCTTCCTGTTGGGCCTGTTACTAAGATAAGTCCTTGCGGTTGCGATAAGGCTTGTTGCAGAGTGCGTTGCTGTGTTTCTGTCATACCAAGTTGGGTAAAATCTAATGAAATGGGCTTATTTTTTTGTAATCTGAGTACCGCTTTCTCACCATAAGCGGTGGGTAAGGTTGAAAGACGAAAATCTAGCACATCAGCAAAATGAGTTTTGAATTGAAAGCGTCCATCTTGTGGTAGGCGGGTTTCGCTAATATCTAGCCGAGCGAGCAGTTTTAAGCGAGAAATAATACGCTGTGCTAATCCCTCAGAGAGTGTCGGCTGACATTGCAATACGCCATCAACGCGGAAGCGAAGTTGTAGTGTTTCAGATTGTGGCTCAATATGAATATCTGAGGCATTTTTTTGCAAGGCTTGCTCGAAAATTTGATTAAGCAGCTGAATAACAGGTTCATCTTGATTCTCACTTTCCGTTTCTGACCTTAGCACATCATTTTTCGGCATATAGAAATTTAGTACAGGCGAATTTTCTTCAACCTGTGGCGATAGCTCTTTGAGCAGCCGTTTTAACTCATTGCTTTCAAAGAGAATTGGCTCAATGATTTTACCCGTCATAAAAGCGAAAGTTTCGCACGCGGCAAGGTTTTTTAGATCATCAATAGCAAGCCACAAATGCTGTTCGTCTTCTTTTAGCGGCAAGGCGAAATAGCGTAACAGCAATTCTTTTTGTTGTTGATTTTTCTCCCATAAGTGCGGTGGAATTTTAATTTGTTTTCCATCCGCACTTTGTACGATACGGCTTGTTTCAAAGGCGTATGAGTTCATTGTTTTTCCTTTCTAGCTACAAAATCCAGCTGGGAATAATTCACTTGAATTATCACAACTCGCAGACCAGCTGATCCCGCTTGCAGCATTGCCTGATGGAGTTAGGGTATAACTAATGCCTTCAAGTGAACCTTGCCCTGTTAAGCTAATTGCGCCGCCTTGCACGGTAATTGAGGCGATTTTTCCGCGATTGCTTAGAGCTGATTGAATCCCATTTGTGCCAGCATTACAGTTTTGCGCATCTCCTGTGTTGTAAATACATAATTCCACTTCTGAACGGTAGGGAGAAGCGCCTTGCAATAATTCAGAGATCGCGGCTTTTCGGGTGTAATTTTGATAAGAGGGTATTGCGATGGTGGCAAGAATGGCAACAATGGCGATAACGATCATCAGTTCAATGAGTGTAAATCCTTTTTTATAAATAGGGCGGTAAGCGAAAGACATTTTGGCTCCTTAATAATGACTTGTGATAAAATTCTTAATTACAATTGAGCAACATCAGATTGCGGTGAGAATTTTGTGCAAAGTAAAAAATAAAGGCAAAAAGCACCGCTCTTTTTCTCGATCTCGATCGCAAAAATAGAAATAAACAAGGCATTTTATGACACAAAATTGCATTATTACGCCACAGGGTTGGTTATCAGGAAGCAGGCAATGTCTTTCTCCGCATCAAGATGAGCGTCCAGACTCTCAGGATATTTCCTTATTGGTGATTCATTATATTAGTTTGCCTCCAGAGAAATTTGGCGGACGTTATATTGATGATTTTTTCCAAGGTAAGTTAGACATTCAGCAAGATCCTTATTTTGAAGGAATTAAAGATTTGAAAGTTTCGGCGCACTGTCTGATTAATCGTGAAGGTGAGATTACCCAATATGTGAGTTTTAATCAGCGCGCTTGGCACGCAGGCGTTTCACAATTTCAGGGGCGAGAGAAATGCAATGATTTTGCCATTGGGATTGAATTGGAAGGTAGTAATAATCAGCCTTTTACGGATAGGCAATATCAGGCATTGGCTATCTTAACTAAGGCGATTATGCATACTTATCCAAAAATTACTAAGGAGCGAATTGTTGGACATAATGAGATAGCGCCAAATAGAAAGATTGATCCTGGCCAGTATTTTGATTGGCAACGTTATTTAGCGCTGTTAGACCAATAGTTGGCATAAAAAAACGTGCTTATGCGGATATAAGCACGTTTTTACGCAAAGTTTAAAAAACTAAATTGAATTAGTCTTTATAAACAATACCTTCGTTTGCTTTGAAGTCTTCAATTTTGATTGGTGAATTTTCTTCAAAGTAGTTTTTCAGGCTGTCGGCGTCCACAAATCCAGTGTTTACATAGCTTGCAAGGTTGCTAACTACTGGGTAGCCATCGCCACCAGCGGCACAATAGCTTGGTAATGACACGCGGTAGGTTTTATTTGGATCAACTGCTTTACCGCCAATTTTGACATCAGAAATAGTTTGCGCTTTGCGATCCACTATCATTGTAACGCCGTAGAATTGTGGGTAAGCGCCTGAATCAACAGATTTCAGTGCAACAACTTTTAGATAATCAAGTAAGTCTTTGCCATTCATTTCAAAAGAGCTAATGATATTGCCGAATGGTTGAACAGTTAGAATATCTTTATAGGTTACATCGCCCGCTTCGATAGAAGCACGGATACCGCCTGAGTTCATAATCCCTACATCAGCTTTGGCACGTTCAGCTTGTGAGCGAGCAATGAGCTGACCAAGGTTAGTTTGGTGGAAACGGATTACATTGCGATCCCCTTCTAACTTACCATTTACTTTTCCGACCACTTGACCAAGAAGTTTATCCCCTTTATCTTGGTAAGTTTTTAAGTGGGCAAGTAGGGCTTTATCTGCAGGAATTTCTTCTTGATAAAGCACATATTCGCTTGAACCATCTTCTTTTTTCACTTTCTTTTTCAAGTTCACTGGAATCAGCTCATAGCGCTCAAGGGTAAGTTTACCATTTTTAAAACTGAAATCAGCACGGCCAAGATATTTACCCCATTCACCCGCTTGCATAATCCACGTATTCTTTTCTAAGGCGGGTTTACAGCTATCACCAGGTTTAAATTTATCGTTAAAACTTCCATCATCATTAATACAAACTGCATCATGACTATGTCCACCAATAACGACATCAAACGCGCCTTGTGGCAATTCTCGCACCATTGATACATCGCCCGGTGCATTTGAACCAAATTTTGCATTGTGATAGTAGCCCATATGCGTTAAGGCGATTTTGACATCAGGTTGTACTTTATTGGCTAATTCAGTAAGCACTTTTTTGGCGCTCTCAGCAGGACGCTCAAATCTTACGGCGGACATAAATTCTGGATTGCCTAATTTTTCCGTATCTTCGGTGGTTAAGCCGACAACAGCTACTTTTAATCCTTGCTTTTGTAAAATGGTATAAGGTTTTACCAATAAATCACCGGTTTTTTTATTGTAAACATTGGCTGCCAAGAATGGGAAGTGCGCCCATTTTTCTTGCATATCTAATAATTGTAATGGATTGTCAAATTCGTGATTTCCTAAGGTGAGCGCCTCATAGCCCATCATATTTAAAGCTTCAATATCGGGTTTGGCATTTTGTAAGTCCGATTCTGGCACTCCAGTGTTAAAATCCCCCGCGTTGAGTAAAATTACTTCACCACCTTTTTCGGCCACTTCTTTACGAATGCGATCAATCAAGGTTTTTTGCGCAGCAAGACCGTACTCGCCATTTTTGTTTTGCCAGTAATGACCGTGTAAGTCATTAGTGTGTAAAAGGGTGAATTGATAGGTTTTGTCTTGTTCATAGGCATAGCTCACGTTAGATAGCGTGAACAATGAAGCTAGCGCCGAGAAAGTAAATAATGTTGTGCGTTTCATTTTTTCTCCTGATTATGATGAAATAATTTTAGCTGAAAAAATAACCGCAAAAAGAGCGGTCATTTTTTTCAAAATTAATGATTTTTTTGTTTATGCTCAGCAAATGCTGCTTTTACAAAACCTTCAAACAATGGGTGTCCATCGCGTGGGGTTGAAGTAAATTCTGGGTGGAATTGACAAGCCACAAACCAAGGGTGTTCAGGCACTTCAATAATTTCCACCAATTTTTTATCCGCAGATAATCCCGTTACTTTTAAGCCTGCTTTTTCAATTTGTGGCAGTAGGGTATTGTTTACTTCGTAACGATGACGATGACGCTCTTCAATGGTTTCCGCACCATAGAGTTCACGGGCACGGCTACCTTCTGTGAGATGACATTGTTGTGCGCCTAAACGCATTGTGCCACCAAGATCGGAATTGTCGCTACGGGTTTCAATATTGCCTTCCGCATCTTGCCATTCGGTAATCAAACCAACCACAGGCTGCTTGCAGTCTTTATCAAACTCTGTGGAGTTAGCTTCGGTTAATCCCGCTTTATGGCGTGCGTATTCAATTAACGCCACTTGCATTCCTAAACAAATACCTAAGTAAGGAATGTTGTTTTCACGCGCATATTGTGCGGTGCGAATTTTGCCTTCTACGCCACGATAACCAAAGCCACCTGGGACTAAAATACCGTCTAAGCCTTTCAGCACATCGGTACCTTTGGTTTCGACATCTTCGGAATCTATGTATTTGATATTCACGTTTAAACGGTTTTTCAAGCCACCGTGTTTGAGCGCTTCGTTCACCGATTTATAGGCATCAGGCAATTCGGTATATTTGCCCACCATACCGATGGTTACTTCGCCAGTTGGGTTGGCTTGTTGGTAAAGCACTTGTTCCCATTCGCTTAAATCTGCTTCAGGACAATCTAAATGGAAACGCTGACAAATAAACTCATCTAAGCCTTGCGATTTCAATAAGGCTGGAATTTGATAAATGGAGTTCACGTCTTTTAACGAAATCACCGCGCGCTCTGGCACATTACAGAATAAGGCGATTTTGGCGCGCTCATTCGGTGGAACCATACGATCAGAACGGCAAATTAACACATCAGGCTGAATACCAATAGATAGCAATTCTTTCACCGAGTGTTGCGTTGGTTTGGTTTTCACTTCCCCTGCCGTTGGAATATAAGGCACAAGGGTTAAGTGCATAAAAATCGTGCGCTCACGCCCCACTTGCACCGCAAGCTGACGCAAGGCTTCTAAGAAAGGTAAGGATTCAATATCCCCCACCGTGCCGCCCACTTCGACAATCGCGACATCGTGGCCGGCAGCACCGTCAATCACACGGGCTTTAATTTCATTGGTAATATGTGGAATCACTTGAATGGTCGCCCCAAGATAATCCCCACGACGCTCTTTGCGTAGCACTTCAGAATAAATTTTCCCTGTAGTGAAATTGTTGCGTTTGGTCATTTTAGTACGGATGAAACGCTCATAATGTCCTAAATCGAGATCGGTTTCTGCACCGTCTTGGGTTACAAACACTTCACCGTGCTGGGTTGGACTCATTGTGCCGGGATCCACATTAATATAAGGATCCAGCTTCATAATGGTTACATTCAAACCACGGGCTTCTAAAATTGCTGCAAGCGATGCCGCAGCAATACCTTTACCTAGGGAAGAAACAACACCGCCCGTTACAAAAATATAATTGGTAGCCATAATCGAACCTAATTTGTTGAGATGAAAGTTGATAATCATTGTAATAAGACGGGACGTTAGTTTACAGCAAAGGGCGTTTAAACTCAATCATCAAGCAAAGATTTTTATCCTGAGAATAGACACAAAAGAGCGGTGAAAAAAAGAAAATTTTTCGCTTATTTTTTGATTTATTTATTGCGTTAAAATAAAAAATCATTAAAATGAACGAACGTTCATTCAGTCCATTCTTTTTACTGTTTGTACTTCTTTTTCTCAATTTTTTTAAGGTTATTTCAATGCGTCAATCTGAAAATGAGATGACCGAGCAAATCTTTTTGGCCACAGAACGGCTGATGGCAGCAGGTGGATTGCACAATTTGTCGATGCACAAAATTGCCAAAGAAGCCAATATTTCTGCGGGAACAATTTATATTTACTTCAAAAGTAAAGAAGAATTGCTAAAGGAATTTGCTCGCAGGGTGTTCACCCTTTTTTCTAAGCAATTAGAAAAAAATTACGATGAAAACCAACCGCACTTTGAACAATATCGTCAAATGTGGTGGAACATTTGGCATCATTTACAAAACAATCCAATGATTGTGGTGAATATGAGCCAATATCAGTCCTTACCTGATTTTTATGAAGTCTGTACGGAGCTGGAAACAGAAAGCCTTTGGTATGCCTTTTGTGAAAAGGCAAAGAAAGCTGGGGTGCTATGCGATTTACCGCATAAGATTTTGTTTTCATTAGGTTTAGAAAGTGCGATTAATCTAGCCTTAGATCAAGCCTTTTTCAAAACTGAAATGAAAGACGATATGTTAGAAGAAGTGATCGCAAGAACTTGGCGTTCAATTCAAAAATAGTTTAGTGATTTTGTTTTATGGAGTTTTTTTATGAGTCTTAATACTCAACCCGTTCAACCTAAAGCACAAAAGCGTTCGCACGTTTTTTGGGTGAAGTTGATCCTCATCGTGGTGGCATTAATTTTTATTGGAATGATCGCCGCCAATATTTTCAAAGGAATGGCCATTGGTAAATATTTAGCGTCAATGCCTGAGCCTGCAAACCCAGTAACGGCAGAGCGTGTTGAAGCGAAAGAATGGACGCCGGTGATTGAAACCACAGGCTTAGTTCGTCCAAATCAAGGGGCAATGTTAAGCGCACAAACCGCAGGTATGGTGTCGAAAGTGTTGGTGCAATCAGGCCAAGCCGTGAAAAAAGGCGATGTGTTAGTACAGTTAGATAGCTCAGTGGAACAGGCAAATTTATCTGCTTCGCAAGCTCAGCTTTCTTCGGTGAAACAAACCTATCAACGTTATCTCAATCTTTATAAAACTAAAAGCGTGTCGCAACAGGAATTGGATAATGCCAAAGCCAGTTACGATGCCTTAGTTGCCAATATTGATGCGCTAAAAGCCACCATTGAACGCCGCCAAATTGTTGCGCCTTTTGATGGCGTAGCGGGGATTGTGAAAGTCAACGTAGGGCAATACGTTACTTTAGGTAGCCCAATTGTACGCGTGGAAGATCGTAGCCAAATGAAAGTGGATTTCTCCGTGGCACAAAATTCTTTAGAGCAATTACACTTAGAGCAAAAAGTTACTGCAACGGCAGACGCCCTTTTAGGGGAAACCTTTGGGGCAAAAATCACCGCGATTGAGCCAGCAATTAATGGTTCAACAGGCTTAATTGATGTGCAAGCGACCTTTGATCAGCCTGAGGGCGAAAAATTATTATCAGGAATGTTCACCCGTTTACGCATTGCCTTGCCAACAGAGCGCAACCAAGTTGTCGTGCCACAAGTGGCGGTGAGCTACAATATGTACGGAGAAATCGCCTACGTTTTAACCGCACTTTCTGATGAAGATAAACAGAAGTTATTAGATAACGATAAATTCCCGCATAAAGATGACATTGATAAAGTCTATCGTGCCAAACAAATCACTGTATTCACCAAAGATCGCCAAGGTATTTATGCCCAATTAAAAGGCGATGATGTGAAAGTGGGTGATTTAATCATCACAGGCGGTCAGCAACGCATCGGTAACGGCAGCTTAGTTTTTGTGACGGATAAAGCGGGTGTTGGTACAGCTGAACCTGTGAAGAAAACCAATCTTTAATTTAGGAAGTGTGTGAATGAAATTTACAGATATTTTTATTCGTCGCCCCATTTTAGCGGTTTCGATTAGCTTGCTGATTGTGATTTTAGGTTTGCAAGCCATTTCAAAATTGACGGTGCGTGAATATCCTAAAATGACAACCACGGTAATCAGCGTTACCACGGTTTATCCGGGGGCGGATGCCAATCTGATCCAAGCCTTTATTACCTCAAAACTAGAGGAAGCGATTGCACAGGCTGATAATATTGATTATATGTCTTCAGAAAGTCGTCCAAATACCTCTTCTATTACGGTAAAAATGAAACTCAACACCGATCCCAACGCGGCGCTAGCTGATGTGTTGGCGAAGGTGAATTCCGTGCGTTCTGCATTGCCGACTGGGATTGATGATCCTACGATTACTTCTTCAACAGGGGGATCGGGGATTATGTACATCAGTTTCCGTTCCAACAAGTTAGATGCAAGCCAAGTTACCGACTATATTGAACGTGTGGTGAAACCGCAGTTCTTTACCGTAGAAGGAGTGGCAAAAGTGTCAATTTTTGGTGCATCACAATATGCAATGCGTATTTGGTTAGATCCGCAAAAAATGGCATCGCAAAACCTTTCTGCACCAGAAGTGATGGCGGCGTTATCAGCCAATAACGTGCAAACCGCTGCGGGGAATGATAACGGCTATTTCACGGTGTATAAAAACAAAGTAGAAACCACCACGAAAACCGTAGAGCAGTTGCAAAATCTGATCGTGTATTCAAAAGGCGATAACCTCGTGCGTTTGCGTGATATTGCCGATGTGGAATTAAACAAAGAAAGTGATGACAGCCGCGCGGTGGCGAATGGTTCGGATTCTGTGGTATTAGCTATTGATCCTGCATCAACGGCAAACCCATTAACGGTGGCAGAAAATATTCGTCCGTTATACGAAAGCATTAAACGCAATTTGCCAGATAGCATTGAAACAGACATTCTTTACGACCGTACGATTGCGATTAACAGCTCCATTGATGAAGTGGTAAAAACCATTTTAGAAGCAACCATTATCGTATTGGTGGTGATCACGCTATTTATTGGTTCATTCCGTGCTATTTTGATCCCAGTTATTACCATTCCGATTTCCTTGATCGGGGTAATAATGATGTTGCAAGCCTTTGATTTCTCCATCAACTTGATGACCTTGCTGGCCTTAATTCTGGCCATCGGTTTGGTGGTGGACGATGCCATTGTGGTGCTAGAAAACGTGGATCGCCATATTAAACTGGGTGAAACGCCGTTCCGTGCTGCGATCATCGGTACAAGAGAAATTGCAACGCCAGTTATTTCAATGACTATCGCCTTGATTGCAGTATATTCCCCAATGGCATTAATGAGTGGGATCACAGGTTCATTGTTTAAAGAATTTGCTCTCACCCTTGCAGGTGCGGTGTTTATTTCAGGGATTGTGGCATTAACCCTTTCCCCAATGATGAGTAGTAAATTGCTCAAACCGCATACTGAGCCATCAAAACTTGAGCAACGTATTGAAAATACCTTAGGAAAATTGACCCGCACTTATGAATATTTGCTTGGCATTGTAATGAATAGCCGCAAATTTGTGCTGGCCTTTGCCGTGGTGATTTTTGCCACCTTGCCAATGTTGTTTAATTCCCTTTCCAGTGAATTAACCCCTGCGGAAGACAAAGGCGCATTTCTTGCCTTAGGGACAGCGCCTGCGAATGTGAATGTGGATTATGTACAAGGGGCAATGAAAGGCTATGAAGATATTTTGAAAAATACCGAAGAAGTCGATTTTTCAATGGTCATTTCTGGTGCGCCAGCATCTAATCAATCATTAAACGTAGTCACGTTAAAGGATTGGAAGGATCGTAGCCGTAAACAAAGTGAAGTGCTTGCTGAATTAAATCAAAAAGCCCAAGCTATTCCTGAAATTTCGGTGAGTGGTTTCGCCTTCCCTGAAATTGAAACAGGGGAACAAGGCCCACCAGTGAGCTTTGTGATTAGTACCGCGAAAGATTACAAAGAGTTGGCTGAAGTGGCTGGTGCTTTCCTTGATAAAATGAAAAACTCTGGACAGTTTGTGTACACGTCTTTAGCGTTGAAATTTGATACCGCACAAATGAAAGTTACCATCGATAAAGAGAAAGCGGGAACTTACGGTGTATCAATGCAACAAATTAGCCAGACGTTAGGTAGCTATCTTTCTGCCGCCACCATCACCCGTGTGGACATTGATGGCCGTGCGTATAAAGTGATTTCACAAGTTAAGCGTAAAGATCGCCTTGCGCCAGAAAGTATGGATAATTACTTCGTAAAAGCAAGCAATGGCGAATCTGTACCGTTAAGCAGTTTCTTAACGATCACACTTGAATCACAACCAAGTTCATTGCCTCGTTTTAGCCAGTTAAATTCTGCGATTATTGGTGCGGTGCCTTCACCAACCACCAGTATTGGTGATGCGGTAAAATGGTTACAAGACACAGCAAATCAGGATTTACCACAAGGCTATAACTACGACTTCAAAGGTGAAGCACGTCAGCTTGTACAAGAAGGCAATTCATTAGGCGTTACTTTTGCCTTAGCAGTGATTATTATCTTCCTTGTGTTAGCAATTCAATTTGAATCTATCCGCGATCCATTAGTGATTATGATTTCTGTACCACTTGCTGTGAGTGGCGCGTTATTTGCCTTAAATTTATTTGGTTTCTTCGGCATTGCTGGAACAACCTTAAATATTTACTCACAAGTGGGCTTGATTACACTTGTAGGCTTAATTACGAAACACGGTATCTTAATGTGTGAAGTAGCGAAAGAAGAGCAGCTTTATCACCATAAAAACCGTCGAGAAGCTATTATGGCAGCCGCGACCGTGCGTTTACGCCCAATTCTGATGACAACCGCCGCGATGATTGCAGGGTTAATTCCATTGCTATATGCGACAGGCGCAGGTGCAGTGTCTCGCTTTAGTATTGGTATTGTGATCGTGGCTGGATTGGCAATTGGTACGCTATTTACCTTGTTCATCTTGCCAGTCATTTATACTTACATCGCAAGCGAACACAAACCATTGCCAGAGTTTGATGAAAATCAGCCTGCATTAGAAAATAATGCACAGCATTAATTAAGTATTAAAAATCAAAAGCTACCTTCGGGTAGCTTTTTTATTGGCAGAACACCAGCACAAGTGCGGTGAGATTTTGCAGAATTTTCCAAAAAAGAGAAGAAAAACGTACCGCACTTTATTTTCCCCCAAGGATTTTAGGTGAGATAATTAAAAAGGATAAATTATGTAGAAAAATGTTGAATGTTTGAATGATAGGAAAAGCAGCTTATGAAAATAATGAGAGAACGTTAGCTGCAGCAGCAACCGTCATCAGTATTTGAACGAGAAATTTTATCTTCATTTGAACATTCTTTGACGTAGCAACAACATTTCTTGCAAGGTATTTTAAGCGGTAAAATCAAAACCTATTCGTACCAAGAAGTGATGTCTGATTTGCGTAACCTGTTGAAAAAATGAAATAAAATTACGATTTTTCTGTTAGCACACCATTTTGCACGCTAAAAGTGCGGTGTTTTTCTGGTTGCATTTCTTTGAGTTGGTTGTGAGTGATTGCGCTTACGAATACTTGCGAGCCGCTTTGTTGTAAGCGTTCGGCAAGTAAGGCGCGTTTCGTTTTATCTAATTCAGAGGCGAAATCGTCAATTAAGAAAATGCAATGGCGATCTTTTTGTTGGGTTAAGTGCTCTCCCTGTGCCAAACGCAAGGCGCACATTAGCAGTTTTAATTGTCCGCGCGAAAGCACATCTTCTACGGGTAAGCCATTGGCTTTAAAGCGAAAATCGGCTTTTTGCGGGCCAGATACGGTGTAGCCAATGGCACGATCACGCTCAAAGTTTTGCTGTAACAATTCTGCGTAATCGTTATTTTTGTCCCAACCTTGGTGAAAGATCACGCTGATTTCTAATTCAGGCAGAAACAGTTGGCAAGTGCGCTCAATTTCAGGGCGTAAGGCTTCGGCATAATCGGCGCGCCATTGGCTCACTTGGTTGGCGAGATTGACCAGCTCTTTATCCCAAATATGAATATGTTCGTAGCGAAAGGCTTGTTGCAAAGCAGCGTTGCGTTGCTTTAATAAGCGGTTAAGCTGGCTCCACACAGGGTGAAATTGGCTGTGATGGTGAAACAATCCCCAATCTAAAAAAGCGCGGCGATAGCTTGGGCCACCGTTAAGCAAGGTGAGTCCTTCTGGGGTGATCATTTGCATTGGCAATAAATGGGCAAGATCAGCGATTTTTTTCGCTTCTTCACCGTTAATTTTAACCTGTGTATTACCTTGACGATGTTTTTGCAAACCCACTGACCATTGATGCTGTTGCTCTTGAATTTTGCCATACAGGGTGAAGTGGGGCTGTTCATAAGAAATAATGCGATTTGCCACCGCACTTTTAAAAGAGCGGCCGTGAGCAAGATAAAAAATCGCTTCAAGCAGGCTAGTTTTGCCACTGCCATTATTGCCCACTAAAAAGTTAAAGCCGTGGTCAAATTCCAGATCCACGGCGGTTAAATTGCGAAAGTTTTCAACAGTTAAGCGTGAAATTGCCATAGATTATAAACGCATCGGCATAATCACATATTCTGCGCTGTTGTCGTCCACATCTTCAATTAAACAGCTTGATGAGGCATCTGTTAAGCGCATACGCACTTGCTTACATTTGAGTGCATTGAGCACATCGAGCAAATAGCTCACGTTAAAGCCCACTTCTAATTCATCGCCTTCATATTGAATATCGATCACTTCTTCGGCTTGTTCTTGTTCTGAGTTGCTTGCTGTAATGGTAAGTTGATTTCCAGCAAGCTGTAAACGCACGGTGCGAACTTTGTCGTTAGACAAAATAGCTGCACGAGCAAAGGCTTGTTTTAGGCTTTCCCAATCACCTACCATAATGCGTTGCGCATTGCGTGGCAACACGCGGCGATAATCAGGGAATGGGCCATCAATTAATTTTGAGGTGAAGATAATTTGCCCTAAATCAATGCGCAGATTATTCGTGCCGATTTGTACTTGTGCAGGCGAATCATTGGCTTCAAGCAAACGAGCTAGTTCAAGCACCCCTTTGCGTGGCAAAATAACAGAATGAATTTGTAAATCTTGCTCTAAGGCAATGGTGCAAACAGCAAGGCGGTGTCCATCTGTGGCTACGGTGCGGATTAAATTTCCTTCAGTTTCAAATTTCATTCCATTTAGGAAATAACGCACATCTTGGTTTGCCATCGAAAATTGGGTGGCATCGATTAAACGGCGTAAGGTGGCTTGGGTGGTGGTGAAATCCACCTCAGCTTGCCAATCAATGAGATTCGGATACTCATCGGCAGGCAGTGTGGTGAGGTTAAATTTACTGCGTCCACAATGAACTAACGCTCTTTCTTCTTCAAAATTCACGGTAATGTCTGAGCCATCAGGAAAACTACGGCAAATATCAAGAAATTTTTTCGCTGGAATGGTAAAGCGTCCGTCTTGTGTTGCGCTATTTAATTGCGCTTGAGTTGAAAGCTCTACTTCCATATCCGTTCCAGTCATTGTTAGCGTTTGCCCACTAATGTTGAGCAATACATTGCTTAATACTGGTAAGGTTGGGCGGCTGCCTAATACGCCACATACTTGTTGTAAAGGTTTTAACAGATTTTCTCTTGATACAGTAAATTGCATAGTTGCGTCCTTAAGCTGATAAGGTTCGGATTAAATTAGACCAATCTTCTTGAATGCTTGGGTCTTGTTGTTTGAGTTTATCCACACTGCGACAAGCGTGCAACACGGTAGTATGATCGCGATCACCAAAGCTGCTGCCAATTTCAGGGAAACTGCGGTTGGTGAGTTCGCGCGACAGCGCCATTGCAATTTGGCGTGGGCGAGCCACCGATCTGGCGCGGCTTTTCGATTTAAGATCCGCTACTTTGATGCGGTAATATTCCGCCACTACTTTTTGAATATTTTCCACGGTTACTAATTTTTCTTGCAATGCCAGCATATCTTTGAGGGTTTCGCGCACAAAGTCAATAGTAATCGGCTTGCCGGTAAATTCTGCATTAGCGTGTACGCGGTTGAGCGCGCCTTCTAATTCACGCACGTTGGTGCGTAGTTTTTCACCTATAAACAGCGCCACTTCTTCTGGTAAGCGCATATTTTTTTCTTCCGCTTTCTTCAATAAAATGGCGACACGAGTTTCAAGCTCTGGCGGCTCAATGGCAACACTTAATCCCCAGCCAAAACGGGATTTTAAACGATCTTCGATCTTTTCGATCTCTTTTGGATAGCGGTCTGAGGTTAAGATAATTTGCCGACTGCTTTCAAATAAGGAGTTGAAAATATGGAAAAATTCTTCTTGCGTGCCATCTTTGCCGGCGAAGAATTGAATATCATCAATCAGCAAAGCATCTAAAGTGCGGTAGAATTTTTTGAAGTTTTCCATTTTGTCTTCTTGCAAGGCGCGGACATACTCTTGCATAAAACGTTCGGCGTGAATATAGATCACGCGTGCTTCAGGCTTGGTAGTTAAAATACCATTGCCCACAGCGTGTAATAAGTGGGTTTTACCAAGCCCTGTGCCACCATAAAGAAATAGCGGATTGGCGCTTTGCTCCCCAGGGTTAATCGCCACTTTTTGTGCCACGGCTCGGGCCAGTTGGTTGGATTTCCCCTCCACAAAGTTTTCAAAAATGTGCTTGGTATTTAAGTTAGAACGATAGCTTGTTTTTTGCTCGCTTGGCTGCGCTGGTGCATTATTTTGAGCAGCAGCAGGTGGCGGTGTGGTTTTACGCATTGCAGGTTTTGAACCCTCTTGCACTTTCACACTAAAATCCGCATTGCCAGAAAATTGTTGGGCTAAACGGCTGATTAATTCAAGATAATGGGTTTCCACCCAGTTTTTAACAAAAACGTTGGAGGCATATAACACCATATTGTTTTCACCTACAATATCAGCTTGCAATGGGCGCAACCAAGTGCTGAAATCCGTTGGTGAAACTTGATCTTGCAGTTGTGAAAGGCAATCCTGCCAAAGTGATGCGAGCGTGGTTTTCATTGTTATTATGTCTAGTTTATTAGTTAAACGTTTGAATCGTCCGCAGAAAAGTGCGGTGAGAATTCGGCTAATTTTACAATAAAGTTGAGAAAAGATCTTTATAAAAGGATCAAAAAAATCGAAAAAGGCTGCTTGAGATTTCTGCCAAAAAAAGTATAATTCACCCCGCTTTTATGCTTTCAAATAAGAAAAATGCAGATTATGTTGCGATTTTTCTTATTCTTATTTGACGAACGGCTCATTTGTGATTACAATTCCGTTCCTTATTTTAGTAACCCTTGTTTCAATTCGTTTTTGGCTATCTAAATGTCAAAGGCAATAGTTAAACAATGTTGATTTAGGTAGATTATAATTATGAAACGTACATTTCAACCTTCTGTATTAAAACGTAGCCGTACTCACGGTTTCCGTGCTCGTATGGCAACTAAAAACGGCCGTCAAGTTTTAGCTCGTCGTCGTGCTAAAGGTCGTAAAAGTTTATCTGCATAATCCAGCCCTTCGCTGTGATTAAGCTAAACTTTTCTCGGGAGTTACGTCTGCTAACTCCCGCTCAATTCAAATACGTTTTCCAAGATCCGCAACGTGCGAGTTCCCCTGAAATTACTATTCTAGCCCGTCCTAATCAGGAATCTGTTCCACGTTTAGGTTTAGCGGTAGCAAAAAAGCATTTAAAACGCGCCCACGATCGTAATCGCATTAAACGCTTATGCCGTGAACGTTTTCGTCAATTACAGCACGATCTACCGCATTATGATTTTGTCATTGTGGTTAAACAGGGTATCGGGCGGTTAGATAATCAGCACATATTCAATTCATTGGATAAATTATGGCAACGCCACATTCGCTTGGCTCGAAAGTCTTAATTGCGCTTATTCGATTTTATCAGCTCGTTATTAGTCCTTTAATTGGCCCGCGTTGCCGATTCACGCCAACTTGTTCTTGCTACGGCATTGAAGCATTAAAAACGCACGGTGCGTTAAAAGGTGGTTGGCTTACGTTAAAACGTATATTAAAATGTCATCCTTTACACGCTGGTGGATACGATCCTGTTCCGCCGAAGATCAATAACAACAAAGAGAACAAATAATGGATTCAAGACGTAGCCTGTTAGTGCTAGCACTACTCTTTATTTCTTTTCTTGTTTATCAGCAATGGCAAGTGGATTACCATTCACCAAAGCCTGTTGCCACTGAACAAGCGCAAACTTCTAATTCTCAAGGCGAATTAACAGCAAATTCAGACCTTGCTAACCTTGCTCAAGGTAAAGTCATTACCTTAGAAAATGATGTATTCCGTTTAAAAGTAAATACATTAGGTGGGGACGTAGTGCGTTCTGAATTATTAAAATATGATGCAGAATTAGATTCCCATACACCATTTGTTTTATTGAACGATACACCAGAGCATATTTATATTGCGCAAAGTGGTTTAGTTGGCAAAAACGGGATTGACACTAAAGCAGGCCGTGCAAATTACCAAGTAGAAGGGGATACTTTCAAACTGGCTGATGGACAAAATGAGCTTGTTGTGCCATTAGTATTTGAAAAAGATGGCGTAACGTATCGCAAAATTTTCGTATTAAAACGTGGCGAATATGATGTGGCAGTGAACTTTGAAATTACGAACCAAAGCGGTCAAGCTATTGAAGTTGAGCCTTATGCAAAATTAACCCATACTTTGGTAGAAAGCTCAGGCAGTATGGCAATGCCAACTTATACTGGTGGCGCGTATTCTTCTTCTGAAACGAATTATAAAAAATACAGCTTCCAAGATATGGAAGAAAAAGATCTTTCTATCCAAACTAAAGCAGGTTGGGTAGCGGTATTACAACATTATTTCGTGTCTGCGTGGATTCCAAATCAAGACAGCACTCATCTTTTATATACTTCTACAGACAAAGCGCGTAATTTAGGGGCAATTGGTTATCGTGGGCCCGTGGTGGATATTCCAGCAGGTGCAACAGAAACCATCACCAGCAAATTATGGACAGGGCCAAAATTACAAAATCAAATGGCAGAGGTGGCAAACCACTTAGATTTAACCGTGGATTACGGTTGGGCGTGGTTTATTGCGAAACCGTTATTCTGGCTACTTACCCACATTCACGATTTAGTGAAAAACTGGGGGCTTGCGATTATTGGCGTAACTCTCGTGGTGAAAGGCTTGCTTTATCCATTAACCAAAGCCCAATACACCTCAATGGCAAAAATGCGTATGCTACAACCGAAAATCCAAGAAATGCGTGAGCGTTACGGGGAAGATCGTCAGCGTATGAGCCAAGAAATGATGAAATTATACAAAGAAGAAAAAGTAAACCCACTCGGTGGCTGTTTACCAATTCTTTTACAAATGCCAATTTTCATCGCCTTATATTGGACATTTATGGAAGCGGTTGAACTACGCCACGCGCCATTCTTCGGTTGGATTCAAGATTTATCGGCACAAGATCCGTATTTCATCTTGCCAATTTTAATGGGCGGATCAATGTTCTTATTACAAAAAATGTCACCAACACCAGTTGCAGATCCAATGCAACAAAAAATTATGACATTTATGCCATTGATCTTTATGGTATTCTTCCTATTCTTCCCAGCAGGTTTGGTACTCTACTGGTTAGTTTCCAACCTTATCACTATTGCCCAACAACAATGGATTTATCGTGGGTTAGAGAAAAAAGGATTACATTCCCGTAAAAAATAACTAGCTAGAGTAGATACTTTATTTATGGGCGAACCTAAGTGTTCGCCCATTTTAGATCAAAAAATCCCTTTAATTTATTGATTTTGTTATCTAACTGGCTGTTTGAAAAGAACGTTAGTGATTACTTTTAATCTGTAATACAATTATCCCCGTGTAGGGGCGAACCTAAGTGTTCGCCCATTTTAGATCAAAAAATCCCTTTAATTTATTGATTTTGTTATATGACTGGCTGTTTGAAAAGAACGTTAGTGATTGCTTTTAATCTGTAATACAATTATCCCCTTGTAGGGGCGAACCTATGTGTTCGCCCTAGCTATTGAATTGAAAAATTGCCTTATGGTAACGCTTGAATGAACAATGGCAATGGCTGGACGGTGAGCAGGAAACTGGTTCATCAGTTGTTGAAGAAATTTAATGAAATAAAGGTCATCCACCGCACCGTTTATTGCTCGAGATAATATTTGAGCGTTTCTAAAAGTGCGGTCTTTTTTCTAGGAAAAATTATGTCAAAAGAAACCATAGTCGCCCAAGCCACCCCGATTGGACGTGGCGGTGTCGGTATTTTACGGGTATCAGGGCCGCTTGCCCAACAAGTAGCAGAAGCGGTGCTAGGCAAAAGTCTGAAGCCGCGTGTAGCGAATTATTTACCGTTTAAAGATAGCGATGGCACAGTGTTAGACCAAGGGATCGCGCTATTTTTCAAAGCCCCAAATTCTTTCACTGGTGAAGATGTATTAGAGCTACAAGGCCACGGCGGACAGATTATTTTAGATCTCTTACTCAAACGCATTTTGCAAGTCAAAGGCGTGCGTTTGGCTCGCCCAGGAGAATTTTCTGAACAGGCGTTTTTGAATGATAAATTGGATCTCGCTCAAGCGGAAGCCATTGCCGATCTTATTGATGCGACCTCTGAACAAGCGGCGCGTTCAGCATTGAAATCCTTACAAGGGGAATTTTCTAATAAAATCAACCAGCTTGTTGATGATGTGATTTATCTACGCACCTATGTGGAAGCGGCGATTGATTTCCCTGATGAAGAAATTGATTTCTTGGCGGACGGAAAAATTGAAGCCAAATTGCGTGAGATTATTGCTCAACTTGCTGCCGTGCGAGCGGAAGCCAAGCAAGGGGCGATTTTGCGTGAAGGAATGAAAGTGGTGATCGCAGGGCGACCAAATGCAGGAAAATCTAGCCTACTCAATGCTCTCGCAGGACGCGAAGCGGCGATTGTTACCGACATTGCAGGCACAACTCGCGATGTGCTGCGTGAGCATATCCACATTGACGGAATGCCGTTACATATTATTGATACCGCAGGTTTGCGTGATGCGACCGATGAAGTAGAACGCATTGGGATTCGCCGTGCGTGGGACGAAATTGAGCAAGCAGATCGCATTATTCTGATGTTAGACAGCACCGATAGCGAAGAAAATCTCGCGCAAGTGCGGTCAGAATTTTTGGCAAAATTGCCGAACAATATCCCTTTAACCATTGTGCGTAATAAAGCGGATTTAAGTGGTGAAGCGGAAACCATTCGCGAACAAAATGGACAAACCTCAATCAGCCTTTCGGCGAAAACACAAGTTGGTGTGGACTTACTGCGTGAACATCTCAAACAATCAATGGGCTATAACACCAGTACAGAAGGTGGTTTTCTTGCACGCCGTCGCCATTTAGAGGCTTTAGAACAAGCGGATATTCACTTGCAAGCAGGACTCATTCAGCTGACGGAGTTTTATGCCGGTGAACTGCTCGCTGAAGAATTGCGAATGGTACAAAATCACCTGAGCGAGATCACAGGACAATTTACCTCTGATGATCTGCTTGGCAATATTTTCAGTTCATTTTGTATTGGTAAATAAGTGAGTGAAAATCAAAGTGCGGTGTGATTTTGCCAATTTTTTAGCTGAAGTAACTTAGTGACAAAATGATAGCTAACACAAATTGGGTGAGCATTTCCTCACAGATAAGCCACAGAGGACTTGAATAAATCAGCGCCATACGGTGTGTATGGCGAAAAATGAAAGAGTACGGAATTTTTAATGCAATTAATTCAAGGGTTAAAACAACTACCAGCCACTTTGCGACAGCAAGGCTGTGCCTTAACGATTGGTAATTTTGATGGAGTGCATTTAGGGCATCAGGCGGTGTTACGCCACTTGCGTGAAAAAGCCACCAACCTTTCTTTACCAATGGTGGTGATGCTTTTTGAACCACAACCAAGCGAATATTTTATGGCAGATAACGCCCCGCCGCGTTTGATGCGGTTGCGTGATAAATTGAGTGCATTGGCTGAATTAGGCGTAGATTATGTGATTCGCATAAAATTTGACCGCACTTTTGCCCAGCTTTCTGCTGAACAATTTATTCAACAATACTTGGTACAGAAACTCAATGTGAAATTTTTAAGTATTGGTGATGATTTCCGTTTTGGGGTTGGGCGTACAGGGGATTTTGCTCTGCTACAACAAGCGGGGGAGCAATACGGCTTCCGTGTAGAAGATAATTGCAGTTTTCGTTTAAATGAACAACGTATCAGTAGCACGGCGATTCGACAAGCCCTTGCTGATGATCATTTAGCCCTTGCTAAGCAACTTTTGGGCAAGCCTTATTGCATTTATGGGCGTGTTGTACAAGGCAATAAACTAGGGCGAACTATTGGCTTTCCAACAGCAAATATTCGCTTACAACGCCAAGTTAATCCCGTGAAAGGGGTATATGCAGTAAGAGCTAAATTGCCTAATGGTACAGAATATGAAGGGGTGGCAAATATTGGACGTCGCCCGACCATTAATGGGGTTAAACAATTGTTAGAGGTTCATCTATTTGATTTTAAACAAGATATTTATGGACTGCCGCTTAAGGTGGAACTGTGTCATAAAATTCGTGATGAAGTCAAATTTCCCTCTTTTGAGGATCTTAAAGCACAAATTGTAAAAGATGTGGACGTGGCAAAGGCGTATTTTCGCCAAGCTAAAAGAACGAGCTAAAGGGCTTAATGTGCGGTAAAAAAGTTATCAAAAAATCACCGCACTTTCATTAGGGATTGAATCATAATTCCGCCACTCCTATTCTTTAATATTGTGTTATTTATGCGTATAATGCCAAAGTTATTGTGCATTTAATGCAAGATTTTATTTTATACAACGTGGAAAAAACAAAATGTCGAATGAAAACGTAGATTACAAAAATACGCTAAACCTGCCAGCAACAGGTTTTCCGATGCGTGGTGATCTGGCAAAACGTGAGCCAGCAATGCTAAAAAATTGGTATGAGAAAAAACTTTACGAAAAAATCAGACAATCTGCTCAAGGAAAAAAATCCTTTATTTTGCACGATGGGCCTCCTTATGCTAACGGCTCAATTCATATTGGACACGCTGTAAATAAAATTCTGAAAGACATTATTGTAAAATCCAAAACCGCCGCAGGTTTTGACAGTCCTTATATCCCGGGATGGGATTGCCACGGCTTGCCGATTGAATTGAAAGTAGAAGGTTTGGTAGGAAAACCGGGCGATAAAATTTCTGCTGCACAATTCCGCCAAGAATGCCGTAACTATGCCCGTGAACAAGTGGAAGGGCAAAAGAAAGATTTTATCCGTCTAGGTGTCTTGGGCGATTGGGATAATCCTTATTTAACAATGAATTACGACACCGAGGCGAACATTATTCGCACTTTGGCTAAAGTGGTCGAAAACGGCCATCTTTACAAAGGTTATAAACCGGTGCATTGGTGTTTGGATTGCGCATCTTCTTTAGCAGAAGCCGAGGTGGAATATGAAGATAAAACTTCACCATCTATCTATGTGAAATTCCCAGCTACCGATGAAAGTGCGGTACTAAATAAATTTAATTTAAGCGAAGCAGGCAGCGGTGAAGTAGCTGCGGTGATCTGGACAACCACCCCTTGGACATTGCCATCAAACCGTGCTATTGCAGTGAATGCAGAGCTGGTTTATCAATTATTACAATTTGGCAATAAGCGTTTAATTTTAGCGAAAGCGTTGGTCGAAAGCGTGCAAAAAGCCTTAGGTGAAGAAAACGTGAAAGTGCTAGGTGAAGCAAAAGGGGCTGACTTAGAACTTCTCCGTTTTAATCACCCGTTCTATGAGTATAGTGTGCCAGTGATTTTAGGCGATCACGTTACCACCGATGGCGGTACAGGTTTAGTGCATACCGCACCAGATCACGGTCAAGACGACTATTTGGTTGGCTTGAAATATGGTTTAGAAATGGCAGCATTAATTAATGATGCAGGCGTATTTAAAGCTGAAACGCCATTTTTTGCGGGTAAAGGCGTGTTTGAAAGCAATGATTTGGTTATTGAAAAACTTACAGAAACAGGTAACTTATTGAAATTAGAAAAAATTCGTCATAGTTATCCGCATTGCTGGCGACACAAAACGCCAATTATTTTCCGTGCGACACCGCAATGGTTTATTGGAATGGAAACAAATGGCTTACGTCCGCAAGCGTTAAGCGAAATCAAAAAAGTACGTTGGATTCCAGATTGGGGGCAAGCACGCATTGAAACTATGGTGGAAAACCGCCCAGATTGGTGTATCTCTCGTCAGCGTACTTGGGGCGTGCCAATGGCGTTATTTATCCATAAAACCACAGAAGAATTGCACCCTCGCACACTTGAACTTATTGAGCAAGTCGCGCAACTCGTGGAACAATCAGGCATTCAAGCGTGGTGGGATCTGGATCCAAAAGATTTGCTTGGTGAAGATGCTGAACATTATAAAAAAGTGCCAGATACCCTTGATGTTTGGTTTGATTCAGGATCAACGTATTCTTCGGTTGTGAAAGCACGTCCAGAATTTAATGGGCAGGAAGCCGATATGTATTTAGAAGGCTCGGATCAGCACCGTGGCTGGTTTATGTCATCATTAATGCTTTCAACGGCAACGGATAACAAAGCCCCTTATAAGCAAGTACTAACCCACGGTTTCACCGTTGATGGCAAAGGGCGTAAAATGTCTAAATCTATCGGTAACATTGTTACCCCACAAGAAGTGATGGATAAATTTGGTGGCGATATTTTACGTTTATGGGTGGCTTCAACGGATTATACAGGGGAAATGTCTGTTTCAGACGAAATCTTAAAACGTGCAGCCGATAGTTATCGCCGTATTCGTAATACCGCACGTTTCCTTTTGGCGAACTTAAATGGGTTTGATCCGAAACGTGATTTAGTGAAACCAGAGGAAATGATCGTGCTAGATCGTTGGGCGGTGGATTGTGCTTTAAATGCACAAAAAGAAATCCAAGAAGCGTATGATAATTATCAATTCCACGCCGTTGTTCAGCGTTTAATGAAATTCTGTTCCATTGAAATGGGATCGTTTTATTTAGATATTATCAAAGATCGTCAATACACCACCAAAGCGGACAGCCTTGCACGTCGTAGCTGTCAAACAGCCTTATGGCATATTGCCGAGGCGTTGGTTCGTTGGATTGCGCCAATTTTATCTTTCACTGCCGATGAAATCTGGCAATATATCCCGGGTGAACGTGCGGAATTTGTGTTTACAGAGGAATTTTATAACGGCTTATTCCCATTAAACGCAGAAGAAACAATGAATGATGCTTACTGGCAACAAGTGTTGAAACTGCGTGATGAAGTAAACCGTGTGTTAGAGCAAGCCCGTGCAGATAAAACCATTGGCGCTGCATTGGAAGCAGAGGTTACCCTTTATGCGAACGATGAATACGCGAAGATTTTATCGCAGCTAGAAAATGAACTACGCTTTGTGCTGATCACCTCAAAAGCACAAGTGAAGCCATTAGCTGAAGCAGATGTGGAAGCAGGCGAAATAGAAGGCTTTAAAGTGAAAGTGGTTCGTTCCGCCAATGAAAAATGTCCGCGTTGCTGGCATTATTCTGACACCATCGGCACAAATCCAGCACACCCAACCCTATGTTCACGCTGCGTTGAAAACGTGGACGGCGAAGGTGAAGTAAGACGTTTTGCGTAAAATGTGAAAAAATTCCACCGCACTTTGATTTACCGAAATCACAAAGTGCGGTGCTTTTTTCACGAATTTTTTGTTTGGCGTAATTGAATTTGTAGGGCTGCCTGTGTGTCCTTACATTTGGAAACAACCTACATTTTGGAACAAATAGATGTCAAAATCTAAATCAGGTTTATCATTTCTCTGGCTAAGTGCGGTGGCATTTTGCTTAGATTTGTTTACCAAATATTTAGTGGTAAACCATTTTGAGCTGTACGAAAGTGTCCAAGTTTTGCCTATTTTTAATCTCACCTATGTGCGAAATTATGGCGCAGCATTTAGTTTTCTAGCGGATCACTCAGGCTGGCAGAAAAGCTTTTTTATCCTACTTGCCATTGGAATTTCCGCAATGCTCGTGATTTTCTTAGCCAAAAATAAAGTGAGCCAACGGCTGCAAAACACCGCCTATGCGCTAATTATTGGCGGAGCACTGGCGAATATGGCCGATCGTGCGTATCACGGTTTTGTAGTGGATTTTTTCGATTTCTACTGGCAACAATGGCATTATCCAGTCTTTAACGTGGCGGACATTGCCATTTGTATTGGTGCCGCATTGCTTGCCATTGATGCCATCAAAAATAACGAGAAAAAAACGGAGAAAGCCCAGTGAAAATTATCTTAGCCAACCCGCGTGGCTTTTGTGCAGGGGTAGATCGTGCCATTAGCATTGTCGAATTAGCCTTAGAAATTCACGGCGCGCCGATTTATGTCCGCCACGAAGTGGTACATAACCGTTTTGTGGTAAATGGATTGCGTGAACGTGGTGCGGTGTTTGTGGAAGAATTAGATGAAGTGCCAGACGGCGCGATAGTGATTTTTTCTGCCCACGGCGTTTCTCAAGCTGTTCGCCAAGAAGCCAAAAGACGCGAGCTGAAAGTGTTTGATGCCACCTGTCCACTCGTAACCAAAGTGCATATGCAAGTGGCACGTGCTAGCCGAAAAGGCACAAAAGCGGTGCTAATTGGACACGAAGGCCACCCTGAAGTAGAAGGCACAATGGGGCAATATGATAATGCACAAGGCGGTATTTATTTGGTGGAAGATGTGGAAGACATCGCCAAACTTGCGCTAACGAAAGAAGATGATATTACCTTTATGACGCAAACCACCCTTTCCATTGATGATACTAGTGAAGTGATTGCAGCGTTAAAAGAAAAATATCCCGCCATTCAAGGCCCACGCAAAAACGATATTTGCTATGCCACCACCAACCGCCAGCAAGCGGTGAGAGAATTAGCCAAAATTGCTGATTTAGTGATTGTTGTTGGTTCAAAAAACTCTTCCAATTCCAATCGGTTAGCAGAACTTGCCACCAGAATGGGCGTAACCGCGAAACTGATTGATGACGCCAATGATATTGACATCGCGTGGCTCAAAGAGGTTTCCACCATCGGCATTACCGCAGGCGCTTCTGCCCCTGAAGTATTAGTGCAATCGGTAGTTAATCGCTTAAAAGAATTAGGCGTAACCCAAGTGGAAGAGTTACAAGGCTGCGAAGAAAACACCGTGTTTGAAGTACCGAAAGAGTTACGGATTAAGGCAGTGAATTAATCATTCAGTTTTACCCTGTAAATTTTCGAAAAAATCACCGCACTTTATTTTTGATTTTGTTTGATTGTGTGATGTAATATTGTCACACGATGAGAGTATAGCGATGATTAAGAGTTTTAAACATAAAGGCCTACAGCAATACTTTGAAAAGGGCATAACAAAAGGTTTACGAGCAGATCATCTACGCAAAATCGGCGGTATATTAGATTTAATTGATCGCTCAACAGATGTGGCTGATTTTCAAATGTTGTATCAATGTCATAAACTTAAAGGGGATAGAGAGGGAATCTGGTCAATGACGGTATCAGGAAATTGGCGGATTACTTTTGAGTTTATTAACGGTGATGCATATATTTTGAATTATGAAGATTATCATTAGGAGAACAAGATGAGAAAACCAACCCACCCAGGAATTGTACTCTACGATGGTTTTATTGAACCACATAACATTCAAATTAAAGATTTGGCTAATCATCTTGGTTTTGCAAGAGAAACTATTTCTCGTCTTGTGCATGGCAAAGCACCAATGACGGCAAATATTGCATTAGCATTAGAAGATGCTGGCATTAGTACAGCCAAATTATGGTTGGGCTTACAATCAGCCTATGATGTCTGGGAATTAAAACAACATCGAACTCGCCATATAAAGCCTTTCAATTTTGAACGAGCCGCAATGGCTTGATTTTCTTTTAATTGACAAGATCATTTTGCAACATTATTGGGTTTTAGATTAATCATTTTCGCAAATGATCTTGCGTATATTTGATCATTTCTTTCTTTTCTTTTTACTCAATTACTTCAATTACACTCCAAAAAATATTTTTAGATCTCTGTCACACTTCTTTATTTTACTCTTTGCTTTCCTTATTTTTTAGGCGTAAAAAGAAAATACATAAAACAGGTTAGCAAGGAGAGTGTTATGCCAAATATTGTGTTAAATCGAATTGATGAACGTTTGATCCACGGTCAAGTGGGCGTGCAATGGGTTGGCTTTGCTGGGGCGAATTTAGTACTCGTTGCCAATGATGAAGTGGCTGAAGATCCAATGCAACAAAACCTAATGGAAATGGTGCTGGCAGAAGGCATTGATGTGCGCTTTTGGCCGTTGCAAAAGGTGATTGACAATATCCATCGCGCCGCGGATCGACAAAAAATTTTACTTGTGTGCAAAACACCGAGTGATTTTTTAACCTTAGTGCAAGGTGGCGTGCCAATTGACAAAATTAACGTAGGCAATATGCATTATGAGGAGGGCAAAACACAGATCCATAAAACCGTATCCGTAAATGATAAAGACAGAGCGGCATTTGAACAGCTACGCCAGCTTGGTGTGCAGTGCTTTATTCAAGGTGTGCCAACCGAAGATGCAATAGATTTGTTTAAATTATTGTAAGAAAGAAGCGAGGAAACTATGGAAATTGGACTTTTACAGGCACTCTTATTGGGTGTACTTGCATTCTTTGCAGGTCTTGACCTCTATAATGGTTTAACGCATTTTCATAGACCAGTTGTATTAGGGCCTATTGTGGGAGCGATTTTAGGGGATTTACAAACAGGGATTTTAGTTGGCGGTACCCTTGAATTAGTCTGGATGGGGCTTGCACCATTAGCAGGCGCGCAACCACCGAATGTGATTATTGGCACAATCGTGGGAACGGCATTTGCCATCACTACCAAAACCGATCCAAAAGTGGCCGTTGGGGTTGCTGTGCCGTTTGCCATTGCGGTGCAAATGGGGATCACCTTCTTATTCTCCGTAATGTCAGCGGTTATGTCCCGTTGTGATCAAATGGCGGAAGAAGCCAATCTCAAAGGCATTGATTATGTGAACTATCTTGGTTTGTTAGTGCTGGGTACGTTCTATTTCTTCTGTGCGTTCTTGCCAACTTACTTTGGTGCGGAATATGCCGGTAAAATCATTGCAATGTTGCCAAAAGAAGTGATTGATGGCTTAGGCGTGGCAGGGGGCATTATGCCAGCTATCGGGTTTGCGGTATTAATGAAAATTATGATGAAAAATGCCTATATCCCTTATTTTATCCTAGGTTTTGTGGGCGCTGCTTGGCTTAATCTGCCAGTGTTAGCAATTGCTGCAGCGGCAGTTGCAATGGCATTGATTGATTATATGCGTAAAGGCAATACTGAAACAAAAGCAACGCAAAAAGAGGAGTTTCAAGATGGAATCTAAAGCACGTCAAAACGTACAAAATGACAATGTGTACGAAGATCAAACAATGGGTACAGAACTCACTAAATCTGATATTAATATGATGGCGTGGCGTTCTTTATTACTACAAGCTTCTTTTAACTATGAGCGTATGCAAGCGGCAGGTTGGTTATATGGAATTAGCCCCGCATTGAAAAAAATTCACACCAACAAAGCGGATTTAAGCAAGGCAATGAAAGGGCATTTGGGCTTTTTCAACACTCACCCGTTCCTTGTTACATTCGTAATGGGCATTGTACTAGCAATGGAACGTTCCAAACAGGAAGTGAACGCCATTCAAAGCACAAAAATCGCCGTGGGTGCCCCATTAGGCGGCATTGGTGATGCCTTATTCTGGTTCACCTTATTGCCAATCTGCGGCGGTATTGGCGCAAGTTTGGCATTACAAGGCTCGATCCTTGGGGCGATTTTCTTCTTTGTGGTATTCAATATCGTGCATTTTGGTTTACGTTTTGGTTTAGCCCATTATGCCTACAAAATGGGGGTAGCAGCTATTCCAACCATTAAGGCTAACACGAAAAAAGTGTCACACGCCGCATCAATGATTGGTATGACCGTGATTGGCGCATTAGTTGCCACTTACATTCGTTTCCAAACCACCGCAGAAATCACCGCTGGTGATGCCGTGGTGAAAGTGCAAGCTGATGTGTTAGACAAGCTAATGCCAGCCTTTTTACCATTGGTGTACACCTTATTGATGTACTATTTAGTGAAACGTAACTGGTCGCCGTTACGCTTAATCATTCTCACCGTAGTGATTGGTATCGGTGGACGTTTTGCAGGTATCCTATAAATATTATTGTGATGAATGCCGAGTGTTTGCTCGGCATTTTTATCTATTTTAGATCAATAAGGAGAAAAAGATGACAACCTTGATCGTGAGCGGACACGGACATTTCGCCACAGGGCTACAAAGTGCGCTGGAGCAAATTATTGGGCAATATCCAAAGGTGGCCTTTTTTGATTTTGATGATAAGCAAATCACGCCAGAACAATTACGCCAAAATATCGAACAATATCTTAATGCGGAGCAGGAAAGTGCGGTGCTTTTTTGTTGTGATATTTTAGGGGGCACGCCATTTCGCCAATGTGCAATGATTGCACAACAGTTTGAGCACGCAGAGGTGATTGTTGGCACGAATTTACAAATGCTGATTGAAACCATAATGGCGAAAGATGAGCTTGAGTTTTTTGAGTTAGTCACACAAGCTCTCACCAGCGCCAATCAAGGCATCACCACACTTTCAGCACAACAGAAAACAAAAAGAACAGCGCACGCAGAAGATGATGGGATTTAACCTAACATTCACCAGATGATAGCGGATCAGCGCAGGATTAAGCGGCATTTTCCCCTTGCACCGCTTCGCCTTCGAGCGGTAAGTCTGCTTGTTCCCAGCCCATAAAACCGCCTTGCATACTATACACATTATCGTAGCCTTGCTCGATAAGAAATGCGCCTACGTTGCGGCTGCTGATACCGTGATAACAGCTCACGATAATGGGATCGTCATAATCCACTTTTTGCTGAAATTCGCCATAGCTTTGGTTGGTTAAGTGAAACGCGCCCTTTGGGTGGCTATGGGTAAAACGGGGGAAATCGCGAATGTCCACCAGCGTGGCATTTTCTTCGTTCATCATTTGCCAAGCCTGCTGTGGCGTGATTTCTTTAAGTGCGGTCATTTTTTTCCTTATTTTTATTTATGCGTGAAATAATGCGCTATCTTATTGACATAGATCAATTTGTTCAAGACCTTTGCGATTTTTTCAAGTAAAATAACCGCACTTTTGATTTAGCTGATTTAGGACTATGCCTCAACTTTCGGAAAAACTCACTGCTTACGCACAATTAATGCGTTTTGACAAACCCATTGGCACATTATTGTTATTGTGGCCAACGCTTTGGGCATTGTTTTTGGCAGAGAAAAATTTTCCGCCTATTTCGGTGCTAATGGTGTTTGTGCTTGGCGTGATCATTATGCGTGCCGCAGGTTGCGTGATTAATGATTATGCGGATCGCCACATTGACGGTAAAGTAAAACGCACTTCACAGCGTCCTTTAGCAACGGGAAAAGTCAGCGAAAAAGAAGCCAAATTACTTTTTGCAGGGCTGATATTCTGCGCCTTTATTTTGGTGCTATTTCTGAATTATTATGCCATTGGCTTGTCTTTTATTGCGGTGCTGTTGGCCTTTATTTATCCCTTTATGAAACGCTATACCCATCTTCCGCAATTTTTCTTAGGCGCGGCCTTTGGTTGGTCTATCCCAATGGCCTATGGCGCGTTAGTCGAACAACTGCCCTTAGAATGTTGGCTGCTGTTTGTGGCGAATTTAGCCTGGACAGTGGCTTATGACACGCAATATGCGATGGTGGATCGTGATGATGATTTGCGCATCGGGGTGAAATCCACCGCCATTTTGTTTGCGCAATATGACAATAAAATCATTGCTTTATTGCAATTTATTGCCTTAGGATTGCTCGTTCTCATCGGTTACCAATCCCATTTGCATTATAGTTATTTTATTTTACTTGCGCTTACGGCATTGCTTTTCGTTTATCAATGTAAACTCACTCGCCATCGCCGCCGTGAAGATTGTTTCAAAGCCTTTTTAAATAACAATTATGTGGGAATGGGCGTGTTTATCGCTTTTCTTGCAGGCATCTTTTTTGCCTAATTTGGAGTAAAATTAAGCCATCGAAGGCGATTTTTTCCGCTGTTTTTACTCTAAATGATCAGCGCAATTTGGTTATCAAAAAATAATCTGCTTATTTCTCCTTGAAATTGTCTTTTTTATCCCCATATCTCTGATAAATTTTTATCCAAAATAAAAGGAACTTCTATGACAACGATCGTAAGTGTACGCCGTAATGGCAAGGTGGTTGTGGGCGGAGACGGTCAGGTTTCCCTTGGCAACACAGTAATGAAAGGTAATGCGCGCAAGGTGCGCCGTTTATATAACAATAAAGTGTTGGCTGGTTTTGCTGGCGGCACCGCAGATGCGTTCACTCTGTTTGAATTATTTGAACGTAAGCTGGAAATGCACCAAGGGCATTTGCTTAAAAGTGCGGTGGAATTAGCTAAAGATTGGCGTACCGATCGTGCGTTGCGTAAACTTGAAGCAATGTTGATTGTGGCAGATGAGAAAGAAAGCCTGATCATTACCGGAATTGGTGATGTGGTACAGCCTGAAGAAGATCAGATTTTGGCCATTGGTTCGGGCGGCAATTACGCAATGTCTGCGGCACGCGCGTTAGTGCAAAATACCGATCTTTCAGCCCGTGAAATCGTAGAAAAATCGCTCAAAATTGCAGGGGATATTTGCGTTTATACCAACACAAATTTCACCATTGAAGAATTGCCTTAACGCGTAGAGTTAAAATGGCGTGGATTTATTTAGTTTGTGCAGGCTTGCTTGAGATTGGCTGGCCAATTGGCTTGAAAATGGCTACCCAGCCTAACAAAGCACTGTTGGGATCACTGCTTGCGATTATTTTTATGATCGGCAGTGGCACATTGCTTTACCTTGCACAGCGAACCATGCCAATGGGAACCGCCTATGCCGTATGGACAGGAATTGGTGCTGCTGGTGCTTTTATTGTTGGCGTGCTGTTTTATGATGATGCACTCACATTTTGGCGAGCATTAGGGGCAATGATGATTGTAGGTGGTGTTATCGTGTTAAAATTAACATCACATTAATCCCATTTATTTTGAATAAATGGTTTAGAAAAAAGGATTAGATTATGTCTGAAATGACACCTCGTGAAATTGTTTCTGAATTAGATCAACATATTATCGGTCAAGCCGATGCAAAAAGAGCAGTGGCTATCGCCCTGCGTAACCGCTGGCGTAGAATGCAATTACAAGAGCCATTACGCCACGAAGTTACCCCTAAAAACATCTTAATGATCGGGCCGACTGGGGTGGGTAAAACAGAAATTGCGCGCCGTTTAGCGAAATTAGCCAATGCCCCTTTCATCAAAGTGGAAGCCACAAAATTTACCGAAGTGGGTTATGTAGGGAAAGAGGTGGATTCCATTATCCGCGATCTGACTGACAGTGCGATGAAACTCGTGCGTCAAACAGAAATCGAAAAAAATCGTTTCCGTGCAGAAGAAGCGGCAGAAGATCGCATTTTAGATGCCTTATTACCCCCAGCAAAAAACCAATGGGGTGAAGTGGAAAATCACGATACCAATAGCAGCACACGTCAAGTGTTCCGCAAAAAATTGCGTGAAGGACAGCTTGATGATCGTGAAATTGATATTGATGTTGCTGCACCATCAATGGGCGTGGAAATTATGGCACCACCAGGAATGGAAGAAATGACGAGCCAGTTGCAGTCAATGTTCCAAAATCTTTCGAGCGGCAAAACCAAAACCCGCAAAATGAAAATTAAGGACGCGTTCAAAGCCCTTGTTGATGATGAAGCGGCGAAATTAATTAATCCTGAAGAACTCAAACAAAAAGCCATTGAAGCGGTAGAGCAAAACGGCATTGTGTTTATTGATGAAATCGACAAAATCTGTAAAAAAGGGGAATACAGTGGCGCAGATGTTTCGCGTGAGGGCGTACAGCGTGATTTACTGCCATTGGTGGAAGGCTCAACGGTTAGCACCAAACACGGAATGGTGAAAACCGATCATATTTTATTTATCGCCTCTGGTGCATTCCAAGTGGCGCGCCCTTCCGATTTAATCCCTGAATTGCAAGGCCGCCTGCCAATTCGCGTAGAACTTTCAGCCTTAAGTGCGGAAGATTTTGAGCGAATTTTAACCGAGCCAAACGCGTCTTTGACAGAGCAATACAAAGCCCTAATGGCAACAGAAGGCGTGAATATCACCTTCACTCAAGATGCGATTAAGAAAATTGCCGAAGCCGCTTTCCGTGTCAATGAGAAAACTGAAAACATTGGCGCGCGCCGTTTGCATACGGTAATGGAGCGTTTAATGGATAAAATTTCCTTCAACGCCAGCGATATGAATGGCGAACAAGTTATCATTGACGGTGCTTACGTTGCAGATGCCCTCGGCGAAGTGGTAGAAAACGAAGATTTGAGTCGTTTTATTCTGTAATACATTGATGTTATAAATAAAAAGAGCGGTGGAAAATTTCAAGATTTTTCACCGCTCTTATTTTATTGTCTTAATGAATTAAAGAATGTTGGCAAACTCTTCCATTACAGATTTTGGCCATACGCTTGATTGCACTTCACCAATGTGTTTTTTGTGCAACAATAACATCGCTAAACGTGATTGACCGATACCGCCGCCGATAGAAAGGGGTAAGCGACCGTTTACTAAATCTTGGTGCCAGTCAAATTGCAAGCGATCTTCATCACCTGTAATGGCAAGCTGTTTGCGTAAAGCGGTTTCATCAACACGGATACCCATTGAAGAAAGCTCGAAAGCACGTTCTAAGGTTGGGTTCCAAACTAAAATATCACCGTTTAAGCCTTTGTATTCGCCCTCAGAAACGGTTGTCCAGTCATCATAATCTGGCGCACGTTTGTCGTGTGGTTTACCGTCTGATAATTCGCCACCGATACCAATTAAGAATACTGCACCGTATTCTTTACAAATGGCGTTTTCACGTTCTTTGTCGTTCATTCCTGGGTAGCGTTTCACTAAATCTTCACTGTGAATGAAAGTGATTTCTTGCGGTAAGAAACGAGTCAAACCGAATTTTTCACTTACTGCCGCTTCTGTTTCTAAGATTGCTTGATAAATTTCACGCACGGTTTCTTTTAAATAATCTAGGTTGCGGCGACCTGCTGGGATCACTTTTTCCCAATCCCATTGATCAACATACACAGAGTGTGTTTGGTCAAGGCTATCTTCATCTGGACGCAAGGCTTTCATATGCACAAATAAGCCTTCACCTTCCGCAAAACCAAAACGCGCAAGGGTGTGGCGTTTCCATTTGGCTAAAGAATGAACCACTTCAAAGGTGGCATCTGTGATCTGCTTCACATTTACTTGAACTGCCTTCTCTGTTCCTGAAAGATTATCTTGAATACCATTGCCAACTTGGCTTAGGATAGGGCCTTGAACTTCTACAAGACCTAAATGTTCCAAAAGTTTTTGGGTAAACGTGTTTTTAGCAAAGCTAATTTCTTGTTGTTGTAAAATAAATGATTTTTCCATTTTATGAACCTTGTTTATTATTGGTTTTGATTTTTCGTTGCATATTATTTAATGATGTGGGAGTGAAATTCAATACCTATAAATAAAAATAGCACTGCAAATGGTTTTTCATTAAAAAATCGGCTATAATTTTAAAATAAATCTAATTTTGGAAAGAGAAAATGCACAATATTGATAATTTAGATAAACAAATCCTGCGTGTGTTGCTCAAAGATGCGCGTACCCCTTACGCTGAAATGGCGAAAAATTTTGGCGTAAGCCCTGGGACAATTCACGTTCGTGTAGAAAAAATGCGTCAAGCGGGTATTATTCAAGGCACAAAGATCCGCATTGATCAGCGTAAACTAGGCTATGATGTCTGTTGTTTCATTGGCATTATTCTCAAAAGCGCGAAAGATTACGATAAGGTGATCGCGAAATTAGAAAAATTTGAAGAAGTGGTGGAAGCTTATTACACCACGGGGAATTATTCCATTTTTATTAAGGTGATGACCCACACTATTGCGGAGCTTCACGCGGTGTTAGCCACCAAAATTCAGTTGATTGATGAAATTCAATCTACCGAAACCTTGATTTCAATGCAAAATCCAATTTTGCGTGATATTACTCCATAACTCATTCATTTATAACTAAAATAGGAGTCATTATGTCTGATGTTTTTCACTTAGGCTTAACGAAAGCAATGTTAGATGGCGCGCAACTTGCCATTGTTCCCGGTGCGCCAGAACGTGTTGAGCGTATTGCTCGTTTATTGGACAATCCAAAATTTTTAGCCGCGACCAGAGAATTTACTTCTTGGCTTGGTTATCTTAATGGCAAAGCCGTAGTGGTTTGTTCCACAGGGATTGGTGGGCCTTCGGTTTCTATTGCTGTGGAAGAATTGGCTCAACTAGGCGTGCGCACTTTCCTACGCATTGGCACAACAGGGGCAATTCAGCCGCATATTAATGTAGGTGATATTTTGATCACCACAGGAGCGGTGCGTTTAGATGGAGCAAGCCGTCATTTCGCGCCATTAGAATATCCAGCGGTAGCGGACTTTACTTGTACTTCAATGCTTCACAAAGCAGCATTAGAAAGTGATAAAGCGAAAGTGCATATTGGTATCACCGCGTCATCAGATACGTTCTACCCAGGGCAAGAGCGCTACGATACTTACACTGGCAAAATTTACCGCCACTATCAAGGCTCATTAAAACAATGGCAAGAGCTAAATGTAATGAACTATGAAATGGAAAGTGCCACCTTATTTACAATGTGTTCCGCCCTAGGCTTGCGTGCTGGTATGGTGGCTGGTGCGATTGTAAACCGTACACAGCAAGAAATCCCAAATGAAGAAACCATTCATCAAACGGAACAAAACGCCATTGATATTGTGGTGAAAGCAGCGAGCTATTTGGTGGAATAATCTGCCATTATTTCTTGAACGAAAAAATAAAAAAATCTGCATCTAAGATGCAGATTTTTTATTTGTGATATTTTCGCGAAATTAGCTTAATTTAATCCCGCCTGTATCAAAGGCTTCAAGATGGATTTGCTCTGCTGGCACACCTAAATCTACTAAAGATTTGTACTGCGCTTGCATAAATGCCATTGGGCCACACAGGTAGTAATCCGCGTCTTTCGGTAAAAGTGCGGTTGGAATTTGGCTTAAATCTAAACGCCCTGTGGCGTCTGCTTGCGCATCTTCCACTTCATAAACGGTAAAGGTGCTAACATTTGGATATTGCGCTTTTACCTCATCAACGTGCGCTTTCATTGCGTGTACATCGGCATTACGACAAGCGTGGATAAAGCTCACAGGCGAAGGTACATTTTGCTCTACTAACTGGTTAAGCATTGCAATCATAGGAGTTAAGCCCACACCACCACTGATAAACACATTTGGTTTTTGGCTATCAATTAAGAAGAAGTTGCCCGTTGGCGCAGTGGCTTCAATTTCATCGCCCTCATTTAATCCGTGCAAGGTGGTAGAAACCCAGCCGCCTGCTAGCTCACCTTTTGGATCTTCACGTTTTACTGAAATGCGTAAATAGTCTGATTTTGGATTATCAGAAAGGGTATATTGACGCGGCTGTTTTAAGCCTAATTCAGGAACGAAAACACGCACCGAGATATATTGTCCTGCTTTGTAAGTTGGTAAATCGCCACCATCAACAGGCTGTAAATAGAAAGAGGTAATTTCACTGCTTTCTTCCACTTTCTTAGCAATTTTGAATTTACGCCAGCCTAACCAGCTCCCTTTAGTTTGCTGATGTTCGTCATAAATGGCTTTTTCTGTGCTGATCAAAATATCCGCTAATTGATTGTAGGCCGCTGTCCAAGCTTCAATTAATGGATCGTCCATTGAAATTTGCAATACTTCACTAATCGAATGAAGTAAGTTGTTGCCCACAATGGCATAGTCAGGGGCTTGAATATCAAGACTGACGTGTTTATGCGCCATTAATTCAACTGCTGGCAATAGCACGGCTGGATTTTCAATATTTTCCGCATAAGCTAATACTGCATTTGCTAAAGAACGCGCTTGCGCACCGCTGCGTTGGTGTCCAAGGTTAAACACTTGTTTTAACTCAGGGTGATTGGTAAGCATTCTGTTATAAAAATAAGAAGTGAGCGCAACACCGTTTTCGCGTAGCACTGGCACAGTGGCTTTCACTAATTCAATTTGATTTGCTGTTAATGACATAGAAAGTCCTTTTGGTTTATTAAAGATGTATTTAAAATACATTTTTAATGCTAGGCTGGCAAGTGATTATTTATCAATAAGCCATAATCTAGCAAGGAGTGGTGAAATAGACTACAATGCACCACCTAAGGAGTTGCAATGCAAATTAATAAATTTACTGATTATGGTTTTCGTGTGCTGATCTATCTTGCGCGTCAGCAGGAATACACGCACACAATCGCCAGCCTTGCCAAGCAACTTCACCTTTCACAAAATCATCTGGTCAAAATCGTCCATTTTATGGCGAAACAACAATGGCTGATTACCAGTCGTGGCAAAGGCGGCGGTATTCGTTTGGCGGAAAGCACATTAGGTTTGCCCTTAGGAGATATGTTGCGCACCTTGCAAGGTGATGTACAGATTGTGAATTGCCTTTCACCGCAATGTACCTTGCACCCCCAATGTCAATTAAAGCATTTGTTAGATAATGCGCTGGCACAGTTTTATCAATCGTTAAATCAATATAACTTGGCAATGGTGGTTAATCGCGGCAATTTGAATGACGATCTTTCTATTGCTATTACACAGCTCACTTAATGCTAGCACTTTTTTAGTGGCAAAAGTGCGGTGATTTTTTGACGAAAATTGCGAAAAATTTCCTTGTTTTATTAGTAATATCTAGACTTATTTCCGATAATTCGCTAAGGTTATCCTTTAACCTTTTATTCAACATTTACTTAACGTAAGGAGCTAAAAATGGGTTTATTTGATTTTGTTGGCGATATTGGTCGAAAACTTTTCTCTAAAAAAGAAGAAGCCTCGGAAGCCGTGGAAAAACACATTGCGGAAGATAATCCAGGGGTGGAAAATCTTTCTGTTAAAGTGGAAGATGGCGTGGCTAAAATTGAAGGGAATGCGGCCTCTGCGGAAGCCTTAGAAAAGGCGATTTTAATGGCAGGTAACGTGGTAGGCATTAATTCAGTGAATGTTGATGGTGTAGCCATTGAAAACGGTGAGAGCCTAGCAACTGATGAAGAATTTTATGTGATCCAAAAAGGCGATACTCTTTGGAAAATTGCAGAAAAAACCTATGGCAATGGGGCGAAATACACCGCTATCGTTGAAGCCAATAAAGAAGTGATCAAAGATGCGGATAAGATCTTCCCAGGTCAGAAAATTCGTTTACCAAAATCACTTTAATTAACCGCGTAGCAAAAGCCTTATTCTGTAAGGCTTTTCTTTTTTTTAGCGTAAAAAATAGCCAGTTGTGGTTTTTTATTTCTCAATATCTCGACTGGCGAGCGTTGTATCGCTATAATTTGGTGTCTTTTTAACTTTTTACTAACGTGTTCGGTGTTAGTGTTCGCCGAGTGCAAATTCATTTTGAGGTAACATAATGTCATTTAATATTGAAACAACTCAAGGTCTTGAGCGTCGTGTAACTATCACCGTTCCTGCTGAAACCGTAGATCAAGCGGTGCGTGAAGAATTAAAACGTGTCGCAAAAAATGCACGCGTAGATGGTTTCCGTAAAGGTAAAGTACCACCACATATTATTGAAAAACGTTTTGGTGCATCTGTGCGTCAAGATGTGTTAGGTGATTTATTACAAAAACACTTCTTCAACGTGCTTGTAGATAGCAAAGTGAATCTTGCTGGTCGTCCAAGTTTCAACGTTGAACAGTTTGAAGCTGGTAAAGATCTTGTTTTCACAGCAACCTTTGAAGTGTATCCAGAAGTAGAATTAAAAGGTTTAGATCAAATTAAAGTAGAAAAACCTGTTGTTGAAATCAGCGAAGCAGACATTGACAAAATGGTTGATGTGTTACGCAAACAACAAGCAACTTGGGAAGAAACCCAAGAGCCAGCAAAAGCCGATGATCGTGTAACCATTGATTTCGTTGGTACGGTTGATGGCGAAGAATTTGAAGGCGGCAAAGCAACAGACTTCGTATTAGCAATGGGCCAAGGCAGAATGATCCCTGGTTTTGAAGAAGGTATCATTGGCCACAAAGCTGGTGATCAATTTGATATTGATGTCACTTTCCCTGAAGAATATCACGCAGAAAACTTAAAAGGTAAAGCAGCGAAATTCGCGATTACCTTGAAAAAAGTAGAAGTAATGGTATTGCCTGAATTAACAGATGAATTCGTGGCGAAATTCGGCCCGAACACCAAAACTGTGGCAGATTTACGCGCAGAAATCGCGAAAAATATGCAACGTGAATTGAAAAATGCTTTAACTGCACGCGTTAAAAATCAAGTTATCGAAGGGTTAATTGAACAAAACCCAATTGATGTACCAGCTGCAGCCGTTGAACAAGAAATTGAAGTGTTACGCCAACAAGCTGCGCAACGTTTTGGTGGCAATGCACAACAAGCGGCACAATTACCACGCGAATTATTTGAAGAGCAAGCAAAACGCCGCGTTCAAGTTGGCTTATTGCTTTCTGAAGTGATCGCATCAAATGAATTAAAAGCGGACGAAGCACGCGCTGACGCAATGATTCAAGATATTGCTTCTGCTTACGAACAACCAGCAGAAGTGGTGGAATACTACAAAAACAACAAAGAATTAATGAACAATATTCGTAACGTTGTTTTAGAAGATCAAGCCATTGATGCCGTGTTAGCGAAAGCACAGGTAACCGAAAAACCAGCATCATTTGATGAAGTAATGAATCCACAAGCATAATTTGCTGTAACTCATTGATTTCAAAGTGCGGTCGTTTTTTTCACAAAAATGACCGCACTTTTGTTATATAATTCACCCTTCAAGTGGCTTGAACTTAACTCAGTGCAAAGCAATGGTTTAAATTCAATTTACTATAACTTTTTATAACCCCTTGATAGAAAAGGAAAACCAATGGAGAATACAATGGCTTTAATTCCTATGGTGGTTGAACAAACCGCGCGTGGCGAACGTTCTTACGATATTTATTCACGTTTATTAAAAGAGCGTATTATTTTTCTAAGCGGTCAAGTTGAGGACAATATGGCGAATTTAATCGTGGCTCAACTGCTGTTTTTAGAATCAGAAAATCCAGATAAAGATATTAGCCTGTATATTAATTCACCGGGCGGTGTGGTAACGGCAGGAATGGCAATTTATGACACAATGCAATTCATCAAACCTGATGTGCGTACCCTATGTATTGGGCAAGCCTGCTCAATGGGGGCATTTTTGTTAGCGGGCGGCGCACCGGGTAAACGTGCAGCATTGCCAAATGCACGCGTGATGATTCACCAACCGTTAGGTGGCTATCGTGGACAAGCTTCGGATATTCAAATCCACGCACAAGAAATCTTAAAAATTAAACACACCTTAAATGAAAGATTAGCGTTCCACACAGGGCAGCCTTTTGAAAAAGTGGAACAAGACACTGACCGCGATAATTTTATGACCGCCGAAGAAGCGAAATTATACGGTTTAATTGATGAAGTATTAGTGAAAAGAGAAACGGAATAAGTTATGACAACAGAACAACAGCTCCATTGCTCAATGTGCGGCAAGGAACGCAGTGAAGTGCAAAAATTGATCGCAGGTGAAGACGGCGCGATTTGTAACGAATGTATCGAGCTTTGCCATAATTTGCTGGTTGATGCCGAAAAGCAAGAGCAAGCGGAAGCAAATCAAACCACAGAATTACCAACCCCACACCAAATTCGCGCCCATTTAGATGATTATGTTATCGGGCAAGATTATGCCAAAAAAGTGCTAGCGGTAGCGGTATATAACCACTACAAACGCCAGCAAGTAGGGTATAAATCAGATGATGTGGAATTAGGTAAAAGTAACATTTTGCTAATTGGCCCAACAGGAAGCGGAAAAACCTTGCTCGCGGAAACCTTAGCCAGAACCTTAAATGTGCCTTTCGCAATGGCAGATGCCACCACGCTAACCGAAGCCGGTTATGTGGGGGAAGATGTGGAAAACGTGCTGCAAAAATTATTGCAAAATTGTGATTATGACATCGAAAAAGCAGAAAAAGGCATTATTTACATTGATGAGATTGATAAAATCACGCGTAAATCTGAAAACGCCTCAATCACCCGTGATGTATCAGGGGAAGGTGTACAACAAGCCTTGCTTAAATTAATTGAAGGCACAATTTCTTCCATTCCACCACAAGGCGGACGCAAACACCCACAGCAAGAAATGTTACGCCTTGATACGTCTAAGATCTTGTTTATTTGTGGTGGCGCGTTTGCAGGCTTAGAAAAAATTGTAGAAAAACGTGTTCACGTTGGCAGTGGCATCGGTTTTGGCGCGGAAGTAAAAGGGCAGAACGATAAAGCCACACTGACCGAATTATTCACTCAAGTTGAGCCAGACGACTTAATGAAATTTGGCTTAATTCCAGAGTTTATCGGACGTTTACCTGTGATTGCACCCCTTGCAGAATTAGATGAAGAAGCCTTGATTCAAATTCTTACCGAGCCGAAAAATGCTCTCACCAAGCAATACCAAGCCTTGTTTGGGTTTGAAAATGTTACCCTTGAATTTACTCGCGCAGCCTTAGTGGCAATGGCGAAGAAAGCGTTAGAACGTAAAACAGGCGCGCGCGGCTTGCGTTCTATCGTAGAAGGCTTGCTGCTTGACACAATGTATGACTTGCCATCAATCGAAAATCTTGAAAAAGTGATTATTGATGAAAATACCGTTGTGGATAATGAACCGCCGAAAATGGTGTTTCGCAGTTAATTTCATTTACTAACAAAAAAGTGCGGTAATTTTTACCGCACTTTTTTTATCGCAATTATCAGCCAATTTTATTTCTTCGATTTTTTGATAAACTTCATCAAACGTTTACGCTTACGCAGCTGATTTGGCGTGAGTTTATTGCGTTTGCCCGAGAATGGATTGCTGCCTTCTTGGAAAATCAAACGAATTGGAGAGCCAATAATTTTCAGGCTGCGGCGATAATAGTTTGATAAATAACGTTTATAGCTATCTGGCAAGCGGTCAATTTGGTTGCCGTGTACCACAATAATTGGCGGATTATAACCACCAGGGTGGGCGTATTTCAATTTAATACGGCGACCGCTAACCATTGGCGGTTGATGTTCATCTGTTGCCATTTGTAGAATACGCGTGAGCATTGACGTTGTCATTTTTTGCGTGGCGCAAGCATAGGCTTCTTTAATGGAATCAAACAGATTGCCCACACCACTGCCGTGCAAGGCAGAAATAAAATGGACGCGAGCAAAATCAATGAAGTCTAAACGGCGATCTAATTCTGATTTCACGCGATCTTTTACTTCTTGATCTAAGCCGTCCCACTTGTTCACCACGATCACTAAAGAACGCCCAGCATTGAGAATAAAGCCGAGTAAGGAAAGATCTTGATCGGAAATGCCTTCACGCGCATCAATGGTGAGTAGCACCACATTGGCTTCCTGAATGGCTTGTAAGGTTTTGATCACAGAGAATTTTTCTACCGTCAAATGCACCTTGCCGCGTTTACGCACGCCAGCAGTGTCGATAATGGTGTAATGCTGACCATCACGTTCCATTGGAATGGAGATGCTGTCGCGCGTTGTGCCGGGAAGATCGTAAACCACCACGCGATCTTCGCCTAAAATACGGTTGGTTAGGGTGGATTTCCCTACGTTCGGACGGCCTACAATGGCAATTTTGATGTTTTGCTCTTGCTCGCTTTCTTCTTCCGCAAGGGCTTCATCTAATAGCTGGCCATCTTCTTCGTTGTTGAAATCAAATTCGTGATCCCATTCATCTTCTTGATTTTCTTCGTTATTTTGCACCGCATTTTGGTTTTGCTCGGCCTCTTTTTCAGCATTTTGCTCAGCAAGTGGCGCAAGTACTTGTTCCATTAAGGCATTTACGCCACGGCCTTGTGAAGCAGCGATTTGAACCACTTCGCCTAAACCAAGCTGATAAAATTCTGCACAATGGGAATCTGCATCAATACCGTCTGTTTTATTGGCAACTAACACGGTGGTTTTGTTTTGGCGTTGGCGTAAATATTGGGCGATGCCAATATCGGCGGAAGTCAGCCCTGCACGTGCGTCCACCAGAAATAACACGATGTCTGCTTCTTCAATGGCAAGCAAGGATTGCTCGGCCATTTTTTCTTCTACGCCTTCTTCTGTGCCGTCAATACCGCCAGTGTCAATCACGATAAAATCATAGCCAGCAATATTGGCTTGGCCATATTTGCGATCGCGAGTTAAGCCGGGGAAATCGGCTACAAGGGCATCACGGGTGCGCGTTAGGCGATTAAATAAGGTGGATTTTCCTACATTTGGGCGACCCACAAGGGCAACTACGGGAGTTGTCATAAAAACCTCTATATTCGTTAGGGCAAATTTTCTTTCACAGCAAAAGCAAAGTGCGGTGAAAAAATAATAAGTTTTTTGCAAAATTGGCTAATTATAGCGGATTTTGCCCTTAATGAGAAATGACTTATCAGGCTGGCTAAAGGCTAACCATAAGGAAGTATTTTTAGCAAAATGTTAAAATTTTTTGTGATCGTTGTCATAATTTCTTAACAAATGTTTTACTAAAACGTTTAAATCAGCATAGAATGGCGATCTCATTTAAGTCATAACATTAATTATTGATGGAGTAGTTTGTATGGCTCTTTTTCTTAGTATTTTTCCGATTGTTTTATTAATTTATTTAATGGTAAAACGCAATGCGTTGCCATCTTATGTGGCATTGCCGTGGATTGCGGTAGTGGTATTAATTATTCAATTTATTTTCTTTGGCACAGATATTTCTATTGTGAGTGCCAATGTAACAGCCGCATTGGTGGCGGTTCAAACGCCAATTACGGTAATTTTTGGTGCGATTTTATTTAACCGTTTTTCTGAAATCTCAGGTGCAACGAATACCTTGCGTAAATGGTTAGGTAATATTAATCCAAACCCTGTTGCACAAATTATGATTATCGGTTGGGCATTTGCCTTTATGATTGAAGGGGCGAGTGGCTTCGGGACGCCAGCGGCGATCGCTGCACCGATCTTAGTGGGCTTAGGCTTTCCGCCATTAAAAGTGGCAATGCTTGCCTTAATTATGAACTCTGTACCGGTTTCCTTTGGGGCGGTAGGGACGCCAACTTGGTTTGGTTTCGGCCCATTAAATTTAACGGATAACCAAATTCTTGAAATTGGTTCAATGTCAGCGCTTATTCACTCTTTTGCTGCATTAATTATTCCATTAATGGCGTTACGTTTAATCGTAGGTTGGAGTGAAATTCGTAAAAACCTTGTGTTTATTTATATCAGCATTTTCGCTTGTGTTGTGCCTTATTTCTTATTGGCCCAAGTGAACTATGAGTTCCCATCATTAGTGGGTGGTGCAATTGGTTTATTGGTGTCTGTGTTTGTAGCAAATAAAGGCATTGGTTTAGCCAAAGTAGAAAATAACCTTGACGATAACGCAGTAAGCACAGGCCAAGTAGTGAAAGCCTTATTGCCAACAGGCTTATTAATTGCGATTTTAATCGTAACACGTTTACAACAATTGCCATTCAAAGCAATGATGAACGATGCGACAACTTGGTTTAGCGTACAATTAGGCTCATTAGGTTTATTTGAAATTAGCCACGGTTTAATTTTCAGCTTAAAACAAATTTTTGGTACATCGGTGAATGCTAGCTATAAATTGCTTTATGTGCCAGCATTAATTCCATTTGTGGTAACGGTATTAATTTCAATTCCATTGTTCGCATTATCTGCAAGCAAAACCAAAGATATTTTTATGGGCAGCTTAAGACAAACTCGCAACCCATTCTTAGCCCTTGTTGGTGCATTAATTATGGTGAACTTAATGCTTGTGGGTGGCGATAATTCAATGGTGAAAATTATCGGTAGAAGTTTTGCGGAAGCCACAGGCGAATATTGGACATTATTTGCGTCTTACTTAGGTGCGGTGGGTGCGTTCTTCTCTGGTTCAAACACTGTTTCTAACTTAACCTTTGGTAGTGTTCAGCTTTCCACTGCGGAAATTACTGGTCTTTCTGCGACCCTTGTTCTTGCCTTGCAATCTGTTGGCGGCGCAATGGGGAATATGGTGTGTATCAACAACATCGTTGCGGTAAGCTCGGTATTAAATATTGATAAACAAGAAGGCACAATCATTAAGAAAACCATCGTTCCAATGATCGTTTATGGTATTATTGCCGCACTTGTTGCACTCTTTATTATTCCACTTTTCTTTAACGTTTAGTGTGAATTATTACAAATCAGGCAGAGGCAACTTTGCCTGATTTCTCATTTCTATTTGATTATGTTGGAGTAATTTATGAACGTAAATTTTTACGTTACTTGTATCGCTGATGTGGTAAAAGCAGGCGTTGCAAAAAACACCGTATTATTACTAGAAAAGCTCGGCTGTAATATTGTATTCCTTGAAAAACAAGGTTGCTGCGGTCAGCCTTCTCTGAACAGTGGTTATACCAAACAAGCCTTAGCTGGAATGAAAAACTTGGTAGAAACCTTTGAAGTCAATGATTATCCGATCGTTGCCCCTGCGGGTTCTTGTGTTTACGCGATTAAAACCTATCCTGAATATTTTAACCGTTTTGATGAGCCAGAATGGGCAGAACGCGCGCAGAAAGTGGCTGATCGTTTTTATGATTTAACCGATTTTATCGTCAATAAATTAGGCGTAACCAATGTGGGCGCGACTTTAACAGGAAAAGCGGTATATCACCCATCTTGTAGCTTAAGCCGTAAATTAGGCATTGTGAACGAGCCTTTAGCCTTATTACAAAATGTGAAAGGGCTAGAATTATTGCCAATTCACAACCAAAGCACTTGTTGCGGTTTTGGTGGAACATTCTCGGTGAAAATGGCGGAAATTTCTGGCGAAATGGTAACGGAAAAAGTGGAACATATCACAGAGGTTCACCCTGATTATTTAATCGGGGCTGATGTAAGCTGTTTGCTTAATATTGGCGGACGTTTAAGTCGTGAAGGCAAAAAAGTGAAAGTGATGCACATTGCCGAAGTATTAATGCAGGAGGGAAAATAAGATGTCATTAAAAACCAGCAATCTTGCATTTAAAAAACGTGTAGATAATGAAATTCACAATGACATTATGCGTAAAGCCATTGTAATGGCGCAAGAACGCATTGGTACAAATCGCCAAAAAATGGTGGACGAACTTGGTCATTGGGAAGAATGGCGTGATGAGGCAAAGCATATTCGTAACCACGTTTTAGCCAATCTTGATGCTTACTTATATCAATTAAGCGAAAAAGTGATGGAAAATGGCGGGAAAGTGTATTTTGCTGAAACTGCAGAAGATGCCACCAATTATATTCGCCAAGTTGCCCTTGAGAAAAATGCCAAAAAAATCGTGAAATCCAAATCAATGGTAACCGAAGAAATTGGTATGAACGAAGTGCTGGAAGCCGAAGGTATCAAGGTGATTGAAACGGATTTAGGGGAATATATCCTACAAATTGCAGGGGATCGCCCTTCTCATATTGTTGTGCCAGCCATTCACAAAGATCGCCATCAAATCCGTAAAGATTTACACGAAAAATTAGGCTATGACGGCCCAGAAACGCCAGAAGCAATGACCTTGTTCATTCGCGAAAAAATTCGTCAAGACTTCTTAGAAGCAGACATCGGCGTGAGTGGGTGTAACTTTGCTGTGCCAGAAACGGGTAGCCTTTGCTTGGTTACCAACGAAGGAAACTTGCGTCTTGCCACCACGGTACCGAAAACGCACATTGCCGTGATGGGAATGGAACGTATTGCGCCTACCTTTGAGGAAGTCGATGTTTTAATCACAATGCTTGCCAGAAGTGCAGTCGGCGCAAAATTAACTGGTTATAACACTTGGCTCACTGGCCCGCGTCTTGCCGGCGAAACGGACGGCCCTGAAGAATTCCATTTGGTTATCGTGGATAATGGACGTTCTAAAATTCTCGAAAGCGAATTTAAAGAAGTATTGCGTTGTATCCGTTGTGGTGCGTGCTTAAATACTTGTCCAGCCTATCGTCAAATTGGTGGACACGGCTATGGCTCAATTTATCCCGGCCCAATCGGATCGGTTATTTCACCATTATTAGGCGGTTATGAAGACTTCAAAGAATTGCCGTATGCCTGCTCGTTATGTACTGCCTGTAACTCCGTTTGCCCAGTGAAAATTCCATTGGCACAGCTCATCTTAAAACACCGTGAGCATATTGCCCAAAGTGGTATGACACCAACCGCAGAGCGTTTATCTATCTTTGGTTTCAACTTTGCCAATTCTCACCCAACCTTATGGAAAGTGGGCGTGAATGTGGGTGCGAAAGTGGCAAGCAAATTCATCAAAAATGGTAAAGCACCGCTTGAATTTGGCGCATTGGCCGAATGGACAAAAGCGCGCGATCTGCCAAGTGCTGATGGCGAAAGTTTCCGTGAATGGTTTAACAAAAGAGAGGCAAAATAATGGACGCACAAAATAGAGAAAACTTCCTAAACAAACTTGCGGAACGAATGGGACGTCCACGCCAGCTTGTGCCAGAGCCAATGCCTGCGCCGCTAAATGATTACGCCACAACGCGTTTAACTGATCTTGATCCGCAAGCCTTATGCCAAACTTTTATTGAATCGGCAAAAGCAATGATGGTTGATGTGATCGAAACCAACGAAGCGGAAGCAAAAAGTGCGGTGCTTTCTGCCTGTGAAAAATATGGCGGTGGGCCAATTATCCTTACAGGCGATGAACGCTTAGCGCAACTTGGCATTACGCAAGATGTACAAGCCAATTATGATGCGGATATTTGGTTACCGCAAAATGGCGATGAAAACTTAAAACACGCAGAACAAGCCAATATCGGCATTAACTATGCAGAATATGGCTTGGCTGAATCAGGCGGTGTCGTGCTATTTTCGGGCAAAGACAAAGGCCGTTCAGTGAGCTTATTGCCAGAAAAATCCATTGTTGTGGTGCGCAAAAGCCTTGTTTTACCGCGTGTGGCACAACTTGCCAAAATTCTGCACGATAAAGCCGTGTTAGGGGAAAGAATGCCATCTTGTGTAAACATCATTTCAGGCCCAAGTTCTACTGCGGATATTGAGCTAGTTAAAGTGGTCGGTGTACACGGCCCGACAACCAAGGTGTATGTGGTGATTGACGATCTTGCTTGATCGCCACTGATAGAGAATAACAAGCCGAATGGATTTCCGTTCGGCTTTTTTATTGGGCTGTTTTAGCGAAAAAGTGCGGTGGTTTTTTTGTGATTTTTGCTCGCAAAATTTGATTTAGGTAACATTTTCATCAAATAATTCCGTTGATAATATTGTAGAAAATTGTAAATAAAGTATGATTACTAACGGAAATTTTTATAACTCATTTTAGGGATAGACTATGCTTTATTTAGAATTTTTATTTCTATTATTAATGCTTTATATCGGTAGCCGATACGGTGGTATTGGTTTAGGGGTGGTATCGGGAATTGGCTTAGCCATCGAAGTTTTCGTGTTGCGTATGCCATTAGGAAAAGCGCCGATTGATGTAATGCTGATCATCTTAGCCGTGGTAACCTGTGCTTCCGTATTAGAAGCAGCAGGCGGGCTGAAATTTATGCTGCAAGTGGCGGAAAAAATTCTGCGCAATAATCCAAAACGGGTTACCTTGCTCGGGCCATTGGTAACCTATTTAATGACCTTTATGCTTGGAACAGGCCATTCGGTGTATTCTATTATGCCGATTATTGGTGATGTTGCATTGAAAAATAAAATTCGTCCAGAACGCCCAATGGCAGCAGCTTCTGTGGCGTCGCAATTGGCGATTACTTCTAGCCCATTATCTGCGGCTGTGGTGTTTTATTTAGGGCGTATCACGGAGTTACCGGGCTTCGACCATATCAGCTTGTTGGATATTATTTGCGTAACTGTGCCAGCAACCTTAGCGGGAACTATCGCCTTATCGCTTTATAGTATGCGCCGTGGTAAAGAACTTGAGCAAGATCCAGAATATCAACGCCGTTTGCAAGATCCAATTTGGCGTGAGCGTATTTTGAATACCACTAGCACCACCTTAAATGAAACCTTGCCACCGGCGGCGAAACAATCGGTTTATTTATTCTTATTAGCCCTTGTTGTGATTGTGTTCATCGCAATGTTCCCAGAAATTCGTACGGTTGGCGTGGGTGAAAAAATCAAACCGATTTCAATGTCTTACATCATTCAAATGATGATGCTATGTTTTGGTGGGATTATTTTATTGGTGACTAAAACCAATCCGCAAATCGTGCCAAATGGCGTAGTGTTTAAATCAGGTATGGTGGCAGCCATCGCGATTTTCGGGATTGCGTGGATGAGCGATACTTACTTCAAATTCGCAATGCCACAATTTAAAGCAGGGATTACCGAAATGGTGAGTGCTTATCCTTGGACATTTGCCTTTGCATTGTTTGCCGTATCCGTGGTGATTAACAGCCAAGCTGCCACCGCAGTAATGATGTTGCCAGTGGGAATTGGGCTAGGTTTACCTGCCCCGTTATTGGTGGGATTAATGCCAGCCACTTACGGTTATTTCTTCATTCCAAATTATCCGTCAGACATCGCAACGGTGAACTTTGACGTAACAGGGACAACCAAAATTGGGAAATACTACTTCAACCACAGCTTTATGGTGCCGGGTCTAATTGGGGTCGTGGTAGCCTGTATGGTGGGGTATGTAATGGCAGAAATTGTGATTAGATAATCAAGATTATTCTCATCATATAATAAAAAAGTGCGGTGGAAACTTGTTAAAAAACCACCGCACTTTTTATTAGTAATAATCAGAATTAATGGGTGCTTGTGCTAGTTGTTGTACGGCTAGCGCGTTTGCGTTCCATTTCAGTGAGTAATTTCTTACGAATACGCACTGAGGTTGGGGTAACTTCCACTAATTCGTCATCATCAATAAATTCAATGGCTTGCTCAAGAGAGAAACGCACAGGCGTGGTTAAAGCGATAGCATCGTCTTTTCCTGAAGCACGCATATTGGTGAGTTTTTTCCCTTGTAAACAGTTTACCGTTAAATCGTTTGAACGGCTGTGAATACCGATGATTTGTCCTTCATACACTTCCACACCGTGATCGATCATCAGCTTACCACGTTCTTGTAAGCCCCATAGCGCATAAGCAAGGGCTTTGCCCGTACCGTTAGAAATCAACACGCCGTTTTTACGCTGACCGATTTCACCTGGTTTTACATCGTCATAATGGCTGAATGTGGAGTAGAGTAAGCCCGTTCCTGACGTCATTGTCATAAATTCATTACGGAAACCGATTAAGCCACGGCTTGGGATAATATATTCTAAACGGGTGCGTCCTTTGCCGTCTGGAATCATATCTTTCACTTCACCTTTGCGGATACCCAAGGCTTCCATTACCGCACCTTGATGTTGTTCTTCAATATCAATGGTTACTTGCTCAAATGGCTCTTGTTTGCGACCGTCTTCTTCTTTAAAGATAACTTTCGGACGCGATACCGCAAGCTCATAGCCCTCACGGCGCATATTTTCGATTAATACAGAAAGGTGCAATTCACCACGTCCTGAAACACGGAACTCATCTGGGTTTTGGGTTTCTTCTACACGCAATGCAACATTATGCACAAGCTCTTTGTTTAAGCGCTCTAAAATTTGGCGTGAAGTGACGAATTTCCCTTCTTTACCACAGAATGGAGAAGTATTTACGCAGAAGAACATCGTTACCGTTGGTTCATCAACGCTTAAGGCTGGCAAGGCTTCTACATTATTTACATCACAAATGGTGTCAGAAATATTGAGTTCGCCTAAACCGGTGATCGCCACAATATCACCCGCTTGCGCAAGATCTTCTTCATAGCGCTGTAAGCCTAAATGACCTAACACTTGGCCGATTTTGCCGTTGCGTGTTTTGCCTTCGCTATCAATAATGGTTACCGCTTGGTTTGGTTTTACTGTACCACGTTTGATACGACCAATCCCGATTACGCCTACATAGTTGCTGTAATCAAGTTGAGAAATTTGCATTTGGAATGGCGCATCAAGTTCCACTTTTGGCGGCTCAACGTGTTGTACAATGGCTTCAAATAATGGCGTCATATCTTGTGCCATATCTTCGTGTTCTAAGCCTGCTACACCATTTAACGCAGAAGCGTAAATAATAGGGAAGTCGAGCTGTTCGTCTGTGGCGCCAAGATTCACGAATAAATCGAACACTTGATCCACCACCCAATCAGGGCGTGCGCCTGGTCTATCCACTTTGTTAATTACCACGATAGGTTTTAAGCCGTGGGCGAAAGCTTTTTGCGTTACGAAACGGGTTTGTGGCATTGGGCCGTCAAAGGCGTCCACTACTAACAATACGCTATCCACCATAGAAAGCACGCGTTCTACTTCACCACCAAAATCGGCGTGTCCTGGGGTATCTACAATATTTATACGGTAATCGTTCCAGTTAATTGCGGTATTTTTTGCAAGAATGGTAATGCCACGTTCTTTCTCAAGATCATTGGAATCCATCACGCGTTCGTCAGCATCTGCACGGCTTGCTTCAAGCGTGCCTGACTGCTGTAATAATTTATCAACAAGTGTGGTTTTTCCGTGGTCAACGTGAGCAATAATTGCGATGTTACGCAATTTGTTAATATCAATGGTATCTGTCATTTGAAAAGTCTTTTGTTATCAATAATGATGTTTGAATAATGTGCAATGTTGTTCGTAAGATTGCACGAAAAGGTCGCAGATTATACAACGTTTTCCTATGTTGAGCTATGAATAATTGGAAATAAGTCGATTTCTTATCTTTTGGAGAGAATTTCATCAAGTGCGGAGTAAAAATTCATGATTTTTTTACCGCACTTGAGTGAAATTAAAATCACGCTCGCCCCTTGAATTTTGCAGGTGATGTGATATTTTAGCCAGCGTGCATTAAGCACACAGCATCTCAACTCTAGCAATCATATTTATGAGGATTATCACTATGTCAAATGAAGCGGCCGTTGCCAATGTGTTTAAGTTAATCGAAGAAAATGACATTAAGTTTGTTCTTCTTCGCTTTACCGATATTAAAGGAAAAGAGCACGGCGTATCTTTACCAGTCAGCCTAATTGATGAAGATTTATTTGAAGACGGTAAAATGTTTGACGGCTCATCGGTGGAAGGTTGGAAAGCTATTAATAAAGCAGATATGTTATTAATGCCAATCGCTGAAACCGCCGTAGTAGATCCTTTCGCACAAATCCCAACTTTATCTCTTCGTTGCAGTATTTATGAACCAACCACAATGCAAAGCTATGATCGCGATCCGCGTTCTATTGCGATCCGAGCGGAAAATTATATGCGCTCAACAGGCATTGCAGATGATGTGTTTTTCGGCCCAGAACCTGAGTTTTTCTTATTTGATGATGTGCGTTTTGGCTCAGCAATGAATGGCAATTCTTATGTGGTCGATGATATTGAGGGCGCGTGGAATACCAACAAGATTTATGAAGGTGGCAACAATGGTTACCGTCCACTCACCAAAGGCGGTTACTGTGCGGTTGCGCCAAATGATACCGCGCACGATATTCGTTCAGAAATGTGCTTATTGCTAGAAGAAATGGGCTTGGTGATTGAAGCGCACCACCACGAAGTGGCCACCGCAGGACAAAATGAAATTGCCACCAAATTTAATTCGCTCACCTTAAAGGCGGACGAAACGCAAATTTATAAATATGTGGTGCAAAATGTAGCGGCAGAACACGGCAAAACCGCCTGCTTTATGCCAAAACCCATCACTGGCGATAATGGCTCAGGAATGCACTGTAATATGTCCTTAAGCAAAGACGGCAAAAATATCTTCCAAGGGGATAAATACGCCGGGCTTTCTGAAACCGCACTTTACTACATTGGCGGGATCATCAAACACGCCAAAGCATTGAATGCCTTTACTAACCCTTCAACCAACTCATACAAACGCTTAGTACCGGGCTTTGAAGCGCCTGTATTATTAGCTTACTCAGCAAGTAACCGCTCTGCATCAATCCGTATTCCAGCGGTAACTAGCCCGAAAGCAATTCGTATTGAAGCGCGTTTCCCAGATCCAATGGCAAACCCATATTTAGCTTTCTCGGCATTATTAATGGCTGGCTTAGATGGTATTGTGAACAAAATTCACCCAGGCGATGCAATGGATAAAAACCTGTATGATTTACCGCCAGAAGAATTAAAAGAAATTCCAGCCGTAGCAGGATCATTGGAAGAAGCATTAAACGCATTGGAAAAAGATTACGAATTCTTAACCCAAGGCGGCGTGTTCAGCAAAGAATTTGTTGATGCCTTTATTGCGATTAAACGCAAAGAAGTGGAACGCTTAAATATGACCCCACACCCAGTGGAATTTGAAATGTATTATGCATAAAAGTAAATAGTGCTTAACAGTAAATAAAAAAGAGCGGTTGAAAAATCGCTCTTTTTTTGCAGAAAATTTCCCTATTTTTCACCGCACTTTTTCATTAGATTTTGTTCGCTTAATGCTTATTTCCAAAAGGCGGTTTGGCGAACCACACCACAATAAACAGCAACATAAACATTATGGCGGACAACCAAAAAATTTCATTTGCGCCGATGATAAATCCTTGTGCGGTAATACTTTGTGCTAAGGACATTGATGTTTGCGTGTCATTCAAACCAACTTGCGCCATTGTGTCGTAATAGGCTTGCGCATTGGGGTTATAAGGATTAATCGCCTCGGTGAATTGGGTGTGATGCACTGCTTCACGGTTATACCATAAAAAGGTGGTCAGCGATGTACCGATTGAACCGGCAAGGGTACGCAGAAAATTAAATAAACTTGATGCAGACGCCATTTTTTCTGGCGGTAAACCTGATAGCGTAATAGTGGTGAGCGGCATAAAAAAGCACGCTACGGCAATCCCTTGAATCAGCTGCGGCAGGGCAACATCGGCAAAAGTCATCGCAGGTTCAAAGGTTACGGCACGCCAATGGAAAGTTAGCGCATACACCATAAAACTGATTGTAACCAAAATGCGCATATCAATTTTGTAGCCAAAACGTCCGATAATTGGCGAAAGCAAAATCGGGAATAGGCCCACAGGCGCAGCGGCCAGCCCTGCCCAAGTGGCGGTGTAGCCGTACACTTGTTGTAACAGTAAAGGAATCAGCACCACCGAGCCGAGATAGATTAAAAACGCAAGGCTGGTACACAGGCAACCAACACTAAAATTGCGTGATTTGAACAGGGAAATATCCACCACAGGGTTCTCGTCCGTCAATTCCCAAATAATCAACGCGATTAAGGCGATGGCGGAAACGATAGTTAGCACCACGATTTCAGTGGAGTTAAACCAATCCTGCTCGCGTCCTTGGTCGAGCATTAATTGCAAACAGCCCACGCCTACCACAAGCAGAATTAAGCCCATCATATCAATAGGTTGTTGGAAAGTTTTGGTTTCTCGCTTGCCTAAGATTTTCCAACTGAGAAAAATCACACATAGCCCAATCGGCACATTAATGAAGAAAATCCAGCCCCAGTGCAGGTTATCACTGATCCAACCGCCAAGAATCGGGCCAAAAATTGGCGCAACTACCACAGTCATAGACCAAAACGCCAGCGCCATACTGCGTTTTGCAGGGGGATAATTATTAAGCAATAAACTTTGTGAAAGGGGAATAATCGGCCCTGCTGCTAGCCCTTGGAAGATGCGGCATAAAATCAACATTCCTAGGCTATGAGAAATGCCACATAGCCAAGAAGCCAGCACAAATAATCCTGTGGCGATTAAAAACAAGCGCACTTCGCCAAAGCGTTTAGCCAGCCAGCCTGTAATGGGAATAGACACCGCATTTGCCACGCCGAATGAGGTAATCACCCAAGTGCCTTGGCTGAACGATGCGCCCAAATCCCCTGCGATGGTGGGAATTGCCACATTGGCAATGGTGGAATCCAGCACTTGCATAAAGGTTGCCAAGGATAGGGCAATGGTCATCACCGCAAGGGCTGCGCCCTGAATCGGTTTTTGCATTTTATTCACCTGCATTGGCTTGAATAATTTGTTCGGCTAATTGATGCACAGGGCTTAAATCGTAATCTAGCACCTTGGTTTCATATAGCACTTGGCTTGGACGAGATTCACGCAGCACCTTGCCTTGCGTGTCTGCCACATTCACTTCCACCGTGGCAGAAAGCCCAATGCGCAACGGATATTTTTCCACTTGTTTAGGATCGAGATCAATGCGCACTGGCACACGTTGCACCACTTTGATCCAGTTCCCTGTGGCGTTTTGTGCAGGCAAAAGAGAGAATGCACTGCCCGTTCCCATTGAAATGCCACTAATTTTACCGTCAAACTTCACATCATCACCGTATAAATCAAAGACTAATTTCACTGGCTGACCAATGCGCATTTTGCCGAGTTGGGTTTCTTTAAAGTTCGCGTCCACCCACATTTGTTGATTGGACACCACCGCCATTAACGGGCTGCCCACCGCGGCTTTTTGCCCCACTTGCACATTACGGCGCGCCACATAACCATCAACAGGGCTGACAATTTGGCTGCGTTGTAAGTTCAACCAAGCAAGGGTTAAAGCACTCACCGCATTTTTCACTGCAGGCTGTTCCCGCAACGGCAAATCTTTTAATAAGGCTTGATTGGCAGCTAATTGATTTTGCGTGGCTTGCAGATCTGCTTGCGCCATATTCACCGCTTCTCTGGCGTGCTGTAAGGTTTCTTTATCAATGGAGCCGGTTTTGGCTAATTGCTCACGGCGTTGCAAATCACCTTTAGCTTTATTAAGTGCGGTGCTTTTTGCGTTCAAAATGGATTGTAATTGTTTCACCGTAAAATCTAACTGCTCAATTTGGCGCACGCTACTGGCGAGATTATCTTGCGCTTGCTGGAAATGCAGTTTGAGATCCGTATCATCAAGTTGTAACAACACATCGCCTGCGTGGACAAAATCCATATCGTCCACATTAATTTTGCTCACATTGCCACTCACTTGTGCCGAAATCATCACTTGGTTACCTGCCACATAAGCATCTTCCGTTTCTTCATAATTTCGCACAAAGAAAAACCAATACACGCCCGTGATAATTGCGATCAGCAACAAAATCGTAATGAAATAGCCAAGGGCTTTTTTACGTTTGGCTTTTGGTGAAGCTGGTTTTTTGTATTCTGTTTGTTCGGTCATTTTATTTACCCATTAAAGATTTTCTAAATTGCTGAGCAGTTTGAGCAATAATTGTTTTAACTGCTGTTGTTCTTGCTTGTCTAACACGGAAAAAATGTCATCGACTTGTTTCCATTGATTTGGCAACAGTTGCTCCAAAAACTGTACACCTTGCGCCGTGAGTTTTAAGGAAAAAGCACGGCGATCGCCCGCTACTTCCGTGCGTTCTAACCATTCCCGCTTCACCAATTCATCGGCAATGCGTGTGGCATTGGTTTTAGAATAACCAAAAATCTCACTTAATTTGCTCGGCTGCAAAGAATGATTAGGCTGGTAATACAGCACGGCCAACGCCATAAATAGGGTGTCGTTGAGTTGATATTTTTTTAATAACTGATTGCGTCTTTCCACGTAATGGCTGCTGTTGTGTAGCAACAAACGTGCCAGCAAAATTTGCTCCACAGGCATTGCGGGATTATTTTGTGCTGATTGACGAATTAACTTTTCTTGTTCTGAAAACGAAATCGGCATAGACATAATAATAACTAAGTAGAAAATAAACTGCGTAATAGTAACTTGAGTTACTATTTAAGTCAAAAAAATACCGCACTTTAGTGTAAAAGTGCGGTAGAAATTTTTAGAATAATTCTTGTGGTTCTGAACTTGGTGCGCCACCGTTTAAACGGCGTTGTAATTCAGGCGGAACGTAGTAACCTCTTTCCTGTACAAAAGCACGTTTAGGCTCTGTGCCTTTGATAAAGTACTCTTTGCGTCCACCATTGCTAGAAAGTAAACCAGAGCCTGTATCAATGCGTTTTTCCACAATATTTTTTGGTAAGGCTAATTGGCGTTCTGGGGTGTCTTTTAAACTTGCTTTCATATAAGCAATCCAAGCTGGCATTGCGGTTTGCGCACCCGCTTCACCGCGGCCAAGTACGCGTTTGTTATCATCAAAACCTACATAAACAGCGGTGGTGATGTTAGCGCCAAAACCTGCATACCAAGCCACTTTTGAGTTATTGGTTGTCCCTGTTTTGCCCCCAATATCTTTACGCTTGATTTGATTCGCCATTCGCCAACTTGTGCCTTTCCAGCCTAATCCTGGTTCACCGTAGATCGCCGTATTCAAAGCACTACGAATAAGAAAAGCTAACTCACCACTAATTACGCGCGGTGCATATTGTATCTCATCGTTCGCTTTTTTATCTTGCGCCATAATATCTACAGCATTTTCATCAAGTTTGCTATTTTGTTGATTTAATTCAGGTAAATCATCATCAATGGCATCATTTTCTTGATCTTCATCTTCCACATTTGCTTTCACTAAATTGTCAGGTGGTGTTAAATCAATATTTTTAAACCCATCTAATTTTTCAGTTTCCCCATAAATCACAGGAATATCATCACAGGTTACGCACGCAATTTGTGGGTTCGCAACAAACAGTTCTTTACCGGTATTATCAAGGATTTTCTCGATAAGGTAAGGGTTTATCAAGAAACCACCATTATCAAACACCGCATAAGCACGCGCCATTTCAAGAGGGGTAAATGACGCAGCGCCTAAAGCGAGGGCTTCGCTGGCGAAATATTGATCTCGTTGGAAGCCAAAACGTTGTAAAAAATCGGCAGTAAAATCAATGCCAGCCATTTGAATAGCACGGATGGCAATCATATTTTTTGATTGTCCTAAGCCCACACGCAAGCGCATTGGGCCGTCATAACGGTTTGGCGAGTTTTTCGGTGTCCACACTTTTTGTCCCGGTTTTTTAATCACGATCGGGGAATCTTGTAGCACACTTGATAAGGTTAGCCCTTTTTCGATTGCGGCTGCGTAGATAAATGGTTTAATCGATGACCCTACTTGCACTAAAGATTGAGTGGCACGATTAAATTTGCTTTGCTCAAAGCTAAAGCCGCCCACTAAGGCTTCGATCGCACCATTATCACTATTTAATGAAACCAAGGCAGAGTTCACTTCTGGCACTTGAGAAAGTTGCCATTCGCCATTGCCACGCTGACGCAACCAAATTTGTTCGCCTGCTTTTGGTTGTCTTTTGCCTGCCCAGCGCATTGCAGCAGGGGAAAGCACGATGCTGTTGCCATCATCTAATAATACTTTTGCGCCCGCTTTGCTGGTTTCCAATACGGCAGCGGGTACTAAAGGCGCTGAATTAGGCAATTTTTTTAGCGCATCAATAATTTTATCTTCGTCCCACGCGGTTTCGCCCTTTTTCCATAAAACTGCTGCACTGCGGTAGCCGTGGCGCATATCATAAGCGAGCAAATTATCACGCACGGCTTTTTGTGCTTCCGCCTGATCGGCAGAAAGCACCGTAGTATAAACTTTATAACCACTGGTATAGGCGTTTTCTTCACCAAAACGTTTCACCATTTCTTGGCGTACCATTTCGGTAACATAATCTGCTTTAAAATCTAACTGCGCACCGTGATAACGGGCTACGATAGGCTCATTGATGGCTTCATCATATTCCGCTTTACTGATGTATTGCATTTCTAACATTCGCCCTAGCACCACATTACGGCGTGCGGTTGCACGTTTAAGAGAATAGAGCGGATTCATTGTGGAAGGCGCTTTTGGCAAGCCTGCGATCACCGCCATTTCTGATAAGGTGAGCTGATCGAGGGATTTCCCGAAATAGGTTTTGGCCGCCGCCGCCACCCCATAAGCACGATAGCCAAGATAAATCTTGTTCAAATATAGCTCTAAAATTTCATCTTTGCTTAGGGTGTTTTCAATTTCGATCGCCAAAATGGCTTCTTTTGCTTTACGCACAATATTTTTTTCTGGCGTTAAGAAGAAGTTACGCGCGAGCTGTTGGGTAATGGTACTTGCCCCTTGTGAAGCCCCGCCTTTGGTAATCGCAACACTAATTGCACGCGCAATACCAATAGGATCTAAACCGTGGTGATCGTAAAAACGACTGTCTTCAGTGGCCAGAACGGCTTCGATTAATTTGGGTGGAATTTCATTCAGTTTCATTGGAATACGGCGCTGTTCGCCCACTTCACCAATGAGTTTGCCGTCTGCCGTATAAATTTGCATCGGTTGTTGCAATTCAACGGTTTTCAAAGAATCAACACTTGGCAGCCCGGCTTTAATCTGCGTGTATAAAATAGCTAAAACAATGCAACCTAGAATAATGATGGTTAATAGGCTGCTTAATATTAATTTTGCGATCCGCATCGTAAAAAACTCTCTTGATTAGTGCAATTTGAGAAAAAATCAGAAAACTATCTATGCAAATGCTTAGGTTTCTTAGGTAAACCTTAAGTATAAAGAGTAGCGCTTCAAATCGAAAGCTAAAAATTCAATTATTCGTGGAAAATTAAGGAAATGAGAATGATTAACATAAAGCAAAAATCTTATCAAAAGATTCAAATTGGAATATGGAAATCAGCGCAAGGCTATGATTGTGTTTGTTTTGATGGGCAATATCAAGCGCATTATTTGCAGCTAAAATCTGGACTAGACAGTAACAAAATAAATCAATGGGTAGCCCAGCTTTTTCCAGAGAATAACTTGAAATATTTTAGCTTTGTTACAGCGATTGCCCCACAAAATACCTGGTTTAAAACCCTGATTTTACCTTATCCGCTAAAACCGAATGAATGCGAGCAACAATGCCGTTTTTTATTATCCAAAGAATTGCCAATACCATTAACGGAGATTTGGTTTGATTATGCTTCTAGTGTATTAAAACAAGGCTTCAAATTAGATATTTTTGCAATTAAAAAACAGATTGCAAAAGATTATGTGAGTGAATATCAAACTATTTCTATTGATGTATTAGATAGTGCCATTAATAGCATTATTCGCGCATTTGAATATTTGCATCAGAATGAATTAGAAAATGACGCATTATTACTTTATCAAGATGAACAGCAAAGTTTAGCCATTCAGTTGCATTTTCAAGGAATGTCTTTTATGCAAAAAATCGATACAAATTTAACCGCACTTTATCAAGATTTTTGCCAACGTTATCACCTTACACCGAAAAAAGTTTATGTTCTCAGTCAGTCCCAACAGTTTGAAGATCTCCCACCAGATTGGGTGAAGATTAATACAGATATACCAATAATTGCCCTTGGTAACGCCCTATGGAAACAACTTTTTTATAAAAATCAATTTGCTAGTTTATGAGTATTAATTTGTTACCTTGGCGCATTGCACTTTTTCAGCAAAAGAGAAAGCAATTTCTTATTTTCTTAAGTATCGCATTTATTATTTCTTTATTGTTAAGTGTAATGCTTAACCAATGGATTGGCAGTGAAAAAATAATAATAGTTGAACAAAAAGTGCAATTACAAAAGCAAGAAAAAGACTATGCGCAATTAGCACAAAAATTGGTTGGCTTACGCAGCAAATATCAGCCAAAGGAAATAGGACAGGGAGCTTCTTATTCGCAAGTCATTGAGCTTATGCAATGGTTGTCTAACTTACCATTTGAAGAAGGCGAATTGTCTGAATTATCTCTTTCTTCTCAACACTTACACCTAAAAGGGCGGTCGAAAAATCAGAAAGAATTTGATGATATTAAAAACTTTATTCAACAAGCCGAGATTTTTAGCCAACAAGAATTAGTTAATTTACAACTTAATCATTCCGCCTTTTGGTTTGAATTTAGTTTACAGCTGAGAGAAAAAAATGACTGAGATCCTTAATCAACCTAACGAATTAATCAGGAAAATTGTATTTTTACCTAGACTCCAGCAAATGGCAATTCTAGCCTTTCTGGCGTTATGTGTGCCTTTCTATTTAATGGTAAATGGCTTTGCGCTTTTACAGGAAAAAGAACATATTCAAGATAAAATCTCTTTAAAAGAAAAAGAAATTATGCATCAGCAAAAGATTATTCAACAGTTAGAAAATATGACTAATCAAAAATTAGGTGATGAAATTATTGCTAAGACGGCAAAAATTAATACCTTTATTTCTCATTCTAATAGTGATCAGTTAGCAATTTTAACCAGTGAATGGATATATTCCAATCCACCTGTAATAGAGATTAAATTAACAACGGATTATGCCATTTTTTCAGACTTCTTAAAGTATCTTCTATCCCCAGATTTTGAGTTAAATTTATTAAGTATGAAGATTGAAAAAATAGAACAGGGTGAAAGTTCTCATTCTATTTCGGCTGAACTATCCTTGCAATTAAACAGAGAAAATAAATAGGAGAAGTGCGGTGTTAAAAAGAATAATATTTTTCTTTTATTGTTCAATGGCATTAGTAGGTTATGCCAATGATCCCTTTGATCACAAACAGCGTAAACTAAAAAATACGGAACAAGTGCCTACTGTGCAAAAAACGAAAAATAATTGTTATAAAACAGAAACCATATTGGCTAGCCATATTGATTTTGAACAATTAACTTTAATTGGTGTGATAGAAAATCCTCAATATAAACAAGCATTTTTTCTTGATTCAACACAAAAAATTTGGCTGTTTTCTGAACGTGATGTGTTTACTAAAGAGGCGCTAAAACTTGAGATGATTTCCTTAAATAAAGTCAAAATTATTGATGGGAAACATAATGATAGCGGTGATTGCCGAAATGCAAAAATGATTGAATTAACCTTATAAATAATGGCGTTTAATGGTTAGGTGGAGAAATGAAATTAGTATTATCTTGGCGTTATTGGATAAAGTGCGGTGTATTTTTAAGCTGTTTTTTAGTTGCTTCAATGTTCGCATTTAGTGCGGAAAAATTTTCTATTTATCTTAAACAAGCGCCTTTGGTTAGCACTTTGCAACAAATTGCGGATCAACAAAATATCAATTTGGTGATTGATGATGAGCTGGAAGGCTCGCTTTCTTTACGCTTGAAAGATGCCGATTGGGAACAGTTTCTCAACGCGGTAACGAAAATTAAGGGAATCCATTTGCACAAAGAAAATGACATCTATTATCTCAGCAAAACTTCTCCATTGACTATGCCAGAACCCCTTGATAATGCACCAATCGAGTTTGTGGATAACACATCTTATATCAGCGCACCAGCCTTACCCACATTATCAACAATGACAATAAAACTGCACTATGCCAAAGCTTCTGAAGTGATGAAAACACTCACTTCGGGCAGTGGCTCGTTGCTTTCAGCAAATGGCAGTATGAGTTTTGATGATCGCAGTAACCTATTGATTATTAAAGATGAAAAGGCCGTATTAAACCAAATGAAACGCTTGGTTACGGAAATGGATAAGCCCATTGAACAGATCGCCATTGAAGCGCGCATTGTAACCATTAGTGATGAAAGTCTGAAAGAACTTGGCGTACGTTGGGGGATTTTTACGCCAACAGATGCAAGCCATAAAGTAATGGGGAGCCTGAATGCGAACGGTTTTGCCAATATTACTGATAATCTCAACGTCAATTTCGCTACCACCAATACCCCCGCAGGCTCGGTGGCGTTGCAGATTGCCAAAATTAATGGAAGATTGCTTGATTTAGAATTAACCGCCTTGGAGCGAGAGAACAGCGTAGAAATTATCGCCAGCCCAAGTTTGCTCACGACCAATAAGAAAAGTGCGAGCATCAAGCAAGGGACGGAAATTCCTTATGTGGTGAATAATAATAAAAATGACAGCCAGAGCATTGAGTTTCGTGAAGCGGTGCTGGGGCTAGAAGTAACGCCACATTTATCCAAAAATAACGGCATTTTGTTGGATTTGGTGGTGAGTCAAAATGCTCCTGGTGGGCGCGTGGCTTATGGTGAAAACGAAGTGATTTCTATTGATAAGCAAGAGATTAACACGCAAGTTTTCGCACAAGATGGAGAAACCATTGTGCTAGGCGGCATCTTCCACGATACCATTACCAAAGCCTTAGATAAAGTGCCTGTGCTAGGTGATATTCCTGTGATTAAACGGTTGTTTAGCAAAGAAGTAGAGCGTCATCAAAAACGGGAATTAGTGATTTTCGTCACACCACATTTGATCAAAAAAGGGCAACAGGCCGAAAAACAAAGTGCGGTGAAAAATCCGCCAAAAAATCACCGCACTTCGTCATCTTCTAGTAAGATTTCGCACAAATCTGGTAAATAAATCTGCTTTGACGGTTGAAAAAGGTGGGCATTTATTGAGATAATCCCCATTATTTTTTGGGTGATCTTTTAGCAACCATATTTGATTTTGTGGTTGTCTTTTTATTTGTCGGAAAGATCAATTATTTTAAATTTTATTAAAGAAGAACAACGAAAAATGGCAGAGAAACGTAATATTTTCTTAGTAGGCCCAATGGGAGCAGGGAAAAGCACTATTGGTCGTCAATTAGCGCAAATGTTAGGAATGGATTTTATTGATACAGATGCGGAAATTGAACAACGTGCTGGCGCTGACATTAGCTGGATTTTTGATGTTGAAGGTGAAGAAGGCTTCCGCAAACGCGAAGAACGTATTATTAATGAATTAACACAAAAACAAGGCATTGTGCTTTCTACAGGCGGCGGCGCGGTGATGTCAAAAGAAAACCGCAATCACCTTTCTGCCCGTGGCATCGTGATCTATTTAGAAACCACGGTGGAAAAACAATTCCAACGTACTCAACGTGATAAAAAACGTCCATTATTGCAAGATGTGGAAGATCCGCGTCAAGTGTTAGAAGATCTATCAAAAATTCGTAATCCGCTTTATCAAGAAGTGGCGGATATTACCTTACCTACTGATGATCAAAGTGCCAAAGTAATGGCAAATCAAATTGTTGATTTAATTGAAAATATCAACGGCTAATTAAGCAAAAGGAAAAAATGATGTTGTGCGTAAATGTTGAATTAAAAGAACGCCGTTATCCTATTTATATCGGCGCAGGCCTGCTTTCTGATCCGAGTGTTTATCCCCTAAAATCAGGTGATAAAGTGATGATCGTGAGCAATCCAACTATTGCACAACATTATCTTGCGCAGGTAACGAAAACCTTGACGGAATTGGGCTGTCAGGTTGATCACGTATTATTGCCTGATGGGGAACAATACAAAAATCTTGAGTCGCTTAATCTAATTTTTACCGCCTTATTAGAAAAAAATCACGGCCGCGATACCACCTTAATTGCTTTAGGTGGCGGTGTGATTGGTGATGTCGTGGGCTATGCTGCGGCCAGTTATCAACGTGGTGTGCGTTTTATCCAAATTCCAACTACCTTACTTGCACAAGTGGATTCTTCTGTGGGGGGAAAAACTGCAGTTAATCACCCTTTAGGTAAAAATATGATCGGAGCGTTTTATCAGCCTTGCACCGTGATTGTCGATACGCTTACCTTGAATACCTTGCCAAAACGTGAAGTCAATGCAGGATTGGCGGAAGTGATTAAATATGGCGCGATTTTAGATTATCCGTTCTTTGAATGGCTAGAACAGCACATTGATGAATTGGTTGCCCTTGAACAAGCGCCATTGCAGCAATGTATCGCTCGTTGTTGCCAAATTAAAGCGGACGTGGTGGCAAGAGATGAAACAGAAAAAGGCGATCGCGCATTGCTCAATTTAGGTCATACTTTTGGTCACGCCATTGAAACCCATTTAGGCTATGGTCAATGGCTACACGGTGAAGCGGTAGCAGCTGGTTCAATGATGGCGGCTGCGCTTTCTGAAATGTTAGGGGATTTATCGGTGCAAGATGTAGCGCGTTTAGAAAAGCTCTTTGCACGTGCTAATTTGCCAACCCTTTCACCAGATACAATGCAACCCGAAGATTATTTACCGCATATGATGCGTGATAAAAAAGTGCTAGCAGGCAAGTTACGCCTTGTGTTGCTAAAATCTCTCGGGCAAGCTTATGTGGCGAGCGATAGCGACAAAGATCTTGTTCTCGCCGCCATTGCACGTTGCACACAAACTGACTGATCTCAATGTATCCTGATGCGACAATTTTCCCACAACAAAAATACCGCCCTTTTCTGAAATGGGCGGGGGGGAAGTTTCGTCTTACTGAGCAAATCAATAAATTATTTCCTAAGAAAAAACAATGCCTTATTGAACCTTTCGTGGGAGCAGGGGCGGTTTTTCTAAATAGTCAATTTGAACGTTATATTTTGGTGGATATTAATGCGGATTTGATCAATCTATTTAACACCGTTAAACAAGATGTCAATTTGTATATTGAAGCTGTGAAAACGGTTTTTTTTCACCCTGATGCGAATACGGCAGACTATTATTACGCACGGCGCACCCAGTTTAACCAATCTACCAATAACTTTGAGCGTTCTGTGTTGTTTTTGTATCTTAATCGCTTTGGCTTTAATGGCTTGTGTCGTTACAACAGCAAAAATGAGTTTAATGTGCCATTTGGACGCTATAAAACCCATTATTTCCCCGAAATTGAGTTACGCTATTTTGCCCATAAAGCACAAAGTGCGGTGTTTATTTGCGCAGATTTTCACGAAGCCTTTAAATTTGCCGATGAAAATTCGGTGATCTATTGCGATCCGCCTTATGCACCGCTCAAACAAGAAAGCAATTTTACCAGTTATGCTGGCAATGAATTTTCGTTAGATCATCAGCAAGCCTTGGCTGAATTGGCGCATCGTACCGCAAGGGAACGACAAATTCCGGTGCTAATTTCTAATCACGATACCAAATTTACCCGTCAAATTTACCACGGGGCGAAAATCAAACGCTTAAAAGTGCAACGCTCAATCAGCCAAGCTTCGCACAAGCGGATTAAGGTGAACGAGCTGATCGCCAGCTTTCACGGGCAAAAAACTCAACGTGGCTGAGTGATTAAAGCGGGATTGACTTTAAATTGAAGTTGCTGAATCTGTGGATTTAGGCCCTGCACTTTTGCCAAGAGATCTTTTTCTTTGAATAACAAACTTTGGCGCACCATCGCATTTGCCACTTCAATCACCAACGTGGTTTCGGAAAGATTGGCAACGCGATAAAAGCCTTTAAATTGATTGGGAAATAGGCGTTCCACTTGCTCGTTCAGCTGTTGTAACAAAATGCCTTTTTGCATAATTTTGCCTAGGCTGGAATTTTCTAGCACATCTTGTACGTTGGTTGGTTTACTATATCGCATCGCTTGTTTTCGGCTTTTTTGCCCTAATATTACACATCAGAATAAGACATTGTAGTGATTTTCCGCTACAATAACAGCGAATTTTTAATTAAAAATAAGTTAGCAAATGATTTCATCTAAAAGCACACAGCATTTTTGGTCGCAATTACTACTTAGTATGATTGCGATCTTTGCCTTGCCTAATGCGCAAGGCGTGGAAAATGCTGGGCTTGCCTGTGAAAACTATTCGAGCGAACAGCGCCAAATGCAACAGCTTGCTTGTCATCAGCGAGTTGCCCACAAACAAATTATTCAACAGCAACAAAAACCAAGCAAAAAAAGTTTTGTTGCGCCGAAAATTCTCACTAAAAAAGCACCGCACTTTGTTTTTCCTGTACTTAGTGCCGCCACGCCGATCCGTGCAGGCCCTACGGCTTAACCTTTCTTTCTAGTAAATACCTTTTAACTGATTTCAGCAATGGCTGAAATTGAATTTAACCTATTGATATAAAAGAAATAAAATTATGTTTAGAACTATTTTTACAAAAATTTTTGGTAGCCGTAATGATCGCATTCTGCGCCGTTTGAACAAACAAGTGATCAAAATTAACAAAATGGAGCCGGAGTTTGAAGCCTTAAGCGATGAACAGTTGCAAGGCAAAACGGCCGAATTTCGTGAACGCTTAAAAAATGGTGAAAGCCTACAAAGCTTATTGCCAGAAGCCTTTGCCACGGTGCGTGAAGCGAGTAAACGTGTACTCGGTATGCGCCATTTTGATGTGCAGCTCATTGGCGGTATGGTGCTGAATAATCGTTGCATCGCAGAAATGCGCACAGGGGAAGGGAAAACCCTTACTGCAACCTTGCCTTGCTATCTTAATGCCTTAACGGGAAAAGGCGTTCACGTTGTTACGGTGAATGATTATCTTGCGCGCCGCGATGCGGAAACTAACCGCCCATTATTTGAATTTTTAGGAATGACCGTTGGAGTAAACGTGCCGGGCTTGCCTGCAGAAGAAAAACGTGCTGCCTATGCTGCCGATATTACCTATGCCACTAACAGTGAATTAGGCTTTGATTATTTGCGTGATAATTTAGCTCATTCAGCACAAGATCGTTTCCAAAAAGAGCTTTATTATGCTTTGGTTGATGAAGTGGATTCTATTTTGATTGACGAAGCGCGTACGCCGTTGATTATTTCTGGGCCTGCGGAAGACAGTTCAGAACTTTATATCGCCATTGATAAATTGATTCCTCATCTAATCAAACAAGATAAAGAAGACACCGAAGAATACCAAGGTGATGGCGATTACACTTTAGATCTGAAAAGCAAACAGGCGTATCTCACAGAACGTGGGCAAGAAAAAATCGAGCAATGGTTGATCGATCAAGGCCTGATGCAAGAAACTGAATCTTTGTATTCTCCTGCCAAAGTCACGCTGTTACACCACGTTTATGCCGCATTGCGCGCTCATACATTGTTTGAACGTGATGTGGATTACATCGTAAAAGATGGCGAAATTATCATTGTTGATGAGCATACAGGGCGTACAATGGCAGGTCGCCGTTGGTCAGAAGGTTTACACCAAGCTATTGAAGCAAAAGAAGGTGTACCAATCCAAAATGAAAACCAAACGGTCGCTTCTATCACTTACCAAAACTATTTCCGTCTTTATGAAAAATTAGCCGGAATGACAGGGACAGCGGACACCGAAGCCTTTGAATTCCAACAAATTTATGGCTTGGAAACCATTGTGATCCCAACTAATCGCCCAATGATTCGCGATGATCGCACGGATTTAATGTTTGAGAATGAACAATACAAATTTGCTGCGATTATTGAAGAAATTAAGGATTGCATTGCGCGCAACCAACCCGTGCTGGTGGGAACGGCGTCCATTGAAAAATCAGAATTGTTATCTGATGCTTTAACCAAAGCTGGCATTAAACATAGCGTATTAAACGCAAAATTCCACGCCCAAGAAGCGGAAATTATTGCTAATGCAGGTTATCCAGGGGCAGTAACCATTGCCACCAATATGGCAGGACGTGGTACAGATATTGTGCTTGGTGGTAACTGGAAAGCCGAAGTGGCAAAATTGGATAACCCAACAGAAGCGCAAATTGAAGAAATCAAAGCCAAATGGCAAGAACGCCACGATATTGTAAAACAAGCGGGTGGCTTGCATATTATCGGTACGGAACGCCACGAATCACGCCGTATTGATAACCAGTTGCGTGGACGTTCAGGCCGCCAAGGTGACCCAGGTTCATCACGTTTTTACTTATCCTTGGACGATGCGTTAATGCGTATTTACTTAAACGAAGGTAAGCTCAATATGATGCGCAAAGCCTTCAGTACACCAGGTGAAGCAATGGAATCGAAATTGCTCACTAAAGTAATCGCTTCTGCGCAAGCAAAAGTTGAAGCGCATAACTTTGATGGACGTAAACATTTATTAGAATTTGATGATGTCGCTAATGATCAACGCCGTGCTATTTATGAACAGCGCAATGAACTATTAGATAATGACAACATTGCCGAAACTATTAAAGTGATCCGCAAAGATGTTTTCAACAGCGTGATCGATCAATATATTCCACCAAATTCATTGGAAGAAATGTGGGATATTCCAGGGTTAGAACAGCGTTTAAGACAGGATTTTGCCCTTGATTTACCGATTGAACATTGGTTAGAAGAAAATAATGCCTTGCACGAAGAAACCTTGCGTGAGCGTATTATTGATGCGGCAGAAAAAGAATATGAACGCAAAGAAGAGCTTGTTGGTGCGGAATCAATGCGTCATTTTGAAAAAGGCATTATGCTACAAACCCTTGATGAGCTTTGGAAAGAACATCTTGCTTCGATGGATCATTTACGCCGTGGTATTCACTTGCGTGGCTATGCGCAAAAAGATCCAAAACAAGAATATAAACGTGAGTCTTTCCAAATGTTTACGGATATGTTGGACGCATTAAAACTAAGTGTGATTACCACCTTAAGCCGAGTTCAAATTCGTACTCAAGAAGAAATTGAGCAAGCAGAGAAATTGCAGCAAGAAATGGCAGCCCGTGAGCAGGCACAAATGCAATATAACACTGCTGATGATCAGCAGGCTCAAGGAGAGCAAGCACCATTGCCACCATCAGATCGTAAGATTGGGCGTAATGAACCTTGCCCTTGTGGTTCTGGTAAGAAATATAAACATTGCCACGGCAATCGCGCGGCGAAATATAGTTAATCCATAAAGCATAAAGTGCGGTGAAAAATTTTTGATTTTTTTACCGCACTTTATAGAGAGTTTGTTGACCATTCATAGCTCAAATGCAAAATGAATGATCAACAGACCCTAAGGAGAAAAAATGGCGAAACCCATTATTCAAGTAGCAGCAGGCATTATTCGTAATGAATTTGGGCAGATTTATCTCACTCAACGCCTTGAGGGACAAGATTTTGCCCAAGCCCTAGAATTCCCCGGTGGAAAAGTTGATAAAGGTGAAACACCGGAACAAGCCCTTGCCAGAGAGCTAGAAGAAGAAATTGGCATTCATATTCTCAATGCCAGTTTATTTGAGCGTTTTACCTTTGAATATCCAAGTAAGATGATTCAATTTTCTTTTTACCTTGTGGAACAATGGGTGGGTGAACCTTTTGGACGAGAAGGGCAAGAGGGAATGTGGATTGCGCAATCTGAACTTGATGCTAGCCAATTTCCCCCCGCTAACAGCAAGCTTATTCAACGCTTATTGGCTGAAAATTAATAATCTATTACCAATAAAAAAGCATTATGTGGACAACATAATGCTTTTTTATCTTCTATCAACAACTAGCAACAAATGTCTTGTATCACAAATTGCAATGCGTGGCGATCCCATAAACGGGTTTTTCGTTGTTTCATTCTTTTTAAGCGTAATGCACGCCCTTGAGCCAAGCGGAATAACTTACGATTATTGTTCTTTAGAAAAGTTTTGCGTCTTCTTGTCATTTTGACCTCAGTTTTTATTTATCGGAATATCTGCATTTTGTTGTGCAGAGCTATTCTGTTGTTCTTGATTTTGTTGCACGCGGTGATAATTCACAATGCTATTCATATAACGGCGAATATTTTCAACGTATTGATAAGCCTCATAACCACGCGCATAGCCGTATTTCAAATTGCTGTAATGGCGTTTTTCAGCCAGTAGGGGTAAATTCTTCTTCACATCAAGCCAATTATCAGGATCGCCACCTAATTTTTTGGTTAAACGTCTGGCATCAATCAAATGCCCTAAGCCCATATTGTAAGCGGCAAGCGCAAACCAAATTTTATCTTCTTGATGAATGGTATCGGGCATTTGCTCTAGCAATAAATGCAGGTATTCTGAACCGCCCTTGATACTTTGTTCTGGATTAAGACGATTGCTGATTTTTACCCGATCAGCTGTTGCTTTGGTGAGCATCATCATTCCACGCACCCCTGTAGGGGAGGTGGCTTCAGGGTTCCAATGGGATTCTTGATAGGCCACAGCAGCGAGCAAACGCCAGTCTAAACGACCTTTATATTTATCAAATAGATGTTGATATTTTGGCAGCGTGTTTTCAATGGCATTGAGATAAGAGCGCATATCCACATAATCAAATTCAGCTAAATGATTGAAATATTTTTCTTCAATGCGTGCAATCAAGCCTGTTTCAATGGCATTATTCATAAAGTCTAACAACGCCGCTTGCAACTCGCTGTAATTATTGTTGGTGAGATACCAGTGAATGGTGGATTCATCTGTAACATCAAAGGCCACGGCAATTTGCGGCTTAATTTGCTGTGCCATAGCAAGATCTACGGAATTGGCAATGGTGTAATCAATTTTTCCTTCAGCAACTTGTAACAACAATTCTTCTTGGCTTTGATCTACAACTTGCCACTGTAAATCAGGGAATTCTTGTTTAAAGCTTTCGAGCAGCTTAACAAGATCGTTGCCCTTAGAAATAACTAGTTTACCTTTTAGCTCTTTTAGTGAAGCAGGGCGTCCTTCCCCTTTGCGATAAGCCAATTGCCAAGACGCAGAATTATAGGCAGGGCCAATTTGATAATGATCTAATTTCTCGCGCAAATAAAATAAGTTTGCCGCAGCAATATCAATCTTTTGCGTGGAAAGTGCGGTAAATAATGCTTGATTATTTGCCATTGGAACAATTTCCAATTTCACATTCAGATAGTCAGCAAAGGCTTTGGCTAATTCATACTCAAATCCTGATGCACCATCTGGGCCAATAAAATAGGAAGTTGGCGTATTTAACGTACCAACCACCAATTTACCGCTAGATTGAATTGTCGCATAACGATTGTCTTCCGTACCCAGCAGTTGTCGCCACGGCAGCGCCATATCAATGGCCCATAGCAACAAGGCAAAGATACTAATAAGACGTAAAAACAAACCTTTCAATGATATATGATCCTCTAAAAATGATGAGGCATTTTACCATTTATGAAAAAATGTGCTAGAAATAACCGCACTTTTTCCCTATTGGTTGAGCCAATAGGCTATTTTTTTGATTGATACATTTTTTCAATTTGCGCTTTATAACGTTCTAAAATCACCTTGCGGCGTAGTTTTAAGGTTGGTGTAATTTCATTCATTGCGGTGGTGAAAGCCTGTGGTAACAGAGTGAATTTCTTCACTTGCTCAAAGCTCGCCAGCTCTTTCTGCAATTCATTTAAACGTTTTTCAAAAAGCTGAATAATTTCGGAATGTTTGATCAACTCCATACGATCTTGATATTTGATATTGAGCTTTTTCGCATATTCTTCTAAAGAAGCAAAACAAGGCACGATCAAGGCGGAAACATATTTTTTCGCATCAGCGATCACGGCAATTTGCTCAATAAATTTATCTTTGCCGATTTTGCCTTCAATGTGCTGTGGCGCAATATATTTGCCGTTTGAGGTTTTCATCAGCTCTTTGATGCGATCGGTGATGTAAAGATGGCCTTGTTCGTCTAATTGACCGGCATCACCAGTTTTTAAGAAACCATCAGCAGTAAAAGCGGCAGCTGTTTCTTCTGGTTTTTTGTAATAGCCACGCATTACCATTTCACCACGCACTAAGATTTCATCATTTTCACCAATTTTTACTTCCGCACCCGGCATTAGCTTGCCGATAGAATTTGGCTCGAAATGATCATCTTCCCAACATGAAACAGTGGCGGTGGTTTCCGTCATACCGTAGCCCAGTTTAATGTTAATGCCAATGCTGTGGAAAAATAGCCCAATGGTAGGTTCTAATTTTGCCCCGCCGCACGGCATCATACGAATACGTCCACCGAGTAGGTTACGTAATTTGCTCAGTACCAATTTATCTGCTAAGAAAAATTGCTGTTTAAGCCAAAATGGAATGGGTTGTTTTTGGCTTTTAAGATCAAAATAACGATGTCCCACTTTCATTGCCCAGTTAAATAAGGCACGGCGCAGTTTTGGTGCTTGCTGCACTTTATCGTGGATTGCGGTGTAAATTTTTTCGTAAAAACGTGGTACGGCACACATTAATGTCGGACGGATTTCACTTAATGCCGCACGCACTTGATCGGTGTTTTCAATATAACAGTTCACCGCGCCACGATGTAGCACATAGGCCACCCACGCACGTTCAAAAATATGGGAGAACGGCAGAAAAGAAAGAGAAATGTCCTGTTCTGTAATCGGCTTCAATGCTTGATCGTGGGCTTTTAGCTGATGAGCAAGGTTGGCATAATCCAACATTACGCCTTTTGGTTCGCCTGTGGTGCCAGAAGTATAAATCAGGGTAAATAGATCATTCAGTTGCTTTTCATCAAGACGCTGTTGTAATTCTGCGGAATTCGTGCACGAGCCTGTTGCGATAAAGTCTGCCCAACGGCAAGCCTGTGGGTGATCGTGCAGCTGAATGCTGTCTTTCATCGCGACAATATGTTGTAACTGCGGGCAATCTGCAACGATTTGTAGTGCTTGATCATACTGTTCTTGATCGCCAACAAACAGAATTTTAATATCGGCATCATTAATGATAAATGCCGCTTGTTGCGCGGTGTTTGTGGCGTAAATAGGCACGGTAACAGCGCGAATTTGCAAAGTGGCAATATCAGCGATTGTCCAGCGCGGCATATTGTGTGCAAAGATACCAATTTTATCTTGTACATCAATATGATGGGCAAGCAACGCAAGAGAAAGCGCGTTTACTTGCTGCTGAAAGTCAGCCCAAGAGATATCGTGCCATTGTTGATTTTCAAAATAACGAAGTGCGGTGTTATTTTTTAATGTTTTTGCCTGCTGTTGAAAGCGGCTAACAAAATGAAAATCAAGGGTATTTGTCATTCTTCTTTTCCTATTTAACAAATCGTTTTTAACAAATTACTGCATTTTAGCGTACAGTTGTAAGGCTAAATATAATCGTTAATGAAAGAAAAAGCGAGAAAAATCCGTTGAAAACTACGGATAACCAGTGATTTTGTGAGCAATATAACAGTTTTAGCGAGCGAACAGCTGTTCATTTTTATGTGGAAAAGACGCTATATTCTTAGCAAAAGTAGGCAGGGAAATCAGAGATAATCAATCACAGCAATAAAAATGTAGCGAAAAAAAACCGCACTTTAAAAGTGCGGCTTAATTTTAAAGGGTTTTTAATTAGCCTTTGTAGTTGTGAATGTGAGCTACTAAGTCTAATACTTTGTTTGAATAACCTGTTTCGTTATCGTACCAAGATACTAATTTAACGAAAGTATCAGTTAATGCAATACCTGCTTCTGCATCGAATACAGAAGTTAATGCGCAACCGTTGAAGTCTGTTGATACTACCGCATCTTCAGTGTAACCTAAAACGCCTTTTAATTCATTTTCAGAAGCACGTTTGATTTCTGCACAGATTTCAGCGTAAGTTGCTGGTTTTTCAAGGTTTACAGTTAAATCAACCACAGACACGTTTGGTGTAGGAACACGGAACGCCATACCAGTTAATTTACCGTTTAATTCAGGAATTACTTTACCTACTGCTTTCGCTGCACCTGTTGAAGATGGAATGATGTTTTGAGAAGCACCACGACCACCACGCCAGTCTTTCGCAGAAGGACCATCAACTGTTTTTTGAGTTGCAGTTGTTGCGTGAACAGTTGTCATTAAACCGTCTTTGATACCCCATTTGTCGTTAATTACTTTCGCTAATGGTGCTAAACAGTTTGTTGTACAAGATGCGTTTGAAACGATGTCTTGACCAGCATAAGTATCAAAGTTTACGCCGTTTACAAACATTGGAGTCGCATCTTTAGAAGGACCAGTTAAAACAACTTTTTTCGCGCCAGCTTCAATGTGTTTGCGAGCAGTTTCATCAGTTAAGAAGATACCTGTTGCTTCAACTGCGATATCAACACCGATTTCGTTCCATTTAAGGTTTGCAGGATCACGCTCAGAAGTTACACGGATTGTTTTACCGTTCACCACTAAATGACCGTCTTTCACTTCAACAGTGCCATCGAAACGACCGTGAGTTGAATCATATTTCAACATATAAGCCATATATTCAACGTCAATTAAGTCGTTGATACCTACAACTTCGATGTCATCGCGTTGTTGTGCTGCACGGAATACGATACGACCGATACGGCCAAAACCATTGATACCAATTTTAATTGCCATAAGTTTTTCACCTATAATTTAAGTTAAACAAAAGGGTTACGGTGCATAGAAAGAATTTCTATTTTCCGTTCGTTGCGGATTATAGCACGCTTTTTAGATAGGGTGAAACTAACTCGCAAGAAAACCGTAAAACATTTGTGATCTACATCAAAACTTTGCGGATCAGCCAGTTAGCTTGTTTTTATTTTGTCAATATTAAGTAAAAAAAACACCGCACTTTTAGGGATTGTTGATAATTTATTTTGCTGTTGAGCGAGTGACTATTTTTTGTGAGAGCAAGGCGAAAGTGGCGAAGTTGAGTTATGCTAAACGAACCACATTCAACGCAGTTATCACGAAAAATATCCCCTGCCCCTAATGATTTTTTTCTGATTTATCGGCATAATGAGCGTAATTTGATGAAAATTGAGGATAAACAATGAGCCAAGGTAACCTTTATATTATTTCTGCCCCAAGTGGTGCGGGAAAATCATCTTTAATTGCCGCATTATTAGCAAAAGAAACAGGGCGTAAAATGATGGTTTCTGTTTCCCATACCACCCGCTCACCACGCCCAGGCGAAGTAGATGGCGTGCATTATCATTTTGTGAGTAAAGCGGAATTTGAGCATTTAATTGAACAAGATTTATTCTTAGAATATGCCAACGTATTTGGCGGAAATTATTATGGCACCTCCTTACCAACGATTGAAAAAAGTTTGGCGCAAGGCATTGATGTTTTTTTAGATATTGATTGGCAAGGGGCGCAACAAATTCGTGCCAAATTACCGAGTGTAAAAAGTATTTTTATTTTGCCTCCTTCTGTGAGTGAATTAGAGCGCCGTTTAATTGGACGTGGACAGGATAGCGCAGAAGTGATTGCGGATCGAATGGCAAAAGCCACCAGTGAAATGTCTCATTATGATGAATATGATTATGTGATTATTAATGATAATTTTGAACAAGCTGTGGCAGATTTACAGCATATTTTACGCGCCGAATGTTTAACCAAAAGCTATCAACAAACGCAAAATATCGCTTTAATTCATCAATTACTGGCAAAATAATTGACATTTTAGTATCATTAGATCCCTTTTATTTATTGAAGAAGTTTAACTGATTGGAGTAAATTTATGGCTCGTGTAACAGTGCAAGATGCGGTAGAACAAATTGGTAACCGTTTTGATTTAATTTTAACCGCAGCACGCCGTGCAAGAGAATTACAATTGCATATTCGCCAACCTTTGGTGCCAGAAGATAATGACAAGCCAACAGTCATTGCATTGCGTGAGATTGAGAAAGGCTTGATCAATAATGAAATTATGAATGCGCACGAGCGTCAAGATGCCTTAGAGCAAGAGGCAACAGAACATCACGCAGTATCTTTATTATCTTCATAAGCGATAAAAGTGCGGTTGTTTTTTGTTCCATTTTTATCATTGACAATAAAATTTGAATAAAAAGTTAGGTGTCCTTTGTACTTATTTGAACGTTTAGAGCATATTATCCGAGGCTATTTACCGCCTGAACAAATTGAATTAGTAAGACGTGCATACGTTATTGCACGAGATGCACACGAAGGACAATCTCGCTCCAGCGGTGAGCCGTACATTACTCACCCTGTTGCGGTGGCATCAATTATTGCAGAAATGCGTTTAGATCACGAAGCAGTGATGGGCGCATTGTTGCACGATGTCATTGAAGACACCCCTTACACCGAAGAACAGCTCAAAGAAGAATTTGGCGCGAGTGTTGCTGAAATTGTTGAAGGTGTATCTAAATTAGATAAGCTCAAATTCCGTACCCGCCAAGAAGCCCAAGTGGAAAATTTCCGCAAAATGATTCTGGCGATGACCAAAGACATTCGCGTTGTTCTGATCAAACTGGCTGACCGTACCCACAATATGCGCACCCTTGGCGCATTACGCCCTGACAAACGGCGTAGAATTGCGAAAGAAACCTTGGAAATTTACGCCCCACTTGCCCATCGTTTAGGGATCGAACATATTAAAAATGAACTAGAAGATCTCGGCTTTGAAGCAATGCACCCGCAACGTTATGCTGTTTTACAAAAAGTCATTCAAATTGCGCGTGGTAACCGCAAAGATATGATCGAACGGATTTCTGATGAAATCAAAGGGCGTTTAGCAGATGTGGGCATTGAAGCGCGCGTATTTGGGCGAGAAAAACATCTTTATGCCATTTATCAAAAAATGCGCTTAAAAGATCAGCAATTTCATTCCATTATGGATATTTATGCGTTCCGTGCGGTAGTGAAAGATGTGGATACTTGCTACCGAGTGCTAGGGCAAATGCACGGTTTATATAAGCCACGTCCGGGGCGTGTGAAAGATTATATCGCTGTGCCAAAAGCAAATGGCTATCAATCCCTGCATACTTCGATGATTGGCCCACACGGCGTTCCGGTGGAAGTGCAAATTCGCACGGAAGAAATGGATCAAACTGCGGAAATGGGCGTGGCCGCGCATTGGGCGTATAAACAAGGTGGTAAGAATGATAGCACCACCGCACAAATTCGCGCGCAACGCTGGTTGCAAAGCCTGATTGAATTGCAACAAAGTGCGGGTAATTCTTTTGAATTTATTGAAAGTGTCAAATCAGAATTTTTCCCGAAAGAGATTTATGTGTTCACCCCGAAAGGGCGTATTGTGGAATTGCCAGTGGGCGCAACCCCAGTAGATTTCGCTTATGCGGTGCATTCTGGCATTGGCAATGCCTGTATCGCAGCCAATGTGGATCGCAAACCTTATCCCCTTTCACAGCCATTGCAATCAGGGCAAACCATTGAAATTATTACCGCACCGACAGCACAGCCTGATGTGGGCTGGCTGAATTTTGTGGTAACCGCAAAAGCTCGTTCTAATATTCGCCACGCCTTGAAAAATCTGCGTTCAGATACGGCGATCGTTCTTGGCAAACGCCAACTTACTAATGCGTTGCTACCGCATAAATTAGAACAAATTTCTGAGCAGCGTATTGATGAATTATTAAGCGATCTGAAACTTAATCGTTTTGAAGATTTATTGGCGGAAATTGGTTTAGGTAACCAAATGAGTGCCGTGATTGCTTATCGTTTATTAGGTGAAAGCATTGAAATTGATACAGACGGCGATCTCAGCAACAATAAAAATATTTTTGCCATTAACGGTAATGAAAGCCTGCTTACCACCTTTGCGCAATGTTGCCATCCAATTCCGGGTGATCCGATTGTGGCATATGCAAGCCCAGGGAAAGGCCTAGTAGTGCATCACGAGGCTTGTGCAAATTTGCGTAATCGAAAAGAAAATCCAGAACATTTCACCCCAGTAACTTGGGAGAAAAGCGATAACAAAGTGGAATTTGAAACCGAATTACGCATTGAAATGATTAATCAGCAGGGGGCGCTGCCGAATTTAACCTCTAATATTTCCGCGATGGATAGTAATATTCACAGCATTTGGACGGAAGAGCAAGACGGCCGTTTATATCAAATCGTGGTGTTACTGACGGCAAGAGATACCCATCATTTAAGTCAAATTATGCGCAAAATCAAAACTTTACCCGGTTTTGTCAGCATTGAACGTAATATAAATCGCTAATGGCTACGGAAATTCTTGGTGCAGTTCCGCTGACCACACTTTCTGGTGTTGGTGCAGCGGTTTCGGCAAAATTGAGCCGAATTGGCATTAATAATCTGCAAGATTTGCTTTTTCATCTGCCTAGTCGTTATGAAGACCGCACAAGAATTACGCCCATAATCGATCTTCGCCCTGAACAATATGCCACAATTAGCGCAACGGTTCAGCTTTGCGAAGTACAATTTGGACGCCGCCCAATCTTAACTGTAGTAGTGTCGGACGGCACATCAAAATTAACCCTACGTTTTTTCAATTTTAATGCGGCAATGCGCAATAGCTTCCAAGTGGGCGCGCGGGTCAAAGCCTTTGGTGAAGTGAAGCGCGGTCGTTTTATGGCGGAAATTCATCACCCGGAATATCAAATTATTCGTGATGATGCCCCTTTGGTAATGGCTGAAACCCTGACGCCAATTTATCCCACCACAGAAGGGTTAAAGCAAAATTCTTTACGCAAATTAACGGATCAAGCACTGGCTTTGCTTGATAAAATTCAGTTGCCAGAAATTCTGCCTGATGAATTTAACCCTTATCCTTATAGCCTAAAAGAGGCGATCCGATTTTTGCACCGCCCACCACCGGATGTTTCTTTAGAAATGTTGGAAAAAGGACAGCACCCTGCGCAAGTGCGGTTAATTTTTGAAGAATTATTAGCGCATAATTTAGCAATGCAAAAAGTGCGGTCAAATATTCAACAATTTTTTGCCTTGCCATTGCAGTATCAAACCGATCTAAAACAGCAATTTTTACAGCGTTTGCCATTTAGCCCGACTAATGCGCAAAGCCGCGTTGTGCAGGATATTGAGCAAGATCTGCAAAAGCCTTATCCAATGATGCGATTAGTGCAGGGTGATGTGGGATCGGGGAAAACCTTGGTCGCGGCATTAGCTGCACTGGTAGCAATTGACAATCAAAAGCAAGTGGCACTTATGGCGCCGACAGAAATTTTGGCGGAACAGCATTTTGCTAATTTCCAAAATTGGTTTGAGCCTTTAGGCATCAAAGTCGGTTGGCTGGCAGGAAAAGTGAAAGGCAAGGCTCGCCAAGCGGTACTTGAACAAATGAAAGCGGGTGAAGTGCAAATGATTGTTGGCACGCACGCTCTATTTCAACAAGACGTGGAATTTAATGATCTCGCCTTAGTGATTATTGATGAACAGCACCGATTTGGTGTACATCAGCGCTTAATGTTACGCGAAAAAGGCGAAAAGTCGGGAAATTATCCGCATCAGCTGATTATGACCGCAACCCCAATTCCGCGAACCTTAGCGATGACGGTTTATGCCGACTTGGATACTTCTATTATTGATGAATTACCCCCAGGACGAACGCCGATCACAACTATTGCTATTTCAGAAGAGCGCCGCGCAGAAATTGTCGCACGCGTGTATCAGGCCTGCGTGAATGAAAAACGGCAGGCCTATTGGGTTTGCACGCTCATTGATGAAAGTGAAGTGTTGGAAGCACAAGCTGCGGAAGCCATTTGGGAAGATTTAACCAAAGTGCTGCCAAATTTACGCATTGGTTTAGTTCACGGGCGAATGAAACCGACTGAAAAACAAGAGATTATGGCAAGTTTTAAAGCCGCCGAGTTAGATGTGTTGGTGGCAACTACCGTGATTGAAGTGGGCGTAGATGTACCTAACGCCAGCTTGATGATTATTGAAAATGCCGAACGCCTTGGGCTATCTCAACTTCACCAATTGCGTGGACGAGTAGGACGGGGAAGCACGGCTTCTTTTTGCGTGCTAATGTACAAACCGCCGTTGGGCAAGGTGTCGAAAAAACGCTTGCAAGTACTGCGTGAAAGCCAAGACGGCTTTTATATATCAGAAAAAGATCTGGAAATTCGTGGACCTGGTGAAGTGTTAGGCACAAAACAAACCGGCGTGGCGGAATTTAAAGTGGCGAATTTAATGCGCGATCGCAAAATGATCCCAACGGTTCAGCATTATGCCAGAGCAATGATCAGCAAATATCCACAACTTTCTGAGGCCTTGATTCAGCGTTGGCTTGATGAGAAAACCATTTATTCTAATGCGTAAACTTTACCTTGAGATGTGCTGAACGAAGGTATAAGATCATCTCAATATCAATGAATTTCCTACAAAAATGACAGCACCAACCATCTTATTTTTTGATTCAGGCATTGGCGGCTTAAGCGTTTATCGTGAAGTGAAAGCCTTGTTGCCAGACTGCCACTATCTTTATTGTTTAGATAATGCTTTTTTCCCTTACTCTGAAAAAGCCGAACAGGCGATCGTTGAGCGTTGTGTGGCAATTTGTCAGAAAATCGCGCAGCAACAGCCACTCGATTTAATTGTTATTGCCTGCAATACCGCAAGCACCGTGGTTCTGCCAGCCTTGCGCGAAAAATTTTCCTGCCCCGTTGTAGGAACGGTTCCCGCCATTAAACCTGCAGCTCAACAAACACAAACAGGCGTCATCGGCTTACTCGCCACCAAAGGCACGGTAAAACGCCCTTATGTCGATAAATTGATCCAAGACTACGCAAGCCACTGCGAAGTGGAAAAGTTGGGGAGTACAGAATTAGTTAAAATTGCAGAAGAAAAATTGCAAGGCTATCCCGTTGATCCTATTAGGCTTTTACGCGAGGTCAAAGATTGGCAACGAAATTTAACTTTGGATACGGTGATTTTAGGTTGTACACATTTTCCATTCTTAAAAGCAGAATTAAAAGCTTGCTTGCCACAAGTGAAATATTTTTTAGATCCTAGCAAAGCCATCGCCAAACGCGTGAAAGATTTACTCGGTGAATCGCAGCAAAAATCAGCTAAAGATAATCTGGTCTATTGTACAAAAGAAAGCAAAGAACAGCTCACTTTATTAAAGGTATTTAAACAATTTGGTTTTGCAGAATTGCACGCGCTCACTTTAGGTGAATAAGAACGCGTGAAATAATCAAGTGCGGTAAAAAATTTGCTAATTTTTCACCGCACTTTGCCTGATAATTCAGCGGTGTGATTTCAAAATAATCAGTTGCAATGATTTTTCGTGTTTTTTGCGATTTTTTTGCAAAAAGGGGTTGCAAAGATTTTAAAGATGCCTATAATACGCTACACACAACGACGCGACGTTGTATAAGTTGAAAGATACACATCGCGTCGTTGTTTTTTGCTCTTTAACAATCAATCAGACAATCTGTGTGGGCACTTGTTGATTCTGGAAAAATTTAAAAGATTTAGAACAATTAGTGCTTAACTGAAATTCATAGTGATTTTAAATGAAATCACAGAGCTTTGTTAGTGTACGAATTGAGAAAGATTAAACTGAAGAGTTTGATCATGGCTCAGATTGAACGCTGGCGGCAGGCTTAACACATGCAAGTCGAACGGTAACGGGTTGAAAGCTTGCTTTCAATGCTGACGAGTGGCGGACGGGTGAGTAATGCTTGGGAATCTGGCTTATGGAGGGGGATAACCATTGGAAACGATGGCTAATACCGCATAGTATCGAAAGATTAAAGGGTGGGACTTTTAGCCACCTGCCATAAGATGAGCCCAAGTGGGATTAGGTAGTTGGTGGGGTAAAGGCCTACCAAGCCTGCGATCTCTAGCTGGTCTGAGAGGATGGCCAGCCACACTGGGACTGAGACACGGCCCAGACTCCTACGGGAGGCAGCAGTGGGGAATATTGCGCAATGGGGGGAACCCTGACGCAGCCATGCCGCGTGAATGAAGAAGGCCTTCGGGTTGTAAAGTTCTTTCGGTGGTGAGGAAGGCGGTAGTGTTAATAGCACTATTGTTTGACGTTAGCCACAGAAGAAGCACCGGCTAACTCCGTGCCAGCAGCCGCGGTAATACGGAGGGTGCGAGCGTTAATCGGAATAACTGGGCGTAAAGGGCACGCAGGCGGTAAATTAAGTGAGATGTGAAATCCCCGAGCTTAACTTGGGAATTGCATTTCAGACTGGTTTACTAGAGTACTCTAGGGAGGGGTAGAATTCCACGTGTAGCGGTGAAATGCGTAGAGATGTGGAGGAATACCGAAGGCGAAGGCAGCCCCTTGGGGAGATACTGACGCTCATGTGCGAAAGCGTGGGGAGCAAACAGGATTAGATACCCTGGTAGTCCACGCTGTAAACGCTGTCGATTTGGGGATTGGGCTTTAGGCTTGGTGCCCGTAGCTAACGTGATAAATCGACCGCCTGGGGAGTACGGCCGCAAGGTTAAAACTCAAATGAATTGACGGGGGCCCGCACAAGCGGTGGAGCATGTGGTTTAATTCGATGCAACGCGAAGAACCTTACCTACTCTTGACATCCAAAGAAGAACTCAGAGATGAGTTTGTGCCTTCGGGAGCTTTGAGACAGGTGCTGCATGGCTGTCGTCAGCTCGTGTTGTGAAATGTTGGGTTAAGTCCCGCAACGAGCGCAACCCTTATCCTTTGTTGCCAGCACTTCGGGTGGGAACTCAAAGGAGACTGCCAGTGATAAACTGGAGGAAGGTGGGGATGACGTCAAGTCATCATGGCCCTTACGAGTAGGGCTACACACGTGCTACAATGGTGCATACAGAGGGAAGCGAGCCTGCGAGGGTAAGCGAATCTCAGAAAGTGCATCTAAGTCCGGATTGGAGTCTGCAACTCGACTCCATGAAGTCGGAATCGCTAGTAATCGCGAATCAGAATGTCGCGGTGAATACGTTCCCGGGCCTTGTACACACCGCCCGTCACACCATGGGAGTGGGTTGTACCAGAAGTAGATAGCTTAACCGCAAGGGGGGCGTTTACCACGGTATGATTCATGACTGGGGTGAAGTCGTAACAAGGTAACCGTAGGGGAACCTGCGGTTGGATCACCTCCTTACCAAGACTGGAAAGATGAGTGCTCACACAGATTGTGATGATTGATGTTAGACAATGAATAGCAAATAAAGAATAACCCGAATCCTTGAGGGTCTGTAGCTCAGGTGGTTAGAGCGCACCCCTGATAAGGGTGAGGTCGGTGGTTCAAGTCCACTCAGACCCACCACTCAAGTGATGCGGGGAATGATTGGGGATATAGCTCAGCTGGGAGAGCGCCTGCCTTGCACGCAGGAGGTCAGCGGTTCGATCCCGCTTATCTCCACCAAATCATTAGTAAGTTCTTTTAAATTAATTACCTTAATTCTCTTAAACATCTAAGTCTAGTTTCTAATTTTAGAAGATAGCGTGGAAAGAAAGGAAGTAGAAAGAATTTAGTAATGATAAGACGCAAAGCGTCATATCTAATTTGCTCTTTAACAATATAAAAACAAGCTGAAAACTGAAGAGACTTTCAAGCTGATGAGGGAGTGGTAATCGTAATAGAGCCATTTTCTTATTAAATTGAAGAAGTCTGAGTAGAAAAGACTTACTTGAACAAAAGCAAGTAAGCGTTCTCAACGAGAATGAAGACACTTCAGGGAAAGTAAAAAATCCTTGAGGTTGTATAGTTAAGTGAGAAAGCGTACAGGGCGGATGCCTTGGCAATCAGAGGCGAAGAAGGACGTGCTAATCTGCGAAAAGCGTGGGTGAGTTGATAAGAAGCGTTTAACCCACGATGTCCGAATGGGGAAACCCGATAGGTGAAGAACCTATCATTGTTTACTGAATAAAATAGGTAAACAAGGCGAACCGGGAGAACTGAAACATCTAAGTACCCCGAGGAAAAGAAATCAACCGAGATTCTGTGAGTAGCGGCGAGCGAAAGCGGAGTAGCCAGTGAGTGATAGCATGTGATTTAGGAGAATTAGCTGGGAAGCTAAGCGACACAGGGTGATAGCCCCGTATCTAAAAAATTGCGTGTAGTACTAAGCTTACGACAAGTAGGGCGGGACACGAGGAATCCTGTTTGAAGATGGGGGGACCATCCTCCAAGGCTAAATACTCCTGATTGACCGATAGTGAACCAGTACTGTGAAGGAAAGGCGAAAAGAACCCCGGTGAGGGGAGTGAAATAGAACCTGAAACCCTGTACGTACAAGCAGTGGGAGCCCGAAAGGGTGACTGCGTACCTTTTGTATAATGGGTCAGCGACTTATATTTTGTAGCGAGGTTAACTGAATAAGGGAGCCGAAGGGAAACCGAGTCTTAACTGGGCGTTGAGTTGCAAGGTATAGACCCGAAACCCGGTGATCTAGCCATGGGCAGGTTGAAGGTTGGGTAACACTAACTGGAGGACCGAACCGACTAATGTTGAAAAATTAGCGGATGACTTGTGGCTGGGGGTGAAAGGCCAATCAAACCGGGAGATAGCTGGTTCTCCCCGAAATCTATTTAGGTAGAGCCTTGAGCGGACACCTTTGGGGGTAGAGCACTGTTTCGGCTAGGGGCCCATCCCGGGTTACCAAACCGATGCAAACTCCGAATACCGAAGAGTGATACTCAGGAGACACACGGCGGGTGCTAACGTCCGTCGTGGAGAGGGAAACAACCCAGACCGCCAGCTAAGGTCCCAAAATCTATATTAAGTGGGAAACGAAGTGGGAAGGCTTAGACAGCTAGGATGTTGGCTTAGAAGCAGCCACCATTTAAAGAAAGCGTAATAGCTCACTAGTCGAGTCGGCCTGCGCGGAAGATGTAACGGGGCTAAAATATAGTACCGAAGCTGCGGCATCAGTAGCAATACTGTTGGGTAGGGGAGCGTTGTGTAAGCGGAAGAAGGTGATTTGAGAGGATTGCTGGACGTATCACAAGTGCGAATGCTGACATAAGTAACGATAAAACGGGTGAAAAACCCGTTCGCCGGAAGACCAAGGGTTCCTGTCCAACGTTAATCGGGGCAGGGTGAGTCGGCCCCTAAGGCGAGGCTGAAAAGCGTAGTCGATGGGAAACGGGTTAATATTCCCGTACTTGGATAAACTGCGATGTGGGGACGGAGTAGGTTAGGTTAGCGTACTGTTGGAGATGTACGTTTAAGTTGGTAGGTGGGTGGACTAGGCAAATCCGGTTCACTGTAAACACTGAGAGATGATGACGAGGCACTAAGGTGCTGAAGTAATTGATACCACACTTCCAGGAAAAGCCACTAAGCTTCAGGTTTATCTAAACCGTACTGAAAACCGACACAGGTGGTCAGGTAGAGAATACTCAGGCGCTTGAGAGAACTCGGGTGAAGGAACTAGGCAAAATAGCACCGTAACTTCGGGAGAAGGTGCGCTGGCGTAGTGTGAAGTTCTTTGCGAATGGAGCATGAACCAGTCGAAGATACCAGCTGGCTGCAACTGTTTATTAAAAACACAGCACTCTGCAAACACGAAAGTGGACGTATAGGGTGTGATGCCTGCCCGGTGCTGGAAGGTTAATTGATGGTGTAATCGAAAGAGAAGCTCCTGATCGAAGCCCCAGTAAACGGCGGCCGTAACTATAACGGTCCTAAGGTAGCGAAATTCCTTGTCGGGTAAGTTCCGACCTGCACGAATGGCATAATGATGGCCAGGCTGTCTCCACCCGAGACTCAGTGAAATTGAAATCGCCGTGAAGATGCGGTGTACCCGCGGCTAGACGGAAAGACCCCGTGAACCTTTACTATAGCTTGACACTGAACCTTGAATTTTGATGTGTAGGATAGGTGGGAGACTATGAAGCGGTAACGCCAGTTATCGTGGAGTCGTTGTTGAAATACCACCCTTTAACGTTTGATGTTCTAACGAAGCGCCTGAAACGGGTGTTCGGACAGTGTCTGGTGGGTAGTTTGACTGGGGCGGTCTCCTCCCAAAGCGTAACGGAGGAGCACGAAGGTTTGCTAATGACGGTCGGACATCGTCAGGTTAGTGCAATGGTATAAGCAAGCTTAACTGCGAGACAGACAAGTCGAGCAGGTGCGAAAGCAGGTCATAGTGATCCGGTGGTTCTGAATGGAAGGGCCATCGCTCAACGGATAAAAGGTACTCCGGGGATAACAGGCTGATACCGCCCAAGAGTTCATATCGACGGCGGTGTTTGGCACCTCGATGTCGGCTCATCACATCCTGGGGCTGAAGTAGGTCCCAAGGGTATGGCTGTTCGCCATTTAAAGTGGTACGCGAGCTGGGTTTAGAACGTCGTGAGACAGTTCGGTCCCTATCTGCCGTGGGCGTTGGAGAATTGAGAGGGGCTGCTCCTAGTACGAGAGGACCGGAGTGGACGCATCACTGGTGTACCAGTTGTCTCGCCAGAGGCACTGCTGGGTAGCTAAATGCGGAAGAGATAAGTGCTGAAAGCATCTAAGCACGAAACTTGCCTTAAGATGAGTTCTCCCAGTCTATAAGACTGTAAGGGTTGTTGGAGACGACGACGTAGATAGGCTGGGTGTGTAAGCGGTGTGAGCCGTTGAGCTAACCAGTACTAATTGCCCGAGAGGCTTAACTATACAACGCTCAAGGGTTTTGGCTTGTTTTTGTTGAAGAAGTGAAGAACGAATAGAAAAGACATAAAGAATATAAAGAATTATCTTGGCGGCGTTAGTGCAGTGGACCCACCTAAATCCATGCCGAACTTAGAAGTGAAACGCTGTAACGCCGATGGTAGTGTGGGGAATCCCCATGTGAGAGTAGGACACCGCCAGGTTTTGAATAAGGAAGACCACCTAGGAGACTAGGTGGTTTTTTTATTGGTATATTGGTATATTGGTATATATGGGATTTTGGATTGGGAGATTGCCCTTAACTCAAAAGCTTGGGAAGATAAAAACGCCATTGAGGGAACTCAGTGGCGTTTTTGTTTAGGCTTTTTTGCTTACACCTAAACTTAAAACCTGATATAGATCATAAACATTGTGCTTTTTTCCTAAAATGATTTTGTATTTTGATATAAATACCTTACTATTTTACTCGGATTTAAACTACTCACATTAAGGTCAAATTATGTCATTAGAAAATAGAATGAAACAAGCCGATCAACAATGGCAAAGTGCCACTTACCAAGACACCATCTCGCATATTCTGTCGCGTTTTCATCAACGTCATCGTGAACAATTGCAAGAGCTAATTCCCCTTGCAGAAAAAGTTGAAGAACGCCACGGTGATCACCCAGATTGCCCAAAAGGTTTAGCTGACGCGCTAAAAAATGCCTATGCAGATTTGTCTAGCCATATGATGAAAGAAGAACAAATCTTGTTCCCAATGATCCAAGCAGGTAATTATATGATGGCACGAATGCCTATTCAGGTAATGGAATTTGAACACGATGAACACGGCGCAACGATTGAAGTGCTACGCGCTCTCACTCACAATATGACACCACCAGCTGATGCTTGCACTTCTTGGCGTAATCTCTACCAAGGTATTCAAGAGTTTTGTGATGATCTGCAAGAGCATATTCACACAGAAAATAATATCTTATTCCCGCGTGTATTAAGCGAACAATAGTCGTAGCAATAATAATGTTAGCACCTTAAGGTGGTTTAAGGTGCTTTTTTATTCAATAAAATCTCCACCCAAAACCCTTTCTTCCCACGCGAATTCTCGGCATTTTTATACCGCACTTGGTAGTGATGTAATTGGGCGATGCGTTGTACGATAGATAATCCCAAACCGCTGCCTTTTTCATTTTGGCCTGCTGGGCGGTAGAAGCGTTGGCTGAGTTTATCCAGGGCGTCATCAGGGACTCCACCGCCGTTATCGGCGATGATAAGTTTATCTTGTTGTAAAATAAGGCGAATTTCACTGCCTTTAGGGCAATAGGTAATGGCGTTGTCGATCAGATTGCGTAACATTAAAGAAAGCAATAATGGTTCGCCTTGCTGTGTATTGGGTTTGCTTAGCGGTTCAAAAATTAATGTGATCCCTGCTTTTTCGGCTTTTAAATAACGTTCAGCCACAAGCTCGGTGATTAATTTATCCCATTCAATGGTGTTAAGATGGGCTAATTCATTGAGATTATCTAAGCGCGAAAGTGTAAGCAACTGTTCCACCAATTGGCTTGCGCGATCGATGCCTAGCGTAAGGTTTTGCAATGCTTGATTACGCATTGTTTCATCATCACCTGCCATTTGTGCGAGTTCAGTTTGAATACGCAACGCAGTGAGCGGGCTGCGCAATTCGTGCGCTGCATCAGATGTAAAACGCCGCTCTCTAAGTAGGCTGGTTGCAGTGCGGGTAAAAAATTGATTTAAATTTTGCACTAATGGCAAGATTTCTTTTGGCACTTGTTGCGTGTTGAGCGGTTGTTCATCATCAGGGCTACGCTGGCTCACCTGTTCGCTCACATTGCGCAATATGGACAGTTCGCGGCTAATGGCCCAAATAATCACGGCAAGTAACACAGGCAGGCTAGCAAACCAAATCCACATTTGGCCTAGCACCATTTTTTCGACTAATTCTTGGCGATATTCCAGCTCTTGTCCCACGGCGATCATTAATCTGCCTTCCGCCGCGGGCAGCCAAAAAATTCGCCATTCATCGTCATCACCTTGCAAGGTGGTGTTATTAAAGCCCCTTTTCGGTTCATAAATAAAATTGTTGCCGTTTTCGCTATCACTGAGCAGCATTTCACCATCGTGATTAAAAATCGCAAAGGCAAGAGCATCATCATCGTAATTTTGTCTTTTGCGAAAGTGCGGTGGTTTTTGGCGATAATTTTTTCCTTCGGGGCGGTAGCGCTCAATTAAAATACTTCTTAAATGCGAAGTGGCTAGCCGTTTGGCGAATAAAATCTGTTGTGTATCAAAAACTTCGTTTACTTGGCTACGCGCGGCCGACCACGCAATCGCAGTAGAAGCCAGCCAAATAGCGCTGGCTAACAGGGAAAGAATAAGAATTAGACGAAGACGTAAACTGCGTGGTTTCATTTTATTCCTCGATTGTGCCAAGGGCATAGCCTACGCCGTGTATCGTGCGAATAAACGGTTTGCCGAGTTTTTGACGTAAATTGTAAATATGCACTTCCAACGCATTGCTGCTCACTTCATCGTTCCAAGTATAGAGCTTTTCTTCAATAAATCCGCGAGAAAGTACCCGCTCTTTATGGTGCATAAATAGCTCAAGTAACTTGTATTCCGTTCCTGTGAGGGAAACTTCTTGATTACGTAAAAAGGCTTTGTGCTGCCCCAGATCAAGGCTCACTACACCGTGGGTGAGCAGCGATTGCGTTTGCCCATAACGGCGGCGAATGAGCGCTTGTAAGCGAGCAACCACTTCGCCGAGCGCAAAGGGCTTGCCAAGATAATCGTCCGCCCCGAGTTGCAAACCTTCAATGCGTTGTTCTAAGCTATCTCGTGCGGTTAAAATAAGTACAGGCACATCTTGATTGGCTTTACGCCATTGTTGCAACACCTGCAAGCCGTCTTTTTTCGGCAAGGTGAGATCGAGCACCACGGCATCATAAGGGGCGGAAGCCAAGGCTTGCATACCGCTTTCACCGTCTTGAAACCAATCGACACTGAAACCTGATTTGCCGAGCCCAATGTTAAGCCCATCACCGATTAAAGGATCGTCTTCAATTAATAAAATTCGCATAATTTTAACCGCACTTTAGTTAGCTTAAATCTAGCCCCATTTGCCAGAAGTCAATTTCCATTCGCGTCGCTGTGGTGAAAATATGTTGTAATTGTTGCTGTTGTTTTGCTGAAACATTTTCAAATAATCCGTTGAGCATTGCGCTAAACTCCGCCGCAGCTTGTTGAAAATCTTGTGCGGCGTAAGTATCGATCCATTTTTGATAAGGATTATTCGGCGTTGGCGTTTGGCTGCCGAGCATTTTGCCGATTGCCGCATAGCCCAGCATACAAGGTGCAAGGGCAGTATAAAGTTCCGCAAGCCCACCTTTGATGCCACAATCCAGCACATAACGCGTGTAGGCCACACAAGCGGTAGATTCAGGCATTTTTTGCAGATCTTGCTCTGAAATGCCCCATTCTTGACAGAATGCGATGTGCAACTGAATTTCTTTCAGCAACACCTCATTGGCTTGGTGAGCGGTGTGAATTTCAGCAAAATTATCCGCTTTGAAAATGCCTAGCGATAACGCACGGCTGTACTGAAAGAGATAGAGATAATCTTGCTGTAAATAATGTTGAAAGCATTGGCGTGGCAGGCGACCTGCGGCGAGCTGCTGTACAAAGGAATGTTGGATATAATTATCCCAATAAGGCTGGCTTTGGGCGATCAGGTTTTCTACGGTAAGCATTTGATTTTCCTTTTATGTTGAAGTAAATAATGCCATCTTGTCCCATTTACCACATAAACCCAATGAGCAAAATGCCCATTGAGTTTAGCCTAAAAAGATAAATTTGCGAATGGAATCTTTTCGCGATTAATTACTTTTTGCCACTTTTGCAACACGTTGAACTTCCAATTCTAATTTTTTGTCGGATTTCTCCACTTCCGCAAGAATTTTCACTTCATCATTTGGCGTGATCGTTTTGCCACGCCACGCGTGCGGCTCAATTTCCACTTCAATTTCACCGCTCTTATCGCGGAATAAGAAATCATCTTTGCTTAATTGTTTAACAATATTTCCTTGTAAAACAATGCGTTGATCATCTTTCCAAACAGCTTGCTCGCTAATTTGGCTTACAGATAAATTATTTGCAAAGGATTTTTCCCCCTTGGTTTGCGGTTGTGGATTAGTCGGATCAACAAATCCACCGCGTTTTTTGTGCTCTTTTTTATGTTTATGATGATGCTTTTTATGCGCTTTTTCTGCTTTTTCCGCATCGGGTACGATTTGCGCTTTTTGTTCCACTGCGGCAGCTTGTTGATTGGCTGCGGGTAAATTCTCTGCGCTAACCACAAGGCTAGCAGTTGATAATAGTAAAATTGTTGCTAAACTAAGTTTTTTCATTGTTAAACTCCTTTCAAATGACAAGACGGCTGTCTTGTTGGGAACATTAAAACAAAGAAATATTAAGAGAATCTTAAGATAGGCAAAAAGGAAAAAATAATGCGTTGTGAAAATATGTCGGCATTTATTGTGATGGATATTGTGCGTGAAGCGGCGAAATACCCTAATGCCATTCATTTTGAAATTGGCCAACCTGATTTACCGCCATCACCGAAAGTCAAGCAGGCCTTGCAACAAGCCATTGAAGACAATCAATTTAGTTATACGGAAAGCCTTGGCTTGCCTGCGTTGCGTGAAAAAATTCGTGAATTTTACCACCGCACTTATCAAGTGGAGGTTGCACCGCATCGCATTATTCTTACCCCCGGTACAAGTGGCGCATTTCTTGTCGCCTATGCCTTAACCCTTAATCAAGGAGATAAACTGGGACTGACAGATCCTGCTTATCCGTGCTATAAAAATTTTGCTTATATGATGGATATTCAGCCTGAATTTATCCCTGTCGATAAGCAAGATTGTTATCAGCTTGCACCACAACAGCTTGAAAATCGCCAAATTAAGGCTTTGCAAATTTCTTCCCCCGCCAATCCAACGGGCAATATTTATACTGCTGAACGTTTGCAAGCGCTGAATGAATATTGCATTGCTAATCAAATTGCTTTTATTTCCGATGAGCTTTATCACGGCTTGGTTTATGATGAGCAAGCTGCGACTGCCTTGCAATTTAATCCGAATGCTTATGTGATTAACGGGTTTTCTAAGTATTTTTGTATGCCAGGGATGCGTTTAGGCTGGATTATCGTGCCAGAAGAAAAGGCAAGAGAAGCGGAAATTGTGGCGCAAAACATTTTTATTTCTGCGCCTACATTGAGCCAATATGGCGCGTTGGCTGCCTTTGATTATGATTATCTTAATGAAATTAAAGGCATTTTCCAAGAACGGCGAGATTTTCTGTATAACGAATTAAAATCCTTATTCAAGATCGAATTTAAACCACAAGGGGCATTTTATCTTTGGGCTGATGTGTCTGATTACACGCAAGATAGCTATGAATTTGCGAAAAAAATGCTAGCTGAAATTCAAGTGGCCGCTACCCCAGGGATCGATTTTGGGGAAAATGGCACCAAGCACTATCTCCGCTTTGCTTACACCAGAGAGATTGCCCATTTACGCGAGGGCGTAGAGCGAATGAAAAAATGGCTCGCTGAACAGAAATAATTACCGACAGCAAAATAAAGGAACATTATGAATTTTCAAGCAGATACCGAACAAGCCCTATTAGATATTGTAAAACAAGAAGTTGTGCCAGCCTTAGGCTGCACCGAACCCATTTCCCTTGCTTTAGCAGCGGCAACCGCACGACAATATTTAAACGCAATGCCTGAACGTATTGAAGCAAAAGTTTCGCCGAATTTAATGAAAAATGGAATGGGCGTAACCGTACCGGGGACGGGAACTTTAGGGCTGACGATGGCAGCGGCCATCGGGGCGATTGGAGGCGATCCGAATGCTGGATTGGAAGTGTTAAAAAACATCACGCCAGAACAAACCGAGCAAGCGAAACAAATGATCAAGGAAGATAGAGTTTCCGTTTCAATTTTTGAAACGGAGCATATTTTGTATTCTGAAGCGACGCTTTTTCATCAGCAGGACAAAGTGTGCGTGCGCATTGCAGCACATCATACCAATGTGATTTATATTGCCAAAAATGATCAGGTGATTTTCACCAAACCTTGCGCGGTAGAAAGTGAAAATTTGTACGAAATTTTTACCGCACTTTCAGCGAAAGCGATTTTTGATTTTTCCACCCAAGTGGATCTGGCCAAGATCAAATTTATTGATGAAGCTGAAAGGCTAAATTCAGCCCTTTCACAAGAGGGCTTACGGCAAGATTATGGCTTGCATATTGGGCGCACATTGCAAAAACAAATTGCCACAGGATTGCTGGGTGATGATTTAATGAACCGCATTATTATCGAAACCACCGCAGCCTCCGATGCGCGAATGGGCGGCGCAAATCTGCCTGCAATGAGTAATTCTGGCTCTGGTAACCAGGGGATTGCAGCGACAATGCCTGTTGTGGTGGTTGCAAAACATATTAACGCCACTGATGAACAGCTCACCCGTGCTTTATTTCTTTCGCACTTAATGGCGATTTATATCCACAGCAAACTGCCAAAACTTTCTGCATTATGTGCGGCGACCACTGCAGCAATGGGCAGTTGTGCGGGCATTGCTTGGTTGCTTACGGGCAAATTTGAAACTGTAAGTATGGCAATCAGCAGTATGATTGGCGATATTAGCGGCATTATTTGCGATGGCGCAGCAAATAGCTGTGCAATGAAAGTATCCACCAGTGTAACCTCAAGCTATAAGGCGGTACTAATGGCATTGGATAATATGCAAGTTACCGGCAACGAGGGTATTGTAGAACATTGTATCGATCGTTCAATCAATAACCTTTGCAACATTGCTTCACGCAGTATGCAATACACCGATCGCCAAGTCATTGAGATTATGGTGAGTAAACCAAAGGGGGAATAACAAATGAGCCTCTCCCACAATTTGTGTAAATGCCTGTTTCTGAGATAATACATTAGATACAGGTATTTTATTATGAACGAAAAACAACTCCACGCCTTGGCAGCAGAATTTGCCAAACACCTCAAAACGCCGGAAGACCTTAATCAGTTTTCTCGAATGCTCAAAAAAATCACGGTCGAAGCAGCCCTAAACGCGGAACTGACTGACCACCTTGGTTATGAAAAACATCAGCCACGAAAAGGCAAAAATGCGCGTAACGGCTATACGTCCAAAACTGTGATGTGTGATGAGGGTGAAATGGAAATTGATACCCCTCGTGACCGTGAGGGCACCTTTGAACCGCAGCTTATCAAGAAAAACCAAACCCGAATTACCGGAATGGACGAGCAGATTATCGCCTTATATGCCAAAGGCTTAAGCAATCAAGAAATCGTCGAAATGTTCAAAGAACTCTATGATGCTGATGTGTCAACGAGCTTGATTTCTCGCGTGACAGATTCGGTTAAAGAGCGCGTCTTGGAATGGCAAAATCGCCCGCTTGATGCGGTGTATCCGATTGTTTATTTGGATTGCATCGTGGTCAAAGTGCGTCAAGACGGGCGGATTATCAACAAGTCCGTCTTTGTGGCGTTGGGTGTGAATTTGGAGGGGCATAAAGAATTACTCGGACTCTGGATTGCCGAAAACGAAGGCGCGAAGTTCTGGGCAAACGTGCTAACAGAGCTGCAAAATCGCGGTTTAAAAGACATTTTAATTGCGTGTGTGGACGGTTTAAAAGGCTTTCCTGACGCCATTAATGCCGTTTATCCCCAAACCAAGATTCAGCTTTGCATTGTGCATTTGGTGCGTAATAGTTTGAAATATGTGTCATGGAAAGATTACAAGGCGGTGACTGCGGATTTAAAACAGGTGTATCAAGCCCCGACGGAGATGCAAGCACGCGAGAATTTGACCGCACTTTCGCAAAAATGGCAGGAAAAATACCCGCTTGTAGCGAGAGGTTGGGAGGAGAATTGGGCGAATATCGCGACATTTTTTGATTATCCGTCGGATATTCGCAAAGCGATTTATACCACCAATGCGGTGGAGTCACTCAATAGCGTGATTCGGCGAGTCATTAAAAAACGCAATGTATTCCCGACGGATGAGTCGGTGTTCAAGGTAATATGGCTGGCGATGAAAGATGCGTCAAAGAAATGGACAATGCCGATTCAAAACTGGAAACAGGCAATGAATCGTTTTATGATTGATTTTGGTGATCGCCTCGACGATCACCGTTAAGTTGAAATGGGTGTTTACACAGAATTTGGGATAGGGTCTAACAAATCCACGCGTTTGGTATTCTTTCTTTTTACTTTTTTATTGCAAAATTTATTAAATTTCCCCCGCACTTTTGAGTGATAATCTAAACACAAAGTGCGGGGCAATTTTTGCTGATTTTTCTGTTTTTCTTTTTTCCTTTCTCTTATCTCTTACTTTTTTGCGCTTCTTGTGCTTATTCCGTTTCCCTAATTTTTGGTTTGTTATGCCTTACCTTAGCGGTTAATCAGGCTTTTATATAAAAGCGATATAATTAGCTATAGGATCAGCTATGCAATCAAACGCAGCATTTCTTCCGCATTGGCTAAGGCGCTTTCGGTAACTTTGGTTGAGCCAAGCAATCTGGCTAAGGCTTTCACACGCTGTTGCTGAGAAAGTGCGGTCATTTTTGTTTCAGTTTTTCCATTAATGGTTTGTTTTTCTACGCAAAAATGTTGATGTCCGCAGCACGCCACTTGCGGTAAGTGGGTTACACAAATCACTTGGCATTTTTGCCCTAACTTGCGTAATAATTTCCCAACCACGCTTGCGGTTGCGCCACTGATTCCTACATCAATTTCATCAAAAATAAGCGTTGGAATGGCGGATTTATCGGAGGTCAGCACCTGTAACACTAAAGCGATACGAGAAAGCTCACCACCCGATGCCACTTTTGCCAAAGGCTGAGCGGATTGTCCAAGGTTCGCTTGCAGAATAAATTGCACCTGATCCATTCCGTGAGCGGTCAGTTTATTTTCTGCTTGTTCCACGCAAATAGAAAATTCAGCATTTTCCATTGCCAGTTGTTTAATCCCTTTGGTAACTTGTGCTGAGAGCTTTTCTGCTCCTTTTTGGCGGCTTGCACTCAAAGCTTGCGCATTTTCTAACAGCTGTGCATAAGCTTGTTTTTCCTGTTCAATGAGCGCATCTTCGCTATCCGCAAAATCTACCAGCTGATCGAGTTCTCGTCTTAAGGAGCGATGTAACGCAACCAATTCTTCGGCTTTTACATTGTGCTTACGCGCAAGTTGAAGAGCTTGGCTCATTCGGCTTTCTACTTCTTGTAAACGATAAGGATCAGGTTCAATGTTGCTAGATAGATGTTGGATTTCAGAGCTAGCTTCTTGCACTTGAATTAGCGCTTCTTGCAACATTGTGAGTGCATCGTTGTAGTGCGGGTCAAGTGCCTGTAATTCTTCTAAATTTTGTACCGCACGATAGAGCAGACTATCCGCGTTTAGTTCATCATTTTCACTTAATAAATTTAGCACGGATTGAGAAAGAGCAGTAAGCTCTTCACTGTTGGCAAGGCGGTTGTATTCTTCTTCTAATTCAGCAAATTCATTTTCTTGTAAATTGAATTCATCAAGTTCTTCTACCTGATATTGCAAAAGTTGTTTTTTTGCTTCATTTTCTGCGCATTTTTGTTGGAAGTTTGCCACTTGTTGTTGCAGATCTTTCCATTGGCGATAGTGTTTTTGCACTTTGGTAAGAAGATCATTATGAGCGCAATAGTGATCCAATAAAGTGAGTTGATAGTCATTTTTTAGCAGACGTTGTGAGGAATGTTGTCCGTTCACTTGAATTAAAAGCTGACCTAGCTCTTTCAGCTGGCTGGCAGAAACAGGAATGCTATTAATAAAGCCTTTGGAGCGCCCATCTGCGCTTATCACACGGCGTAAAATACAGTTTTCTGGATTATCTTCATCTTGCAACTCTTGGGCTTTGAGCCATTTATCCGCAGGGCTGTTTGACGCAATGTGGAATGTGGCACAAATATCCGCACGGTTTTGCCCCTCACGCAGCATCGCACTTTCGGTACGTTGCCCTAAACACACGCCAAGGGCGTCAATGGCAATGGATTTTCCTGCACCCGTTTCACCAGTGATGACGGACATTCCCTGTGCTAATTCAATATCAAGATGATGAACAATGGCAAAATTATTAATCGTAAGTTGAGTAAGCATAATACACTCCCATTTAACTGTATGTATATCAGTTTATAACTGTTTTTATATACAGTAAAGCGTTTTGTGCAAATTTTTTATGCAGAATTTCTCAACCAACCTAATTTTGTACTTAACACATTGTAATAATTATAATTTTTTAAGTGCAATAAACGCAGTTTATGTTTGCTTTTATAAATATGCACCACATCATCAGGGGTGAATGGCAGGGCAACTTGGCTATCACAACCCACTTCTAATTGCGGCGTGTTGTAATCGGCAAAGCGTATGGAAATCTTACTTTCACCGTCAATAACCAAGGGGCGAGAAGAAAGGGTGTGCGGAAACATTGGCACAAGGGCAATGGCGTTCAATTGTGGGGTAAGAATAGGGCCGCCAGCTGAAAGGGAATAAGCCGTTGAACCTGTTGGGGTCGAAATAATCAAGCCGTCAGAACGTTGTGAAAATGCCAGTTTATCATCAATATAAACGTGGAAATCGATCATATGTGCAATTTTGGCAGGGTGAATCACTGCTTCATTTACCGCATTACTGGTGGCAATAATTTGCCCTTCGCATTCAATCGCGGTTTCTAAAAGAAAGCGTTCTTCCACGAAAAATTCGCCACGATCTAAACAGGCTTCCAGCTGTGCATAAGCATTTTTCGGATCAATATCCGTGAGAAAACCTAAATTGCCACGGTTAATGCCAATTAAGGCAATATCATATTTAGCTAAGATTCTGGCACGCCCAAGCATATTGCCATCACCACCAATTACGATAGCTAATTGCGCGCGTGTACCAATTTCATCTAACCCTGCAAGATGTTGCGCGGGCAAGTCTAAACGCTCACCAACCCCTTTTTCTACTAGCACTTGGTAGCCTTTTTCGGACAGCCATTGAAATAAATTTTTGTGCATTTGCAAATTTACATCATTGCGCGGACGCCCTACCAATCCAATGGTATGGAAAGAATTATGCAAGGTTTTGTTGTCGATTAAATGAGTTGTGGACATAATATTTATTTTTATGCGAAAAACAGACCGCACTTGAATTCAAGAAATTAGGGGCTATATTACACATAAACTGTGTCAGTGGCTAGTCTTAGGGTCTGTTGATAACTCAAATACAAAATGAATTATCAACAGACCCTAGCAACTGTCAATTTTTATGTTTTTTGTTACAATAACGCAAACTTTTGAACAGATGGAGAAAACAATGTCAGAACAAGAACAACAAGTGGAAAAAAACGAATTAGATCAAGAACAAACGGAACAAGTGGAACAAGCAGAAAACGCACAAGAAACTGCTGAGCAGCAGGAAAGTGCTGAAAATCTTGAAGGCGATGCTTTAGAAGAAGCCATTGCTCGCGTGCAAGAGCTTGAAGAACAGCTCGCTGAAACAGCAAAAAAAGAGCAAGACATTTTGTTACGCAGTCGTGCGGAAATGGATAATATCCGCCGCCGTGCTGAGCAAGATGTGGAAAAAGCGCATAAATTTGCTTTAGAAAAATTTGCTAAAGATCTGCTTGAAACCATTGATAACCTAGAGCGTGCGCTAGCAACGCCAGTTAGCACGGAAGATGAGAGCTTAAAAGGTGTGCTAGATGGTGTTGAATTAACCTTAAAAGGTTTATTGGCAACGGTTGCACGCTTTGGCGTGGAAGCCGTGGGTGAAGTGGGTGAAACTTTCAACCCAGATTTACACCAAGCCATTTCAATGCAGCCGACAGAGGGCTTCGCAAGCAACCAAATCACCGCCGTATTACAAAAAGGCTATTTGCTAAACGGCAGAGTGATTCGCCCTGCAATGGTGATGGTGGCTGCGTAATTAACTATTAAATTAATAAGTTGTGATAACGCTTTATCAAGGTAAAATTTGATAAGGCGTTTTTTTATAATTGCTATAAAATATCGGCATTTAATCGAATAAAGGCGAAACTATGCAACAGAAATTAATTACTTTCATCGGTGGCGGAAATATGGCGCAAGCTATCGTGTTTGGTTTATTGAAACAGGGGTATCCTGCGCAAAAAATTACCGTTAGCGATCCGAATGCGGATAAATTGGCGTTGTTTGCTGAGCGTCAAGTGAATATTTCGCAAGATAATGTGCAAGCGGTACAAAATGCCGAAGTGGTGGTGTTAGCGGTGAAGCCACAAGCCCTAGCGGAAGTCTGTGAGTCTTTAAGTGCGGTGGATTTTTCTGAAAAATTAGTGATCTCCATTGCAGCGGCAATTTCTGTGCAAAAACTTACCGCACTTTTGCCTAGCGCACGCCATATTATCCGCGTAATGCCGAATACGCCAGCCTTGGTATCGGAAGGAATGGCAGGTTTATTTGCAGAACACAATGTTCCAGCCGATCTCAAAGCCTTTGCACAAGATTTAATGAATGCCGTAGGGCAATCTTGTTGGGTTGATCGAGAAGATGAAATGCACTTGATTACCGCAGGTTCTGGCAGCAGCCCTGCGTATTTTTTCTTATTTATGGAAGCGATGGAAAACGCACTGAAAGCGCTCAATTTAGATGCACAAACCGCACGAATTCTGGTGCAACAATCCGCCCTAGGGGCAGCCAAAATGGTGCAACAACAGCCTGATGTGGCCATTTCTACCTTGCGTGAAAATGTAACATCGAAAGGCGGCACAACGGCGGCAGCGCTAAATGTTTTTCAGCAACAACAATTATCCCAAACCGTACAGCAAGCCATTGAAGCTTGCGTGCAACGTTCACAAGAAATGGAAAAATTATTTTGATGAAAATCAGCCCTTTTAATTGGTTAGCCTTGAGCTTTTTCGGCTATTACTGCGCCTATGGCGTGTTTGTGCCATTTTTCCCCGCGTGGTTGAAATCGCAATCTTACAATGAAGAAATCATCGGCTTTATTATTGCCAGTTCTTATGTCTTCCGCTTTTTAGGTGGGATCGGCTTTTCCGCAATGATCAAAAAAGCAGGGCATTTGCTCAATGCTTTACGGTATCTCGCTTGGGCAAGCTGTGGCGTCATGCTTTATATAAGCTTTGTGGCGGAAAGCTTCCCCTTGCTTTGCCTTGGCATCGCCTTATTTGCCATGATTAATGCAGCAGGAATGCCGTTAAGCGACACCCTTGCAACAACTTGGCAACAGCAAATTCATTTGGATTATGGCAAAGCACGATTGATTGGCTCCGCTGCCTTTGTGGTAGGCGTTACGCTGTTTGGCAATATTATTGGCTTTATTGGTGAGAATTATACGGTATGGATTTTAAGCGCATTGTTAGCCCTTTATGCCATAATGCAAATGACCACGCCGAAGATTTTGCCACAAGATACGCAGACAAGTGCGGTGGAAAATTCCGTTGGATTTTTGCAGTTATTAAAAAATAAATGCACGTTACGTTTAATTATTGCCATTTCTCTTATTCAAGGTTCGCACGCTGCTTATTATGCTTATAGCGTGCTGTATTGGCAAAGCATCGGCATTTCTGTGCAGACAACCAGTCTATTGTGGGGATTAAGCGTGGTGGCGGAAATTTTGCTCTTTTTCTTTTCCACCAAATTATTCCGTTGCTGGAAAGTAAGCACCCTGTTTTACTGCGCTGCTATCGCTTGTGTAGTGCGTTGGGGCGTGTTAGGCAGTGCGACAAGCCTTTGGCTAATTGCCTTAGTGCAATTATTGCACAGCTTAACTTATGCCCTTGGTCATTACGCCATGGTGCGTTACATCACCACTCAACCACAAAATGCCATGGCAAAATTGCAAGGCTTGTATAACGGCATTTCAGGCTCGGCGGTGATCGCCTTACTTACCGCATTGGCTGGCGTGCTATATCCAATTTCCCCACAAATGGCATTTACGTCAATGATGATTTTTGCCTTGCTCGCGTTGCCGATTATTCCGCGGAAAGTGGAAGCCTTTTTAGTACGCCGAGTAGAATAGGACGTTGAATAGGGAGCAGAATAGGATTAACAATGAAAGACAGCGCCTTAATCGATCTTTTTCTCAATGAACAATGGTTAGAAAAAGGGCTTTCGGAGAATACCATTCAATCTTACCGCTTGGATCTCAGTGCGGTGGCAAATTGGCTCGAAACGCAAAATCTCACCTTTGAAACCTTAGATGCCATTGATTTGCAAAGCTTTCTTGGTGAGCGATTGAACTTGGGCTACAAAGCCACAAGCACAGCAAGATTATTGAGCGCGCTGCGTAAATTCTTTCAATATTTATATCGGGAGAAATATCGCACAGACGACCCAAGTGCGGTGCTAACTTCGCCAAAATTACCGAGCCGATTGCCTAAATATCTCACCGAACAACAGGTTACGGATTTGCTCAACACTCCTTGCGTGGAAGTGCCGCTAGAATTACGCGATAAAGCAATGCTGGAATTGCTTTACGCCACAGGTTTACGGGTTACCGAACTGGTTTCGCTTACCCTTGACAACATCAGCGTCCAACAAGGCGTGGTGCGTGTCATCGGCAAAGGTAACAAAGAACGTATTGTGCCAATGGGCGAAGAAGCCGCCTATTGGATCAAACAATTTATGCTTTATGGGCGCACTGCATTGCTCGACGGGCAGCCTTCTGATGTGCTATTTCCCAGTCGGCGCGGCACTCAAATGACTCGTCAAACTTTTTGGCATCGGATTAAACATTATGCAATTTTAGCGGATATTGACAGCGAAGCGCTCTCCCCCCACGTATTACGACACGCTTTTGCCACGCATCTAGTCAATCATGGTGCGGATCTCCGTGTGGTACAAATGCTCTTAGGGCACAGCGATCTCTCTACCACCCAAATCTATACCCACGTCGCCAAAGAACGCCTAAAACACCTACACGAAAGGTATCACCCAAGGGGGTAAAATTTGTAAAAAAACACCCGCACTTTTAGTTCAGAAAAATATCGCTAGGTTCTATTTCAATAGGTTAGGTTGAATTTTGAAGTGCGGTGATTTTTTGGAGATTTTAAGAAAGATAAAAAAAATTACTTTAAGAATAAATCTCCCCAACTCCTCTTTACTAAAGATTGGCTTAAAAACAAGCGTACTATGAAATATGAAAGCGTATCATAATTCCTCCCCTTTAATGTATGAAAGGAAAAATTAAATTCCCGTGTAAATTGCCTTTATTTTTAACAAATTTTTAGAAAAGTAACGCCGAGCGAGAGCGAAGCGAACATCAGGCTTACTTTTCGTGAAGAAAATTTGTTAAAAATGAAGATTAGCAATTTAGTCGGGGGCTTTTTTCTTTGCCTACTTTCTTTTGAGCAAACAAAAGAAAGTAGGTCGCTCAACGAGCGAAATCTGTTAGTTATTCCAAAGAAAAAGTAATTAGCTAAAATAACGATAGCGTAATTAAAAATATTTTAAATTTATTCCTAAATAAAATAATTACTCAATTTTTTCTTCAGGCAAAATCACCTTATTATAAAAACTACCGTTGATTTGGGTTTTATGTAAATGATAAAGATGATATGCCTTAAATGCAGCGGCATCAGGTTGTTGTGGATTATGCCAAAATTCTTCTAATGAGCCTTGATGGGTTATATCTGGAATGTTGTAATGTGCGCGTCCTAGTGTAATTACGGGCATATTGTGGATTAATGCGGATAAGCCGCTGGTGCTGTTAAGCGTTACCATTCCTTTGCTGTGGCGAAGTAACACAGGCATTGAAACATCATAGACATAAAACAAACGCCCTTGGAGTTCTGGGTGTTCTGAGAGATAACGCTGAATAACCTGTTTATAGCTGATAAATCCTCGATCCATTGGGTGATGTTTTACGATTAATTTTAGCGAAGTCGGAGCATTTTTTACAAAAGAATCTAACACATAGATCAAGAATTGTTCTACGCTATCGAAATCGCAATGCACTCTTACTTGACTGTCATCATAAACTTGCAGCGGTAAAATATAAAAATCACCTAATTTATTTTTCTTAATTTTACGAATGAAACATTGCTCTTTTATCCAATGACAAACACGCTTCATTCCTGAAATAAGCCATAATTTTATATAATAATTGAGATTATAGACTCTATGATGTTTATAATAAGGGAATTCTTTTTCTTTGCATCTGGAGATTACATAATATTGTGTAGCAAGTTTTGCCATTGGAAAAAAACCGTTTGCTACTGGAATTGGCTGAGAAATTGGGGGAAGTTCTTCAGCTTGTTTTAAAAAAAATTGCTTATCTCTTGGTAACGGTGAATAGGCATTCACGCCTTCTTTTTCTAAGGTAACATAGTGCGGACGAAAATAGCCTTCTTCAAATACCCAAAAGGCACACCCTAATTTTTTAGTTACTGCTTTTGCTATACGATGGTAACGGCGATTATCGCCAAAGCACACTATTGTATCAATGTTATGATCTTTGCAAAATTGTAATAAGAAAACATCAAAATATTCTAATTTGCTGTTGTAATCAAAAATAAATTGATTATGAAGTGCAGCGGAAAAAAATAATTTATCACCAGGGTTAAAATTTAATTTATAAACCGTTTTTTGCTGTGTTTCAGATAACCAATCCGCCAACTCTTTGAAAAAATGTCCAATAGGCCCTTGTAATAATAAAATCCGTTGTGAGCTTGCTACTAACTCGTTTAAATTATTAACAATCATTTTGTTCCCTTAGGTATAAATAGCTATTTCAGCCAAAAAGTGCGTACAAAGTAACAATATTTCCCTATTTTTTTGCTTAACCAACTCTTATATAAGCCCGTATCTTTCAATTGATTTTTTTGTTCCAACAATATCTTAACTGCGGTGCTTGCATTAGTTAATTGCATTGTATTAGGGTTAAGATAAAGTGGATAGTATAACAGAGTTCCTGCAATTAACTGCGCTAATGTCAATTTTCTTTTTCTACGCGGTAAGGCATAGGCATCAATCGTTAATCCCCAATGGGCATAAAAGGGTGAACCGTAACAATATACCCTTTTACCCCGCAATAGCGCTTCAAAGCCAGCTAAAGATGTCATTGTATGCACTTCATCGACTGCTTGAATGCAATCCAAAATATTCGCCTCAGTAACAATTTGATCTGCATAAATTAATGCTTGCTCTTGTGCTACGTTACCTTTTCGGTTGCCACTTAATACATCTGGGTGTGGTTTATAAATAATGTAAGCATCAGGGTGAGCTTGTCTAACCTGCTGCAGCAAAGTGAGATTAGATTGACACTGCGGCGAACCAAAGCGAATAGAGGCATCATCTTCCACTTGCCCTGGCACTAAAAGGACTTTTTTCTCCGTATTTGGGCGAATAAAGCCAGTAGATCCTACATTATATTTACCAATATTGGCTTGGATCAGTTGTTGCTGTATTTCTCGAGCTAAATCTTCATCTTTTTCTGAGAAAGCTGTATTCTGCAAAATAGATTCTAACTGCGAAGGCTGCTGCGGATTAAAATAAATTCCCAAAGGATCAACCACTAAAGAAAGTGGCGCAACAAGGTTTGAACCTAATCCAACAGAGCGAATAAAGCCATCTTCCATTCGCCAAATTGGAATATTATTTTGTTCTGCATAAGTTATGAATTCAGGCTTACCTTGTCCCCATAGCAATAACTTCGCATTCTCACGCAGTTGAATTTTTTTAAACTTGGTAAGAGAAGAAACAAAATGTAAACGGCAATTTGGTAAATGGAAAAAAGGTTTTAACACCGTTTTTTTCCACAAAGAAAGCCCAATGCAATAAAAATCGCCCACTAATACAGATTGCCAATGCTTAATCCAGCTTAAATAATGAATGACATCAAAAATATCACCTGTTTCACCAGTAAATGGATTAATATAGCGGCTATACTGAAAATAAGCGGCATAGAAAACTTCATTTAATGTACGGGGCTTGCGGCGTTGTTGTGTGATCAGTTCAGCAACAAAAGGGTGGCGATCATCGGTTAATCCCCAGCCTGCAAACCAAGGTACACCAAAGGTTACCACTTCTTTACCTTGTAGCAATGCTTCAAATCCCATTTGTGAAGTAACGCAATATACTTTATCCACCTGCGATAACAAGGTGGGTGGATTAATGTCTTGACTAATAATTCTCACACGCGGTTGATCTAATAAATCCGTTAAATATCCCCGTTTCTTCCCTACAATTACATCAGGGTGTGTTTTCACCCAAATTTCAGCATCGGGATTTTCTTGCAATGCTGCTTGCAACATCTGACGAAAACTATTTTCATCAGCTAAGCCATATTGCACCGCCATATCACCAAATGTTTGATCAATAACCAATACGATTTGATTTTTATGTTCTGTGGCTATTGGCTTGCAAGGTGCGTGATTATATTTAGATAATTGCCATTCACGAATCAATGCCATAGCTCGATGGGATTGCTGTGCTTGCTCATTATTTAAGCTACAATCAACAATTAACTTTTCCAATCGTGAAGGTTTTTCTGCCGCATAGTAAATACCCACATCGTCCACAACCAAAGAAAATGGCGGAAATCCTTCAATTCCTAGTCCGATAGAGCGAAGAAAGCCGTCTTCAATTAATATACATGTATAGTTAAAGAAATTTCCTAGCCACTTAGCTCTTTTTCCAGAAAATTTTAATCCCCAACCAATAATATATTTCTTTTCAGTTAAATACTTTTCCTCTTCTAAAAAAGTAAATAGCTGCGGAATTTTCTTTATGGCAAAAGAAGGGATTAATAGGCTCATATTATGATAATCCAATTACATTTAAAATTTGTTGGATTCTATGTTCCCAAGTATGGTTTGCTAAAACGTAATCAGAGCCAGCTTTTGCTCTTTCTAGATCATCTTTATTTGGCCCATATTTTAAGCGAGCAAATAATTCTTCCATTTCATCAGAATTATTTACTATGTGGCAATAATCGGAAAAGAGACGTTGCACAGATAGAGCAGGTGTAGTTACTGCGATCCCCCCACAAGCTAAAATTTCAACTAATCTGCGAGAAAACATAGTAGCTGAGTCAGTAATTGTATTTACGTTCAACGATACTAGATAATCTTTATAAACTTGAGCTGTTTGTTGATATTCTAGTGCAGGGAAAATATCCATATTAGGTAATATAGGGTAACGATAGTTAGGTGATTTTCGATCGGAATTACGATCAAATATAGTTAAGCCAAGACCAGTTTCAGATGCTGAATGAAATAATTGATTTTGCCATTCTCTACGTAAGGAGTGGATGTGATGGCTATAACTTCCAACAAAATTAGCTCGGTTATATTTAAAATTAAAACCGGTAAATGAGTGAAACTTAGGTTGTACAGCAAACATTAATGTATGTACTGAGGCATTTTCACCCATAATAGCCTTATATTTGGGAATACAATTTTCATCTACAGTAAATACATGGTCGAATAGCTTTGCACTGTCAATAAAGCGATCAAAATGAACACTGTCTTCTTTATTCCAGAAGACAGTAGGGATTCCTTTATCCTTTGCTTTTTCAACTAAACGTCGTAATGTATCATTATTGCGTTTCGGATGCTCAGGATAAGAGGCTATCTTATATTTCCAACGATTTTTATAGCCTTGCCAAGCGGATTCAATAAGTAATAAATCGACTTCACGAAGAGAATATGAATTACCCCAAAAGTGAAATCTACTCTTATTAGATAGTAATACATCAATTTCTTTCACTTCTTGTAAAGAGTGATATGTTAATGAATCTGATATAAGTAATACTTTAGATTTATCTTGCATTTTTATTTTATATTATATCCAATATCAAATACTCTTTGTGCTTCTGGAGCCCCTTTCCAACGAAGAAAGATAGTTACCCTGAGTATCTTTGCATTTAAGGGGTAATTTGGTAAGGTCCACTCATCCTTATTGAAGTATGAAGAAGCATATAATTTAACGCCATCAGCATAGAAATAATACGCTACCTCACACTCATGAGGTTTATTTGACAAAACAACATATATTGATGTCTCTAGCCTATTTATTACACCAGTGCAATTAGATAAATCAATTTTATCCCAATGTTGTAAAAATAAGTTTTTATTTTTAAATTTATCTTCTTTTAGATTCAAACGATGTTGTTTAATTATTTTTTCATCAAAATAGATTATTTCAGTGAAAGGCTGCCCTATTTTTATAGACAGCTGCTTCCTTGTAACAATTGGCGGGTATACGATATCCCGTAGAGTTTCTGTAACTGCTAATACCTGCTGCAAATGTGAAGTATTTTTCTGAGACTTTCTTACCGACCTATCTATAATACCATCTATATCAGGACAACTATCGCCAACAATAGAAAAATTTTCATTGATCCTCTCTAAAGCATATTTATGAAAATCATAATCATCAATTTCATTGGATTTAGTTATAACCATAGGTGTATTCAATATAGATTTACTATATAATTCTGTTGCTCGTTCAACAGAAGCATCCTGCCAAAAACTAGTTTTGCCTTTTGTTTTAAAGCGGTCTGGCCATTTTGGAGAAGCGTAAGGAAGAGCGTTTAAATCCGGACAAATCCTTTCAATAATATCAAATAGTATTTTCCCATCAGACTGATCTTCATCAGAGAGCAATTTGTTTGCCTCAACAAATTCTATCCTAGCTAATGGATAAAATAGTAAAGTTCCAAATAAACTACGCCACTGACAAATTCCAGCATGTGCTCTTGAACGATAATGAGAATATGAATGATCAATTTGAGTTATTGCATTACCTGATTTAGAAAAGTTAAAGCTCTGAATAAATAGTTTTTTACTATCTTCAAAAAAAGCTGATTGAAGATGCCATGGCTTGACTATATGATTAAATAATTGACCTAAATCTTTTCCAATACCAATATCATTTGCGTCAGCATTTGCCCACCAGTTAGGAAAACCTTTTTTATAACCAGTACCTATATAACTTCTTAATAATTCACCACCTATCCCCATTAACATAACATCATTACAATTTCTACGGGTATCTTTCCTTGGTTGTATCTCAAAACTTTGATTCGATCGTAAATCCTGCCATTCATTTAATGACTCTTCAAATGAAATCTTAAAAGATTCTCCATTTGAAGGCACATACCATTCTAATCCAAATTTATCTACAATCTTAGATGCCAATAAAAGATCTTGGCTAAGTATCTCTGCGGTAGCACCAATATTTTTGCTAGGTCTTTGAGTAAAGACCTTAAATTCTTTCTCCTTTCCAGCCGCCAGTAATAGGCTAAATAAAACTCGTGAATCTTTTCCTCCTGATAGTGCAATTGAACAATTTCGATTCAATGTCAACAATTGGTTAATATTATCAACTGCTGTTTCAATTCCTTTATCAAGTAGATCTTCATAACTCATATTGGTTGAGCTATTCAAAAACATATTAGGCCGAGGTAATAAAGCCACACCTTGTTTATTACAAACAAGCATATTATTATGACTAGCTACATGAATTAATTTTGCAAAACTTTGTTCTGAGGCCCTCGTACTAAATAAATTAACTGTTGACGTTAGGTGAGGTAATACTGCACTCCAATCAATTTCCAAAGCACAATCTAATGCTTTTAATGTTGATAAAATACCACGAAAAGTGGTACTAACGACTAATTTTTGCTTACCTGATTTGAATGGAATAATTGCATAATGTAATTGAGCAAAACCAAAGACATCAGCCATTATCAACCATGTATCAAGTTCTTCTGAATAAAATACACCAAGCCATTCACCGGTCCATTCTAAAGCTTCATTTAAGGTATACAATTTTCCATCATGGCCAATAAAATCATCTAGCTCAAATAAGCCAGCTAGTTTCTTTGATTCAACAATTCCATGTAAATTATGAAGCATAAAATGATTTCTTAGGGGATCAGGAATAGTAATAAACCCATTGCCAATATCTTCAAGCACTATGACCCCATGAGTATATCTGGATGGAATAATTCGATCCATATTTTAGTTCTCCCTATCTATTTTTTATAGTTTATACTTGGTGTTTTTATTTGTAATAAATAATTATATTCATCAGGTGTCCCACAAAAATAGAGTGTGCTACTTTGAACCATTCTATAATAAACAGATATTCCTTTTTTTATAAGTTGATTGTATAAAGGAGCAATATATATTTCTTTATTTTCTTGTTCAACTTGCTCTTGACCACTGATATAAGCATCCACGAATAATTTTGCATTCCGAAAAAAATACATACCATCGCTGCATAAGTTAGAAATACGATTTTTCTCTGTTGTGGATTCGACTTTTCCAATATTTCCAGTATTGAGTATTGTTTTTTCTGATTCTGCAGGCTTAACAAACGACCAATGATCTCCCTCTCCTAAGAAAACATCTAATAATCCAGGCATTTGATTTAAATCAGGCATTTTAAAGCTTAAATCAAAGCTATCGGCATTAAAAATACAAATAGATTTATCCATATCTTCTTTAGTTAAGCTTAGATATACTGTCTCTGCTTGCCCTTTTGTCTCATGCTCTAATTCGACAATACTAAAATCGGTAATTCCCAATAATGTACACCGTTCTTCAACAAAATCTTTTACATTCAAATCTTTTCTAACGATAAATCTAAACTCTTCACTTTGAAAATAATTTTCAAAAGTTTTCAATACCCAATCAAACATAGGCATACCCCATAATGGTAATTGATACTTAGGTACTTGATAACCTGCATTAAAAAAGCGGCTAGAATTACCAGCCATTGGAATAATAATCATATTGCTTCATCCTGATGAAAAAATTTAACATATAATCTTAGAGCATTGCATAGAAGAGCTTTTTGTCTAGAACTATCATCTGAATGTAATGGTAACATAGATATAAATAATAGAATCATGTCTGGAATAGTTTGATTTATAGCATCTTTTGGAAATGCATCAAAAGAAAAATTTAAGAAATTATCTATAATAATATCTATTTGCTTAGATTTTTCAATTCTAAAATTCCATTCATAATCAGATATCGAATTAAGATTGTATTTTTTAGCGATTATAAAATCATATAATCCAATAAATGAATGCATAATCTTAGCTAAATCATATCTTATATCGCCAATTAATCCCTGAGAATCGTTAATTCCACGTGGATCCAGGAGTCTTAATCGTCCATTGCGACCATCATAAAGTGCGTTACTAAAGCAAGGATCGCCATGAAAAACTCCTGTAATAGGTTTTTGATAGAGACTCTTTTGGATGCAATCTTCTGCAATCTCTTTTAAAGATGGTAAATTTACCCCATTTATTATCAGTGGATGATCTAGATTGAATTGATTTTGTTCTGAGTATATTGCCAGTCTCTCGTACGTTTTATCTTTGATCAATCTAGTGCGGATAGGATTAAGATCTATATCAGGTGGAGATAACTTAGTGGCCTTATTAAACCAATCATTATAGTATCTACATATTTTATACCAGAATTTTTCATTATGTCTACCATATACATATAGTTCATTAAGTGGGGAGAGCGGTAAATACTCCAAAGAATACGATGGAGAAGGTGTGTCATTAATTTTATACAAAGCTGGCGTCATAGGCTTTAAATCTAAAGGTAAGTTATTAAACCATTTTCCTTCTGCTTGTATTTTGGCAGCGGGTGTACCAGATTTAGTCACAATTCCTTCACTAATTCTTAAAGAATTAAATGCCCGTTGTGTTGTTACTGTTTTTCTTGCTGCAAAATAAGTATTTAGATGTCCAAAATCCAACCAATCTTTAGTTTTTATTTCCTTAAGAGAGAATTGTTTATTATATGATGACACAGCTAAAGAAAACAAGCTATGCTTAGAAAGCATTTTGACAAGAGTTTTTGTATTCTGAAAAGCAAAAAAACCGCTCCATACTTCTAAGTTATTATCAGGGCGATACCAATCATAATTATCCTCACTATCTGCAATACTTAAGCAATCTAAGGTCGTAGGTAAATCAAAAATTAGTGTATCTCCATGCAAAATTCTCACTGGCTCATCATAGCTTCCATTAATATTTATTGCATATAATATAGACGAAGATAGCGTCAATTCATCTGGCACAGGAATAATATTAATATTTAACTTATTATTTAATTCATTTTCAAAACTTGTTAGCTGAAAGCTTTCTGGCAATGTTAAAATGATATTTTCATTATGGAAAATATTTCTGAGTGCTTTTATCTGATAGTGCAAAAGAGGTTTATTCCCTAAAGGAAGATATACTGGGGGAAGATTACCAAATTCAGACTTTAATTCGCCTTGTAAATAAGCTCCAGAAGTAATAATTATCATAGTTTCTCCTTATGATTTATTAACCATTGATTAGTTTATTAATTTCTTCATAATCAGAATTAATAAATTCGTCTGGACGTATTGCTTTATCATCAATATAGAACCCATCAAAGCCACACCATGGCTTTCCGGTAATGATTTCATTGTATGGAACATTATATTTATTAAGCCAATCGATAATAATAGGGAGAGCGTTGGCATTAATTTTACCAATATTTCCTTGATAAGTTCTCATATTTCTACTAGTTGAAATTACAATTTCAAAGCCTTTATAAGAGTATTCTCTAAGTTTATTAATTAGTGGCAGATTAGGCTGAGCATTTGCATAATCACCATTCTTTGTAAAAGATATAGTATTATCTAAATCAACAATCAATCTTTTCATAATATATTTCCTTTATATAACATTATTTGCTAAATCCAAAAACTCTTCCAATGTTAATTTTTTTTCTGAAGCTAAACCTCTTTTTATTAATTCAGGAATCTTGGTAGGTCTTCCTCCCCTTAGCCAAAGTTCAATCCCTATATTTATATGTCCTTGAGTCAATCTTCCTAAGTGGAATGTTTCTGAGAGCAAGCGAGTAGAGAGACTTTCTGGATATTTTATATCTAATAGAGAAAGCATAAGCTCAGTATTACCATAGAACAACTGATCTCCCATGCCAAATCCCCAGGTTTCATATAACCATTCCGGATGATCACAGTAAATATCTTGAGATGATATTTCATATAAATGTGAACTTACTTTTTCTGGTATAGATAGCAAAATATCTGGTCTAGTTTTTATAATAATATCATAGTTTTCTAGGAAAAATTTCTTACCTAGCTTTCTTATCCAATATAAATTATGGAAGTGCATTTTTTCATGGTTATCCATCAATTTATATATAACATCATCATCGTCTAATAGAGATATTTTTAATTTCTTTGCTTGTGAAAAACCTTGTTCTAATATCAGTTTGGTATTTTTAATGTTCTTATTTCGTTCTATGTCTTCATAATTAGCTATTTGCTCTAACTCTTCTTTGTTGAATTTTTCTAAAATCTGGTCTATGGCTGATGATTCTACGCGCCGATTTAGACGAACTGGATCAATGCGAGTTGAACCTGGTTTTAACCAACTTGATATATATATATCTAGATTATTTATATCAAAATAATTAGTAAGTCTAGGAATAGTCATTTCGATGTCACGGAATTGCCCACATATAAATAGTGCTTTTCTCTTGGTGGATTTTATTTCAAAAGTTTTATTTATAGATTGTAATCTTTGTTTTAACGCCGAAACTGCAATTCTATCCCCAGATCTAGGATTCATTCTTTCTAGTAGCATTGGAAGAATAAGCTTTTCATCTTTAAAATTATTAACAGTATTCCTAAAAGCAATCTGCATACATAATACAGGAGATAATGTAATGACTCTATTTTGAGATATGTATTCGATAATCTTTTTCAGGTTGTTAGGATTAGCCATGAATAAAGTTGAGGCAGAATAACCTAGAGTAGAAAATCTATCAGCAAAAAGAGTAATATTCTTCCAAAAGTAAGAACTTGCCCAGAAAGCTATGTTAGAAAAAAATACCTCGCTACAATCTTTAGGTAATTTAGGTTCTATGGATGTAATAAATTTATCAATAGAATCAATAATCTCCGGCAGCTTACTTGTTCCAACAGTACGCATGACTATATTACGTATATGATTTGTAAAGTGGGGGCTTTCAAACTCTTTGAGTAAAGTGACTTCCTTTTCTATATCAATGTGATTATAAACCTTGAGCTTATCTATTAAAGAAAGTAAGTCATTATAATTAGATACATTTAAAAAACTTATCATAAATTTAGTCTCAACTTGTGGCTAGAAATTGTTTAATTAAATAGTATATTTTATTGATATCAGATATATCGATATGAGTAATATTGTTTGCCTTAATTTTCTCCATTGGACTACCTTTTTCAACTAAAGCTATAATTTTAGTTCTGCTGCCTAGATAATCACTTAATTTGGAAGGAAGGTAAGGATTATTAGTTTTCAATCTGTTAGTAATGGTATCCATTACTAATAACGCGTCAAGATCATCACTAAGTTTTAAAAAATCAAGATAACCCACATAGGGATAAATAAGTATATTCTTTTTAAGGTTATCTGATACATCTTCTAATATTTCTTCAGGTGATTGTTGAGTATAAACGACTAAACGAATCTTATCCTGAAGATCTATAGATAACATTCCCCAGGCCTCTAAGAATGGTCTAAATCCTCTATTAGGGTAGAAAGAGCCAAAGTAGCCAATATAAAAGTATTCATTATCTTTTTTTAATTGGGCATTTGATAGCCCATAAAAACTGCGTGGTAATGTAGGCTGGGGCTGTATTATAGCTTTACTAGTAATATTATGGCGAATATTCTCATCTGCATAAGATAACATATAATCTAATTGATTTCTATTTGTGAAAATTAGTTCATCGGCATAAGCATATGCTAACATTTCACACCAATAAAAAAGATTATCATTATTTTGATTATATTGTTTAGGAAGTAAATTATGTATTGAAAGCCAATTTAAAGATAAAGGTTCATATCTAATATTTCCCGTTACATCAATTAACAAAGGATCAGAAAATTCAGCAATCCATTTTATCTGTGGATATTTTGATTTAATTAAAGCAGCTGCAAAGTGAGATGCTGGCCACATAGCTCTACTATAAATGGTTTCATAAAGCGGTCGATGTGCTAAAAGTTTCCCTACTTCAATAAATGTTTGCTCTGAGAATTGTTGTATACCTTTCCAATTTGAGAATGTTTGAGATGCTTTTAATTCTATCATTTGGCCTATAAATGGAGCTGAGATTTTTAGTAAGTCATTGTCTTTTGAACGAACTTTATCCATACTATTATAGATAATATCAACAGGTTTATTCATTTCACGCACTCTTTTACTCATTACAATACCAGATGTATCCATGTAAGGAGCATAGCAATATGATATAACCAACATCTTTGAAAACTTAGCATTAATTTCTCTTATAAAAATATTATTTATTTCATTATTTTCAACTAGTTTTTGGAAATTAATATATTCTTCTGGATACTTATCTAAGTATCGTTTAATAAATCCAGCCTGAGCATTAATTTTACTTTGTATAAAATTAGTAATATATGGTGTTGTTGCTTTTTCAAGTAAGGCTATTAAGTGTAAAATAACCTCTAGCCGTTGCTCCACGTTAAAGCTAAATGACTCTCTTTGGCGAGAAACGGAATTTTCTCTTAATAACCTATAATATACTGCTGTATTTAAGTCATTCACTAAATAAATAGTAGGCTGAAATTTACTAATTAGATCTGACCAGTACACTACATCTTCACCGCTTTTTAGTTGTGTAAGGTAGGATATTGATTTGACCATATGTGATGGAGCAAGCTTACAAGCATTCATTGTAAGTGATGAAGACACGTCATTATATTGTATAGTGTGCTTTGTAGCAGCTTTTTCTAGCTGTTTAGTGATCGTAGTATGTCTTATTTCACCAGAATTAGTCACATCGTTTACGCCTGTTAATACAAGAGAATGATAATTTGCTTGGGCATATAGAGATGATAAATACTCAGGACTAACAAAATCATCATCATCTATAAAGGTAATATAGTTATACTTAGCTTCTTGGATTGCAAGGTTACGAGCTTTACCAACTCCAGCTTCTTCCAATATTAATACTTTTATATTAGCCAGAGAGTTCCGACTTCTGATTTTATCTAAAAGCTCATCAGTTTTATCCCGCGGACCATTAATTACTACAATTACTTCATATAAATATAGAGGTAATGTCTGTAATAGTAAAGATTCAATACATTTTTCTATTGTTTTCATTCCTTGGTAGGTTGGAACTATTACAGATATCCCAGACATAAGACGTTCAATGCCTAGGGTATTATTTAAATAGACAGGTGAGCCGGCATCAACCCAAGACTGTATGTTTAATGTAATTTTTTCACAGTTGGGTGGTAAAGCTAATAATATCCGATTAATAGATGATAGTTCGGTATTTAAATAAATATAGTGTTTATTTAAGGATTGACTAAATGGGTAATCAATTCCAGATTCAAGAATATTTTTATCCTTGTCTTCAAAAACAAAGGATACAAGAGCTTGCTTAGGTGTTAAGTTTTCGCAATTAACATCAATTGATAATAGTAATTGACTTGCGCCATTTGCGGGGATAGATATAGATACCCCTTTTTTATCCAAAGGTTGCGAAGTATTATGATTTATATCGATAAATTCTGTCCCTTTTATATCACTCTCTATCCACTGAATTACAGGCCTTCTCTGATTCCACTGAGTTATAGTAGATTGATTATGATAAAGTTGTTTTGATATGTTTATATTATGGGAGACTAGCTTCTGTCTAATTCTTTTAGTTCTTTTTTCTTGGATCAAAGATATTATTGTTTTAAGTAAACGTTTTATTCCTCCGGGCTCTTTAAAAGCAAAGATTATTGCATATCCTAATCTAAATGACATTGAATTCTCATAACTTAATATTTTATCTTGAGCTTTTAGCTCTTTAGCTATTAAGTTTCTATTTTCTTGTTCTAATTCAATATGTGCTTTTTGATAATAATTTAGTTTTTCTTTTAAATTATTATTTTCATGCGTAATAGATATGTTTTTATTTTCTAGTCTAATGTTTTTTTTATCTAATAATGCAATTCGATGCCTTAATAAGGATATAAGATCATTATTTGAATATTTATCGTTTATCTGTTCTTTAGACTCGAGAGTATTAATAGTAGAGAGAGAACCTACCTTAGTAGGTCTCTTACTATTAGAGTGTTTATATTTTCGTTTTTTGCTCATAGCTATGTTTATTACCTGATGTTTAATCTAACCAAATTCCTTTTGTATCGATAATAGTCACGTCATTAGAGAAATTAGGTTTATTTTTCATAAACTCTTTATGATTAACCAATAGTACTGCTACATCTGCAATTTCTTGACTCTCTATATAATCGACTAGATTGATTTCTTTTTTACCATGATGTTCTATGTCTTTGTGGTAGTTAGGTTCTACTGCATAGACTTGGTTCGGGTAAAGATCCATCAGTTTTTCTGTAATCATTAATGCTGGACTTTCACGCAAATCATCAATATCAGGTTTAAATGCTAAGCCATAACATACGATAGACAGATCATCAATAGCTTTACCAGTTCGTTTTGAAACTTTTTCTACTGACTCTTTTACTTGGTTAATCACCCATTCAGGCTTACTATCATTTACTTCGCGAGCAGATTTCACCATTTTTGCTAGATCTGGTGTTTTATCAACAATAAACCAAGGATCTACAGCAATGCAATGTCCGCCCACTCCACAACCAGGCTGTAAAATATTAACTCTAGGGTGGCGATTTGCTAAAGAAATTAGTTCCCATACATTGATATTTAAGCGGTCTGAAATTAAAGAAAGTTCATTTGCAAAGGCAATATTTACATCGCGAAAGGCATTTTCTGTTAATTTACTCATTTCTGCGGTTCTGGCATTAGTTTTTACTAATTCACCTTGGACAAAGATTTTGTAAATTTCAATCGCTTTTTCTGAACAAATGTCTGTAATTCCACCAATGATTCGATCATTTTCTACAAGCTCTTTAATCACTTGTCCCGGTAATACACGTTCAGGACAGTAAGCTACATAGATATCAGGCTCATCATTATCTGATTCATGGGGGAATTTTAATTCAGGTCGAGCTTCCGATAGCCAATTAACTAGCTGTTCAGTTGTACCTACTGGAGAAGTTGATTCTAAAATAATAGTATCTCCTTTCTTTAAGACGGGAGCTAATGCTTTAGAAACGGCTTCAATATAGCTTAGATCAGGTTCATGATCACCTTTAAAGGGAGTTGGCACTGCAATAACAAACGCATCAGCAGGTTCCGGTTTAGTAGTTGCATATAATTGACCACTAGACACTGCTTTGGAGACAATCTCTTGTAATCCTGGTTCTACGATATGGATTTGCCCCTGGTTAATTGTATCAACCGCATGTTGATTAACATCGACCCCAATTACTTTCGCACCATTAGTTGCAAACATAGCAGCGGCAGGTAAGCCAATATAACCTAAACCAATAACAGAAATAACTTTTTGACTCATATTTTTTCCTTAATATTTTAATAATTCATTAACAATTTGCTTTGCCGATGTACCATCACCATATGGATTTTTTGCTTCTGACATACTTTGGTATTCTTTAGGATTATCCATTAACTTAGAGAATTCTTCAACGATGGACTCAACATTTGTTCCTACAAGCCTTACCGTGCCAGCTTCCACTGCGGCAGGACGTTCAGTAGTATCACGTAATACTAAAACTGGTTTTCCTAATGTAGGCGCTTCTTCTTGGATTCCACCAGAGTCACTCAGGATAATATGAGCATTGGACATTAGATAAGTGAAAGGTAAATACTCTTGAGGCTCAATAAGATGAATGTTTGGATGATCTGATAAAAATTCCTCAAAGGTATTACGTACAGCAGGATTTAAGTGTAGTGGTAGTACGAATTGTAGTTGTGGATATTTATCAGCTAGTAGGTGAATTGCTTTAGCTATATTTTTAATGCCATTACCATGATTTTCACGACGATGAGCCGTGATTAAAATTAGCTTAGATTGTTCATCATTCTTATTAACAAACGGAAAAAAAGACTCCATTTGTGCTTTGATGTTTACATCATTCAATTTTTCTCTAACTTCCAGTAATGCATCTATAACAGTATTACCTGTAACAAAGATTTTATTTTCATCAACGTTTTCCTTAAGAAGATTATTTTTGGAACCAACAGTTGGTGAAAAATGGAGAGTGGATAATACCGAGGTCAAACAGCGATTAGCTTCTTCTGGCCAAGGAGAGTATAAATTGCCAGTTCTTAACCCTGCTTCAACATGACCGATTTTTATTCTTTTGTAGAATGCCGCGAGGCTTGTTGCAAAAGTTGTTGTTGTATCCCCATGAACAAGTACAAAATCAGGCTTAAAATCATCTAATATTGGAGATAGACCTTCAATAATAGATGTTGTGATTTGTTCTAATGTCTGCTTTTTCTGCATGACATCCAGATCATAATCAGGTTGAATATCAAATAAATTTAGTACTTGATCTAACATTTCTCTATGTTGTGCAGTTACACAAACTTTAGAAATGATATTTGAATGACGCTTTAACTCATGCACCAATGGCGCCATTTTGATCGCCTCGGGCCTAGTTCCAAAGACTGTTAATACTCTCATGTAATTAAGATTCCTATGCTATTATTCCAACAAAATCTGCATATTTTATAGTAATAGAATTATTTTATCAATTCTATAAATTAGATTTATTTATGGTTAAGATGTTCTTCATATTAGTTAATGTCAAGATACTGCTTCAATCTCTCATCTAATACGATTTTGTTTTGGATAGATGAGAAAAATGCGCCATAAATTATATTTATGTATTATACTAATATGACTGGCCATTTTTATTTCTCCTCACTATAGGAGATTTGTGGTGATAAATATCTTACATAAAGACTCTAAGGAAAACATATGCGTAAACATATTATCGCAGTCAGCTGCTGTTTATTAGTATCCTGTGCGAACTTACCCAATTCAGGCCCAGATAAAAGCAGCATTGAAAAAGTGGAACAGCAAAATACTAATGTTCCGACTGTTCAGTTAATTAAGTTAGATGATAAGGTTGTTGGAAGTGATTCTTTCCAAGTTCAATCTTTTAAACAGCTAGCTTCTTCTAAGCAACATTATCAAGGTGTGGTAAATGCTGGTGATTTGCTTGATATTACTCTTTGGGAAGCACCACCAGCAATTTTATTTGGCAGTGTATTAGATGAAAGTGGTGTTTCGGCTAGTCAAAGCACTCGTTTGCCAGAGCAAATGGTTAGCAATAATGGACGTGTTACCATTCCATTTATTGGTTCTTTGCGTGTAGCAGGAAAAACACCAGAGCAAATTCAAACTGATATTGTCAATCGCTTACAATCTATTGCTAATCAGCCACAAGCTATTGTACGCGTTGTCAAAAACAATTCTGCGAATGTAACAGTGCTTACTAAAGCGGCAGCAGTGCGTATGCCTTTAACAACGTATGGTGAAAGAGTTCTTGATGCGGTAACTGCGGCTGGCGGCGTTAGCGGTGATTTACAAGATATTTCAGTTCAGCTTACGCGCAATAATCAAGTGAAGACCATTTCCTTAGCTAAGTTAGCCCGTGAGCCGCAAGAGAATATCCTTTTGCGTTCTGGTGATGTATTAAGTTTACTAAATAACCCGCTTTCATTTACTGCGATGGGTGCGGTAGGAAATAGTAAAGAAATTCGTTTTTCAGCTGAAGGTTTGAGCTTGGCTGAGGCGATAGGTCGTCTTGGTGGATTAAACGATAACCGAGCAGATCCGCGTGGGGTTTTTATTTTCCGTTATATTCCATTTGAAGAATTATCACTGGCTGATCAGCAACAATGGCAGGAAAAAGGGTTCCATAATGGAATGAAGATTCCAACGGTATATCAAGCTAACTTATTGGAGCCACAATCAATGTTTTGGATTCAGCAGTTTCCGATAAAAGATAAAGATATTGTTTATGTGTCTAATGCACCATTGGCTGAATTCCAAAAATTCCTTCGTATGATTTTTGGTTCAACTAGTCCAGCATTATCCACTATCAATAGCATTAATAATATGTAGGTGTGAAGAATGGAACAAAATATTGAACAGCCTATTGCAAGACGTAAGAAAAAATTGAATTTAAAGAAACTTAATCCGTTGCTGTGGATAACGGTGATTATTCCTACTTTCTGTTCGATTTTTTATTTTTCGATCTGGGCTTCAGATGTCTATATTTCTGAATCTAGCTTTATTGTGCGTTCTTCGCGTAGTCAGGCTAGTTTAGGTGGAATGGGGGCATTGTTGCAAAGTATCGGCTTTGCACGTTCTCAAGATGACACTTTTACTGTGCAAGAGTTTATGCGTTCTCGCAATGCTTTAAGCACCTTAGAAACTGATTTGCCGCTTAGAAAATATTATGATGAAGGGGATTTTTTCAGTCGTTTTGATCCACTAGGATTATTTGATTCGCAAGAAGCGTTCTATCAATATTTTCGCGATCATTTATCCATTAGTATTGATTCACTATCGGGTATTGCAACATTAAGGGTGCGTACTTTTGATGCAGCATCAGCGCAAGAAATTAATAATGCCTTGCTCAATCTCGCTGAAAAATTAGTGAATCAGCTTAATGATCGTGCGCGTAGGGATACCATTAAATTCGCAGAACAATCGGTTAATGAAGCAGAGAATCATTTAACTGAAACTTCTGTCGCATTAAGCCAATACCGTGTTAAAAATGAAATTTTTGATGTGGCAAGCCAATCAGAATCAGTTTTGACCTTGGTACAGAAATTACAAAATGAATTAATTTCAATTCAAACTCAGCTTGATCAAGTCAGAGCGCTATCACCAAATAACCCTCAAGTTAAAGTGTTAAGAGCTAGACAAAAAAGTATTCGAGAAGAGTTATCACAGCAGTTAGATGTGGTGTTTGAAGGGAAAAAATCTTTAACTACCCAATCTGCTGAGTACCAACGTTTGATTTTAGATGATACCTTAGCGAAACAGCAATTAACCGCAGCAATGTCAGCATTGCAAAGCGCAAAAGAAGAAGCGGGCAGACAGCGGCTATATTTGGAAATTATTGCTAAGCCGAATCGTCCAGATTTAGCCTTAGAGCCGCATCGTTTATACAATATTTTGGCAACGTTAATTCTTGGCTTGGTGCTTTATGGTGTATTAACACTATTATTAGCAGGTGTGAGAGAGCATAAAAACTAATGCAGTATGGCGAACAAACTTCATTGCGAGAATCATTTCAAATTCAGTGGCGAGTGCTGAAAGCATTATTGCTACGCGAAATCATTACTCGTTATGGGCGTAAAAATTTAGGGTTCTTATGGCTATTTGTCGAACCCTTTATGATGACCCTTATTATTGTATTGATGTGGCATTTTTTAAAGGCAGATCGGTTTTCTACGCTAAATATTGTTGCTTTTGCGATCACAGGCTATCCCTTATTGATGATGTGGCGTAATGCCTCAAATAGGGCGATTGGCGCAATTGAAGCCAATATAGCATTGCTATACCACCGTAATGTTCGCCCTTTAGATACGCTTTTTTCCAGAATGACGTTAGAAATTATGGGGGCAACCGTTGCGCAGATTTTGATGCTTGCCTTTCTTGTGATAATCGGCTGGGTTGAAATGCCAAGCGATGTGTTATATATGCTTTTTGCTTGGTTCTTAATGGCGCTATTTGCCATTGGTCTAGGCTTGATTATTTGCTCACTAGCTTATTATTTAGAATTTTTTGGCAAGATCTGGGGAACATTAACATTCTTGATGTTTCCTATTTCCGGCGCATTCGTTTTAGTAAGTAGTTTGCCTAGTAATGTGCAGTCCATGTTGCTATGGTTTCCAATGATTCACGGCACAGAAATGTTTAGACACGGTTATTTTGGCTCAAGCGTCGTAACAATGGAGTCTCCTGGCTACCTTCTTACCTGTGATTTAGTAATGCTTTTAATTGGATTATTAATGGTACGCAGTTTTAGTAATAGGATTAACGCAAGATGATCAGTGTAGAAAATGTCTATAAGAAATATCATACAAGAACAGGCCCAGTAACTGTTTTAAATGATATTAATTTTAAACTTGAGAAAGGTGAAAAAGTTGGGATCTTGGGGTGTAACGGTGCAGGAAAATCAACCTTAATTCGTCTAATGAGTGGTGTCGAAGCGCCAACATCAGGCTCAATTCGCCGTGAAATGAGCATCTCTTGGCCACTCGCCTTTAGTGGCGCATTCCAAGGTAGCTTAACGGGAATGGACAATTTGCGTTTTATTTGTCGTATTTATAATGCCGATATTGACTATGTAAAAGCCTTTACCGAAGATTTTTCAGAATTGGGGAATTACCTTTATGAACCTGTAAGAAGTTATTCATCAGGAATGAAAGCGCGTTTAGCCTTTGCGTTATCCTTATCTGTAGAATTTGACTGCTATCTTATTGATGAAGTGATTGCCGTGGGGGATTCACGCTTTAGTGATAAATGTCGTTATGAGCTTTTTGAAAAACGTAAAGATCGCTCGATTATTCTCGTTTCTCACAGCCCTTCTGCAATCCGTGAGTATTGTGATAGTGCTAAGGTGCTAGAAAAAGGCAAATTATTAGATTTTCCTTCCATTGATGAAGCCTATAAATATTACAATCAACAATAAATAAAACGTATTAAAAAATACCCGCACTTTATAAAGTGCGGGTGTTTTTTATGGGATTTTTATTCGCTTTGTTCAACAAAATCTTCGGTTTTTTCTACCGCACTTCGGATTGTTAGGCCGACTTCTGCGGAGATCATATGGGAGAGAATTTCGCTGAGTGCGTTTAAACGTGGCATATCAATGTGATTGTCATCATCAAAGTAACCTTGTTCTTTCAGGCTTGCTACAAAGGCCGAGAATACGGCTTTGTCGAAAAACTCAGGTGCGTTGATGCCGTGCAATACGGATAAACGTTGTGCTACGGATTGGCTTTCTTTTTCCAGTATGCCACGGGAGATGCTCGGATCGTTTTGTAAAATACTCACGGTAATGTAGTAGCGTTGTAGGATTTCACGCACGCCAGCCGACCATAATTGTAATGCACGAACTTGTGGCTTATTGATAGACAGCATATTTTCATTGCATTGAATAATATTTTGGCGTTGCAATTCGGCAATGATTTTTTCTACTTGTTCATTAAGTTCTTGTTGGCTGAAATGCAGAAATAGCTCTCTTTGTAAGAAAGGATAAATTTTATTTACCGCATCTAAAACTAATGATTTTTGAATCGCTTCATAATGCAACACAATGCTCGCAACCAATGATGGTAAGACAAACAGATGCTGGATATTGTTGCGATAATAGGTCATTAGTACGGCATAATTGCGTTCTAAGCGAATAATTTCACCAAAGTTATCTTTTTCTTGCACCACGCCCACACGATCTAGATTGAGAACGTGATTGAGCATTTCTTCAGGTGTTTCCGTAGGCACGATAATATCTGGGGAATAAGGCACGTTTTGTAAGAATTGTTGATAACTAGCCAGCTGTTCCAAAAGCTGTTCGCGGGTTAAAGCGCGTTGGCGTGAAGAGAGCAAGGCTAATCCAGTTAAATTCATTGCATTTACGGCAGCGGCATTATTAATGTTAATCATCACTTGGTTAGAAACAGAATCCACCGCTTTGTTGAACCATTGTGATTTTTCCCCTTCTGGCGTTTGCTCTTTCCATTCAGGGAAATGCTGGTTGAGATAGTTGCTTAACACGATAGGCTCGCCAAAATTCACATAGCCTTTGCCTAAATTACGCAATTTTTTGATTACGCGTAACACAAGCCCCGCATTTTCTTTCTCTTTTGCTGCACCACGCAATTCTTTGGCGTAAGTGTCCACCTCTAAAACGTGTTCATAGCCCACATAAACAGGCACCACAGAAATCGGACGCGTTTGGCGCTGCTGTAAGGCTTGCAAGGTCATTGACATCATTCCTGTTTTTGGCGCAAGTAAACGCCCAGTACGAGAGCGTCCGCCTTCAATGAAATATTCAACGGAGTAACCACGATGGAATAATTCACCTAAATACTCACGGAAAATGGTGGAATACAGGCGGTTGCCTTTAAATGTACGGCGAATAAAAAATGCACCACCACGGCGGAACATTGCACCCACAGGCCAGAAATTTAAGTTAATGCCTGCGGCGATATGCGGTGTTACCAAGCCTTGATGATATAACACATAAGACAGCAATAAATAGTCAATATGGCTACGGTGGCACGGCACATAAACAATTTCGTGGCCTTCAAGTGCCAGTTTACGCACACGATCGGCATTTTGCACATCAATGCCTTGATAAAGTTTATTCCATAGCCAACGTAAGAAACGATCCGCTACACGCAAGCCTTCATAGCTCACATTTGCGGCGATCTCATCTAAGATTTTATAGGCCTCTTTTTGCGCTTTTTCGATTGGAATTTTCTTGCTTTTTGCTTCATCTTCAATGGCTTTTAGAATCGCAGGGGATTGCAGCAATTTATTAAACATCGCTTGGCGATTTGGCAAGCGCGGCCCTGTGGCTGAAATGCGTTGTTTAGAAAAGTGAATTTTTGCCACTCGCGCTAATTTTACCGCAATTTTTTCATCAGAGCCGTGTTCATTCACCATATAACGCAATGAAACGGCTTGCGAAAAGCGTACAAAGGTATCGCGCCCGAACCAAATCGCGGCGGCAAATTTTTGAATACCGTTTAATAAACGCAAATTTGGTAAGCCAGCTTTATTTTCGTGGCCGGGTGAACGCCCCCATAGCACGGAAACTGGGATTAATTGCACATCAAGATCGGGTAAAGTGCGGTGTAATTCTAAATATTTATTAAAGATCGCTAAGGTTTCTTTTTTCGCACCTTTCGACTTAAAAATGCGGTGGCCTTCATCTAAAAACACAAAACGCGGTAGGGAAGTCTCACCAAATGTGTTGTTTTCAAAGGGATCGGGTAATCCCACGCTTAAGCAGTTACGGCGGAAGATCACCAAGTCGGTTTGTGAAGTATAAGGTAAAACATAAACAATGGGCTGTTGAATATTTAGCCCGAGTTCTTCAATAGGATTATGTGGAATCGGATTGTTTTTAACTAATACAGAAAGGGGTAATTCTAATAATTTTCTATATAAATTAAGTACGCTAGCCATATAACTATCCATTATTTTTGTAATAATTTAATAAAATATTATGCTATTTTAGCACAAAAAATTTACCTTGCTTTGAATTCAAGGCTGAACTTCCATTTTTCAGGCAACTATTTTCCTAATTTGCGGAAAAATCGACAAAATCACACATAAACAAGAAAAGCGGTTGCAACAAATCTGTTTCTGTATATAATGCCAGTAAATATGTATATAAAAACAGGGGAGTAAAATGACAATGATGAAAGCCCTCACAGCCCGTCAGCAAGAAGTTTATGATCTACTAAAACGCCATTTAGAAACCACAGGAATGCCACCTACCCGCGCGGAAATTTCGCGGGAATTGGGATTTCGTTCACCAAATGCGGCAGAAGAACATCTTAAAGCACTTGCACGAAAAGGCGTAATTGAAATTATCCCAGGCGCATCGCGCGGTATTCGTTTGCTTGCAGAAGAAAATACGGAAGAAGAATCAGAGGGCTTGCCGCTTATCGGACGTGTTGCCGCGGGTGAGCCAATTTTAGCAGAACAGCATATTGAAGGCACTTATAAAGTAGATGCCAATATGTTCAAACCGCAAGCGGATTTCTTGCTGAAAGTCTATGGTCAATCAATGAAAGACATCGGCATTTTAGACGGTGATTTATTAGCCGTGCATAGCACCAAAGACGTACGCAATGGCCAAGTGATCGTGGCTCGCATTGAAGACGATGTTACCGTAAAACGCTTTGAGCGCAAAGGTTCGGTTGTTTATCTTCACGCAGAAAATGAAGAATTTGAACCGATCGTGGTTGATCTTGCTGAAACAGAACAATTTGAAATTGAAGGCATTGCGGTGGGGATTATTCGTAATAATGCGTGGATGTAACGCCATTCATTTACTTTGCTCACTATTAAAAAATTCAAAAAATTGCACCGCACTTTGGCTATAAATACAAATGGTTACAAAGCTAGCGATGAGGTGACGAGAGCCTGAGTCTTACAAGCTATCTTTGAATTGTAATGCTTATCGGCTTTACTGAATGAGTTCCATTAAAAGTGCGGTTGTTTTTTGCGAAATTTTTTGAGTGATTTTGAGTCAATTGATGCTTTTTACATATATTAAAAGTGTGCAATTTGAAACTCAAAATTTCCTAATAAAATAACATAATTTCCCCTTGTGCTTTTTCGTTAATCCTGTATAATCGCACGCCTTACAGCTACATCATCATTTTCGTTCCTTGCTTCCGCAAGATTGGTAGCTGGTCTTACAGTCGGAGGCTGATTAACCCGTAAGGAGCAGTAATGCGTCACTACGAAATCGTGTTTATGGTTCATCCGGACCAAAGCGAACAAGTACCAGCGATGATTGAGCGCTATACCAATTCTATTAAAGAAGCGGGCGGTCAAATCCATCGTTTAGAAGATTGGGGTCGCCGTCAATTAGCTTACCCAATCAACAAATTACACAAAGCACACTATGTGCTAATGAATGTAGAAGCGCCTCAAGAAGTCATCGACGAGCTAGAAACAACTTTCCGTTACAACGACGCAGTTCTTCGTAACGCAATTATTCGTACTAAGCACGCCGTAACAGAAGCGTCCCCAATGGTTAAAGCACGCGAAGAGCGTAAACCTTTAGCTGAAGTTGAAAACAACGATTTTGAGGATGCTGAAGAGTAATTCAAAGATTGATAATCGCTTCTCATTAATTGGTCAAGTCAGCGACTTTCCCAAACGAAGCAAAAGCCCTAACGGAATTGAACATTGCCGTTTTTATTTAGAGCATCGTTCTGAACAACAAGAGGCAGGCTTACCCCGTCAAGCGTGGTGTAAAATCGCAGTTCAAGTTAGTGGCAATCAGTTAATTGCAAAAACTCAAAGCATTACGGTCGGCAGTAATTTATTGATTGTGGGGTTTATCACTTCACACAAATCTGCAAATGGTTTAAGTCAATTAGTATTACATGCCGAGCAAATCGAATTTATAGATTAGGAGACTAGCCAAATGGCACGTTATTTCCGTCGTCGTAAGTTCTGCCGCTTTACAGCGGAAAACGTTCAAGAAATCGATTACAAAGATATCGCAACGTTAAAGAACTATATTTCAGAGAGCGGCAAAATTGTTCCAAGCCGTATTACCGGTACTCGTGCGAAGTATCAACGTCAATTAGCTCGTGCAATCAAACGCGCGCGTTTCTTAGCGTTACTTCCATACACTGATAATCAGTAATTAAGGAGAATACGGTAATGCAAGTAATTCTTTTAGATAAAGTTGTTCACCTTGGTAATGTAGGTGATCAAGTTAATGTTAAATCTGGTTATGCACGTAACTTCTTAATCCCACAAGGGAAAGCAGTTATGGCAACTAAAGCTAACATTGAATATTTTGAAGCACGTCGTGCAGAATTAGAAGAAAAAGCAGCAAAAGCACTTGTGGCAGCAATGGATCGCGCAGAGCGTCTTGAAGCCCTTGAGTCTGTAACCATCGCAAGTAAAGCGGGTGATGAAGGCCGTTTATTCGGTTCTATCGGTACTCGTGATATTGCTGATGCAATCACAGCTCGTGGTGTTGAAGTAGCGAAAAGCGAAGTTCGTTTACCAAATGGTTTAATCCGTACTACTGGTGAACACGAAGTTCGTTTCCAACTTCACGGTGAAGTATTCGCAAACTTACGTCTTATCGTAGTTGCTGAATAATCACAGCTTTTTATAAGATAAAAAAACCCAGCACGCGCTGGGTTTTTGTTTGTAAGCGTATTTTATCCCCTTGCTGTTTTACAAATAATAACGATAAAAAGCACTTTGCCTAAAATATCCCCAATTCTTTCCTTGCTTTCCCCTTCCTGCAATGTCAAACTTACAGCAATCTATGCCTTATAAGGAAATCATTATGGCTAAAAAAATAACAAAAAAAACCACCGCACTTTCCGATCCAAATTATCAGCAGGAATTAAAAAAATATAGCAACCCTGTGCCAAGTCGTGAGTTTATTCTTAGCACCATTCGTGATCATAATGCGCCAATGTCAAAAGAAGAATTATATGCCGTCTTGGCGATTCACGATGAAGAGCGCCAAGAAGCAATGCGCCGCCGTTTACGCGCTATGGAAAATGAAGGGCAACTTGTTTTTACCAAACGTAAACGCTATGCCTTGCCAGAAAAATTAGACTTAATCAAAGGAATGGTGATTGGGCATAAAGAAGGCTACGGCTTTTTACAAGTGGATGGTGCAAAGCAAGATTTATTCATTCCCAATGGACAAATGAAGCAAGTAATGCACGGTGATTATATTCTTGCGCAGCCAAGTGGTTTTGATCGAAAAGGTCGCCAAGAAGTACGAATCGTGCGTTTGCTGGAAGGACGCAAAAAGCATATTGTAGGTCGTTTCTTTTTAGAAGAAGGGATTGGCTATGTTGTGCCTGATGACAGCCGTATCCATCAAGATATTTTGATCCCCAATGAACATCGACACGGGGCAAGAATGGGGCAAGTTGTGGTGGTGGAACTCAAACCCCGCACCGCAATGTTTACTCGTCCAGTAGGAATGATTATTGAAGTGTTGGGCGAAAATATGGCAAAAGGAATGGAAACTGAAATCGCCATTCGCAATCACGATATTCCGCACGTTTTCCCAAGTGCGGTGCAAAAACAAGTCAAAAAATTCACCGAAGAAGTGCCTGAAGCGGCGAAAAAAGGGCGGGTGGATTTACGCCAACTTCCTTTAGTCACCATTGATGGTGAAGATGCGCGAGATTTTGATGATGCGGTGTATTGTCAGCGCACTGAAAAAGGTGGCTGGAAACTTTGGGTTGCCATTGCCGATGTGAGCTATTATGTTCGTCTGCGCACGGCATTGGATAACGAAGCCTATAATCGCGGAAACTCGGTGTATTTCCCAAATCGCGTTGTGCCAATGTTGCCAGAAGTACTCTCTAATGGCTTGTGTTCGCTCAATCCACAGGTTGATCGTTTATGTATGGTGTGTGAGCTCAGCATTTCACCAAAAGGCAAAATGACCGATTACCGCTTTTACGAAGCCGTGATGAATTCTCACGCGCGTTTAACCTATACTAAAGTGGCGCGCATTTTGGAAGGCGATGAAGAATTGCAACAGCGCTATGAACCCCTTGTTCCTCATTTGCAAGAATTACATCATCTTTATCAAGCCTTGGTAAAAGCTCGCCAACAACGTGGCGCGATTGATTTTGAAACCATCGAAAGCAAATTTGTGTTTAATGAAATGGGACGCATTGAACGCATTGAGCCAGTGGTGCGCAATGATGCTCATAAGATCATTGAAGAATGTATGATTTTAGCCAACATTGCCGCAGCGAATTTTATGGAAACCCACAATGAACCTGCGTTATATCGTATTCACGCTGGGCCAAGTGAAGAAAAACTCAGTGCTTTCCGTGCTTATCTTGCCGAGCAAGGGTTAAGTCTAGGCGGTGGTGCAAAGCCAACCACCGAAGATTACGCCAAATTACTGGCACAAGTGAAAGAGCGCCCAGATCACGAGCTTATCCAAACAATGTTGCTACGCTCTCTCAGTCAAGCGATTTATTCTCCAGATAATATTGGGCATTTTGGTTTAGCACTAGAGCAATATGCGCATTTCACCTCGCCAATTCGCCGCTATCCCGATTTAACTTTACATCGTGGAATCAAATATTTACTGGCTAAATTGCAAGGTTCAAAACGCAAAACCACAGATTCAGGCGGCTATCATTATTCCTTTGATGAAATGGATAACCTCGGTGAACATTGCTCAATGACCGAACGCCGCGCCGATGACGCAACTCGCGAAGTGGCAGATTGGCTCAAATGTGAATATATGCAAGATCACGTTGGCGAAGAATTTACTGGCGTAATTTCTGCCGTAACGGGCTTTGGCTTATTTGTGCGTTTAGATGATTTGTTCATTGACGGGCTTGTGCATATTTCAACTTTGGATAACGATTATTACCAATTTGATGTAAACCGCCAGCAGTTAATTGGTGAAAACAGCGGACGGATTTATCGTTTAGGCGATAAAGTGGAAGTGCGTGTAGAAGCCGTTAGCCTTGAACAGCGCCAAGTGGATTTCTCACTCATCAGCACAGAACGCAAGCCACGCCGCGAAGGCAAAACCGCCAAAGATAAAGCGAAAAAAAGCTTCCGCTATGCTGAAAGTGCGAAAAAACAAAAAGGGAAATCCACCGCTAAATCAACGAAAAAAGCGAAAAACAAAAGTGCGGTGAAAAAATCAGAAATTTCTGCTAAGAAAAATAAGCGTAAATCGCACCGCTCTTAGTTAAAACGCACTTGCGAAAAAATAGCGCAAGAAGATCGCTTTGCGAAAAACTGGCGGAAAGACGGCAAACAAGCGTATAATTCCGCCTCATTTTATGTATCAATGTAAAGGATAACAATGTCTGAAAATATTTATGGAATCCACGCGGTTAATGCGTTTTTGGCAAATGCACCAGAACGGCTGATTGAAGTTTATGTGCTAAAAGGGCGTGAAGATAAACGCTTACAGCCTGTTCTCAATACGCTTTATCAGCTTGGTATTTCCGTGCAATTCCTTAACCGCGAAACGTTGGATAAAAAAGCCAATGGCGAAGTACATCAAGGAATTATTGCGCGCGTGCAACCTGCCAAAGAATTAAATGAAAATGATCTGGATCGCATTTTACGCGATCAGCAAAATCCCCTTGTATTGGTGTTAGATGGCGTAACCGATCCGCATAATCTGGGGGCCTGTTTGCGTACCGCCGATGCTGCTGGCGTGTGTGCGGTGATCGTGCCAAAAGATAAATCAGCACAGCTCAATGCCACCGCACGCAAAGTGGCTTGTGGTGCGGCAGAAGTGGTGCCATTGATTCGTGTAACTAATTTAGCGCGCACTCTAAGAGAGTTGCAACAGCATTATAATATGTGGGTGGTTGGCACCGCAGGGGAAGCAACGGAAACCTTATACCAAAGCAAATTAACGGGATCGCTCGCATTAGTCATGGGCGCAGAGGGGGACGGAATGCGCCGCTTAACCCGCGAAACTTGCGATCAGTTGGTGAGTATTCCAATGGCGGGTTCGGTTTCTTCTCTGAATGTGTCGGTTGCGACTGGCGTGTGTTTATTTGAAATTGCAAGGCAGCGTCTAATGGAATAAAGTCATTTTCTCATCAATATAGTCTCTTTAGTTTTTCAAAATAGCTTGTAAAAACGTAATGAAAAAGTTGATGACTGACTTTATTGATGATAATTTCCAAAAGATGGTTTTGCGAACCACACCACGACAAAAAGTAACATAAACATCACACCTGATAACCAAAAAATTTCATTTGCCCCGATAATGAAGCCCTGAGCGGTAATGTTTCTTGCTAAAGACATTGACGTTTGCGTATCGCTCAAGTCAAGCTGTGCCATTGTTTCGTAATAGGCTTGTGCATTGGGATTATAAGGATTAATTGCCTCAGTAGATTGAGTATGGTGCATTGCTTCACGGTTATACCATAAAAAGGTGGTGAGCGATGTGCCGATTGAGCCTGCTAGGGTTCGCAGAAAGTTAAATAAACTTGAGGCAGATGCCATTTTCTCTACGGGTAAGCCTGATAGTGTAATGGTCGTTAGTGGCATAAAGAAGCAGGCTACGGCGATCCCTTGAATGAGCTGTGGCAATACGACATCGGTGAAAGCCATTGCGGGTTCAAAGGTTACCGCTCGCCAATGGAAGGTGAGGGCATAGACCATAAAGCTGATGGTTACTAAAATTCGCATATCAATTTTATAGCCAAAACGCCCGATGATTGGCGATAGCAAAATCGGAAATAAGCCCACTGGGGCGGCGGCAGTCAAAAAATGGATGCGGAACGCACCACTTACCACAACAGCCATTTAGACAGCGAGCAAATAACCCTCAACACGCAGAACAATTTAACCCTCAAGGGGCAACCGCCAAAGCGAGCCGTATTGATGCCAATGTGGGCGGAAAACTACATATTGAAAGCCTGCAAGATGTGCAAACACTCAAAAGCAAAAGCAACCAAGCGGGCTTGAGTGTGAGTATCAGCTTGGGCAATGCGTGGGGTGGTAATGTTGGATTCAGTGCCGACCTAGCCAGTGAAAACTATCGCCAAGTGAGCGAACAATCGGGCTTGTTTGCGGAAGCGGGCGGCTATCACATTAATGCCAATCAGGTTCACCTTAAAGGCGGAGCGATTGCAAGCCAAAACGGAGAGAACAGCGAGCTTTCCACTAATCAGCTCACAGCGGAAGACATTCAAAATGAATCGTCAAGCCAAGCAATGAGCGGTGCGGCGAGTTTTGGAATAAGCCATCAAGAAGGGCATTATGAGGAAAAAGGCACGGGCAAGGTGGTGAAAAATCCTGAAGCCTCAAATCTTGACACCCGCAATCTGAAATGGGTAAACTAAAGCACTTCCCCGAACTTTAACGCGGGCATACCGATGTATGAGAGCCATCACGACAGCAGTGTTACCAAAGCCACGATTACCGCAGGCAAGATTACCCTCAACAAAGACTGCTAGCCAATCCACACTACTGTTAGAGCGTTGGCAAAAACCTTAAATATTAACATCGCACTTGATGAAGCCAATCAGCAAGTGGAGAAACCAAGGGACGCCCAAAGCCAGTTACTTAATTGTGAGAGTATTAATTAAAAGGATATTTATGCTAATGCAACCTAATGATATAGAAAATATTGTTAAAAGTTTTTGTGATGAAGCAAGTCAGCCTAGTCATCGTTATTATAGTTTCGATCTTTGCTATTCTCACTTTAGAAATTCGAAATTAAAGAATGAAATAAATATTGAACAAAGCTGTTTTGTTTTATGGGGTTATTTAGGTAGCTGGGGAATGTTGCGGGGATCTAGTTATTTATTACAAACTAAAAACCCTCTATTTTTAAAAGAGCTAGTCGAATGGATTTATTGCCAAGATAATGGAATTTGGGAAATTGATGTTGAAGATTATAATAATCCTGAGAAAGTAGAAATTATTCTTAAAATTTATCAGGTTGTTTGTGATAAAATCTCTGATGGAAATAAACAACCAACTAAAACATTGGTTACGAAAATTATATTAGGAGTGTTTGGTATATTACCAGCATTTGATTCATTCTTTTGTAAAACTTTTGGTTTCTCTAGTTCTAAAGTAACTAAAAGAAACCTTATTAAAATTTATGATTTTTATCTAAAAAATCAAAAAGTTATTGATGAATTACAGAAACAGGTTAGGGATAGTAATTATTATTTAACTAATTATACAAAAGCTAAAGTTATTGATATGTACGGTTTTCAAAAAGAAAGAAATAGACGTGAGAACTTATTAGAAATTGAAAGCAATAATTAAATAGCTTCATCATAAGATACATTGAAAGTATGTTTGACAAATATTTTTAATGATAGTTTATAGGGAAAAGAATGGTATTACAGAATTAATTATGCCATTTTGTTGCTGATATATTTAACCAATACTTAGAAGAAGTGCCGAAGGATATTCATGCAGATATGAAATCACGGAATAAAAATGCTTTTGTATGATAGGATATAATGATGAGATATTGTTAGAATAAAACTTGAGCGTTTCCTTTTTTGTTTAGATTTATTTGAACACTCATATTCTAAACAGGGAAACGCTCACTTTTTATAGTGAATTGTCAGATCAAGTCTGATCTTTTACAGCTAAGGTTTATAGATAATTTCTACTCCTTCCTCATCCTCTTCCGACCAATCGTCCCAATCTTCATCGTCTTCATCAAATTGATGTTCAGCAAGTTGTTCTTGATGATAGTCATCCCATTTGAACTTCACTTCTTCTGGGTTCTCTGGTTGTTTTTCTTCCTCTCTTGGGTGAGCGTCTAAATAATCCATAATATCACGGCAGAGTGCTGGCACATTTTTTCCTGTCGCAGCGGAAATGAGGTAATAATCGCCCTCCCAACCTAAACGTTCAAGGATTTCTTTTGCTCGCTCGTGTGCTTCTTCATCGGACATTGTGTCGATTTTGTTAAACACCAGCCATTGGGTTTTCTCGGCAAGTTTTTCGCTATATTGGAAAAGCTCACTTTCAATAATCGCAATGTTATCCGCAGGATCGCTACCATCAATTGGGTTGATGTCCACAAGGTGAATGAGGACGCGACAACGCTCTAAATGTTTTAAGAAACGAATACCTAAGCCTGCCCCTTCAGACGCACCTTCAATCAAGCCTGGAATATCCGCAATCACAAAGCTACGGTTTTCATCAACCCGAGCTACGCCCAAACTTGGCACAAGGGTGGTGAATGGGTAATCTGCCACTTTCGGTTTGGCTGCGGAAACAGCACGAATAAAGGTAGATTTCCCTGCATTCGGTAAGCCTAACATTCCTACATCTGCGAGTAGCATTAATTCTAATAGCAGATCGCGCTTTTCTCCTGGCGTGCCGTTGGTTTTTTGTCGTGGCGCACGGTTTACTGAAGATTTAAAACGGGTGTTGCCTAAACCGTGATAGCCACCTTTGGCAATCAGCATTTTGGCACCGTGCTTTGTTAAATCCCCGAGGATTTCTTTGGTATCGTTATCAATCGCACGCGTTCCTACTGGCACTCTTAGTGTGATGTCTTTACCACGGCGTCCTGTGCAGTCTGAGCTGCGGCCATTTTCACCACGTCCTGCGGCAAAACGTTTTTCAAAACGATAGTCGATCAGGGTGTTAAGGTTTTCATCGGCAATAAGATACACATCACCGCCATCACCGCCATCACCGCCATCAGGCCCGCCTTTCGGGATAAATTTTTCGCGGCGGAAGCTCACACAGCCGTTTCCGCCATCACCAGCCTCAACGCGAATCAAGGCTTCATCAATAAACTTCATTTTTTCTCCTATTTCTTATTCTTTATAAATTTGTGTCCAATTGCTGAGAACATTGCACCAAGCACCACCACGAATGCGCCAATATAGCTTAGGTTGTTGAGATCTGGCGCAGAAAAATCTTGCGGATCGATCGCGTGGAGCAAATGGGAAAACGCAATGGTAAATAATGGCACCAGCGTTACAACTACGCTCACTTTTGCTACTTCCCAGCGGTTTAAGGCTTCGGCATAAGCGCCGTAGCCGATCAATGTATTTAAACAACAGTAAATAAAACAAGCTAAGGTTAAACCACTTAGCCCCTGTACTTGTGAAACTTGCGCAAAGGGCGTAAAGACCATTGCACAACCAAAATAAAACATTAATAGCACTTGTTGTGCGGTGAATTGGCGTAGCATCAATTTTTGTGCCAACCCATAAGCGACCCAAATTAAGGCGGCGCAGACGCTTAATAATACCCCGATTAAATACCCATTCAGCTGGGTAAATTGGCCGAGCTTGTCATTAAAAAATAGCCCTAAACCAATAATTAAAATCACTAGCCCAATTTTTTGGTGCAAACCTAACCGCTCTTTGAAAATAATCACGCCACAAATCAGCATCGCAAAGGAAGAAAGATGGATAAAAATCTGTGCTACCGAGGGTTCAATAAATTGCAATGAGGTATTAAATAAAGAGAAGTTGCCTGAAAGCCCAATAATGCCAAAAACCAGCAAGCCCACATAATAGCGGTTAAGCTGTGAGAGTTTCGGCAATTTTTTGCTTAATCCTAAAAATAGCAATAGGGCGGAACTGGCTACAATAAAGCGATACCAAACAATCGTTTGTGGTGTCATTACATTTAACACTTGCTTTAAAGCAATAGGCAGTGAACCCCAAGCCATTGCGGTGATTAAGGCAAATGTAAATCCTAATAGGGGTTGTTGCTTCATTACATTTCCTCCTTAATCTGGGCGATATTCTCTTTTTATCTTTTACGCGGTTGAAATTGCTATATGGGGGCAGCTTTGGCAATTTCTATATTAGCACGCAAAATTTTTTGAAATGATGTGGATTATATAGGCTAATAACAAAAAAGCCCCACAAAACTGTGAGGCATTTTATTCTGTTTATTTGTAAAATTATTCAGCTACGATACTAACGTATTTACGATTTTTCTCGCCTTTAACTTCAAATTTTACTTTACCATCAGCAGTTGCGAATAAAGTGTGATCTCTACCCATACCTACGTTAGCACCTGCGTGGAATTTAGTACCACGTTGACGAACGATGATGCTACCTGCTAATACAGATTCGCCACCGAAGCGTTTAACACCAAGGCGTTTAGCTTCAGAATCGCGACCGTTACGAGTTGAACCACCAGCTTTTTTAGTTGCCATCTACTTGATCTCCTCTGAAATTATGCTTGAATCCCAGTGATTTTCACTTCTGTGAACCACTGACGATGACCTTGTTGTTTACGACTGTGTTTACGACGACGGAATTTAACGATTTTTACTTTATCGCCACGACCGTGAGTTACAACTTCAGCCACTACTTTTGCGCCAGCAATAACTGGTGCACCGATTTTAACATCTTCACCATTAACGACCATTAACACTGAGTCGAATTCAACGCTTTCGCCAGTTGAAACTTCAAGTTTTTCTAAACGAACAACTTGACCTTCGCTTACTCGGTGTTGTTTACCGCCACTTTGGAAAACTGCGTACATAAATACTCCGCTATACATTGTGCTTTAATGTTTAATTCATTTAGCACATCAAAATTCATATAAATAGGTCGCAAATTCTACGGAAAAACAAACCCGATAGCAAGAATTTATTTGCAATAAAATAAAAAAAGTTAGATTTACGCTGGTTTGATTTCAGAAAGCCAAGAAAATCAGGTAAAATCAACCGCACTTTAGGCAATAATAAACACATTCACGATGATAGATAAACGCAATCTTATGGATATAAATGCAATCCAAATGCTCATCAATGAGGATATGCAGAAAGTTAATGCCAAAATTTTGGCGCAGCTTAATTCTGATGTACCGCTGATTAATCAGCTGGGCTATTACTTAATTCAAAGTGGTGGCAAACGCATTCGCCCAATGCTTGCCGTGTTGGCTGCTAATGCACTGGGTTATCAAGGGGAAGAGCATATTAATTGTGCCACTTTCATTGAGTTTACTCATACCGCAACCTTGTTGCACGATGACGTGGTGGACGAATCAGAAATGCGCCGCGGCAAACCCACGGCCAATAGCGAATTCGGCAATGCGGCCAGCGTGCTGGTGGGCGACTACATTTACACCCGCTCTTTTCAGCTAATGACGGATACTAACTCGCTGAAAATTCTAAAAATAATGTCTGATGCCACCAATGTGATTGCGGAAGGGGAAGTTCAACAATTGATGAATATGAACGATCCTGATACCACAGAAGAAAGCTATATGCGTGTTATTTATAGCAAAACCGCGCGTTTATTTGAGGCCGCAACGCAGTGTTCCGCCATTGTCGCAGGGGCGAGCGAAGCGCAAGAGCTTGCATTGCAACAATATGGACGCTATCTCGGCACCGCATTCCAACTTATTGATGATGTGTTGGATTATCAAGCAGACGCGCAAACCTTAGGCAAAAATATTGGTGATGATCTTGCTGAAGGCAAACCGACCTTACCATTATTACACGCAATGCATAACGGTGATGAAAGCCAACGCCAGCTTATTCGCAAGGCCATTGAACAAGGCGGACAACGTGAAATTTTAAATGATGTGCTTGCGATAATGGCACAATATGGATCTATTGAATACACCATCGACCGCGCACGCCAAGAAGCACAAAAAGCCATTGATGCCATTGCCATTTTGCCTGAAAGTGAGTATAAACAAGCACTGATTTCTTTGGCTTATTTATCTGTGGATAGAACAACGTAATAAATTTTGATATTTTTTAAGGTGCTAACTTGTGTTTTATCAAAGGAGATCAAATATGTTATTCAATCGACGTAGTTTTTGTAAATTGGGGATCGGAGTGGGAGTAACAAGCATTATTCCCTCATTCAAGAGCACTTGAAAAACCAACAGAGTTAAGCAAAAGCACAGAATATTTGCCTAACACAGGTACTGGAAATAAGTTTGATTTTGATGGGCAAGCATTAAGATATCGGGGAAACTCTATTATTAGCCATATTCCACAGTCAACATCTTTTTATCAAAACTTACTAAAATTTCAGCAAGAAATCCAACGGAGCGCTCTAGGGGATCGACATATATTTTTACCTAAAAATAGCTTACACATTACACTATTCAATGGAGTAAATGAAAATATTGCACAACGCAACAAAGTAGGATATTGGCCTGCAGATGTACCTAAAAATGCCGAGATTAGTGATGTTCATAGGCATCTTTTGAACAAGTTATCTCAATCAAATTTGGAATTGCCTGATAAGTTACTATTTAGACCAACAGAGCTATGGACGCCTTTTGATAAAAAAGGTATTACGCTTGGCGTTGAGTTGGTTGATGACAGACAAAAGCATAGTATTATTGAATTGCGTAAACATCTTAATCAGTTATTTGAAACACAACGTAATTCTCCTGAAAATTTGAATTTTCATATTTCTCTTGGATACACGTGGAAAGTCTATTCGCCTACATTAATGAGTTGGGCGGAAGAGCAACGTTTAATATGGTCCAAGCATTTTCTTGAAAAGAACCCAACTTTTGAAATTGACACCATTGAATTTGCAGTATTTGATGATATGCTTTCTTACTCTCCAATTTGGTTAAAGAAACTAAAAGCTTAATTACAATAATATGATAGAGCAACAGAACGAAAATCAAACAAACAAAAGTGCGGTGGAATTTTCGCAAAAATCGCACCGCACTTCGCGTAAAGCAAAAAAAGATCCGAACGCGCCTTTTGTGCGTGAAAAATTAACCTTGCCAAATGGACACCAAAAATTGCTGCTCCATTCTTGCTGCGCCCCTTGCTCGGGTGAGGTGATGGAAGCCATTTTGGCCTCTGGCATTGAATTTACCATTTATTTCTACAATCCGAATATTCACCCATTAAAAGAATATTTAATTCGTAAAGAAGAAAATATTCGTTTCGCAGAAAAATTTGGTATTCCATTTATTGATGCTGACTACGACCGCCAAAATTGGTTTGACCGAGCTAAAGGAATGGAAGATGAGCCAGAACGTGGCATTCGTTGCACAATGTGCTTTGATATGCGTTTTGAAAAAGCCGCACAATACGCACACGAAAACGGCTTCCCCGTATTTACCAGTTGCTTAGGCATTTCACGCTGGAAAGATATGAATCAAATCAACGGCTGTGGACACCGTGCGGCAGCGAAATATGATGATGTAGAATATTGGGACTACAACTGGCGTAAAGGCGGTGGTTCACAGCGTATGATCGAAATCAGCAAACGCGAACGTTTCTACCAACAAGAATATTGTGGCTGCGTTTATTCCTTGCGTGATACCAACAAATGGCGCGAAGCCAACGGCAGACAAAAAATCGAAATTGGTAAATTGTATTACACCAATGATTAATGAGTTAAAGGGATAATCGCAAGGGTTATCCCTTCTTCATCTAAATTTATCTTACAAATTTACAAATAAGGCAGAAAACTTGTCCAACCCAATGAGCGAACTTAGCGAAACCTTTACTCTTGAACCGCAGGATAATGCCCGTTTGCAGGCGTTGTGCGGGGCATTTGATGAAAATATCCAATTGATCGAAAAAGAATTTTTCTTGGATATTGCACGGCGTAATTTTACCTTTACACTGAAATCGAAAGATCCCAATCCGAAATCTCATCACGCGAAATTGTTAAATAAAGTGGCGGCGTTGATCCAAACATTGTATTTGGAAACCGCACCAGTGCGTGGTGTGGTGAAGGAAATTGATTTGTCTGATGTCCATTTAGCCATTCAGGAAAATCGAATGTTACTGCAAGACGACACGGAGCAAACTGAACAAAATGCCGTGCCAAAAGTGTACCAAACTACGATCAAAACGAAACGTGGTTTAATTAAGCCGCGTGGGGCAAATCAAATTCAATATTTGCACAATATTTTGCGTTATGACATCAGTTTTGGTATTGGGCCAGCAGGTACAGGGAAAACTTTTCTTGCTGTGGCGGCTGCGGTGGAAGCCCTAGAGCGACAAGAAGTACGCCGCATTTTGCTCACTCGCCCTGCGGTGGAAGCAGGGGAAAAATTGGGCTTTTTGCCGGGAGATTTAGGGCAAAAAATTGAGCCTTATTTACGCCCGCTCTATGATGCCTTATTTGAAATGCTGGGCTTTGAAAAAGTGCAGAAATTAATGGAACGCAATGTGATTGAAATCGCACCGCTGGCTTATATGCGTGGGCGCACGCTGAATGATAGCTTTATTATTTTAGATGAAAGCCAAAACACCACCACTGAACAAATGAAAATGTTTTTAACCCGTATTGGGTTTAATTCTAAAGCGGTGATAACGGGCGACATCACGCAAATTGACTTGCCACGCAGCCAAAAATCAGGTTTACGCCACGCCATTGAAGTGTTAGAAAATGTGCCAGAATTGAGCTTTAATTATTTTGACAGTAAAGACATTGTTCGCCACCCAGTGGTTGCCAAAGTGGTGCAAGCCTATGATAAATGGGACGAACAGGAAGAAATTCGCCGTCAAGAACGAGCCTTACAGCGTCAGCAAGAGCAAGCCAAACAACAAGCTTTAGAACGAGAAGAAACAGAATGAAAGATGTCATCGTTGATTTACAAATCGCAGTAGAAAATAGTGAAAACTTGCCCACAGAACAACAATTCCAACAATGGGCAACCGCCGCAGTGCAAGCAGAAAACCTGCAACCTGAGATCACCATTCGCGTGGTGGACGAAGCGGAAAGCCAAAGCTTAAACGCCACTTATCGTGGTAAGGATTACCCAACCAACGTGCTTTCCTTTCCCTTTGAATGCCCTGAAGAAGTGGAATTGCCGCTGCTCGGCGATTTAGTGATTTGTCGCCAAGTGGTGGGACTAGAAGCGCAAGAACAAGGCAAACCCTTAATGGCACATTGGGCGCATATGGTAGTACACGGCTGTTTGCATTTGCTGGGCTACGATCACATTGAAGATGCTGAAGCAGAAGAAATGGAAAGCCTTGAAACGGAAATAATGCAAGATCTTGGCTTTGCTGATCCTTATTTAGCGGAAAAAGCCTAGCCTTGCAGCCACGTCAGCTTCGTATCTTAGTTGGGGAAAATGCGTGGTTACAGACTCAACTTTCCCCCTTATTTTCTGGCTTAGATCGCTTTGAAAAACAAAGTGCGGTACTTTTTTTTGATGAAAATTGCACCGCACTTTTTCCCACTCAAAACATCACGCTAATTCCCTTTAACAAAGCGAAAAATCAGCTTGGGCGCGAACATTCCCTGATTATTTACGATGCCAGACGAAGCCTAAATCTTGATGCCCTTGCCATTGCCGCAGGTACATTGCAAGCAGGCGGGCAGCTTTATTTATTGTTCAACCATTGGCAACATTTAGCCACACAAATTGATCTGGATAGCCAGCGTTGGAGCGGTGTGCCGCAAGGCATTCGCACACCGAATTTTGTCCAATTTATGCAGCAAAAAGTGCGTGAATATGGCTTTCCTATTTATCAGCAACAAAATGGCGATAGCTTTTTACCCGCACCGCATAACTCAGCCATTGAGCCGATAAAGCCCTTTCATTCTGCCACGCAGGATCAACAACGCATTTTGCAGCAGCTATTAAATGAACCGAAAGAAATTAATGTGATCACCGCCAAGCGTGGGCGGGGGAAATCCGCCTTGGCAGGCTTATTTGCTTCGCATTTAGACAAGGTGATTCTCACTGCACCAAATAAAAGTGCGGTGCAAATTTTGCAAGATTTTGCTGAGAAAGAGTTACTTTTTATTGCACCTGATGATCTCGCCCAACAAGTGCAACAAGATCCCGATAAATTTAACGATCATTGGCTGATTATTGATGAAGCTGCGATGATCCCGCTACCCTTATTAATGCAGCTAACAGCACATTTTCAGGCGATTTTATGTACCACCACGATACAAAGCTATGAAGGAACAGGGCGCGGTTTCTTGCTTAAATTTATGCAAAAAAATCACCGCACTTTGCAACATTTTGAACTCAGCACCCCATTGCGTTGGCGAGCCGATGATCTGATCGAGCCTTTTATTTCTGATTTGCTTTTATTAGAAGCGGAAAACCAATTAGCTCAGCCTAATTTTGTTCCTAATGTAGGCTTGCATTTTCATTGGCATCATAGCCACAGCCTTTTTCAGCAAGGGGAATATGAAGATTTTTACGGATTGCTGACTCTTGCCCATTATAAAACGTCCCCCGTGGATTTACGCCGTTTGCTCGATGGCAAGCATCAGCAATTTTTACTGGCAAAATTCAATCAGGATTTATTGGGTGCGCTTTGGCTACTGAATGAAGGGGGAATGAAGGACAGCACGTTGATTGAAGGCATAATGCAAGGTGTCCGTCGCCCGAAAGGTAATTTGGTGGCGCAAATATTGTGCCAATCAAGCCTAAACGAAGCAGCGTGCAAGCTGAATTCAGCACGGATTTCTCGCATTGCTGTGCAACCTAAATGGCAACATCAAGGGATAGGGCAGGCGCTAATGGCAGAAGTGAATGAGCCAAGTTTTCAGAGCCAAGATCGCGCACAAGATTTTTTATCGGTGAGTTTTGGCTACACGCCCGAGCTTGCTCAATTCTGGCAAAAGTGCGGGTTTAATTTGGTTTATTTAGGCAGCCATAAAGAAGCCAGCAGCGGTTGTTATAGTGCGATTAGCGTAAAAGGCGTAAGCCGCGCAGGGCAAGATTTTTGTACAAATTTACTGGCACAATTTGAACGTGATATGCCTTTATCCTTCCACCCTTTAGCCTCGCAACTATGCCTACAAGGGCAACTAGAAAGGGATTTTTCATTGAATGAACAAGACATTAAAGCGTTACATTATTTTGCTCATTATCAACGAAATTTAGCCAGCACGATCCCAGCTATTCGCCGTTTATTATGGGGCAATCAAGGGGAAACATTGCCTTTATTGTCGGCGTATTGTGAACAAAAAATCTTACCAAGCACGGGCAAAAAGCAATGGTTGCAAGGTTGCAGAGAAGAAGTAAAACGATGGTTGCAAAAGCAAAAAATTCTTTTATGATAAGGAATGCATAAGACAAAGAATAAATCGCAAAATAGGGGGAAATAATGGCAAATCAACAAAAAGGTGTGCTGCGCAGATTATGGGATAAATACAGCGAATTTTGCAAAGAATTGGGGATCGATCAAGGCGCTTGTCGCAGTTGTGTGCCAGTAGTGAAATTTGATGAAGATCCACCGAAAAAAGCGGAGCAAGAGAAAGCAGCTAAATCTTAGGATCAGATCCCGATCTTTACATTTCTCATTTTTCAATCATTCCTTACAAAGCCATTTGGCGTGTTGCTCAAATGGCTTTCTTTTTGGGCGAAATATACAAATCTTTACATAAGATCCGGATCAAACTGCTTGCAACTTAGTCAAACTAATACTAAACTTACGAATAAGTGGTAAAAAGTGGTGTTTTGTGGTAAAAATTGCAAAATTCTGTAAAAAATAACCGCACTTATTTTTAACAAGAGATCTCAAACAATGTTTCGTGGCGCATCATCGGTAAATCTGGATTCAAAGGGACGGCTTGCCATTCCTACCCGTTACCGTGCCGAGATCCTAGAAAAAAATAATGGGCAAATGGTTTGCACGGTGGATATTCGCCAACCTTGCTTGTTACTTTATCCCTTAGATGAATGGGAAATCGTTGAGCAAAAATTATTAAGTTTGTCGAATTTTGATCCTGTGCAACGTAGTTTACAGCGTGTGATGCTCGGTTATGCCACGGAATGTGAGCTGGATAGCGTAGGGCGAATTTTAATCAGTGCGCCATTACGCCAGCACGCAAAACTAGAAAAAAGCACAATGTTAGTGGGCCAGTTAAATAAATTTGAAATTTGGAGCGATGTGGAGTGGCAGGCTCAAATTCAACAAGATATGGCTCTCGGTGCAAGTGGTCAGCTTGCCCAATCTCCTGAATTAATCACGTTGTCTTTATAAGAGAAGATTAACTTCCACCAAGACAGCGGCACTAGCAGAGATAAGCGGTGTACTTAGGTACACCGCATTATCTCATTTTTAACATTTAATTTTTATTATTTAATAACGACTTATGAACGCGCAGAACCTTTTTTCTTCACCTGAACATTTCACCGTTTTATTAAATGAAGCGGTGGACGGTTTGGCGTTGAAAGAAAAAGGCATCTATATTGATGGCACTTTTGGGCGCGGCGGTCATTCTCGTCTGATTTTATCTCGCTTATCCCAAGATGGCAGATTAATCGCCATTGATCGTGATCCGCGTGCGATTGCGGCGGCAGCGCAAATTCAAGATCCGCGTTTTCAGATCGAACACAATAGCTTTTCTGCGATCCCTGAGATCTGCGAAAAATTAGGTTTAGTCGGTAAAATTGACGGTATTTTGCTCGATCTTGGCGTGTCTTCCCCTCAATTAGATGAAGCCGAGCGCGGTTTTAGTTTTATGAAAGACGGCCCGCTTGATATGCGAATGGATACCACTCAAGGTTTATCGGCGGCCGAATGGTTGCAACAGGTTTCTGAGCAAGATTTAGCTTGGGTGCTGAAAACCTTTGGTGAAGAGCGTTTTGCTAAGCGCATTGCACAAGCCATTGTTAATTATAATAAAAATGCACGTCAAAACGGCACAGAACCACTTAATCGCACCTTGCAATTAGCTGAGCTGATTGTGCAATCGGTTCCTTTTAAAGATAAACATAAACACCCAGCTACGCGTAGTTTTCAGGCAATTCGTATTTTCATTAATGCTGAATTGGAAGAGCTAGAACGTGTCTTGCAAGGGGCTTTACAAGTATTAGCGCCACAAGGACGTTTGTCGATCATTAGCTTCCATTCTCTTGAAGATCGTATGGTGAAACATTTTATGCGCAAGCAAAGCAAAGGCGAAAGTTTGCCGAAAGGCTTGCCATTGCGTGAAGATCAAATTCAGCGTAGCCAAACCTTAAAAACCATTGGCAAGGCGATTATGCCAAGTGAACAAGAAATTGCTCAAAATGCCCGCTCAAGAAGTGCGGTGCTGCGTATTGCGGAGAGAGTATAAAAATGGTTGAAAATTCAGAACGTTATCCATTAGCTTCAATGCTCTCAGAAGATTTATTCAGTTCGAATAAATTAATCATTTTGCTGTTTATTTTAATCCTTTGCAGTGCCTTAGGAACAATTTGGATAACCCATAAAACCCGCGCCTTAGTGATGCAAAAAGGGGAATTGCTTTGGCAACATCAAGCCTTAGAAAATGAATATTTAAGTTTGAAATTGGAAGAAGCAACACAAAGCGATAATAACCGTATTGAGGCCATTGCCAAAACCAAGTTAAAAATGGATAGAACCCGTTCAGAACAGGAAGTACTGCTTGTTGAGTAGTTGGAGGGGAAGATGAAAAAGAAAAGTCAAAGTATAAGACGTAGTAGCAAAACGAGCAGTTCAGTTAAACGTAACAAGCCGAAAATTTCTTACACCAACAGCTTTATCCGCTGGCGTTTTTGGGTGGCAGTGGGCATTATGATTACTCTATTATCCACCCTTGCGGCAAGAGCGATTTATTTACAAGGCGTAAACCCTGAACCTTTGATGGTTGAGGCAGACAAGCGTTCCGTGCGCACGCAGGAAATTCTTTCTGTGCGTGGTTCAATTTTAGATCGTAATGGACAGTTATTATCCGTTAGCGTACCAATGTATTCAGTGGTGGCAGATCCTAAATTCATCTTTAAAGAAAATTCATTGCAAGATAAAGAACGTTGGCAAGCGCTCGCAAAAGCACTCAAAGTGCCTTACAAAGATTTAATTAAACGCATTGAAAAATCGCCTTCGTCAAGATTTATTTATTTATCTCGTCAGGTTTCGCCAACTATTTCAGACTATGTGAAACAGCTTAAAATCAAAGGGGTAACCTTAAAAACCGAAGCGCGCCGTTTTTATCCAAGAGTGGAAGAAACCGCTCATTTAATTGGCTACACCAATATTGATGGTGAAGGTATTGAAGGCATTGAAAAAAGTTTTAATTCCTTGCTAGTGGGTAAATCGGGTTCACGCACTTACCGCAAAGATAAATTTGGGCGAGTGGTGGAAGATATTGCCGATGTTAAAAAATACGATGCACATAATGTTACGCTAAGTATTGATGAAAAACTGCAATCTATGGTTTACCGTGAAATCAAAAAAGCGGTTACAGCAAATAAAGCAGAATCAGGCACAGCTGTGTTAGTAGATATTCGCACAGGTGAAGTATTGGCAATGGTGAATGCGCCTTCTTATAACCCGAATAATCGTACTGGCGTGAAAGCGGATCTTATCCGCAACCGTGCAGTAACGGATATTTTTGAGCCAGGTTCTACGGTAAAACCTTTTGTTGTTTTAACCGCACTTCAACGTGGCGTGGTGGGACGTCATCAAGTGATTAATACAGGGCGTTTAGTGCTAAATGGACACGAAGTCAAAGATGTGGCACCAAGAGATAGCCAAACCCTTGATGAAATTTTAGAAAACTCCAGTAACCGTGGTGTGAGCCGTTTAGCCTTATTAATGCCACCAAGTGCCTTAATGGAAACCTATGAAAATGCAGGCTTAGGAAAACCGACAGAACTTGGGCTAAGCGGTGAGCAATCAGGCTTATTAAATGCAAACCGTAAGCGTTGGGCAGATATTGAGCGTGCCAACGTGGCTTATGGTTATGGCTTGAATGTAACGCCAGTGCAAATTGCGCGTGCCTATGTCACCTTAGGCAGTTTCGGGATTTATCGTCCACTTTCTATTACCAAGGTTGATCCACCTGTTATCGGACAGCGTGTATTTTCCGAGAAAATCACCCGTGAAGTAGTGAATATGATGGAAAAAGTGGCGATCAAAAATAAACGCGCAATGGTGGAAGGTTATCGCGTTGGGATCAAAACAGGGACAGCGAAAAAGCTAGAAAAAGGCCGTTATGTGGATAAATATATTGCTTACACCGCAGGCATTGCGCCAGTGAGCGATCCGCGCTATGCACTGATCGTTTTGATCAATGAGCCGAAAGCTGGGCAATATTATGGTGGGGCGGTTTCTGCGCCATTGTTCTCAAATATTATGGGCTATGCGTTACGAATGAATAACATTCCGCCTGATGCGGTGGAGCAGCAAAAAGTCGCCAAACGCACCGTTCGTTTAAACACTCAGAAAAAAGATGAAACAACGAACTAATTTTTGATCAAGGAAAAATAATGAAAAAACTCACCGCACTTTTGGGGATCGATCATTTGCCCCAAGAAGTTGAGCTGACCGAAATGACGTTAGACAGCCGCTCTGCAAAGACTGGCTGTCTTTTCGTTGCTATAAAAGGGCATCAAACGGACGGCAGAAACTACATTCCGCAAGCTATTGCTAATGGCGCAAGTGCGGTGCTTTTTGAAGCAGATTTTGCGCAGCAACACTTAACCGTCAAAATGGAACAAGGCATTCCGCTTATTGCCTATTATGAATTACCGCAACATTTATCGCGTCTTGCAGGGCAGTTTTATAATAATCCTTCAGCCCATTTAACCCTCGTTGGCGTAACAGGAACGAACGGCAAAACCACGGTGGCTCAGCTTGTGGCGCAGTGGGCGAACTTGCTTGGACATAAAAGTGCAGTAATGGGAACCATTGGCAATGGCTTGCTTGGGCAAATTAAGGAAGCGGCAAATACCACAGGTTCAGCCATTGAAATTCAATCCACCCTTGCGGAATTTATACAAGCTGGCGCAGATTTTGCCGCGATAGAAGTGTCCTCACACGGCTTGGTGCAACATCGTGTGGAAGCCTTAAAATTTGCCGTGGCGATCTTTACTAATTTAAGCCGTGATCATTTGGATTATCATCACACAATGGAAAACTATGCGGCGGCAAAATTCCGTTTATTTAACGAATTGGATTGTCAGCACAAAGTGATCAACGCCGATGATCCTGTGGGCGCACAATGGTTACAGCAATTACCCAATGCCATTGCAGTGAGTTGTAAAGCAGATTATCAACCAAGCCATAAACAATGGCTCAAAGCAGAGCAAATTCAATTCCACAATCAAGGTGCGATTATTCATTTTTCCTCCAGTTGGGGTGAGGGCAAATTACATAGCCCATTGATTGGCGCATTTAATGTCAGCAATTTATTATTTGCTTTCGCCAGTCTGCTTGCCTTGGGTTATTCATTAGACGAACTTTGCCAAAGTGCGGGGCAATTACAAGGTGTTTGTGGGCGAATGGAACGTTTGAATGCGGCAAATCAAGCCACTGCGATTGTGGATTATGCACACACGCCAGATGCCTTAGAAAAAGCGTTGCAAGCGGCACGTTTGCATTGTGAAGGCGCGCTTTATTGCGTGTTTGGTTGCGGTGGTGATCGGGATACAGGGAAGCGTCCGCAAATGGCACGCATTGCAGAGAAGTTTGCCGATTTTGTGATTGTTACGGACGACAATCCACGCACGGAAGATGCTGAAAAAATTATGCAAGACATTCGAGCTGGATTTGTGGATTTAAGCAAGGTGCAGATTATTCATCAGCGTGATCAAGCAATTCAACAAGCGCTCAAAATGGCACAACCGCAAGATGTGGTGCTGATTGCTGGCAAAGGCCACGAAGATTACCAAATTATTGGCACAACGAAATTGCCGTTTTCCGATCAAGCGACAGTAAAACAATATTTTAGTGAAACAAAATGATTAAACTAACCACTCAACAATTGGCTGATATTCTCAATGGCACGCTTTATGGTGATGGGCGTGTCGCGATTGAAAATATCAGCACGGATACTCGTCAAGCCAATCCGCAAGGGCTATTTTTTGCCTTAAAAGGTGAGCGTTTTGATGGTCATCAATATTTAGCCAATGCCGTGGAACAAGGCGCATTGGCTGTGATCGTAGATCATCAATGTGAAATAGATGTGCCACAAATTGTCGTGGCGGACACTCGCCTTGCTTTAGGGCAGCTAGGTAAATGGCTAAAAGCACAAATTAACCCTTTAACAGTGGCGATCACGGGATCATCAGGCAAAACCACGGTGAAAGAAATGACTGCCGCCATTTTGCAACAAAGTGCGGGAGATTTTTCCCAAGTTTTATTTACCAACGGTAATTTCAATAATGATATTGGCGTGCCATTAACCTTATTGCGTCTTACCCTGCAGCATAAATTTGCGGTGATTGAATTGGGCGCCAATCATCTAGGTGAAATTGCGTACACCACGGAATTAGTGCGTCCTAACGTGGCGATAGTGAATAATGTGGCCGCCGCCCATTTGGAAGGTTTTGGTAGTCTTGCAGGCGTGGCACAAGCCAAAGGCGAAATCTATCAAGGGCTTGTGCAACAAGGCATCGCCTTGATTAATTTAGATTGTAATTATCTGGCGGATTGGCAAAAGAATATTGGCGATCACCAAGTGCGGTCGTTTTCTTTAACAAATTCACAAGCGGATTTTTATGCCACGGATATTCAGCTCAATGGGCAAGGATCGCAATTTACCTTACACAGCCCACAGGGCGAGATTGCCATTCAGCTGCCTTATTTAGGCGAGCATAACATCAGCAATGCGTTGGCAGCTGCGGCGTTAGCGATGAATGTGGGCGCAAGCCTTTCTGATGTGCAACAGGGCTTGGCAAAAGGCGCAAAAGTGAAAGGGCGTTTATTCCCGATTCAGCCTTGTGAAAATTTATTGTTACTTGATGATACTTATAACGCCAATGTAGATTCCTTGCAGTCGGCGATTCAAGTGTTACAAAAATATCCCGCTTTTCGCATTTTAATAGTTGGCGATATGGCAGAATTAGGCGAAAATAGTCAGCTTTGCCATCAGCAAGTGGCGGACGCGGCGAAAGTGGCACAATTAGATTTTGTGGCAAGTTTTGGTCAGGAAAGTGCGGTGATTTCAGCTCAAAGTGGTGGAACACATTTTACTGAACAAGCCGTCTTGGCGGATTTTATTACTCGCTTAATTAAAGAAAAATTAGCACAAAATCAATCCGTTGTGGTGTTAGCCAAAGGCTCTCGCCGAATGCAATTAGAAAATGTAATTGAATTATTAAAGGATAATTTCCAATGTTAGTTTGGCTCGCGGAATATCTCCAGCAATATCAAAGTGGCTTTAATGTCATCTCTTATATTACCGTGCGTGCGATCTTGGCATTATTGACCGCACTGTTAATCTCATTATGGATCGGCCCTAAGGTGATCCGCCGTTTACAAATTCTTAAATTTGGCCAAGAAGTGCGTAATGATGGGCCAGAAAGCCATTTAAGCAAAAAAGGCACGCCAACGATGGGCGGAATTATGATTTTATTCGCCATTACCGTTAGCACCTTACTTTGGGCGAATTTAGCCAATCCTTATGTTTGGTTTAGCTTATTTGTGTTGCTCGGTTATGGCGCAGTGGGCTTTGTGGACGATTACCGCAAAATCACCCGCAAAAACACGGACGGCTTAATTGCACGCTGGAAATATTTTTGGCTATCAGCCATTGCGCTCGTTGCGGTATTTGGTATGTATGCCGTTGGGAAAGACACCGATGCCACGCGCCTTGTCGTACCATTCTTTAAAGAAGTGATGCCGCAGCTTGGCTTGTTCTATATCGTGTTGGCCTATTTTGTGATTGTGGGGACAAGTAACGCGGTGAATTTAACAGACGGTTTAGACGGCCTTGCCATTATGCCAACCGTCTTTGTAGCAGGGGCATTTGCTTTGATTGCGTGGGCAACAGGTAACGTAGAATGGTCAAATTATTTGTATATTCCGCATATTAAATACACTTCTGAACTGGTGGTGTTCTGTACCGCCATTGTCGGTGCGGGATTAGGTTTCCTTTGGTTTAATACTTACCCTGCGCAAGTGTTTATGGGCGATGTGGGATCGCTTGCACTGGGCGGCGCATTAGGTGTGGTGGCCGTGCTAGTTCGCCAAGAATTTTTATTAGTGATTATGGGCGGTGTGTTTGTAATGGAAACCCTGTCTGTAATTTTGCAAGTTGGTTCTTACAAACTGCGTAAACAGCGTATTTTCCGTATGGCACCTATTCACCATCATTTTGAATTAAAAGGCTGGCCTGAACCGCGCGTGATTATTCGCTTTTGGATTATTTCCTTAATGCTTGTATTACTTGGCTTGGTTACTTTGAAGTTACGTTAAAAAGGTTAAGAGCAAACAATGAATCAATATCAAGATAAAAATATCTGTGTGGTGGGCTTGGGCAAAACAGGATTGTCTTGCGTGGACTATTTACTTGCGCAACAAGCCAAGGTGCGCGTGATGGATACCCGCCAATCGCCAGCGGGTGTGGAACAATTACCTTCAAATGTGCCAGTGCATACGGGCGGCTTAAACCCACAATGGTTGCTGGAAAGCGATATGATTGTAATCAGCCCGGGGCTTGCAGTAAAAACACCAGAAATTTACACCGCACTTCAAGCAGGCGTTGAAGTGGTGGGCGATATTGAATTGTTCTGCCGTGCTGCCGATAAACCGATTATTGCCATTACGGGCTCAAACGGCAAAAGCACGGTAACCACCTTAGTAGCAGAAATGGCGAAAGCAGCCGGATTAACGGTGGGAATGGGCGGAAATATCGGCATTCCTGCCCTTTCTTTGCTGGAACAACATCACGATATTTATGTGCTAGAGCTGTCGAGCTTTCAACTGGAAACCACTTACAGCTTAAAAGCCATTGCCGCGACCGTATTAAATGTGAGCGAAGATCATATGAATCGTTATGTGGATTTAGAAGATTATCGCCAAGCCAAATTAAAAATTTATCATCATTGCCAAACCGCGGTGATTAATGCAGAAGATCCGTTAACCCAACAAGACGGCACAGAGCGAGCGAAGCAGCAAGTGAGCTTTGGCGAAACGAACGCTGATTATTGGCTAAAAAGCGAAAACGGTAAGCAATATTTAATGGCTTATGAAGAAATGATTTTACCTTGCGATGAAATAAAATTGACAGGTCGCCATAATTATATGAATGCACTGGCAGCTATTGCTCTTGCACAAAGTGCGGGGATAAATTTGCAAGGAATTTGCACCGCCCTTCGTGAATTTACAGGGCTAGAACACCGTTTTCAATTAGCCCATTTTACTCAAGGCGTGCGTTGGATTAACGATTCCAAAGCCACTAATGTGGGTAGCACCGTGGCGGCGCTCACCGGCTTACAAGTGTCGGGTAAACTTTATTTGCTACTTGGCGGTGATGGCAAAGGCGCTGATTTTTCTGAACTTGCTGTGTTGATTAATCAACCGCATATTGAATGTTATTGTTTTGGGCAAGATGGTGAAAAATTGGCGAAGCTTTCGGATCAAAGCCATTTGTTTGACACAATGGAACAAGCAATTGAAGCCTTTCGTCCGCACCTCAAGGCTGGCGATATGGTATTGCTTTCTCCAGCTTGTGCGAGCCTTGATCAATTCGCCTCATTTGAAAAGCGCGGCGAAGAATTTACCCGCTTAGCCAAATTAAGTTAGGAAAAGGGATAATGGAATTTACTGATAAATTAAAAAGTTACACCCAGATTACGACAGATAATTTGCTTTATGATCGTGCTTTATGGTGGCTATTTATCACGCTTTTATTAGTGGGAATGATTGCGGTATCTTCTGCGTCAATTCCAGTGGGTGATCGCTTATTTCAGGATTCGTTCCATTTTGCTAAACGTGATGCGGTTTATGTAGTGCTTTCTATTTCTGCGTGCTACTGCGTGTTAAATATCCCAATGGAATTTTGGGAGAAAAAATATGGTTACATCTTTTGGTTAGCCATCTTTTTGTTGGTTTTAGTGTTAATCCCTGGGATTGGGGCAAAAATTAACGGAGCAAGACGTTGGATTCCACTCGTGCTGTTTAACTTTCAGCCTGCAGAATTTGCCAAGCTAGCGCTCATTTGTTTTTTATCGAGCTATTTTACGCGCCGTTATGATGAAGTGCGTAGCCGCAAACTGAGTGCGTTCAAACCAATGCTTGTGATGGCGCTGTTTGGTGGCTTACTCATCGCTCAGCCCGATTTAGGAAGTACCATTGTATTATTCGTGATTACCTTTGGGTTATTGTGGATTGTGGGAGCAAATTTCTGGCAATTCTTTACCTTAGTTTGTGCAGGCGTGCTATTGTTGCTTTGGCTAGCCTTTGCATCGGCTTACCGTTTAAAACGAATGACAGGCTTTTGGGAGCCTTTCAAAGATCCTTATGGTAGCGGTTTCCAGCTTACAAACTCTTTAATGGCCTTTGGACGAGGTGAAATTACAGGCGAAGGGCTGGGTAATTCGATCCAAAAATTAGAATATCTGCCTGAAGCGCACACAGACTTTGTTATGGCGGTTGTAGGCGAAGAATTTGGTTTAATCGGTATTCTTTTTGTCATCACTTTACTCAGCTTGCTAGTTTTCCGTGCGTTAAAAATTGGCAAGGAATCATTATTGCTAGAACAGCGTTTTAAAGGCTTTTTTGCCTTTGGAATTGGTTTTTGGATTTGTTTCCAAGGCGTGGTGAATTTGGGAATGGCCTTGGGGATTTTACCGACCAAAGGTTTAACGTTCCCATTAGTCAGTTATGGTGGCTCGAGCTTAATTATTATGTCGGTGAGCATCGGCGTACTGCTGCGTATTGATCACGAAAATCGCTTAATGCGTAGTGGACAAGCACGTTTAAGAGATAATTAAAAGGACACATTGTGGCACAACAAAAAAAACGTTTATTGGTGATGGCAGGTGGAACAGGCGGACACGTTTTCCCTGCGATTGCCGTTGCGCAATATTTACAGCAACAGGGTTGGGAAATCTGTTGGCTTGGCACGCAAGATCGTATGGAAGCACAATTGGTGCCAAAACACGGTATCCCGATTAAATTTATCCAAATTTCGGGCTTGCGTGGCAAAGGCATAAAAGCGTTGCTTGCTGCACCATTTAAAATTGTACGAGCGATTTTCCAAGCGAAAAAAATTATTCAAGAATATCAGCCTAGTGCCGTACTTGGTATGGGCGGTTATGTTTCAGGGCCGGGTGGTGTGGCGGCAAAATTATGCGGTGTACCCATTGTGTTACACGAACAAAATGCCGTGGCAGGACTAACAAATTCTTGGTTGGCCAAAATTGCAACCCGAGTGTTGCAAGCATTTCCTAACACCTTTCCAAATACGGAAGTGGTGGGCAACCCTGTGCGTCAATCCTTGTTTGAAATGCCAAGCCCTGCACAGCGTTTTGCTGAGCGTTCAGGCAAATTAAGAGTGCTTGTGGTGGGTGGCAGCCAAGGCGCGCGCGTGTTAAATCTCACTTTGCCTAAAGTGGTGGAAGCCTTAGGGGATAAATTGACCGTTCGTCATCAAGTGGGGGCAAATATGTCGGAAAAAATCACCGCACTTTATCCGCAAGGCGCTGATGTACAAGTAACAGATTTTATTGATGATATGGCAGAAGCCTATGGCTGGGCGGATATTGTGATTTGTCGTTCAGGCGCATTAACGGTGTGCGAACTTGCTGCCGTAGGGACGCCCGCAATTTTCGTACCATTCCAACATAAAGACAGACAACAATATCTGAATGCGAAATATTTAGCGGACGTGGGCGCAGCTAAGATTATCGAACAAAAAGATCTCACGCCAGAAGCCCTAATTGAGATGTTGAACCAATTTGATCGCAGCCAATTATTAACAATGGCGGAAAAAGCCAAGGCAATGGCAACACCAAAATCTGCTCAGCAAGTAGCAGAAGTGATTATTAATGTGGCGAAATAAAAGAATAACAAGAGGCAGAGCAATGAAAGAATTTCAAAAACGAGTAAGACAAACCGTACCAGAAATGCGTCGTGTGAAACAAATTCATTTTGTCGGCATTGGTGGTGCGGGAATGGGCGGTATCGCCGAAGTCTTGTTGAATGAAGGTTACCAAGTAACAGGATCGGATATTGCGGAAAATGCAGTAACGCAACGCTTAAGTGCGTTAGGGGCAAAAATTTATTTTTCTCATCAAGCAGCCAATGTTGATGGTGCGAGTGTGGTGGTGGTATCCAGCGCCATTAAAGACGATAACGTAGAAGTGGTGGAAGCGCACAATAACCGTATTCCTGTGATTCAACGTGCGCAAATGTTAGCGGAAATTATGCGTTTCCGCCACGGCATTGCCATTGCGGGGACACACGGTAAAACCACAACAACCGCAATGATCTCAATGATTTATGCGCAAGCAGGGCTTGATCCGACTTTCGTAAATGGCGGATTGGTGAAATCAGCTGGCACAAATGCCCATTTAGGCGCAAGCCGTTATTTAATCGCCGAAGCGGATGAAAGCGATGCGTCTTTTTTACACTTACAGCCAATGGTTTCGGTGGTGACCAATATTGAGCCTGATCATATGGAAACCTATCATGGTGATTTTGAAGAAATGAAACAAACCTATGTGAATTTCTTACATAATTTGCCGTTTTATGGCTTAGCGGTAATGTGTGCAGATGATCCTGTGCTACTTGAGTTGATTCCAAAAGTTGGACGTCAAGTGATCACTTATGGCTTTAGCGAAAATGCCGATTATCGCATTGAAGATTATCAGCAAACAGGCTTCCAAGGGCATTACACCGTTGTTACCCCACAAGGTGAACGCGTCAATGTATTGCTTAATGTACCGGGTAAGCATAATGCGTTAAATGCAACCGCAGCCTTTGCTGTGGCGAAAGAAGAAGGCATTGGCAATGAGGCTATTTTAGCTGCCTTAGCGGATTTTCAAGGCGCAGGACGCCGCTTTGATCAGCTTGGTCAGTTTATTCGTCCTAACGGAAAAGTGATGTTAGTGGACGATTATGGGCATCACCCAACAGAAGTGGGTGTAACCATTGAAGCAGCGAAAAAAGGCTGGGAAAACAAACGAATTGTGATGATTTTCCAACCGCACCGTTATTCGCGTACCCGTGATTTGTTTGATGATTTTGTGCAAGTGTTATCCCAAGTTGATGTGCTATTAATGCTTGATGTGTATGCCGCAGGTGAAGCACCAATCGCAGGCGCGGATAGCCGTTCGTTATGCCGTTCTATTCGTAATTTAGGCAAAGTTGATCCGATTTTTGTGGCGGAACAAGAAAGTCTTGCGGAAATTTTGGATCAGGTTATTCAAGACGGTGATTTAATTTTGGCGCAAGGCGCTGGCAATGTAAGTAAACTATCCCGTCAATTAGCAGATAAGTGGACAGAAAATTAATTGGAAGCAGTATGAAAAAAACATTAAAACAAGAAAAAATTGCCGTGTTACTTGGCGGAACTTCTGCTGAGCGTGAGGTTTCACTTAATTCAGGCGAAGCCGTGCTTAATGCGTTAAAAAGCCTTGGCTATGACGCTCACCCCATTGATCCGAAAACCTTTCCTGTGGCGGAATTAAAGCAACAGGGCTTTGATCGTGTTTTCAATATTTTGCACGGACGTGGTGGGGAAGACGGCACAATGCAAGGCTTGCTTGAGCAAATTGGTATTCCTTACACAGGCTGTGGCGTAATGGCATCTGCCTTAACAATGGATAAAATGCGGACTAAAATGTTGTGGAAAGCTTTCGGCTTGCCAGTAGCGAATATGGAAGTGGTTACTAAAGACAGCTTTGCTGAATTTGATCCGCAAGCGGTTGTAGAAAAATTAGGCTTACCATTAATGGTAAAACCTTCTTTAGAAGGCTCTAGTGTGGGCTTGAAAAAAGTAAAACAGCTTGATGAATTAAAAAGTGCGGTGCAATTTGCTTTAGGTTTTGATGATACTATTTTGATTGAAGAATGGCTTGCAGGTGATGAATTTACTGTGCCTGTTTTAGATAATGAAGTATTGCCAGCGATCAAAATCGTGCCTGAAGGTGAGTTTTATGATTATGAAGCGAAATACGTTTCCGACAACACGCAATATTTTTGTCCAGCAGGTTTAACTGATGAACGCGAGCAAGAATTGCGTCAATTAGTGAAGCGTGCTTATGATGCAGTAGGTTGCCGTGGTTGGAGCCGTATTGATGTAATGATGGACGGTGAAGGACAATTCCGCTTAGTGGAGGTGAACACTAACCCAGGAATGACCAGCCATAGTTTATTCCCGAAATCAGCGGCAACCGTGGGCTATTCTTTCGAACAGCTTGTAGAGAAAATTTTGGAGCTTAGTGTTTAATGAGTTTATGGCATAAAGCAACGCAGAATGTCAGAAGTGGGGGACAAAAATCACGCATTTTTGTGCCTGTAAAATTGCTTGTTGTGTTACTATGCTTAGGGCTATTCTTTTATGCTTACTCAAATTGGCAAAACTGGTTAGAGAAACTTGATGATCGCCCGATTAGTGGCTTTAATTTAGTGGGATCGCCAACCTTTACCACAGATTCTGATGTGCGTGAAGTTATCGCGACAATGGACGATTTAAAAGGGTTTTGGGGACAAGATGTTAATTTGGTGCGTGAACAAATCCAAACAATGCCTTGGGTTAAGCAAGCAATTGTAAGAAAAATTTGGCCTGATCGGCTCAGTATTTTATTGAGTGAATATACCCCAGTTGCAATTTGGAACGACAATGAATTTGTTTCACCTGAAGGGGTTGTATTTAAGTTGCCAATGGATAAATTAGCAGATAAAAATTTACCGCAGTTAGCAGGCCCTGACTACGCCAGTTTAGCTGTTCTTGAAGCGTGGAAGAAAATTTATAGCGAATTAAAAGCGAAAAATTTAATCTTAAAATCATTGCGCATTGATGATCGCGAAGCGTGGCAGTTAGAGCTTGAAAATGGCGTGATTTTGAAATTGGGACGAGGCGAATGGAAATCAAAACTTGATCGTTTTGTTACCATTTATCCAGAAATTGAAGTTCCAGAAAATAAACGATTAGCTTATGTGGATTTACGATATAACGTAGGTGCTGCTGTGGGATTAGTAGATAAAGAATAAATCAGCAGTGTGAATTTTAACCTGATAACAAAGACGTGAGAAAATGGCAAAAATTGTGGAATCAAAAACTGTTGTGGGCTTAGAAATTGGCACTTCTAAGGTAGTTGCCGTAGTTGGCGAAGTCTTGCCTGATGGCGTAGTGAATGTGCTAGGTGTAGGGAGTAGTCCATCAAAAGGCATTGATAAGGGAAGTATTACCGATTTAAATGCGGTAATTACGTCTATTCAACGCGCTGTTGAAGCAGCGGAATCTGTGGCAGATTGTCAGATCATCAGTGTAACCTTAGCCATTACGGGCGATCACATTCAAAGTTTGAATGAAAGTGGTTTTGTACCTATTGCAGAAGGCGAAGTAACCCAAGAAGAAATTGATTCTGCTATGCACACAGCAAGCTCAGTGAAAATGGGCGAGGGCTTGTCTTTATTGCATATTATTCCGCAAGAATATGCGGTTGATAAGCAAATGAATATTAAAGATCCGCTCGGTTTACAAGGTGTACGCTTAAAAGCACAAGCGCACTTAATTGCTTGTCATCAAGATTGGTTAAACAATTTGAAAAAAGCAGTAGAGCGTTGCAAATTAAAAGTGGAAAAAATTGTTTATTCTGGCGTTGCATCAGGTTATTCCGTATTAACGGAAGATGAAAAAGATCTCGGCGTATGCTTAATTGATTTTGGCGCTGGCACAATGGATATTGTGGTTTATACCAATGGGGCATTGCGTTTCAGTAAAGTGATTCCTTATGCAGGAAACCGCGTTACTGATGATATTGCTTATGCTTGCGAAACGTCCAGAGCGGAAGCTGAACGCATTAAAGTAAATTATGGCAGTGCATATAATCCACCATCTAGCCACCCCGATAAACGTATTGAGGTAGCAGGTATTGGTGGACGCGCTCCTCGCGTGTTGAGTAAAGAGCAATTATCTATTGTTACTTCTGCGCGTTATGACGAGCTACTTGGTTTAGTCAATCGTGAACTAAATCAACTTAAATATGAATTAGAAAGCAGACAAATGAAATTTGAGCTAATCGCAGGTGTAGTTATTACAGGCGGTGGCGCGCAAATGGAAGATCTAAAACAATGTGCAGAAAGAGTGTTTGGTACACAAGTGCGTATTGGTAGTCCGCTAAATATTACAGGTCTAACAGATTATGTTAGCAAGCCACAATATTCTACCGTAGTTGGCTTATTGCAATATAACCATAATGATGAAGATGAAAGTCCACTGAGCGATCAATATGGTTCAGAAGAAAGCTTTTTCTCTACGGTTTGGTCTGGCTTTAAAAAATTCGTCAATAAAGTGAAGTCAGAATTTTAATACTCAAAAGGAAACCAAAATGAATGATATTTTATTAATCAGTGTTCTTGGTGTGGGCAGTTATGGCGCAAAAGCAATGAATATGATTATGGATAAAATGCAAAAAAATGATCAAGATGATACTTTTATTACCAATAAAAATAGTAATGAATTTGTATTTTATGCCATTGATACAGACTCTCAAACTTTAACCAACAGCAAGGTGCAGGATTCATTATTATTAAGCGATGCGCTTGATCAGGAATCATTCGCAGATCAAAAGCTAGAAGAAAAATTGCAGCAAATGGTTGGTGATAGCGATTTAGTCATTTTGGTTGCTGGAATGGGCGGGCAAACTGCATCAACATTGACGCCAGCCATTGCAGATAGACTAAAAGCGATCAATATTCCAACAACCGCGGTGGTGTTTAAACCCTTTGGTTTTGAGGGGGAAAAATCTGAGCAAAATGCCGAAATTGGCATTAGTAAATTAGCTAAATTAGTCACCACGCTTAAAGTATTAGAAAATAATGATGTAACGGCTAAAGCACAAAATCAATCAGAACAGCAAATTTTTGCCCAAGTAGATTCAGAAGTGGCTGATTTTGTATTAAGTTTTAGCGAAAAACATTTTGTTGCTTAAAAATAAAAGTGCGGTGAAAAAATTACGATTTTTTTATTCTTTTTTCGTAATTTTTTGGAAATTTTCTCAATAAAGTGCGGTCTAAATTTTGAGAATTTCTATTTTTCATCTACAATAAGAGCAATTTAGGTTTTAATTTTGTGCTAAGAGCAATAAGCACGGACGGAGAATGAGTATGTTTGAACCAGTGGAGTATGATGTTAGTGATGTTGGCGGAGCCACGATAAAGGTTATTGGCGTTGGTGGTGCAGGTGGAAATGCAATTAATTATATGATTGAGAATATGATTAATTATAATGGCGAAGCGAATAATGCTCCATTTGGCGATAATATCTTAAATTTCCCAGAAGTAGATGATGGGACCTATGGCCGAGTTATTTTTTATGCTGTAAATACGGACGCAAAAGATTTGCGTCAAAGTAAAGCTCAACATACTATTCAAATCGGCGAAAATATCACAAAAGGATTAGGAGCTGGTGCTAATCCTAATATTGGCCGTCAAGCAGCAGAAGAAGATCAAGATGCTATTCGTTCAATGCTTGAAGGTGCTGATATGGTCTTTATTGCTGCAGGTATGGGGGGCGGCACAGGAACAGGTGCATCTCCAGTAATTGCTCAAATTGCAAAAGAATTGGGGATTTTGACTGTTGCAGTAGTAACTAAACCTTTTGCTTTTGAAAGAGGTAGAAGAATTCAATTTGCTGAAATTGGAATCAATGAATTATCTAAACACGTTGATTCTTTAATCGTTATTCCTAATGAAAACTTAGTTCGTGTGTGTGGTAAAAATATCACTTTACAATCAGCTTTTGCTGCGGCAAATGATGTATTACGTAATGCGGTAATGGGAATTTCTGATATGATCACCAGCCCTGGACTAATCGCAGTGGATTTTGCAGATGTTAAAACTGTTATGTTAGGAATGGGAAGAGCGATGATGGGATCAGGCGTTGCTGAAGGTGAAGCAGGTAGTGGGCGAGCTGAAAAAGCTGCTCAAGAAGCAATTGCAAGTCCATTGCTAGAAGATGTTGATCTGTCTGGTGCGAAAGGTATTATTGTGAATGTTACCTCTGGATTTGATTTAACTTTAGATGAATTTACCATTATCGGTAATACAGTAGGAAGCTTTGCTGATGATGAAGCTACAGTAGTTATCGGTACAGCTTTAATGCCAGAGATGACGAATGAAATTAGAGTAACTGTTGTTGCTACAGGATTAGGTAGTAATCATAGTTCTCAAAATATGCGATTTGCGCCTAAAATGCCACCGTTAGAAGAGTCTTCTTATGGTAAATCAGAGACTCAGGGAAATATCAAACAAGATAAACCCCTACAATCTGGAGCAAATGTTTATAAGCCATCTGAACAAAGTCAAACTCAGCCAGATCGCCCAACAAATTTAGGTAACAGAAATATTAATATTTTTGATACACCGAGCTTTATGCGTAATAAAGAGCAAGATAATAAGCAATAAATCTTATTGTTATGCAATAGATTTAGGATAGATTATGATTAAACAAAGAACCTTAAAACAGAGTATTAAAGTAACAGGTGTGGGGCTACATAGTGGAAACAAAGTAACCCTAACTTTACGTCCAGCAATGGCAAATACTGGGGTGATTTACTGCCGTACGGATTTAAACCCACCAGTAACGTTTCCAGCTAATGCGAATGCGGTGCGTGATACAATGCTTTGTACTTGTTTGATAAATGAAGAAGGCATTCGTATTTCAACGGTAGAGCATTTGAATGCTGCCTTAGCAGGCTTAGGCATTGATAATGTAATTATTGAAGTGGACGCGCCAGAAATTCCAATTATGGACGGTAGCGCAAGCCCATTCATTTATCTTTTATTAGATGCAGGCATTGAAGAACAAAATGCGGCGAAAAAATTTATTCGCGTGAAAAAGCCAATTCGTGTGGAAGACGGTGATAAATGGGCAGAATTTAAACCTTACAACGGTTTCCGTTTAGATTTCACCATTGATTTCAATCACCCTGCGATTGGTAAAGATGTACGTAATTATGTAATGGATTTCTCCGCGCAAGCGTTCGTGCAACAAATTAGCCGTGCAAGAACCTTTGGTTTTATGAAAGACATTGAATATTTGCAATCACAAGGCTTAGCATTAGGTGGTAGCCTAGATAACGCTATTGTGCTTGACGATTATCGCATCTTAAATGAAGATGGTCTTCGCTTTAAAGATGAGCTAGTACGCCACAAAATGCTTGATGCTATTGGTGATTTATATATGTGTGGTTATAACATCATCGGTGATTTCAAAGCCTATAAATCAGGACACGGCTTAAATAACAAATTATTAAGAGCCTTGCTTGAAGATCAAGAAGCGTGGGAATTTGTTACCTTTGAAGATAAACAAACTGTACCACAAGGCTATTTATCGCCAGCTCAAGTATTTATTTAATTGAATGATTATTTATATAACAAAGGGTTAATTCTGTTGAATTAACCCTTTTTCTTTATGTGATTATTGTGATTGCTTGGCATAACAAAATGGAGATAGATTAGGCAGGTTGATAGCCAACATCTTCTAAAGTGGGATTTTCTGCGCCTTGTTTAGCTAATTCATCGCAAATTTCATTTTCACGATGTCCGCTATGTCCTTTCACCCATTGCCAATTTATTTGATGTGGCTGAATGGCTTGATCTAAGGCGAACCATAGATCTTGGTTTTTTACTGCTTTACCAGTACTGGACTTCCAATTATTTTTTTTCCAATTAAAAATCCATTTTGTTATCCCATTTTTCATATATTGGCTATCACTATGTAAGGTAATGGCGCAAGGTTCTTTTAAGGTTTGTAGGGCTTCAATTACCGCGCGTAGTTCCATTCGGTTATTGGTTGTTTCAAAATAGCCTTTAGAAATTTGTTTTTCGTGCGCTTTATAACGCAATAGAATACCAATACCGCCTTTTCCAGGGTTACCTAAGCAAGAACCATCAGTAAAAATTTCAATTTGTTTTAACATTGTTTATGAGAATTTTAGCTATAAATTTTCTTCAATTAAGGCGATAATACCGCAAAATGATTTAAAGAGATAGGATTGTATGACAGATTCAGTAATTCCACAGCGTCAAATAGTGCTAGATACCGAAACAACAGGAATGAACCAGTTAGGAAAGCATTATCTCGGACACGGCATCATTGAAATTGGTGCGGTAGAAATGGTTAATCGCAAATACACAGGGCGTAAACTGCATTTATATATTAAGCCAGATCGTGAAGTAGATCCCGAAGCGATTAAGGTTCACGGTATCACCGATGAAATGTTAAAAGATAAGCCTAGTTTCCCTGAAATTGCACAAGAATTTATTGATTTTATCAAAGGGGCAGAGTTACTCATTCATAATGCGCCGTTTGATGTGGGCTTTATGGATTATGAATTTGAAAAGCATAATATTCCCGTAAAAACGAGTGATATTTGTGTAGTAACCGATACCTTGCAAATGGCTCGCCAAATGTATCCAGGGAAACGCAATAGCTTAGACGCACTTTGTGATCGTTTGCATATTGATAATAGTAAACGAACCTTGCACGGCGCATTGCTAGATGCGGAAATTTTAGGGGACGTTTATTTGGCAATGACTGGCGGACAAACCAGTTTATTTGAGGAAAGTGATGCAGAGCCAGTTTCAAATGAGCAAGAGATCGAAATTGAAGTACAAAGTGCGGTGAATTTTTCCCAAGATTTTGTTGTGCTTGCTGCTGATGAAGAAGAATTAACGGCGCATTTGGAATACCTCAAGCTCATTAATAAAAAAAGTAAAGAAAATTGTTTATGGATTAAACGAACTGAAAATGATGTTATTCATTAACGATTGTTAATTAACCAGTTGAGCATTTGCCGATAAAAATTGCTTGACCCAATTGTCATTCAAGATTATTATTCACCCCGTTAAAGCGGAGTGGTAGTTCAGCTGGTTAGAATACCTGCCTGTCACGCAGGGGGTCGCGGGTTCGAGTCCCGTCCATTCCGCCAATTCCTAGATTCGGAGCGGTAGTTCAGCTGGTTAGAATACCTGCCTGTCACGCAGGGGGTCGCGGGTTCGAGTCCCGTCCGTTCCGCCAATCTAATTTCACTTCTTAAATCTCAAAATATCATTTTTCTCTTATCTTTTTATTTATAGCTTGTTTTGTACAGCTTAAAATAATGTGTTTTAAGTTCATTCGCTATTTAATCTATTGCAAGTTTATTTCTGAATATTTCTATCTGTAAACGTAAAAGAAGAAAGATTAGGGCTAGCCTAGCTAAGAAACGCTATTAAGAAAAGAATATTAAGAAAAAAGCCAGCTATTAAGCTGGCTTCTAGAATATGGCGGAGGAAAAGAGATTCGAACTCTTGGAGGGCGTAAACCCTCGCCGGTTTTCAAGACCGGTGCCTTCAACCACTCGACCATTCCTCCGTAAGTGCGGTGAATAATAAAGGCTTGAAGGAAATACGTCAAGTAATAATTTTTTAGATCATTAAATTCGTATTTCCTTTTTTCCTAGTCCAATAATAATTTAGATTTTAAATACAGCAAAGATTGTTAATAGAGAAAATAAACAAGCTAAGCCGTAAAAAATCACACCTGCTGCAGGAATATGTACTTTAAAGTCGTGCAATCCTAGGTGTACACGGTGAATACCGCACCAAGCAGGGAAAATAAGTAGGGCAAGGATAATTAGCTTACCAATCCAAGTGCTAGCAAAGGCAATGATGTTATCTGGAGAGATAAGATCAAAAGGAAGTAAGAAACCAAAAATTAGCACAAGAACAGGGAAGAATACGGCACTGATTGCACCGCCCGCACCAAATAATAACCATACAACAGGTTCATTTGAACGTTTTGGATTTTGTTTATTCATATTCTTATTTCCTATACGAGAATTAAGGTAATAATGCTAACGAAAGCGGTGATCCCCCAGAATACACGAGAGATCAATTTGGCATCTAGGCGTTCATTTTTCACAATAATATTGGCCATTTGTGGTGCCATATTAAAGAACGTGTAGCTATTTAATAGCACTGCACCAAGAGTGATGATGTTTAAAATCACCACGATTGGGTTTTGCAAGAAATGAACAAAATTTGTGGCGAATGTGCCATTGCCTAGGCAAATTAAGCCGTAAAATAGCTCTAAACAAAACCATAGGGTTGGAACGGCTGTGCTTTCACGCAATACATAGAATTTGTAAAAATCTAACTTTTTCCACCAAGTAGGTTTCACTTCACGCACATATTTTTTGCGTTTGCTTGCGGTTACTGTTGTCATTTTACTTCTCCTTTAGTTTTGCGGTTTTAACATTGCAAAAACGTAGTCTTTCGCACTTTCGATTTTGCCTTGGTTCACTGCGGAGGCTGGATTAACGTGTTTTGGACACACTTCAGAACAGTAACCCACGAATGTACAGCTCCACACCCCATTATCACCGTTAAGAATTTTCATTCGTTCAGCTTTACCGTGATCACGATTATCAAGGTTATAGCGATGCGCCAATGTAATTGCAGCAGGGCCGACAAATTCTGGATTTAAGCCGAATTGTGGGCAAGCGGCATAGCATAAACCACAGTTAATACACATTGAGAATTGACGATATTTCTCTAATTGTGCTGGTGTTTGCTTAGTACGGCTTTTCGCTAATTCCGCTGATGGGTGCGGTTTGCCATCTAATGGCGGCGCTTCATTACCGATAATATAAGGTTTAATGCTTTCTAAACTTTCGATAAAGTGGCTGAGATCCACCACTAAATCACGTTCAATTGGGAAGTTAGCTAATGGTTCAATACGCATATGACCGCTGTAATCACGTAAGAAGGTTTTACAAGCGAGTTTAGGCTTATCGTTCACCATCATTCCGCACGAACCACAAATTGCCATACGACAAGACCAGCGGTAAGACAATTCAGGCTCAAGTTTATCTTTAATATAACCAAGTGCATCTAACAATGAGGTTTGGCTATCATAAGGCACTTGGTAAGTTCTTAAATAAGGTTCTTTATCCACTTCAGGGTTATAACGCAGAACCTCAATATTCATCATTGCTTGATTAGCCATTTGTTTGCTCCTTAGCTTTCGCTGCCGCTTCTTGCGCTTCAGCTTCCGCACCATAAACACGTTTTGCAGGTTGAGATTTTGTGATTTTCACTGGGCTGTATTCAATGCGTGGCATACCATCTTCATTGTAGAAAGCCAAAGTGTGTTTTAAGTAATTCACATCATCACGTTCTGTGTAGTCTAAACGTTGGTGAGCACCACGAGATTCTTTACGCTCAATGGCTGAATTCGCGATAGATTGCGCTACATCTAAAATGTAACCCAATTCTACGGTATAAAGCACATTGGTGTTGAACACGCTTGAGCGATCAGCAATGCGAATGCGTTTATAACGTTCTTTTAGTTCAGCAATTTTATCAACGGTTTGTTGCATACTTTCTTGTGTACGATAAATACCACAACCTTCTTCCATTGAATCGCCCATTTCATCACGAATTTGCGACCAAGATTCCGTACCTTCTTGATTGTAGAGATCTTCCAAACGTTGAACTACGTCTTTCGCTTGTGCATCTACCGCTGTTTGGTTGGCAGGTGCCGCTTCAGTAGCTCGTTTTGCTGCATATTCACCAGCAACACGGCCTAACACCACTAGTTCAGCAAGTGAGTTAGAACCTAAACGGTTCGCACCGTGCAAGCCTGATGAAGCACATTCACCTACAGCAAATAAACCTTTAATACGGGTTTCGCTGTTGAAGTCCACTTCAATACCACCCATTGTGTAATGCACAACAGGGCGCACAGGAATTGGTGCTTTGGCAGGATCAACACCCTCATAAGCGTTAGCCAGTTCACAAATAAATGGTAAACGTTCGTGCAAATATTTTTCACCTAAATGACGTAAGTCAAGGTGAACCACGTCCACGCCTTTAGCGGTTTTTAAGGTGTTGCCTTTGCGCCATTCTTGCCAGAATGCTTGCGACACTTTATCACGCGGGCCTAATTCCATATATTTATTTTCAGGTTTACCGATTGGCGTTTCAGGGCCTAGACCATAATCTTGTAAATAGCGGTAGCCGTCTTTATTGACTAAAATACCACCTTCACCACGACAACCCTCTGTCATCAAAATCCCAGTATTTGGTAAACCAGTAGGGTGATATTGTACGAATTCCATATCACGCAATGGCACACCGTGGCGATAGGCCATTGATAAACCATCACCGGTTACAATACCGCCGTTTGTATTGAAACGGAATGCACGACAACCACCACCGGTTGCGATAATCACCGCATTGGCATTGATTTGCACCAATGTGCCTTCCATCATATTCATTGCCACCATACCACGGGCGTGGCCGTCATCAACAAGAATATCTAACACGAAATGCTCATCAAAGCGTTGAATTTGCGGGAATTGCATTGAAGTTTGGAAAAGGGTATGTAACAAATGGAAGCCTGTTTTATCGGCGGCGAACCAAGTACGTTCAATTTTCATACCACCGAAACGGCGCACATTCACATCACCGTCTTGTTTACGGCTCCAAGGGCAGCCCCAGCGTTCTAATTGCGTCATCTCAACAGGGGAATGTTCTACAAAGTATTCCACCACGTCTTGCTCACATAACCAATCGCCCCCAGCTACGGTATCGTGGAAATGTTTATCATAAGAGTCTTCTTCCTTGATTACTGCAGCGGCGCCTCCTTCTGCAGCCACAGTATGGCTACGCATAGGGTAAACTTTTGAAACTAAGGCAATTTTAAGATTTGGATTTGCCTGTGCTGCTGCAATTGCCGCTCGTAAACCACCGCCACCAGCGCCAACAATTGCAATATCGACATTAACAGTTTGCACGATTTCCTCCAATATAAAGTAGATGAAATGTCTAAGGAAAATTTCAAATCGTTTGAAATTTGTTAGGGTGAGTTTATTTTGCCACGCTTTTATAAAATAAATCAGACTTTTTCATCAAAAAACGGGAGCAAAGTTTCAAAGTGTGATCTAACTCAAAAAAGTTAGATAGAATTCACCTGCTTAATGAGAATTTTTCTCTTTTAGAATGAAGACATTGCATAAAAATAACTCATCTTGTTGAAATATTTCATGTAAAATAACCGCACTTTTTTCACAAAATGGCTGAGATAGATTATGACAGAAAATGAACAATGGCGACCAACGGCCAGTATTCAAAATTTATTAGCCCGTGCCAAAATTATGGCCGAAATTCGCCGCTTTTTTACTGATCGCGGTTTATTAGAAGTAGAAACTCCAATTTTGAGTGAATTTGGTGTAACAGATGTGCATCTTGCTACCTTTAGCACAGAATTTACTTCCCCTTTTAAACATCAATCGAAAACCCTATGGCTTTCTACTAGCCCAGAATATCCAATGAAACGCCTACTTGCCGCTGGCAGTGGGGCGATTTTTCAGCTTTGCAAAGTGTTCCGCAATGAAGAATCGGGCAGAAAGCATAACCCCGAGTTCACAATGTTGGAATGGTACCGTCCACATTTTGATATGTATCGCCTGATTAATGAAGTTGATGATCTATTACAACAAATTCTGGATTGCGAACCTGCAGAAAGTATGAGTTATCAATTTGCGTTCCAAGAATATGTCGGGCTTGATCCGCTTTCTGCTTCTCGTGAAGAGTTAATTGCCAAAGCGAAAGAACATCATCTGGAACAAGCGGAAAATGAAGATAGAGATACCTTGCTGCAATTCTTATTTAGCACCGTGGTTGAACCGAAAATCGGGCAGGAACGCCCTGTTGCAATTTATCATTTCCCAGCAACCCAAGCGGCATTAGCACAAATTAGCTCGGAAGATCACCGCGTGGCAGAGCGTTTTGAGTTCTACTATAAAGGCATTGAGCTAGCGAACGGTTTTAACGAACTCACTGATGCAAATGAACAACGCCATCGCTTTGAACAAGATAATCGTCAACGTGAAAAGCTTGGCTTACCAACGCGCCAGCTTGACGAACGATTCCTTGCCGCACTTCAAGCAGGTGTGCCAAATTGTGCAGGCGTAGCCCTAGGTGTGGATCGTTTAATTATGATTGCCTTAGATGCAACCAGCATTGAAGAAGTAATGGCATTTAGCATAGATAATGCTTAAAACAAACACTTAGCAGAAAAAATTCACCTAAAAACTCCCGCACTTTTATGGATAACCCGCTGAAAGTGCGGGCTTTTTTTATTGGAAAATGTGATCTTCTACACAAAAATGAAGTAAACTTACTAAAATATTTATTTTAGTGAATATTACTCCATTACTCCATTTGAAAATACCAAAAAATACTTATGTTTCATAACATTACATCTTTTTTCTAATGTTCTTATTGAAATAAGAGAAGTAAGAAAATGTTATATTTGTCACAAATTTTTATTTATTGTGAAACTTTGTTTTATTTTTAACTTGTTGTTTTATAATAAGATTTAACAGAGTGATAAATTTCGGACGTTTTTGACAGAAAAAAATAACCTTTCTATATTTGCGGTCAATAAAAGATTAGCCATAACAAAATCTTTATGAGCGAAACGGAAATCAAGTTTTATTCTGTTAATAATAAACCTAGAACAAAAGGAAGTTCATTATGAAAAAGACACTCATCGCATTAGCAGTTACTGCAATGGTTTCAACAGCGGCAAGTGCAACCGTGATTTATGAAAAAGATGGCACAAAAATCGATCTTGATGGTCGTATGCATTTTGAATTACGCAATGATTCAGAACAACGTAATGATCTACGCGATATTGGTTCTCGTGTACGCGTAAGAGCATACCACGATTTAGGTGAAGGCTTTAAAGTGTTTGGTGGAGCAGAATTACGTTTCTCTAAAGGTGATGGTTCTGCTGATGCCATCGGTGGCAATTTAAGAACTCACCGCTTATTCTTGGGGTTAAGCCAAAAAGATGTGGGTACATTAACTTTTGGTCGTCAATTGCATTTAGGAGATCATATTCCTAAAGCAAATTATACTTATGATGGTGGTGGTAATATTTTCTTTGATGCGCATAAAAAAGCCGCTCATTTTATGTCAAATAAATTTGAAGGCTTCCGTTTCGCTGCAGACTATTACTTTGGACAGGCTAACAAATCAAATGATGCATCAAGTGGTACGCTTGGTTGGGATGAAGGCCAAGGTTACGGGGTAGGTTTATTCTATGATAACACCTTTGGTGATTTTGGCGTACGTTTCGGATCTGGTTATTCCGTAGTTACTCAATCTAGCGGTTTAGAACAAGATCAATATAAATTAAAACGTGGTGGTGTCGGTTTAGAAGTTAAATATGATATTGTTCGCGTAGGCTTCGACTGGGCATTTGGTAAAGTGTCTAAACAAGGCGTTGAAAGCGGTAATATTGGTTTCCAAAAAGTAGCGGGATACAAAGCATCTTTACATAAAAATGATCGTTTCTTAGTGGGTGTAAAAGTTGATGTAACCGATAAAAATGCTGTATATGGACAATATTACTTTGCTAAAGGTAAAAAAGCAGATCCTAGTGCTGAAGCATTGAAAATGCGTGGTTGGATGCTTGGTGTAGATCACAAGTTCAACAAAAACTTAGTTGCTTATGTTGAAGGTGGTAAAGGTAAAGTTACTCAAGGCGGAAAAGTACTAAATAAAAGAGAAAAAGCAAACCACCGTGTAGCTGTTGGTGTTCGTATGCTATTCTAATAAAAATTTCATTCTCCTCTCATTTGCCCACATAACTCTTTTTATGTGGGCTTTTTCTTTAATTTTTATTGATGTGGCTATATTTTAAACATAAAAGGGATAAAATTTATTAAAAAATGTGATCTTGATCACTAAATAAAATGAACTTTTATTAATTTGCATTGACAGCGCAATATTTCTTTGACAATATGAACTCGCTTCAAGCGAAGTGGTTGGACATTTTCTTTAAATAAAAGTTCTTTCCACTTTTAAAATTGTTATAACAACTTAATTCTGAAAGGAATTTGATTATGAAAAAGACATTATTAGCATTAGCAGTAGCAGCTGTAGCTACTTCAGCAAGCGCAGCAACAGTTTATAACCAAGACGGCACACAAGTAAATGTAGGTGGTCGTTTTGATGTAGCTTTAGGTAAATTTAACGATGACGAGCGTGCGGATCTTCGTAACGTTGGTTCACGTTTAGAATTCAAAGCGCAACACGATTTAGGCGAAGGCGTTAAAGTAATTGGTTACTCTCGCTTACGTTTCAACGATGGTGGCGATAAATGGGATACTGGTTCTTCATTCAATAACATCAAAACTAACAAATTATGGTTAGCACTTCAAAAAGATGATTTAGGTCGCGTATCATTCGGTAAACAAGATACTACTGGTGATGCAGTAGAAATGAACGATCACTCTTACTTATTCGGTGGTAGCAACAACCTATTCACTGGTGGTGATAAAGTTGTTTCTTTCCGTTCAGCAGATTTCCAATTAGCAGAAGGCCAAACTTTAGGTTTCGGTGCTGATTATACCTTCGGTCAAGCTAAGAAACAGAATGAAGCTTCAGACCTTAAATATGCTTATGGTACATCTGCATTTTATGCAGGTCAATTCGCTGACGTTGGGGTAAATTTAAATGCTGGCTATACTGTAGAAGTGTATGACAATGGTGAGGCTGCGAATAAAGATGCTACTCCTCCAGTTCAAGCTAAAAAAACAACAGGAACAGGTCGTAAAGTTCAATCTTGGCGTGTAGCTTCACAATTAGCTTATGGCCCAGTAACTTTCGGTGCTGAGTACGGTGAATCTGCATATAAAAATCACCAAAATCAACGTAAACAAGGTAAAGGTCGTTTCTTAGAAGTTGCGGCGAAATACCAATACTTAGACAATGCTTCTGTATATGCTGCGTGGGAACGTAACGAATACAAAGGCTATAAAGAAGGTTTGAAATTTGGTAAAGGTGATGCAAACTTCTTACGTACTGTTGTTGGTTCTTTAGATGTTGAACAAAAACAAAAATTAAGAGAAAACGTATACTTAGTTGGTGCTGATTATGCATTCACTAAAAACGTAGTAGCTTATGTTGAATATGCTCACTCTCGCGTTAAAGGTACTGGTACTATCGGTGGTAACGATGTAACTCACTCTGGTAGAAATAGCGAAGCTAAAGACAACCGTTACGCAACTGGCTTACGCGTTTACTTCTAATCTAACGAAGTTATTCGCTTAGTCGCAGAATAAAGAATCTGCACTCAAAAGGCAAAAGCCGAGTAGAGTGCAGGTTTTTTTATGGCCGATAAAGGAAGTGCTTTGAATAATCTTAAAGTGATGTAACGCCTTTTGATAAGGGAAGAATAGGTTCTTGATGAGAGCTAAAAAAGAAAGAGAAAAGTGCGGTGCAAATTTTATAAATTTTTAAGCCCAAGAAGTGATTTCTTCTTGGGCTTCTGTTTTATTGTGCGAAGAAAAATAATTTATGCCGCAAACGGATCGCGTAAAATCATTGTTTCAACGCGGTCTGGGCCAGTTGAAAGAATATCTACCGGCACACCCGTTACTTCTTCAATGCGTTTAATGTACTTACGCGTGTTTTCTGGCAATTTATTCACATCGGTTACGCCAAAAGTGCTTTCTTTCCAACCAGGAAGGGTTTCATAAATAGGCTCAACACCTTCCCAATCTTTTGCCGCGAGTGGAGCAAATTCAGCGATTTCACCATTTGGCATTTTGTAACCAACACAGATTTTGATTTCATCAAAACCATCTAGCACATCAAGTTTAGTCATACAAAAACCAGAAATGGAGTTCACTTGAATAGCACGGCGCATTGCCACAGCATCAAACCAACCACAACGGCGTGGACGGCCAGTTACTGCACCAAATTCATTCCCTTTGCGTGCAATTTCGGCACCCACATCATCAAATAATTCTGTTGCAAATGGGCCACCACCAACACGGGTGCAATAGGCTTTGATAATCCCTAACACATAATCAATATGGCGTGGGCCAAAGCCAGAACCTGTGGAAACCCCGCCAGCCGTAGTGTTTGAGCTGGTTACATAAGGGTAAGTGCCTTGGTCAATATCAAGCATTGTGCCTTGTGCGCCTTCAAATAGAATGTTATCTCCATTTTTGCGCGCAACATCAAGAATTGCGGTAACATCAGCAACCATTCCAGTAATAATTGGCGCAACTTCTTTGATTGCTGCCAAGGTTTTTTCGTAATCAACTGGCTCAACTTTATAATAATGTTCAAGTTGGAAGTTGTAGTAATCTAAAATATTTTTGAGTTTTTCAGCGAAACTTTCAAGATCGAAAAGATCGCCAACACGCAATCCACGGCGTGCCACTTTATCTTCATAGGCAGGGCCAATACCACGGCCGGTTGTGCCAATGGCTTTTTTCCCCAATGCAGCTTCACGAGCGTGATCCATTGCAACGTGATAAGGCAAAATTAATGGACAAGCTTCTGAAATTAGCAAGCGATCACGCACATTAATGCCACGCCCTTCTAATTCCCCCATTTCTTGCATTAACGCCTCAGGGGAAAGCACTACCCCGTTACCGATAAGACAGGTAACATTTTCACGCAAAATGCCTGATGGAATCAGACGCAAAACGGTTTTTTCACCGTTAATAATCAGAGTATGCCCTGCATTGTGTCCGCCTTGATAACGCACCACATATTTTACGCGATCCGTTAATAGATCAACGATTTTCCCCTTACCTTCATCGCCCCATTGAGCGCCTAAGATAACAACACTTTTTCCCATAGATTCCGCCTTGTATGCTGAAGTTAAACAAATAACAAACAGTAATGTACTTTACTATTTTATGAATACAATCTCAATGACAAATAAACATTTCTTGCTATTTTATGGAAGGTCGTATGAGTAACAGAGAAGTAAGGAAAGTGCGGTGAAAAATCTATGGAAATTTTTATTGCACAAAGGTAGAAAAAATTAAAAAAGAGAAAAGAAAAAGGCTTGAGATTGCTCTCAAGCCCTTGTCATTTTCGCTTGGAAAATTAGTCGCCAAGACGCTCTTTAATACGTGCAGATTTACCTGAACGCTCACGTAAGTAGTAAAGTTTCGCTTTACGAACCGCACCTTTACGTTTAACTGCGATGCTATCTACAACTGGTGAGTGAGTTTGGAATACACGCTCAACGCCCACACCGTTAGATACTTTGCGTAAAGTGAATGCACTGTGCAAGCCGCGGTTACGAATTGCAATAACCACGCCTTCGAATGCTTGCAGACGACGTTTACTACCTTCAACAACCCATACTTTAACTTCTAAAGTATCACCTGGGCGGAAGCTAGGTACGTTTTGTTTTAATTGTTCTTGTTCAATTTGTTTAATGATGTTACTCATTGTGTAATCCTTCTAAGATCCTAGTATTAACTGATGATTTTGCGAATAATTAAACTCGCAATCAACTAATCAACTTTATTTGCTTGCTGTTCAAGTTTGACTTGCGCCAGCAGTTTCCGTTGTTCGTCAGTCAGAGCTAGGCTTTCCAATAGCTCAGGGCGTCTTAACCAGGTTCGCAATAACGATTGTTTTAACCGCCATTTACGAATTTCTTCGTGGTTGCCCGACATCAACACCGCAGGTACAGACATTCCGTCTAGCACTTCTGGGCGAGTATAGTGAGGACAGTCAAGCAAACCTTCGGCAAAAGAATCTTCTTCTGCGGAGGCCTGTTTGCCTAGCACTCCTGGAATAAACCTTGCAACGGCATCAATTAATGTCATTGCTGGCAGCTCTCCCCCCGTAAGAACGTAATCACCCACTGACCATTCTTCATCAATCTCAGTTTGGATCACTCGTTCGTCAATACCTTCGTAACGACCACAGACTAAAATCAATTTTTGATTTTGCGCCAATTCTGTTACGCCATTTTGATCGAGTTTACGTCCTTGTGGCGAAAGATAAATTACCTTTGCCCCTTCTCCTGCTGCAGTTTTAGCCGCTTGGATTGCATCACGCAATGGTTGCACCATCATCAACATTCCAGGCCCACCGCCATAAGGACGGTCATCAACGGTTTTATGTTTATCCGTGGTGAAATCACGGGGATTCCAACACTGTACTTGCAAGAGATTTTGTTTTACGGCTCTGCCCGTTACCCCATACTCAGTAATCGCTTTAAACATTTCGGGGAACAATGAAACAAGACCAATCCACATTGTTATTTTCCTAATTTGTAGGCTCGAAATGCTACAACCTAAAGCTCACTGTATGCCTGAGTTTAGAAACCAGCGTCCCAATCCACTTCAATAGTCTTGGTGGTGAGATCTACTCTTTTAACTACTTGTTCATACAAAAACGGAATTAACCGTTCTTGTTTTCCAAAAGCATCTTTTTGACTTGCTCGCACAACTAATACATCATTTGAGCCAGTTTCCATCATTTCAGCCACTGTTCCCATATTGTAACCTTGTAGGTTCACCACTTGGCAGCCAATTAAATCGTGCCAATAATAATCCCCCTCTTCAAGTTCAGGGAATACAGATAAATCTACGCCAATTTCAACATTAGTTAGGGTTTGTGCAATTTCACGATCATTAATGCCTTTTAATTTAACAATAAGTTCGTGATTATGATGTTTCCAACTTTCTAATTCTGTTGGCTGCCATTGACCTTTAATTTTTAAAAACCAAGGCTGATAATCAAAAATGCTTTCGGCTTGTTCTGTTGATGAATAAATGCGTAACCAACCACGAATTCCGTATGTTGAACCTAATTTACCAACTACTTCAATTCTTTGTTGCGTCATTTCATTCACCTATAAACCTTAAAAACTGCAATTAAGCTGCAGCTTTTTGAGCTTCTTTTACCAAAGAGGTAACGCGATCTGATAAGCTTGCTCCTTTCTCAACCCAAGCATTTACACGCTCAAGATTGATACGAAGACGCTCAGCTTTACCTGCCGCTAAAGGGTTGAAAAAGCCAACGCGCTCAATAAAACGACCATCGCGTGGGCAACGGCTGTCAGCTACTACAATTTGGTAAAATGGGCGTTTTTTAGAACCGCCACGAGATAAACGAATGGTTACCATAACCTTCCTCTAATTAATTAATACTAAAAGAAAACCCACATCGAAGGAGTGGGAATGCTTACTTTTTTCTCTGTATATATAGACAAAAAGCCTGTGGATTGTACTCTTTTTTATGAAAAAAGCAAGGTAAATAGTGCGCTGAAGTGAATTATTCTTTAATAAAAAAGCTTTCCTTTGCTACAATGTGGCAATTTATTTAAAAATAACCTATGAACGTTAGAATGATGCAAAAACTTTTGGTAATCCGCAACGACAAACTGGGCGATTTTATGCTGATATTTCCGGCCTTAGCGTTGATAAAAAAGGCAAATCCTCAGTTAAAAATCACCGCACTTGTTCCTAAATATACCGCGCCAATGGCTGAGCTTTGTCCTTACATTGATGACATTATTATTGATGTGCAAGACAAAAAAGATAAAACCCAATTTAATCAAGTCTTACAGGCCATTAAAGCGGCGCATTTTGATGGTGTGATCAGCTTTTTCTCAAATTGGCATAATGCAAAATTGGTGTGGCTAAGTGGCATTAAATATCGTCTTGCACCTGCAACAAAATTGGCGCAGCTGGCTTATAACCATCGTTTAACTCAACGCCGTTCACGTTCCCTTAAGCCAGAATTTGAATACAATCTGGATCTGGCAAGGGCGTTTTTACAGGCACAGCATTTGCCGATTACTGGACCGCACGCGCCTTATCTAGTTGTTCCACAAGAGATTTTACAAGCGCAAAAAAGTAAGCTCCAACAGCAGTTAGGGATTATGCAAAATAAAAAATGGATTTTCCTACATAGTGGCACAGGCGGTTCGGCAAATAGCCTTTCTTTAGCGCAATATGCCGAATTAATTCAAGATATTTTGCAACAATTTGATGCCTATATTGTTCTCACTGCAGGGCCAAATGAAAGCGAACAGGTGCATCAATTAGCCCAATTAGTGAATAATCCCAATGTGGTAATTTATGATAAGAATGATGGGTTAGTGGATTTCACTTATTCTTTGGCTTGCGCAGACTTGTTTATCGCAGGTTCGACAGGGCCATTACACATTTGTGGTGCATTAAATGTACCAACCATTGGTTTTTTCCCAAGCCATCGTTCCGCAACCCCATTGCGCTGGCAGCCAATTAATGCTCCTGCGCGCCATTTGGCTTTTTGTCCGCCAAATGAAGAGAAAGAACTGGCGAATATTCAAATAAATAAAATACTGCCACAAATTCAAGCATTTATTGCAAAACAATGGGCATAAATTGATAACGAGAAATAAAAAAGTGCGGTGAAAAAATTGCTAATTTTCCACCACACTTTTTCTTCTGTATTTATGATTTATTGCTATTTTTTACGCGTTCTAATCCATAAATCGGCATATTTAACAAAGGTAGAATGCCCCGAAAGCACCGCTAATAAAAAGCCCTCTTTTCCATCTAAAAATCCTGCTTTTAATAGATACATTTTTGCGAAAGTCGCAATGCCGTGCGTAATCCCTTGAAACAGCGTCGCTTTTTTGCCTTGTCTATGGCGTTGTTCCGCCCAAGCTTGCGCATAGTTAGCTGATTTCACCAAGTAATGATGTAAATTTTTATAAGGATAATGCAGCAAGTTACCCGCCAATTTTTCCACTTTCGTATTAGCAGGATACACCACTTTTTCGTGAACTAAGGCATCGTTATAGCCTGCATACTGGGTTTGATACAAACGCACTACATAATCAGGATACCAACCCGAATGGCGAATTAAGCGTCCGAACACTTCACTAATGCGTGGAATATCGTACACCACATTCGGTAAATTTTTTGCCACCGCTTGCTGAATATTTTCTCGTAGCTCATCGGTTACGCGCTCATCAGCGTCTAGCCATAACACATAATCGGACGTAACATATTGCTGGGCAAGTTGGCGTTGTTTGCCAAAGCCTTGCCAATCGGTATGTTGATAAAATTTTGCGCCATATTGCAGGGCGATTTCTTTGGTATTATCGGTGCTGCCCGAGTCTAAAATCACAATCTCGTCCACCCAATCTTTCACACTGGCTAAGCATTGTGCAAGATCTTGCTGTTCATTTTTTACAATCATTGCAACGCTAATGGTCGGCATAATTTATCCTTATTTTTAATTTACATACGCGAATGGATTTTTAGTTAGTGTAACGGATTTTAATAAAAGGAAATAGCCCATTTTTGTCTTATCTGAAGTGATTTTTGCGATCTCGATCGTAAGAATTATTCGTACCAATTGAGAATGACGCAATTTATTTGCACAGTAGCGCCGTTGAAAATATTCAACATCCGTTTTGTTATCAATTTTGAAAAGGAACAACATAATGAAAATGAATGGAATTTTAGCCACATTATTATTTGGCTTCTTTAGCTGTATGAATGCTTTTGCTGAGCCAGCAACAGAGCCTACACCGCCTGCCACGCAGGAAACTGTGCAAACTGCGGTGGAAAAATCTCCAGTTTTTGTTGGCAATATGTTAAATATTAACACTGCCACCGCCAGTGAGATTCAAAAAGCGTTGGTCGGTATTGGCGCGAAAAAAGCCGAAGCGATTGTGGAATATCGCGAAAAACACGGTAACTTTGTCGCGTTGGAACAATTGTTAGAAGTACAAGGCATTGGCAAAGCCACGTTAGAAAAGAATAAGGATCGCATTCAGTTGTAACGCATTATTTTTATTGATAATTCGCACGCTGAGTGAATTTACTTCTTCAGCGTGCTGTGTTGCATTTTACAAGGAGCAAGTTAAGCCTTATAACTTGGTCAAAAATAGACTATACTTGAGCCAATTTTTATCAAGTTTAAGGATTAACAATGAAACAAAAAATTGTGCTTGCTACGGGCAATCAAGGCAAAGTGCGCGAAATGGCCGATGTGCTAGCAGATTTTGGCTTTGAAGTGATCGCACAAACGGATTTAGGCATTGAAAGCCCCGAAGAAACAGGCTTAACTTTTGTGGAAAATGCCTTGTTGAAAGCGCGTTATGCAGCCAAAATGTCAGGTTTGCCCGCCATTGCTGATGATAGCGGATTAGTGGTGAATGCACTCAATGGTGAACCAGGGCTATATTCCGCTCGTTACGCAGGTGTTGATGGCGAGCAAGCCGATGCTGAAAATCGTAAAAAGTTATTACAAAAATTAACTAACGTGCCAGCCAGCGAACGCCAAGCGAAGTTTGTGAGCTGCATTGTATTATTGCAACACGAAACCGATCCTTCACCGATTATTGCGGAGGGGGAATGCGCAGGTGAAATCACTTTTGAAGAAAAAGGTGAAAATGGTTTTGGTTATGACAGTCTATTTTTCTATCCTGAAAAAGACCGCACTTTTGCCGAGCTTGATACGCCAGAGAAGAAACAAATCTCACATCGCGCACGCGCATTAGGCGTGTTAAAAGCACGCTTACAAGCCAAAGAGCGGTCAAAATAATGCAAGTTTTTCCGCCACTTTTTCCGCCATTGAGCCTTTATGTGCATATCCCTTGGTGCGTGCAAAAATGTCCTTATTGTGATTTCAATTCCCACGCGCAAAAAGGCGGCATTCCCGAACAGGAATATATCGCGCATTTGTTGGCTGATTTACGCCAAGATCTGGCGCGCTATCAAGCAAGCATTGGTGATCGAACGCTACATTCCATTTTTATTGGTGGTGGCACGCCAAGCTTATTTTCAGCGCAAGGCATTGCGCAATTATTGCAAGGGATTGAACAGCAAATTCCCTTTGCGCCAAACATTGAAATCACCTTAGAAGCCAATCCTGGAACGGCAGAAGCGAGCCGTTTTGCAGGCTATGTGGAAGCAGGGGTGAATCGCCTTTCTTTAGGCATACAAAGTTTTGATGATGAAAAATTGCAACGCTTAGGGCGCATTCATAATTCTGAGGAAGCCAAAAGCGCGGTGCAAATGGCAAAAGATGCGGGCTTTAAACGCATTAATTTAGATTTAATGCACGGCTTACCAAATCAAACGCTTACACAAGCGCTAGATGATTTACGCCAAGCTATTGCCCTTGAGCCGAGCCATCTTTCTTGGTATCAGCTCACCATTGAGCCAAATACAATGTTCGCCTATCGTCCGCCTACATTGCCTGATGATGACGCGCTATGGGATATTTTCGAGCAAGGTCATCAGCTTTTAAGCCAAGCAGGCTATGGGCAATATGAAACCTCTGCCTATGCCCAAGCCGGTGATCAGTGTCGTCATAACCTGAATTATTGGCGCTTTGGCGATTATTTGGCGATAGGTTGTGGTGCGCACGGAAAATTGACTTTCCCGAATGGCGATATTTTGCGTTTTTCCAAAACTAAGCACCCGAAAGGCTATATGCGTGGGGAATATTTATATGAAGAAAAGCCAATCCCCCTTGATGAGCGTCCTTTTGAGTTCTTTATGAACCGTTTTCGCTTGCTTGAACCTGTACCAAAAATTGAGTTTGAGAATTTGACGGGATTATCCTGTGATGTGATCGCAGACCAAATTGATTGGGCGAAATCACAAAAATATATTCAAGAAAACCACCGCACTTGGCAAATCACCGAGCAAGGTAAGTTGTTTTTAAACGAATTGTTAACAGAGTTTTTACCCGAATAGGGCTTGTATCTGCCCGTGAATGGGATTAAAGTAGATGCCTTGTTCGCAAACGTTTACTTATAGCAAATTAGAACACTGATTTTATCAATGTAGGGAAAGAATATGGATCAACTCGCAATGAAAAAGCAAGCTGCACAAGCGGCATTGCAATATGTTAAACCGGATACGATTGTGGGCGTGGGCAGTGGCTCAACGGTAAATTGTTTTATTGAAGCCCTTGGCACAATGAAAGATGAAATTAAAGGGGCAGTAGCGGCGTCTAAAGCCTCTGAAGAATTATTACGCCAGCAAGGAATAGAGGTGTTCAGTGCCAATGAAGTGTCAAGTTTGGATATTTATGTTGATGGTGCTGATGAAATCAACCCACAGAAAATGATGATCAAAGGGGGCGGTGCAGCCTTAACCAGAGAAAAAATTGTTGCCGCACTGGCGAAAAAATTTATTTGTATTGTGGATCAAAGCAAACAAGTGGACGTGCTAGGCTCAACCTTTGCTTTGCCAGTGGAAGTGATCCCTATGGCGCGCTCGCAGGTGGGGCGTAAATTAGTGAGTTTAGGTGGATCGCCAGAATATCGCGAAGGAGTGGTAACGGATAACGGCAACGTGATTTTAGATGTCTATAACTTCCCCATTTTAAACCCTGTGGAAATGGAAAAAAACTTGAATAACGTTGCAGGCGTGGTTACCAACGGAATTTTTGCCTTGCGTGGTGCGGATATTGTGATTGTCGGCACACCACAAGGTGCAGAAATTATTGAATAATTTTTTTGATTATGGAGAGCAAAATGTCAGCAAAAGTATCACTGGATAAGTCTAAAATTAAATTTGTACTGCTCGAGGGCGTACACAAAAATGCCGTTGATGTGCTAAATGCCGCAGGCTACACCAATATTGAATATCATAAAAAGGCCCTTGAGCCAGAAGAATTAAAAGAAGTGATCAAAGATGCGCATTTCTTAGGTATTCGCTCCCGCACGCACTTAACCGCTGATATATTGGAATGTGCCAACAAACTCATTGCCGTGGGCTGTTTTTGTATTGGCACCAACCAAGTGGATCTTGAAGCGGCGAAAATGCGTGGTATCCCCGTGTTTAATGCCCCATTTTCTAATACTCGCTCGGTGGCAGAATTGGTGCTAGGCGAAATTTTGCTCTTAATGCGTAATGTACCGCAAGCCAATGCGGAAGTGCATCGTGGTTTATGGAACAAATCTGCATCAGGTTCTAACGAAGTGCGGGGTAAAAAATTAGGGATTGTTGGCTACGGACATATTGGCTCACAGCTCAGTATCATTGCGGAATCGCTAGGTATGAATGTCTATTTTTATGATGTTGAAACCAAATTACCATTGGGTAACGCGCAGCAAGTGGGAACATTGGAAGAATTGCTCGCCAATAGCGATGTGATTTCCCTGCACGTTCCAGAAAATGATTCCACCAAAAATTTAATGAGTGCGGAACGCATCGCACAATTAAAAGAGGGCAGCATTTTTATTAATGCAGCGCGTGGAACTGTCGTGGATATTGATGCTTTAGCCGCCGCAATTAAAGCTGGCAAAGTGCGTGGTGCCGCCCTTGATGTGTTCCCAACCGAACCCGCATCAATCAATGAAGAATTTGTTTCGCCATTGCGAGGTTTGGATAACGTGATTCTCACCCCGCATATCGGTGGTTCAACGGCGGAAGCACAAGAAAATATCGGCACTGAAGTGGCGAGCAAATTCGTGAAATATTCAGATAACGGCTCAACCCTTTCTGCGGTGAATTTCCCAGAAGTGTCTTTGCCAGAACACAGCAGAACCAAGCGTTTATTGCACATTCACGAAAATCGCCCAGGCGTGTTAAACCAAATCAACCAACTTTTTGTTGGCGCAAATATCAACATCGCCGCCCAATACCTACAAACCGATCCGAAAATTGGTTATGTGGTTATTGATGTGGAAACTGATGACTGCTCCGAGTTGTTACAACAACTGCGTGAAATCGACGGCACGATTCGTGCGAGGGTGTTGTATTAATCGTTTGTTAAGCTTTAAATCTTAAGCTTAACGAAAAAAGAAAAGTGCGGTGGAAATTTTATGAATTTTTCCACCGCACTTTTTATATTTTTTAGATAAAAATGCAGAAATTTTTTAGAAAAATTTGCAATTTTAGTTATAGATCGTAAAATCCCTTTGTTCGTTGAACAGCTATATCGCAAGTATTGTGTATAGGAAATGATCAAACTGTTTTCAATTCTGGTTTTCATCGTTATACCATTCTTGCCGTTTTCAATTTCTCTTAAGGATTTAAGGAAGGTTAGAAATTTGGCAATAATTTGACGCAACGCGTTTTCTCTCGCCTGATTCCTATAAGGTAGCCCATTTTTAACTGAATGGCATAACCTTGCAATCCCTTTTGTAAACAGGAGTTTTCTATGAAAAAAACGATTTTTACCACCGCACTTTTTACCAGCTCACTTTTCGCTGCGGCAACGTTAGCCAATGCACAAACGGTGGCAAATCCTAACACCACTACGCACACTTACGAATTTACGCAAACCTATGATTTACAAGTGCCAAAAGGCTCATCAGGAACGACAAATTTGTGGGTGCCATTGCCTTTTAGTAACGATTATCAAAGGGTGAAATCCATCACATTTGACGGCAATTATCAACAGGCTCACATCACAGAAAATAATCAATATAGTGCTAGTACATTATTTGCCACTTGGACACCTGAAGCACAAAAACGCAATTTAACGGTTACGCTGGTTGTGGAAACCCAAGATCGCGAACCGAAGAAACAAGGCTTATTGAAAGATTATCAAGCGCCAGAAAAAATAGAATATGGCGTTGATGTGCAACCTTATTTACAGCCAACAAAACATATTAAAATTGACGGGATCGTGAAAGAATATGCCGATAAAATTGTAGGAAATGAAACAAATCTGCTCAAAAAAGCAGAACGTATTCATCAATGGATTGTGGCAAATATGGAGCGTGATAATTCCGTATTAGGCTGTGGCGATGGTGATGTGGAAAAAATCCTAACAACAGGCGTGTTAAAAGGAAAATGCACGGATATTAATTCTGTATTTGTTGCTTTAGCGCGTGCTTCTGGTATTCCCGCTCGCGAAGTGTTCGGTATTCGTTTAGGGGAAGCGGTGAAAATGGGCAAATATTCTAAATCCGCGTTTGGTAGCGCCAAAAACAAAATTGCCAATGAAAATGGTGGACAACATTGTCGTGCGGAATTTTATCTAGCAGGTTTTGGCTGGGTTCCTGTGGATTCTGCGGACGTAGCAAAATATCGTCTAACAGAGAAAAAAGCGGTGGCAGATAGCAACACCCAAGCGGTTTCAGATTATTTATTCGGAAATTGGGAAGGCAACTGGATGGGCTTTAATCACGCACGCGATTTCACCCTTTACCCAACGCCTGAACTCGCGCCAATCAATAATTTTGGTTATCCTTATGCAGAAGTGGGCGGCGATCCATTAAATTCCTTTGATGCAAAAGAATTTGGTTATGAATTTATCTCGCAGCAACGCTAATCCGAAAGGCGGAAATGCCAAATTTTGGGCGATATGTACCACCGCAGTGAGTGCTGCGGTGGCATCGACACTTTGCTGTATTGCGCCATTGTTATATCTGTTATTTGGCATTTCTAGCACTTGGCTAGTGAGCTTAAATCAGCTGGTATTTTTGCAAATTCCAATGCTCGTGATTTCCCTCATCGCATTTGGTTATGGCTTTTGGCTGCTGAATTTCTCAGGAAAAGTGATTTGTAGCCAATATCTCTCACGCCGTACATTGCAAATTTTATATTGGCTAATGGCGCTGATTATTCTCTTTTTCTTAACTTATCCCTATGTTTTACCTTATGTTTTGGATTATTTAGAATGAAAAAAATCTTATTTTTTTTGACCGCACTTAGTTTTTCATTGCCAAGCCTTGCCGCAGAACGCAAGGTTACGTTGCATATTGAAGAAATGAATTGCCAGCTTTGCGTTTATTTAGTCAATAAAGAATTGCGCAACATTGACGGCGTGCAATCGACTAAAGCGAATTTTAATTCACGTTTGGTGAATGTAGTAGCAGACGAGAAAGTGAGTGATGAAATGCTCATTCAAGCTATTGATAAGTTGCATTATCACGCGATTGTTTTGGAGTAAAATAAGAAGATTTTCCACCGCACTTTATCTTCTTACTTTTCATAACATTCTGAAAATTTGCCTGTCTGTGATACACTTGCCATCAATTTTTTGATGATGGATTGATGATGAAAAAATTTTTCCTTTTTCTTTTGTTTTTGTTGCTCTTGATTGGTGGGGCGGCGCTTTGGGGGTATCAGCATTTAACGCAATGGGTGCGGCACCCTGTGAATGTGCAGGTGGAGCAGTTATTAACGGTGGATCGTGGCACAACAGGGGCGAAATTAGCCAAGCTGTTGGAGCAAGAAAAGCTGATTGATGATGCCACCTATTTGCCGTGGTTGTTAAAGCTCAAGCCCGAGTTAAATAAAATCAAGGCGGGGACCTATTCCCTTGAGGGTGTGAAGACAGTGGCGGATTTGTTGCAACGTTTAAATAGCGGTAAAGAAGTGCAACTGAATGTGCGTTTTTTAGAAGGGGATACCTTCAAAACCTGGCGTAAAACGTTGGCGAAAGCCCCTTATTTGCAACAAACTTTGGCAGATAAAACGGAAGAAGAAATTTATCAATTATTGGATCTGCCGGCGGATTTACCGCATAAAATTGAAGGCTGGTTGTATCCTGACACTTATAGCTATACACCGAAATCGAGCGATCTAGCATTATTGAAACGGGCGGCAGATCGTATGAAAGCCTTACTAGAAAAAACGTGGGCTGAGCGAGAGGCTGATTTACCGTTGAAAAATCCTTACGAAATGCTGATTTTGGCTTCCATTGTTGAGCGTGAAACCGCGTTAAATGATGAGCGAGCGAAAGTGGCATCGGTGTTCATTAACCGCTTGAATAAAAAGATGAAATTGCAAACTGACCCAACCGTGATTTACGGAATGGGTGAGCGTTATAATGGCAATATTCGCCGTAAGGATTTGGAAGAAGCCACGCCATACAACACCTATGTGATTGACGGCTTGCCGCCTACGCCAATTGCAATGCCAACAGAAAGTGCCTTGCAGGCCGTGGCACACCCTGAGAAAACGGAATTTTTATATTTCGTGGCCGATGGCACGGGCGGACATAAATTCAGCAAAAATTTACAGCAGCACAATCAAGCTGTGCAAGAATATCTGCGTTGGTATCGCCAACAAAAAAGTGGGAAATAATATGATTGGCAAATTTATTGTGATCGAAGGGCTAGAAGGGGCAGGCAAAACCACCGCGCGTGATGCCATTGTGGAAGTGCTAGCTCGCGAAGGCATTGACGATGTGGTGTTTACCCGTGAACCCGGTGGCACGCCGTTGGCGGAGAAATTACGCCATTTGATCAAATATGAAACGGAAGAACCGGTAACCGATAAGGCGGAACTGTTAATGCTTTATGCCGCGCGCATTCAGTTGGTGGAAAATGTGATTAAGCCCGCCCTTGCTGAAGGTAAGTGGGTGGTGGGCGATCGCCACGATTTATCTTCCCAAGCTTATCAAGGGGGCGGTCGTCAAATTGATGCAAAGTTGTTGCAAACCTTAAAGCAAACGGTGTTAGGCAATTTTTCCCCTGATCTCACCTTATATTTAGATCTCGATCCTGAAATCGGCTTGGCTCGAGCCAGAGGGCGTGGCGAGTTGGATCGTATTGAACAGCAGGAAATCGCCTTTTTCCAACGCACGCGAGCGCGTTATTTAGCTTTGGTGAAAGATGATCCGAAAGCAGTTATTATCAATGCGGAACAACCCATTGAACAAGTGCGTGCCGATATTCAAAGTGCGGTGCAAAATTTCGTTAAAAATCATCAATAAAACTTATGTTACGTTATCCTTGGTTGCAACCTTATTACGACAAAATCATCAACGCCTTTGAACAGGGCTATGGGCATCACGCCTTGCTGTTTAAAACGGAGCTGGGTATTGGCGGCGATGAGCTGGTGCGTGGCGTGGCGGAATGGTTAATGTGCCAATCGCCAAAGGGCAACCAACCTTGTGGTGCGTGCCATAGCTGTCAGCTGTTTAATGCCGGCAATCACCCTGATTTTTATCTGCTTGAACCCATTGAAAATAAGGATATTGGTATTGACCAAGTGCGTGAAGTGAATGAAAAAGTCGCGCAGCGTTCACAGCAGGGTGGCAATAAAGTTGTAATGATTAGACAAGTGGATCGCCTGACGGAATCTGCGGCGAATGCGTTGCTGAAAACCTTGGAAGAACCCACTGAGCAAACTTATTTCCTGCTTCAAGCGGATCTTTCTGCCAGTTTGTTGGCGACTATTTATAGCCGTAGCCAACCTTGGCTTATTCCAAATCCGCCTGAAGCGGAAGCTTTGACTTGGCTAGAAACACAGAATGTAGGAAAAATCGAAGAAATTCGCACCGCACTTGAGGTTTCGCACGGTCGCCCCCTTTCTGCTTTGGATATGTTACAGCAAGGATTATTGGAAAAACGCAAGCAGTTGTTGCGCCAATTTTGGCAGTTTTATATGCGCCGTTCACCGCTGGAATTGTTACCGCACTTTGAAAAAGAGATTTTATTTCAGCAGTTAGATTGGCTCAGTACCTTTTTGCGTGATGCGTTGAAAATGAAGCTCAATGTGCCTGAACAGTGGGTGCAGGCGGATTTTCTACAAGCCATTGCCCGTTTTAATCAAAGGCAGAGCGCGCAAGGGTTGCTAAAAGCCAGCCAAATTATGCAACAAGTGCGGTCGGATTTATTACAAATTAATGGCGTGAATCAAGAAATTATCTTGCTTGACGGCTTAACACGCCTGATTACAGAGGTTTTTGAACCCGAACAAAATTATTAGGAAAGTAAAATGTTTATTGTAGATAGTCATTGTCATTTAGACGCATTAGATTATGAAAACTTACATCAGAATGTTGCCGATGTGGTGCAAAAAGCCAAGCAACGTGGCGTGCAGCATTTGCTTGCGGTGGGGGTAACCTTAAAACGTTTTGAGCAAATGTATGATACCTTAAAACCCTTTTCTGAAATTTCACTGGCTTGCGGTGTTCACCCGTTAGATTTAGATGATGAACCCTTTGACGCTGATCGCCTGTTAAAATTGGCGCAAGACGATAAAGTTATCGCCATTGGGGAAATGGGTTTGGATTATTATTACAGTGTAGAAAATAAAGCCCAACAGCAATCGGTGTTTGCCGCGCAAATTGGCGTGGCGAATGCGTTGAACAAGCCGATTATTGTGCATACGCGTGCCGCAAGAGAAGATACCATTGCGCTGTTGAAAGAAAATAATGCACAAAAGTGCGGTGGTGTTTTGCATTGTTTTACGGAAAATTGGGAAATGGCAAAACAAGCTCTTGATCTGGGTTTTTACATTTCCATTTCAGGCATTATTACCTTTAGAAATGCGGAAGAATTGCGTGAAGTGGTGCGTCAAGTGCCGTTAGATCGCCTACTGGTGGAAACCGACAGCCCTTATCTTGCGCCCGTGCCTTATCGTGGCAAACAAAATCAACCGGCTTATACCCGAGAAGTATGCGATTATGTGGCAACCTTAAAAGGGCTTTCTAGCGAGGAATTTGCCCAAATTACCACACAAAATTTTGAGCGTTTGTTCAAAATTCAGGTACAATAAAGCATCACTTTAGCAGGAGGAAGATACAATGCGCCGCTTTTTTAAATATTTTTTTATTTTGATCATCTTTTTATTCCACGGTTTTTTGTTCGCCCTTGTGAACTACGTTACCCCGCATTATGACGTAACGCGCGTTACTGGGGTGGAAGTAAAACGTGTGGACAAAGATGGCCCAATCACGAAATCAAATCCAGCAGACGGCCCAACTCGTGATGTATATTACATTTATACGCAAAAACCGAATGAAGATAAGGTTATGGTGTACCGCAATGAAGATACACGCTGGGGTTTTCCGTTCTATTTCAAATTTGGATCAGCGGATTTACAAGCCAAAGCGCAAAGTTTTGCGGTGGAACATAAATTGGTGCAAGTGAAATATTATGGCTGGCGTTTGGTGTTATTTGATGAGTTCCGTAATGCCACATCAATCAAAGAAGTAACCTTAGATGAAGGCGCATCTTACCCGATTTTATCTTATGTGTTTTACTTCTTCTTGTTGATTACGCTGTTTTTCTCAATCCAATTCGTACGCGGTTGGTTTGATAGCGAACGATAAGCATCAAAAGTAAGGCGAAAGTGGTGTATCTTGTGATGCACCATTTTTTGTCTAAGGATAATAAAAATGGGATTATTTGAAGCAATATTCAGTTTGGCTGCCTTAATTGGCATAAGTGCGGTGATTTCTTCCGCAGAAATTTCCCTCGCAGGGGCAAGAAAGTTGAAGCTACAAAGCCTTGAAAATGAAGGTGATGACAGAGCAAGATTAGTGCTACAACTGCAAGCGCAACCAGGGCGATTTATCACCGTGGTGCAAATTGGCTTGAATATGGTGGCAATTTTAGGTGGGGTGATTGGCGAAAGTGCTATTAGCCCTGTACTGGAAAAATTACTTGCCCAATATAGCCACGCAGAATGGTTGCAAAGTGCCGCATCTTGGTTGTCTTTTACCGTTGTGACTGTTGCTTTTGTTTTACTAGCAGATCTTATTCCTAAGCGTCTTGCGATGATAAATCCAGAAGCTGTCGCGTTGCGTACTGTGCGCATTATGCTATTCTGCATTTTCTTATTTAAGCCTATCGTGTGGCTGTTTGACGCTATTGCCAATGGGGTATTTCGCTTATTGCGTATTTCTACCGTGCGAGAAGATAACCTGACCCCCGAAGATATTGTGGCGCTGATGGACGCAGGGGCAGAGGCGGGCGTGCTAAAAGCACAAGAACATTATTTGATTGAAAATATTTTCGATATGCAAGAACGCACGGTCACTTCCACAATGACTACGCGCGAAAATATCGTTTTTTTAGACCGCACTTTTGATCGCGAAAAAGTAATAGCAACCATTAAATCTAACCCTCATTCTAAATTGCTGATTTGCGATAATGGGCTAGATAAAATTTTAGGCTATATTGAATCGCACAGCTTGCTTACTTTGTATTTGCAAGAACAGCAGGTTTCTCTCACAGACCAACGGATTTTGCGTAAAGCATTATTTATTCCTGACACCTTATCCTTATTTGAAGTGTTGGAATTGTTTAAGTCTTCAGGCGAAGATTTTGCTGTGATCGTCAATGAATATGCCTTAGTGGTGGGCATTGTTACCTTAAATGACGTGATGAGCATTGTAATGGGCGAATTGGTGTCGAGTGAAGAAGAGCAAATCGTCCGCCGTGACGAAAGTTCGTGGCTGATTGACGGCGCAACCCCTTTAGAAGATGTAATGCGCGCCTTAGAAATCGAAACTTTCCCTGACGCAGAAAATTACGAAACCATCGGCGGATTTATGATGTATATGCTACGCAAAATCCCGAAAAAAACCGATTTTGTGCTATACGACAAATATAAATTTGAAATTATCGATACCGAGAATTTTAAAATTGACCAGCTGATGGTGTCTTTAAGAAAAGATCCTATCTAATTTAAAGTAGAAAATAAGTGGGCAAAGAATAGATAAAACCGAGCAAAATTGCTCGGTTTTTCTTTATCTATATCTATTGCCATTAAAACTAATTGGCAAATTACAACCTAATCACCCCATCATAAATATGTGTGGCATCGCCAGTCATATAAAGTGGGTGGCCTTCGCCTTGCCATTCGATAGTCAAGCTGCCGCCCGGAAGATCTACTTGCACTTTGTTATCCAAAAGGCCTTGTATAATGCCCACCGCTGCGGCAGCACAAGCACCACTGCCACAAGCTTGGGTTTCGCCAGCACCGCGTTCATAAACGCGTAATTTAATGTGGTTACGATTAATCACTTGCATAAAGCCTGCGTTTACGCGTTCAGGAAAACGTTCGTGGCTTTCTAATAGTGGGCCTAATTGTTCTACATTGGCGGTGGTAATGTCCTCCACTTGCACCACGCAATGTGGATTGCCCATAGAAACTGCACCACATAGCACGGTTTGAATGTCGGTGCGTAAAATGTAGTTTTTCTCGAATTTGTTGGCGATAAATGGGATTTTCGCCGGTTCCCAAATAGGTTCGCCCATATTCACGCGGATCATTCCGTCATCTTGCACCGTTAGGATCATTTTCCCTTTGGCGGTACTCACGGCGATGTCTTTTTTATCCGTCAGACCTTTCATTGTTACAAAGCGGGCAAAACAGCGCGCGCCATTGCCGCATTGTGCCACTTCACTGCCGTCAGCATTGAAAATGCGATAGTGAAAATCCAAATCAGGATCATAAGGTGGCTCAACCACTAAAAGCTGATCAAAGCCAATTCCTGTGTGGCGATCCGCCAGTTTTTTGATGGTTTCAGTGGGAAAGTAAGCGTTTTGCGTAACGGCATCGACCACCACAAAATCATTGCCTAATCCGTGCATTTTGGAAAATTGCATTTTTCCGTCCTTATTGAAAATCGTTAATTAGGCGCAATTATAAAGGTGAAGTGAGATTGAGTAAACTCTCCATTAGTGCAACCTATCGTTCTAAAATGATTAATAGATTTTTTTAAAATTTTTTTCATTTTACTCTTGAAATTGCCAAATTAGTCCTCACTTACTTGAACAAGCAAGCCGAGCCATACAGGCTAGGCAACAGAATTTAATATTGAGGAAGAATAGATTATGAATATAGAAAAATTTACCACAAGATTTCAACAAGCCTTGAGCGAAGCGCAGTCTTTAGCCTTAGGCAAAGATAACCAGTTTATCGAACCCGTGCATTTAATGGCGGCCTTGTTAAATCAAGAAGGCAGTTCCGTTGCACCGATTTTAACCGCAAGTGGCGTGAATGTTGCGATGTTACGCAACGAGCTTAATGCCGAACTCAACCGCTTACCGCAGGTTTCTGGTAACGGTGGTGATGTGCAGATTTCACGCAACTTGGTGAATTTATTAAATTTATGCGACAAGCTCGCACAGCAAAAACAAGATAAATATATTTCATCAGAACTCTTTTTATTAGCCGCGTTAGAAGAAAAAGGTAGCTTAAGCGAAATATTACGCAAGTGCGGTGCAAAAAAAGAGAATTTACAACAAGCGATTGAACAAATTAGAGGAGGTCAGTCAGTGAACGACCAAAACGCAGAAGAAAGCCGTCAGGCATTAGAAAAATATACCATTGATTTAACCGCTCGCGCGGAAAGTGGCAAATTAGATCCAGTGATTGGACGTGATGAAGAAATTCGCCGTACAATCCAAGTGTTACAACGCCGTACGAAAAATAACCCTGTATTAATTGGTGAACCCGGTGTTGGTAAAACCGCGATCGTAGAAGGCCTTGCACAACGTATTGTAAATGGTGAAGTGCCAGAAGGATTAAAAAATAAACGTGTACTTTCCCTTGATATGGGCGCATTAATTGCGGGGGCAAAATACCGTGGTGAGTTTGAAGAGCGCTTAAAAGCCGTGCTTAACGAAATCGCCAAAGAAGAAGGCCGTGTAATTTTATTCATTGATGAAATTCATACAATGGTTGGTGCAGGTAAAACTGATGGTGCAATGGACGCAGGTAACTTATTAAAACCGTCCCTTGCGCGTGGTGAATTGCACTGTGTGGGCGCCACCACCCTTGATGAATATCGTCAATATATTGAAAAAGATGCCGCACTTGAGCGCCGTTTCCAAAAAGTTTTTGTGGACGAACCAAGTGTTGAAGACACCATCGCTATCTTGCGTGGTTTGAAAGAACGTTATGAAATTCACCATCACGTTCAAATTACTGACCCTGCAATCGTTGCGGCGGCGACACTTTCGCATCGTTATATTTCAGATCGTCAATTACCAGACAAAGCCATTGATTTAATTGACGAAGCGGCATCGAGTATTCGTATGGAAATTGACTCAAAACCAGAGCCGTTAGATAGACTTGATCGCCGTATTATTCAATTAAAATTGGAACAACAAGCGTTACAAAAAGAAGACGATAACGCCAGCCGCAAACGCTTAGAAATGCTTGAAAAAGAATTAGCTGAAAAAGAGCGTGAATATGCGGAATTAGAAGAAGTGTGGAAAAGCGAAAAAGCAGCGCTTTCTGGCACACAGCATATTAAAGCAGAATTAGAAAATGCACGCACCCAAATGGAACAAGCGCGCCGCGTAGGTGATTTAAACAAAATGTCTGAATTGCAATACGGACGCATTCCAGAGCTTGAAAAACAACTTGCTCAAGCAGAAAGTGCAGAGGGCAAAGAAATGCACTTGTTACGCTATCGTGTAACTGATGAAGAAATTGCAGAAGTGCTTTCACGTGCTACCGGTATCCCTGTTTCTCGTATGATGGAAGGGGAAAAAGAAAAATTATTGCGTATGGAAAAAGAATTACACAAACGTGTAGTTGGACAAAATGAAGCCGTGGTTGCCGTTGCGAACGCTATTCGCCGTAGCCGTGCAGGATTGTCTGATCCAAACCGTCCGATTGGTTCATTCTTATTCTTAGGGCCAACAGGGGTAGGTAAAACAGAATTGTGTAAAACTCTTGCCAACTTCTTGTTTGATGATGAAAACGCAATGGTACGCATTGATATGTCCGAGTTTATGGAAAAACACAGCGTATCTCGCTTAGTGGGCGCACCACCGGGATATGTGGGCTATGAAGAAGGGGGTTACTTAACCGAAGCCGTTCGCCGCCGTCCATACTCTGTGGTGTTATTAGACGAAGTAGAAAAAGCGCACCCAGATGTCTTCAACATCTTATTACAAGTGCTTGATGACGGACGTTTAACTGATGGTCAAGGTCGCACCGTAGATTTCCGTAATACCGTGGTGATTATGACCTCAAACTTAGGTTCAGACTTAATCCAAGGCAACCGTGATCTTGGCTATGAAGGAATGAAAGAAGTGGTAATGTCGGTGGTAAGCCAACACTTCCGCCCTGAGTTTATTAACCGTATTGATGAAACAGTGGTATTCCACCCATTGGATAAAGAAAACATTCGCACCATCGCGAAAATCCAATTAAAACGTTTAGAAAAACGTATGGAATCACACGGCTATCACTTAGCCTTCACAGATGCGGCGTTAGACTTCATCGGCGAAATTGGTTATGACCCAATTTACGGCGCAAGACCGCTTAAACGTGCGATTCAACAAGAAGTGGAAAACCCACTCGCACAACAAATTCTCTCAGGGGAATTAATCCCAGGGAAAACCATTACCCTTGATTACGTTGATGGTAAAATCACAGCAAGTCAATCGTAATTCTTCCCAAAAAAGCACCGCACTTTATTAATGCGGTAACCCAAGCCTCGCGAAAGCGGGGCTTTTTGTTTATTCAGAAAAAGATTATTTAAGTGATATTTTGTACCCGTCTTAAGCTTTCAATTTGACGGCGATAATTGTGGTTAACAATCATATGCTCGTGTTCAGGTTCTAAGCTATGGCATAATTTACATACTGCTTTTAGATTCTGCCAACTGTTATCTTGCTTAACACCATTTTTATGATGAGTATCCAGTAAATATTTAAAAGCAGATAAATTTACACCGCACTCTTCACAACGAAAACTGACAGATTCTCTGTATTTGAATGAAATTTCTTGCCAATCATCTGTATATCCACCGTTATCTTGTCCTACATATTCTGGTAGGCGACCAAATCTAGTTTCATAATGCTTAAAGAACTCAGTAAGAGTAAATTCATTAAACACTTGGTATTTATTATTTATATAATTTTTATAGTTAAGCTGAGCAAGGCAATTTCGGCATACAGACAATGGGACTTCTGCTCGTTCTCCAAAAGAGTTAAAGATTTCAAATATTCCGTTTGTATTTGTGGTTGCAAAGTAGCGTCTGAAACGTCCACTAGCTCGCATTTTTGATAACGTTGTGCATTCAGTTAGATGAAATTTATTTCCTTTTTCTTTAGGATTTTGTAACGCTTCTTCATAATTAAAGCTATGATCTGGAATGAATAAAATAATATGCTTACCTTGATAAATAAAGATACCTGAATTAGGATCGATATTTACAGCATCAATAGGTACCTCAACACCTTGGGGACTGCTTAAAGGCTCAACGTGAATATCTATTGGAATTGAATTAAGATTGATTGAAAAATCGATAAAGTTTTCTATCCCCATTTTTTTTGCAGAAGCGTATAGAGAAGAAAATTGAATATTTAATTTCATTATTTCATCTCCGATAGTTTGCGCAGTTGCTCTTCTGCATTTGTGATAATACGGAAAGTTACACGTTTTGAAGCTTCTTTATTTTCATTTCCATCACTATCTTTAATTATTTTTGATGATGACAATCCAACGGCAGAGATATTTTCCTTCATCCAAGAACGATATTTTTCTACTTCAGAAAGGTTATAAATATAATATAAAACGGCCCTTGTTCTATCTTGAGATAAGCGCATATTTTCAAAATATGCCTCATCATCTTGAGAAAATACATTCCATTCACTGCTAGTATGTCCTTCTATTCGAACTTCTTCAATTGAGTCTTGATACTGATTAATCACTTTTATGTATCTTGGAAAAAATTCATTTAAAATGAGTTTAAAACGTTCTTGTAATGTAGCATCTCCTGTTTTAAATAATACTTCGGGATCAGTGAATACAAAAGTTAAAGTGCCTTGATCAATTTTAGCTTTCCAGTATGTTAAATCATAGAAAAATTCTTTTTCTAAAGCTTGATAAATTTGCTTTTGCTTATCTTGATAATTTTCAGCTACCTTTTTTGTATTAAGAATAAATCCGATAGCAATAAACAAAAATAAAATCATTAAGCCAGACATTAGATCTGATACAGGAAGCCATTGTGAATCTTCCTGATTATCTGATTTGATTAATTTAGAGAAGTTAATATTCATTAATATCCTCTTCTATTTGGCTGGTTAACAATACGATTCATTGCATCGACAAGATTTATATAATCTTTAGTGAATTGATCGCTGATTGAGGCTAGCGCCCGTCCCATATCACCAATAACACGTTCTAATTCTGCTTCAAGTGCTTTATCTAATGCTTTGATTTGTTTATCTATACTTTCACCCGTACGAGTTAATGCTGATTCGCTTTCCTTCTCTAGACGTCCCATTAATCTTGAATTTTCTTCCATATGTGTTTGCATCATTTTGTCCAAGGATTGAGTAAAGCGTTGTTGAACATCTGTTGTATGTTTATCTAATTTTTGTTGCCACTCTGAGATGAACGTCATCACTTGTTCAATAGATTTTTCCTGTTGTTCTACAAGCGATTTTTGATGTTTTTCCATTGTTTGAGAATTTTGCTCTAATATATTAGATTGTTGAATCAATTGTTGTTGGTTCTTATCAATTGAATCTGTTAATTGTGTAGATGATGCTAGTAAAGAAGTTGTAAAATTTTGACCGCTCTTTGTTACTGATTCAATAAATTGTTCAGATGACTGTGATAAAGAATGACTAAAATTTTGACTATTTTCTTTCATCACATCAATAAACTCTTGATTAGCTGAAGAAGTATTTTTTAGCATTAAAGATATCTGATTTTGAATTTCAGGAATTGATCTAACAGCATTTTCTTTCAATTCAGAAAATGCTTCAAGATGGATATTTAACCCTTCAATTTGTTGTTGGTTAAATTGAATGACTTCACTTAATTCATTAATTAATGTAGGAATTGATTTCGCTGAGTTTTCAATGTTCAATATAGCTTGCTCAGTTTGAGATAATGAGCTTATTTTCTTATCAAATAGATTGATCATCTCATTGAGTTGTTGCTTGTAATGATCTTGCCAATTTAAGAGATCACCAACAGCCTTATTTAATTCCTTAAAGTTCTCTCCAAATTGTTCTGTTAAATTTTTATTAAAGTCAGAGATAACTTTGTTTAATGCTTGTATAACTGCCTCCGTTGCGGATCTGGATAGAAGCTGGCTAAAGTTTTCTAATTTATCCCAAAGTGTAGTTTGGAAAGATGAAAAGTTCTCTAGCTTATCTAAAATAGTATCTTGGAATGTTGAAGATTTTTCCAGGTTGCCCAAAATAGCAGCTTGGGAAGATAAAGATTCTTCAAATTTACTTAAAATAGTATCTTGGAAAGCAGGGAAGTTTTCTAATTTATTTAGAATGGAAGTCTGATAAGAGAAAGTGCCTTCTAACTTATCCCATAGAGTTGACTGGAAAGTTGATAGTTGAGTATGGGATTTCTCCATAACTTCTAATATAGCATTACTATTAGTTATAATTGGTTCAACTTGAGAGATAAGTGTTTTATTATTATCAGATAAATCAGTTCTTAAAAGTTTTAACTGGCCAATAACACTACTTTCATTATCCGCACCTAGAGATTGTGAGAGTTTCTCAATACTTTTTTCTTGCTGTTGTAATATATCAGTTTGAAGATAAATATTATTTATTATCTTATCAATATCAAGAGATTGCTCTTGTTTATTATTTTTCTTATAGAAAATATTTCTAACGACCTTTCTAAGTAAGGGGTAAGTGATTTTTAAACAAATAGATAATAACAAACCGATCACACTGGTTAAAAAAGCAGTTTTCATTCCTGCTAATAATGTACTAATACTTTGATCAATGTTATCTATGTTAAAATTTAATAGTCCTACAACAATCCCTGTAAAAGTACCTAATATACCTAAAGAGGTTAATAAGTTCGGTACTGGACTTTCTTTTCTTGAGTTAGGAAGAAATGCGGATAATAACCCAATAGAGAAGGTGATAATGAGTACAATATAAAAATAGTCCGTGACTCTATCTGGCGATATGGTTGTTAATAAACTTTCAATTTGTTTAATGGATAACATTACTTTAGTACCTTATAAAATGGAAAAATTTATTTTAAGGAGATAGGGGGAGCATTATTATAAAGAAGAGACGTGTTTTTACAATAAAAAATTGTAAAAAATAAAATTTGCTTTATTATTTATATGTGTTATCACTATGAGATTAGTGAAATCATAGTATTTTATTGATTAATGAAAGGTTACCATAAATGCAACAACAGCTTGAAAAATATTGGAATTATCTACGTATTGAACGACAGGTAAGTCCGCATACATTGAGCAATTACCAGCGTCAGCTTGAGGCGGTGGTGGCGTTGTTGCAGGAAAATGAAATTTCTCAGTGGCAGCAGGTAACCCCCAGTGTGGTACGCTTTGTGTTAGCGCAAAGCAAAAAAGCAGGCTTACACGAAAAAAGTTTAGCCTTGCGCTTATCGGCATTACGCCAATTTTTGAGCTTTCTTGTTCAGCAAGGAGAGCTTTCGGTTAATCCTGCAGTTGGCGTATCTGCACCGAAGCAAGGTAAGCATTTACCGAAAAATTTGGATAACGAACAGGTTCAACAATTATTAGCCAACGACAGCAAAGAGCCAATTGATTTACGGGATAAAGCGATGCTAGAGCTAATGTATAGTTCAGGTTTGCGTCTGTCTGAATTGCAAGGGCTGAACTTAAACAGCATCAATCTGCGTGTGCGTGAAGTGCGTGTAATTGGAAAAGGCAATAAAGAGCGAATTTTGCCTTTCGGGCGCTATGCTTCGCACGCGCTTCAACAATGGTTAAAAGTGCGATTGTTATTTAATCCGAAAGATGATGCCTTGTTTGTTAGCCAGCTTGGTAACCGAATGAGCCACCGCTCAATTCAAAAACGTATGGAAGTGTGGGGCATTAAACAAGGGCTATCTAGCCATTTGAACCCTCATAAACTACGCCATTCTTTCGCCACGCATATGCTTGAAAGTAGTTCCGATTTACGTGTCGTGCAAGAGTTACTCGGGCATAGCAATCTTTCTACCACACAAATTTATACCCACCTTGATTTCCAACATTTAGCGCAGGTTTACGATTCCGCACACCCGAGAGCAAAACGAAAAAAATCGTGAAAATTGCACCGCAGTTTTGCGTCAGATCAGATTAGTTCTATTTTTACAAATGTGTAATTTTTTCTAAGAGAAAAGTTGTGTATTATATTTACACTAATTTCACTAATTAGGAGTAAATATGTCATTAGAAAATGCTTGCAAAGTGGCTTTTGCGTGTTTAATGCAAGGCTTAAAAGAATTTGCACCTCAGCACAATTTATCTGCAATGGATAAATATATTCCCGCCTCTTTTTCTCTTAATGATTTGCAATTTCGTGAAGAAATCAATATAGCAAATGAAATTGCACTTGGCTCACATCAGCTAAAATTAGCTAATTCTTCATTACTGAGAACATTGTTTGAAAATATCCAATTAAGCGAAGTAAAGAAAAATCAAATACAGAAAAAAGAGATATATTATTATCCAATTCACTCGCTCACGGCAGATGCCATTTTTCCAAAATCTCAACAACCTAAAAGTGATCTGGAGCAGCAAAAAAATGCATTATGGCAAGATTTTTTGCAAGCGTTGGCAAAAATTCCAGCCTCTCACCGTGAGAATTTGCCTTTATGGTTAGATCATTTTGATACAGCATTGCAATGTTTTATGACAAATGTACCGTCGAGTTATACTGAGGAACTTTCTCTTTATGACCAATTAAAAACAAGTACAGCCATTGCAACAACTTTAGCATTGAGTAAAGAAAATAAAGAGGAACAACCGTTCTTGTTAATTCAAGGTGATTTCTTTGGTATTCAAGATTTCATCTTTTCAGGTGGACGAGAAACGAATAAGCGTGCAGCAAAATTATTGCGTGGACGTTCATTCCAAGTTTCCTTATTTACTGAATTAGCTGCATTAAAAGTATTAGAAGCTTGTGAATTGCCAAGCACCAGTCAATTAATGAATGCCGCAGGAAAGTTTTTAATCATTGCGCCAAATTCAGAGAAGATAAGAAATGCGATTAATGCGGTACAGAATGAGTTAAATCAATGGTTTATTGAAAATACTTATGGATTGATCGGGCTAGGACTTGCTATTAAATCGGCATCAAGTGCGGACTTTTTTGCAGAAAATTTTAGAACGTTACGCGATAGCTTATTTAAACAGCTTGAAAGAACGAAATTACAACGTTTGGATTTAACTGAAAGTACGCAAAGTGTGCAGAATGTGGCATATCCTTTTGGAGAGTGTAAATATAATAGTAATTTCCCCGCTCAAGATAATCAACAACAGGCATCAGCTATTTCATTGGATCAAATTAGTATTGGTGAGAATCTGGCTAAAAAACATCGTGTGATTATTTGTGATCGTCAATCAGCCATTTATCAAGATACAGACACCAATAAATTAACTGTTCCATTATTTGGCTATCATATTATTTTTACATCTAACGAAGAGATTACAGGTAAATTTGGACAGCCAGCAAGAACACAGCAAATTAAGCGTTTATGGGATTTTGAGCTTCCTAAAAAGACAAGTGATTCATTGTGGAATGGCTATGCCCGCCGCTATATTAATGCGTATATTCCTTACTTTACAGAAACAGGTGTAGCAAATAAAGATAAATATAAAATAGTAGAGGAAGAAAATCTTAAACATTATTCTGATGCGATTAAAACCTTTGATTATTTAGCTTGTGAAGATCGCGTAAGCGATAAAGAAAAAGAAGGTTATATTGGACAAGCTGCATTAATGACGCTAAAAGGGGATGTAGATAATTTAGGTTTAATCTTCCAATCTGGATTAGCTCAGCCAAATTTTGCAAAAATGGCTGCACTTTCTCGTCAAATGAACCAGTTTTTTAGTTTATGGTTGCCAGCATATTGTGCTGAACATAATCCAAATATGTACACCGTATTTGCGGGGGGAGATGATTTCTTCCTAATAGGCCCTTGGCATTCAACGCAAAAATTAGCTTTTGCAATGCAGCAATATTTTGCTCGTTATGTTGCACACAACCCTGATATCCACTTTTCAGCTGGTATGGTGATGACTAAAGTTGGAACGCCAGTACATCGTTTAGGTGAAATGGCGGAAGAGGCGTTGGAACAAGCGAAAAAAGTAGATGGAAAAAATGCAGTAACGATTTTCCAAACTTCTTTAAGCTGGCAAAAATGGGCTGAATTAACTGATTTAGAGGGAAATATTGAAACATTAGCAAATACATATCGAATTTCAACATCTTATCTTTATTCGCTGATTTATTTTGCAAAACAAGCTCAGAATTCGGAAAAGAATTTAGAGAATACAATGTGGCGTAGCCGTTTTTATTATCGTACGGTACGTTATGTGGTTGATAAACTGGACAAAGAGGTAAGAGAAACAGCATTACAAAAAATTACTCAAACATTGGGTGAACAAGGTATTGAAAAGCATAAATTAGATTTTATTGTGCCGCTATTTAACTATTTTTATAAACTTCGCAACAATTAAGGACTGACTATGATAAAAGAAATTGAAAAAATTACCTTTGGCGCAGGAAAGCCTGCAACTATTTTTTCTGATATTGCGGATAAATGTGCAGAATCCATTCGAATTGATGAAAATAGTAAAAGAGTTAAAGGAAAGAACAAAACGACACAAATTCGTAAGTTTTATGATGAGTTGGCGATTTGGAACGAACGAGTTCAGCAAGCGAAAGACCCAGAAATCAAGTTTGAGGAATTGGTTCCTTTTATCAAAATGCTAAAGGCGAAGGTCGCTTATGCCAAAGGAAGAGACCATATTGATCAAAGTTTTGTTGATGTATTCAATAAAGTGATTGATCAAGCAAATGATCGAGAAACCTTGCGTGATGCAAAATTGTTTATGGAAGCAGTAATTGGCTATTGCAAATTATATGAAACAACAAAGAACTAATAGTTAGGGAGAAGAAAAATGAAATTGAATAATATTGTTGAAATTAAAGCAACATTAGTTTTAAAAACGGGCTTACATATTGGTTCTGGTGATAGTGAAATGCATATTGGTGGGATCGATAATCCAGTTATCAAAAATCCAATTACTCAGCGACCTTACATTCCGGGTTCTAGCTTAAAAGGAAAAATTCGTTCTTTATTAGAATGGCGTAGTGGTGCAGTAAAAGATAAGCCATTAGCGATTTCAGATATTAAAACAGCAGCTCAGCCTGAAATGGTGAAAGATATTTTACGTTTATTTGGTATTAATGCAGATACTAAGAATGAACAAGATATTGTGAAAGAAATCGGTGTTGCACGCCTAGGTTTCTGGGATTGTGAGTTTACGCCAGATTGGCAAGCACATTTAGAACAAAATAATCTTCCAGCAACAGAAGCAAAATTTGAGAACACGATTGATCGTATTACTTCTACCGCAGGTAACCCTCGACAAACAGAACGTGTTCCAGCAGGAGCTAAGTTCGAGTTTAAAGTCACATTGCGTCAGTTTGAGCAAGATTCGGATAAACTTGTCGAGCTTTTCCTAAAAGGTTTACGTTTATTAGAGCTAGATAGTTTAGGTGGCGCAGGTTCTCGTGGTTATGGCAAAGTAGCGTTTGAACATTTAATGGTAGATAACAAACCTGTTAATTTGGAAGAAATTAACCCATTTGCATAATTAAGGCGGATTGAATGAAAACTTATCGTTTTACGTTACGTCCAATGAGTGCATTTGGCACGCCTCTTATGGGAGATACGCTCTTTGGGCAGTTATGTTGGGCAATTGTACATCGATTTTCCTCAGAAAAATTGACTGCACTTTTGCAAGGCTATGACAGTCAAAAGCCATTTATGGTGGTATCCAATGCAATGCCAGCAGGCTATATTCCTATGCCAGTGCTACCATCAGGTTTATGGTATCAAAAGCTTGATGCAGATCGTAAAAAATTGAAAAAACTAGCTTGGATAAAGGCCGATAGCATTGCTTCACAGGCCGTAAATCAATGGCAAGGAATTGCATTTCATCAGCAAGAAAAGCAGGGGGTAAGTTCGGGAATCGAGTATGAGCAATTACATAATTCGATTAATCGACAAACACAAACAACAGGAGAAGATGCTTTTGCACCTTTTGCAACTTCTCAAGTGCGGTATGAAAATGGTACAGAATTTGATTTATATATAGTTCTAGATGAACAACGTTTCAGCCTTTCAGATCTTCAATTAGTGTTACAGGATATTGGTCAATTTGGCTATGGAAGAGATGCTTCAACAGGGCTAGGAAAATTTATTTTAACTGACCGGCCACAACAAGTTGATTTTTCTAATTCAAAAGCTAATGCGTATTTAACCTTAGCGAATACTGCGCCACAAAATTTAGGTTTAGATAAATCACGCTGTTTTTATCAATTAACCACGCGTTTTGGCCGCCACGGTAGCTTGGCTGCATTAGATGAGAATCCCTTCAAAAAACCGATTATCCTTGCAAAAGCGGGGGCTATTTTTACCCCAGAACAATGGATTGATCGCTCGTTTTTGGGGAATGGATTAACAAGCGTATCCTTTAGCCAAGCCAATGCAGTACATCAAGGTTATGCTCCTGTTATTTCTGTTGAACTTGATTTTACCGATAAGGAATAAGTGATGACAAAAGAATTTATGCACACTCATCAAGTTTATCTTACACCGCTCAGCCCAATACATATTGGCTGCGGTGAGGATTTTGAGCCAACAAATTATGTAATAGATAACCAAATTCTTTACCATTTTGAGCCAAGCAACTTATGCTTAGTTAAAGAAAAACGCGATGAATTATTGAATTTAGCAAAACAAAGTGATTTGTTAAGAATTCAACGCTTTTTTAAAGCAAATACAAAAAGTGCGGTTAATTTTTCTCATTATTTTGCTAACGTTGCGACGGGGGTTGCCTCCGAATGGGAGAGTCGTATTGGAAAAATTGCGCAACGTGAAAGCAATGGAAGAGAGGTGGTTGCAAAACTTGCTATTGAACGCACAAGCTATTTACCTTACAAGCATAATGCCTATATCCCAGGAAGTAGTTTTAAGGGCGCATTAGCAACAGCAATTTTAGATCTTGCACATAAAAAATCAGGTGCTCCAAGATTAGAGCGCAAAGAAAATCTTATCAAAAAGTACATTGGAGAATTTAAGGAAAGTGAGCTAAGAACCGTTAAATTTGGTGATTTTGTCCCATTGAAAGAAATTAATAGCAAAATCTATTTTTGTCTTAATTTTAAAAAGAAACCTACCGAGAAAGGGATTTTAGGGCGTGGGATTAGCTTGCGAAGAGAAACCATTGTATCGGGACAATACCGTGCATTTCAAAGTGATTTAGCACTTTGGGAAAATAAACATAAGCAGACTTCTTCTTATGAGTTAAATGAAATTTTTGATATTTTAAATGCTTACTATGTGCCGATTTTTAACGAGGAATGCGAGCGATTAATCGCCAATGGCTTAATCAATCGCCAGTGGGTATCCTCTGTTCAGAGTTTATTAAATAGCAAAAAAATTGCCCTAATTCGTTTAGGAAAAAATGGCGCGGATAGCAAAGTTTTACGCAATGCAGGAACTGCTCAAATAAAAATAATGCAAGGGCGTGGGAAATCTACCCAAAAAGATCGTTCTACCACATTATGGCTTGCTGGAGAAACTAGCCAGCAAACGAACGATTTACTTCCTTTCGGTTGGGCTTTATTGGAAATTAACCACGGACAAGAAAATGAGAAATTAAAACAATGGTGTGAACAGCAAATGTTGGCAAATCACATTATTGATAAAGTGGTGTTGATCGAGAAGCATCAAGCAGATCAGCAAAAATTAAAACAGCAGTACGAAGAAGAGCAAAATCGCATTCAAGAAAGGGAAGCGCAACGCTTAGCGGAAGAACAAGCAAAATCGCAATTATTGAGTTCGGCAAGTGAAAATCAGCGTTTAGTGTTGGAATTTGTAGAGAAATTACAAAATACAACAGAGCGACAAATAGACACATCAGGCTCACCATTGCTTAAAGAAGCTCAAGCATTACTGGCCTCAGCCACAGAATGGAATGAAACGGAGCAACAATTCATTAAAGAAAAAATCACCGTAGATTTATTAAAAAGCAAAATTGACTTTAAGAAAAAAGATACGGAAAAAAATCTAAAAAAATTACTGAATAAATTGGTGAGTGCAAGTTAATGATGCTGTTAGAAAATTTGCCAGTAGCGCGTTATGAATTGCAATTTCAGGTAACTCAACCCTTTGAGTTACCTGATTATGCAGGATCAACATTACGTGGTGGATTTGGGCGAGCATTGCGCAAAATTTGTTGTATGACAAAATTGGAAGATTGCAAAACTTGCCCTTTATATCGTACTTGCCCTTACACTAATATTTTTGAAACGCCAGCCCCTGAAAGTCATCAAATCCAAAAATTTAGTCAAGTACCCAATGGCTATATTATTGAACCACCTTCTTGGGGAAGAAAATATTATCGAGTTGGGGAAGTTTTACGTTTTAACCTAGTGTTAATAGGAAATTTGGTTGAGCAATTGCCACTGATCACCTTTGCCTTCAAAAGGGCGGGGGAATATAACATTGCTGGTGGAAAAGCAGCACTTTCAGCATTATCTTTATTAGCAGAAAAAGAGAGCATTCCTATTCTGCTAGATGATAAAATTATTGAACATTCAACAATACTGGCATTTCCTAAAAAACTTTCTAGCAATTTAGAGCTTGAAATTTTGACACCATTGCGTTTACAAGAAAATGGTAAACCACTTACAGATAAAACCATTAGTTTAGAACGTTTTTTAATTAGTTTAGCAAAACGTATCGCCTTGTTATGCGAGTTTCATTATCAGCCACTGAATTTAGATTTTGACAGTTTAATCGCAAGTATTTCACAAATCACACAAAGTCGAAATTTAAAATGGCTAGATTGGGCGCGTTATTCTTCACGGCAGCAACAAAAAATGAAACTAGGTGGGCTTGTGGGGCAGTGGCATTTGCATAATGTGCCAGAAGATTGGGCTAAATTATTATATCTTGGTCAGTGGTTGCATAATGGCAAAAATGCAACTTTTGGCTTAGGAAAATATAAAATTACAAATTTGTAAAATTAATAATAGAAAAAAATGTTCGATAAAATCACCGCACTTTAATTATTGGAGAATAAAAATGGCAGTATGGTTTATTTCTAGACATCAAGGTGCGATTGATTGGATTCAACAACAAGGAATTCATATCGATCATTTTATTGAGCATTTGGATCTTGATGCTATTCAAGCAGGAGATACTGTCATTGGTACATTGCCTATCCATCTTGCAGCACAAGTTTGTGAGAAAGGAGCCGCTTTCTATTTTTTATCGGTTAATGTTCGCTTTGAACAACGCGGAACAGAACTAACAGCTGAGGAATTAACGGCACAAGGTGCGCGTCTTATTCCTTATCATATTCAACAACTGTAATTATTAAGGAAATCGATGATGAAATTTGATATTCATTTTTGTTTAATCTCAGGACAAGCAGCACCCAATCTATTGCCTATTTTAGATACGGATTTTAAACCTAAAAAAGCAATTTTTATTGTGTCAAAAAAAATGAAAAAACAAGCAGAACATTTAGCAAAAGTGTTTATTGCTAACAAAGTTCAAGTAGAGCAGATTAACCTTGAAGATGAATTTGATTTTGCAAAAACATCAGAACAATTATTATCTCTTGTAGAAAAATATGAAGATGAAAAGGCTGCATTAAATGTTACTGGTGGAACAAAGCTAATTTCTATTGCGGCAGCTGATGCTTTCAATATGATTGAGAAACCGATCTTTTATATTAATACAGACAATAATGAAATTATCTTTTTATCTAAAGATGAAAACAAAGAATGGATCGCTAATAAACCATTGAATACCAATATTACACTGAGTACTTATTTAGCCGCATATGGAAAAGGTATTAAAACAGCGCAATATAAAATTAATTCCTCACTATTAGAACCAATGCAGCCAGTGATTAAATATTATGATAAGTATAAAGATATTTTACCATCACTGAATTTTGCAGCCGCAGAAGCAGAAAAAAATAAGTTAAAATATGAATTTGATAAAAAATTTTCTATGACAGCTGAATTTGAAGATTTCTTAAATGAGTTAGATTTTCAACGCTTAATAGATTATAACGGAAGATTAGTTCATTTTAAAAATGAGGAAACAAGAGCGTTCCTGAATGGCGGTTGGTTAGAGGATTATGTTTTTCAACAAGTCAAAGCAATCAAAAAAGTAGATGATATATTAGAAAATGCAGAGCTTACCAATGAACAATATCAGCTAAATAAAGGTGATCATATTGCCCAGAATCGTGGTAATAAAAATGAGTTTGATGTTATTTTCTTAGCCCAGAATAAATTACATATTATTGAATGTAAAACACAAAAATTTGGCAAAGGTACAGGACAAAAAGCGGAAGATATTTTATATAAATTAGAAACCTTAAAAGATTATGGTGGTTTAATGACTAAAAAATGCTTAGTGAGTTATTTTGAAGTACCAGAAGCGGTGAGTAACCGTGCAAAATCCTTAAACATTCATATTATCCAAGGTAAAGATATTGCCCGTTTAAAACAGTTAATTCAAGAATGGATTGCGAAATGAAAACCTATAACAAAAAAATCTTGCTTTCGGTAACGGGAATGTCGCCTGCAGTGGTAACCGAAACCCTTTATGCGTTAATCACGGAAAAAAGGTTCATTCCGACGGAAATTCGAGTTATTACCACTTTGCGTGGCAAACGTTTATTGCTTGAAAAGCTATTAGGCATTGAAAATGGCAAAAAGAAAAATGCAGGGGCGCTAGCTGAGTTTATTCAAGATTACGGTGAACAATATGGCTTTTCAGAAATTCATTTTGATGAAAGCTGTATTGAAGTGATTGAGGATAAAGATCATCAGAAATTAGAAGATATTCGTTCGCCAGAAGAAAATAGCCTTGCCTCAGATCAAATTGTTCGCCTTGTGGCAGAGCTATGTCAAGATGATAATGCCGCACTTCATGTTTCCATTGCTGGTGGGCGCAAAACAATGGGGTTTTTCTTAGGCTACGCGCTTTCATTATATGGACGTGAACAGGATAGCCTTTCTCACGTTTTGGTTTCCGAAGGGTTTGAAAATCAAGATAGCTTTTTTTACCCTAAACCTTATTCCTACATAATCACAGGTAAAGACGGTAAACCTTTAGATGCGAAAGAAGGGAAAGTAATGCTCGCGGAGATCCCTTGGGTACGTTTAAATCTTGGTGTACCAGAAGGTTTATTGCAAAATACCATTTCATACAGTGATTCTGTACAAAAAGCACAAAATCTATTGGCTGAACCAAAAATCACCTTTTTATCACCCATTGATGATCGCAAAGTGCAGTTTGGTGAAACGGTAATTAAGCTGGCACCACAGGGATACAGTATTTTGTTAAGTGTGGTGTTAAACAAAATCTGTGAGCAGAATTTAGATAATGAACAGTTATTTAAAGTCTATTTTTTACCCATTTATCAAGCCATTAAAGCGGGTAGTCAGCTAGATAAACGCTTTAAAGGAATTGATCCAAATACTACGGCTTATACGGAAGAAGTGAAAAAAGTGTTAGCGGAAGCGCGTAATGATTTAGTTAAGAAAATCAAAGCGGCGTTTTCTATTAATAAAACAAATATCCCTTATATTCCTTCTTCCTCTTATGGGCGTTTTGAGTTGTTGGTGGATTTAGAGCGAATTTCAGTAAAAGAAATTGAAGCTGATCTCAAACATATTTTAGATTAACATTTCTATTTCCCTAATCAAAGGCTTTCTGGCAAACAGAAAGCCTTTTCTTTTTCTCTATTTCAGCAGTTTTGCAAATTTGTAATTTCACCATTATTTTTTAAACAAGGGTATGCTATAAGCATTAAAAGTAAAGCGTTATATTAATTATAAAATACAAATTTGTATTTTTAACTATATAAATAAATGCTTATATATAATGTATAAAAATTAGATGCTTTAATGGAGATGATTATGTACTACTTAACAAATAATAATTTAGGTAAATTTTTAGCGAGATTAGATTTTAATGAGGCGTTTTATAACTATGGATACTCATATTACAACAATGAATTGAAGGAGTTTGATATCGACCTTCATTTTTTTACTAAGGATGAAGCAAAAAATTTAGTAATTGCAGAAAAAATCTATTTCGATCTAAAAGTTGAGATGGATAAATATTTAATCATAGAAAAAAAGAATAATCAAAAAAAATGGGTTTTTGAGATTCATAACTCGTCTTTTCATGCGGATAGAAATTGTGAAAAGCTAAAGAGCAGTTTTTCTAATTATAAAATGCCAAAGGTTAATAATCCTGATGAGTATAGAGCCTACTTTGAAAAAATTTTCCCAGAGCTGGAAGCTCAAAATGGTATTGATAAAAAATGGGAATTTTCAATCCTTATTAAGGAAAAGTTTAACCTTGAAGAAGATTTAGATTTTATCGTTAAACATTATCTTACCCCTGTTAATAAGAAAAATTCAGGAGTTACTGATATTGTTGTTGATATTAATGAAAATATTGAGGAATTCAAAGTTCTAACGGAAAATTGCTCTAAAGATGATATTCGTCGCGCTTATTTTAAGAAAAATGATCCTGAGGATGGTGAATATTTTAAGTATGTATATGATTTAAGAAAAAATATTTATAGTCAAATGCTTTTCTTTTATATCTCCAAAATCCTTGAAAAAGGCTTGGAAATTAATGAAGAGCTATTAAAACTTACAGGCTTTTCCCCTTGTAGTTGTTGCAAGAAATAAAAAATAACAAATTTGTTATTTTTACTCTTTTTTTTCTTGTTATTTATGATAGGGGGCATTGTTAGCAATTATCTAAAATAAGGGGAAGAAAATGTACTCAGCTAATGCACGTTTTGAAACTTATCAACAACCTGCGCAACAAGGTACATTTGCCGTATCCCCTTATACGGATAGCGAAGTGCAAGCGATTATTGCAGGCTACACTGAATGTGCTGATGCACGTGCTTATAACGGACGCTATTTCATTAAAAATGGCCTAAAATGGATCCATAATTTGGAAGCCTTACGCCGTAAATTAAACAATGAATATGGTCGTTATATTGATGACGAAGAACTTCGCGCGGAATTTGGCTATGACGTGGAAAACTACTACGCACGCCACCAAAATTTGCGTTTGCAACGTGATCCTGCATTCCGCCGCCTTATGGCGCAAATAAAAGTGCATTAGGAGGAAAAAATGAGTTCACGCCTGCGTTATCTCATTGCCTATGATATCACCGAAAACAAACGGCTACATCGTATTCATAAAAAAGTGGAAGCCTATGCCATCGGTGGACAAAAATCCTTCTATGAATGCTGGATGACAGAGACCGAGCTTGAAGAATTCAAACAACAAATTGAAATAATGCTGGAAATGGGCGATCGTGTATTTATTTTTCAATTACACAAAGACACCCAACCAATGCTTTACGGCATTGCGCACCTTCAATCAACTCAACCTTTTTTGCTGATTTAGGAGGCTCTATGTCTAGCTTATATATTGATCGCAAAGGAATTGAAATTAAACTTAATAGCGAAGCTCTTGCTTGTTATGAAAATGGCGAGCGAGTAGGTACTATCCCTCTTGCCCCCATTGATCGCGTTTATCTTAAAGGCAATGTTAAATTACAAGCTTCATTGCTTGCTAAATTTGGTGAAAAAGGCATTGGAATCATCTGCTTATCAGGCAGAAAAAACACCCCCACTTTATTTATTCCACAACCGCATAATGATGCGCAACGCAGAATTGCCCAATATCAGCTCAGCCAAAATGAGCTTTTTTGTCTTGTTTATGCAAAAAATGTGGTGCTTGCTAAATTGATCACACAAAAAAATTGGCTATGGGAAGCGATTAGCAAACGTCCAGATAAAAAAGATAAACTGATCAAAAAAGTGAGTGAATTGGATAGCCTTATCAGTCGGGTTAATGAACAACCCGATCTACCTGCATTAAGGGGAATAGAAGGGCGCGCAGCCGCAGTCTATTTTTCCGCACTGAGTCAATATTTGCCGCCGGCTTTAGATTTTCAAGGAAGAAACCGTCGTCCACCGCGAGATCCCTTCAATGCTGGGCTTTCGCTCTGTTATACAATGCTACACGCCGAAGCGGTATTATGTGCGTATTCCGCAGGGCTTGATCCCTACATCGGTTTTTATCACAGTTTAGACTATGGCCGAGAATCCCTTGCTTGCGACCTAATCGAACCCTTACGTCCACTTGTGGATAACTGGTTGCTTGGCTGTTTCCGCCGAGAAGAACTGCGCGCCGATCATTTTACTACCACACAAGAAGGTTGTTTCCTTGGTAAAACGGGCAGAGTACATTTTTATCAAGCTTATGAAAAAGTGATTGCGGAATGGCGAAAAATGCTCACTGAAAATTGTTACGATCTCAGCAAATTATTCAAAGAACACCAATCTAACGTATCACCACAACGTCGTAGCAGTGCCTTATTATCATCTCCAGAAATCGTAAAAGATTGGCAATGGCAATTACAAAGTTACTTTTTTAATCTGCACACAATGCTAAAAAATGTCGAATTCGTCTTTTAACAAAAAAGAGCGGTGAAAAAATGCAATATTTATTAGGATATGACATTTCCGATGAAAAACGCTTGCAAAGAGTCCATAGAAAAATGGTAAAATACGCCACGCCTATACAATATAGCGTATTTTTATTTGAAGGGGATCGCAACGCATTACAGAAATGTATTGATGATATTTTGCGACTCATTCACAAAAAGCAAGATGATTTTCGGGTTTACCCTTTACCAAGCAACGCAAAACAATGGCAGCTTGGTGATGCAATACTTCCAGAAGGCATAATTTGGACAGCCTTACCTCTCAATAATGAAGGAAAGGTGAGTCAAAAAATTGTGGCATAGAGAAATAAAATTGGTTAAATATTATCCAAATCGAAACCTAACTCTTCAAAGTGCGGTCATTTTCTCGAAAGGTTTTTATAACTTATTGATCGCACAAAGAAAAATCACCTTGCGCAGTCGAAAGACATTGCCCTGTACGAAAGGGATTAAGACCTACTTCGGCCCACAACTCCGCCGCGCGTTTTTCGTCGAAAGACATTGCCCTGTACGAAAGGGATTAAGACTCGCAGTCCTTTTCGTAGTCCGCTAGTTCCTTGCCGTCGAAAGACATTGCCCTGTACGAAAGGGATTAAGACACCTACTACGTTACCAAGGCTTAGACCGCCTTTAATAGTCGAAAGACATTGCCCTGTACGAAAGGGATTAAGACGACGGTTCAGGTACTGTGAACCTTCCCCGATCACGTGTCGAAAGACATTGCCCTGTACGAAAGGGATTAAGACTCTGGTTTATCACCATGTTTGCTTAATTGAAACGTGTCGAAAGACATTGCCCTGTACGAAAGGGATTAAGACAACATAAAATCCCCCCAATCGCTTTGAGCTAGGGTCGAAAGACATTGCCCTGTACGAAAGGGATTAAGACTTTTCAGATAGGGCGTGATGATTATTGGGATTTAAGTCGAAAGACATTGCCCTGTACGAAAGGGATTAAGACCTGCTACGGCTTGGGCAATCCATTCTTCCGCCTGAGTGTCGAAAGACATTGCCCTGTACGAAAGGGATTAAGACACCTACTACGTTACCAAGGCTTAGACCGCCTTTAATAGTCGAAAGACATTGCCCTGTACGAAAGGGATTAAGACATAAGAACCACAATGGAACTTAAATTATTTTTAAGAGTCGAAAGACATTGCCCTGTACGAAAGGGATTAAGACCGGTCTTGTTCCGCTCCCCATATTCCTAAGTCTTCTGTCGAAAGACATTGCCCTGTACGAAAGGGATTAAGACCAAGCTGCTCTACTTTAGTTACGCTCTCGTCATTCCGTCGAAAGACATTGCCCTGTACGAAAGGGATTAAGACCTCTTTCTTTACGCCATTCATTAGCGTAAGAACTAGTCGAAAGACATTGCCCTGTACGAAAGGGATTAAGACCAGTACCATCGATTGAGCCTAAAAGATTACCAAGTCGAAAGACATTGCCCTGTACGAAAGGGATTAAGACTCAGCTAAATCAATAGCTTCATTCAACTTTGTCCATGTCGAAAGACATTGCCCTGTACGAAAGGGATTAAGACAAGAATAGCTCTAGGTGGATGCTTGGACAAGCTAGTGGTCGAAAGACATTGCCCTGTACGAAAGGGATTAAGACAATAGGTTGGCTGCCTTTTTTGCTTGTTCTGTCGAAAGACATTGCCCTGTACGAAAGGGATTAAGACTAATTCTTAAGGCTTCTTGTTCATCTTCAGCATTTAGTCGAAAGACATTGCCCTGTACGAAAGGGATTAAGACGACCTTGAATGTAGGTGCTGTATTTATCATAAGCTCTTGTCGAAAGACATTGCCCTGTACGAAAGGGATTAAGACACTTCATCAAGGCGATTGCTTTCTGCATACCAAGTCGAAAGACATTGCCCTGTACGAAAGGGATTAAGACAACGCTTGCCAATCAATCCCAACGCTTGCTAATTCGGTCGAAAGACATTGCCCTGTACGAAAGGGATTAAGACCGATTAACGGTATCAAGACCGATACCACAACCAGCGTCGAAAGACATTGCCCTGTACGAAAGGGATTAAGACAAATTTGGATCGTAATATTTGCTCCGCTCATTCGTCGAAAGACATTGCCCTGTACGAAAGGGATTAAGACTGCGGTCGAGTAGCTGGGCTTTGTGCTCCAGCTCTGTCGAAAGACATTGCCCTGTACGAAAGGGATTAAGACCAGCTAGCTCTGGGAAGGTATCCGTGGCGGTATAGAGTCGAAAGACATTGCCCTGTACGAAAGGGATTAAGACCTGTCTGCGATAATACTCATAACCAAACGCTCGACGTTGTCGAAAGACATTGCCCTGTACGAAAGGGATTAAGATGCATCTGCCCAATTAATATTGCTAAACATATCGGGTCGAAAGACATTGCCCTGTATGAAAGGGATTAAGGAAAAAGAAATTCTATATATAAAAAAAGCAGGCCTTCCGCCTGCTTTTTCTATGTATTTATTCTAATCTAAATTTACTTCGTATAACGTCTAAACACCAATGTTGCGTTTGTGCCGCCGAAACCAAAGCTGTTTGACATTACGGTATTTAAGCCCGCGTTTTCTTTGGTTTCTGTTACGATATTCATTCCTTCCGCTTGTGGATCGAGGGTTTCGATGTTAATGCTTGGGGCGATGAAATCGTTGTCTAACATTAATAAGGTGTAAATGGCTTCGTGTGCGCCAGCCGCACCTAATGAGTGGCCTGTCATTGATTTGGTTGATGAAATGGCCGGTTTTTCATCACCAAAAACATTTTTGATCGCACCTAATTCTTTCACATCACCCACTGGCGTTGAAGTGCCGTGTACGTTGATGTAGTCAATAGGAGTATCTACTGTTGCCATTGCTTGTTTCATACAACGTTCCGCGCCTTCACCGCTTGGCGCAACCATATCATAACCATCAGAAGTTGCACCATAGCCTACGATTTCCGCATAGATTTTTGCACCACGCGCAAGGGCATGTTCTAATTCTTCAACCACAACCACAGCACCGCCGCCTGCAATCACGAAACCATCACGGTTTGCGTCATAAGCACGTGAAGCTTTTTCTGGGGTGTCGTTATATTTAGTGGAAACTGCGCCCATTGCGTCAAATTCTGTGGCACATTCCCAGGATAATTCTTCTGCACCGCCGGCAAAAACAATATCTTGTTTGCCTAATTGAATTAGTTCTAAAGCGTGGCCGATACAATGTGCAGAAGTGGCACAAGCGGAGCTGATACTATAATTCACGCCACGGATTTTGTAAGGGGTGGCTAAACAAGCTGATACACTTGATGCCATTGTTTTGGTTACCGCATAAGGGCCAACGGCTTTCACGCCACGCGGGCCACGCACGGCATCGCAAGCGATAAGCTGATTGTGCGCAGAACCTGTACCTGCACCAATCACTAAACCGGTGCGATCGTTAGACACTTGTTCTTCTGTTAAGCCAGCGTCTTCAATGGCTTCTTTCATTGAAAGATAAGCATAAGCCGCCGCATCGCCCATAAAGCGATAAACTTTACGATCAATCAATTCTGAAGGTGTAATTTTGAGCGTACCTGCGATATGGCTACGCATACCCATTTCCACAAATTCTGGCACTAATTCAATGCCTGATTTACCCGCTTTTAATGAAGCTAATACTTCTTCTTTATTGTTACCAATACTGGAAATGACACCGAAACCAGTAATCACCGCTCTTCTCATAGATTATTCCTTTTGAGTTGAAAGAGTAAAAAATACAGTCGGTCGCTAACTTACTACGAAATGAAAATATTGCAAGCATTTCTTTGAAGGTTCGACCAATCCCGAAAATTTCGCTATTATAGCAAACTCAAGTAGCACAACAAAGATGCCAGCAAAGATGTTTAAACTTAACCACGCAGAGATCTATTTTAATCAAGAAAACACGCCCGTTTCCCACCAATTTGATGATGTTTATTTTTCCAACCAAGACGGTTTGGCGGAAAGTCGTTATGTGTTTCAGCAGGGAAATGCGCTGTGGGAACGTTGGCATCAGTTTAACCAAGGGCATTTTGTGATTGCCGAAACTGGCTTTGGCACAGGGCTGAATTTTTTTGCTGTTACCCAACTTTTTCGTCAGTTTCGCCAAGCCAATCCGCACAGCCCGCTGAAACGCTTGTTTTTTATTTCTTTTGAGAAATATCCGCTTAATCCAACACAGCTTGCCCAAACCCATCAGCCTTATCCTGAATTTGCCGATTTAAGCACGCAACTTTGTCGCCATTGGCAACCGATGATCACAGGCTGTCAGCGTTTTCATTTTGCCGAAACCTCATTGGATATTTGGTCTGGTGAAATTGCGGATAACTTACCGCAACTTGGCGATTATATGCAAAATCGCATTGACGCGTGGTTTTTAGATGGTTTTTCACCTAGCAAAAATCCGCAAATGTGGAACGAGCAGCTTTACAACGCAATGTTTGATTACTGCAAACCTAACGGCACATTTGCCACTTTCACCGCCGCAAGTGCGGTGCGAAAAGGGTTAGAAAATGCTGGATTTAGCGTGCATAAACGCAAAGGCTACGGTAAAAAGCGTGAATGTTTAGCGGGGGGGAAACCCGAAAACTTCACAAAAAATCACCGCACTTCCACGATTTTAACCCCTTGGTATTTGCCACAAGCAGCTCAAATGAACGAAGCGCAAGACATCGCCATTATCGGCGGCGGCATTGCTTCTGCCTTTACCGCACTTTCTTTATTGCAACGTGGTGCGAATATCACACTTTATTGTGAAGATGAGCAAACCGCGCTCAACGCTTCAGGCAACAAGCAAGGGGCATTTTATCCGCAGCTGAGCGATGATGATGAGCGTAACATTCGTTTTTATATTCACGCGTTTTTATATGGGCAACAGCAACTGCATTGGGCGATTGAGCAAGGCATTGAATTTGAACGGGATTTTTGCGGTGTGGCGCTCTGTGCTTATGATCATAAAAGTGCGGTGAAATTAGATAAAATTTCTCACTTAGATCTGCCCGAGACCTTATTCCAACGCCTTTCTCGAGCAGAATTGAACGAGAAAGTTGGTTTGCCACTGCCTTGCGATGGGGCATTTATTCCGCAAGGTGCTTGGCTTGCACCTCGTCAATTTGTGCAAAATTTATTTGCCTATTTGCAAAAGCGTGGCGTAACGATAAAAACTTCGCAAAAAATCACCGCACTTTCTCAACAAGGCGAAGGCTGGAAGCTGACTAATGCACAGGGTGAAACCTTTTCTCATCAGATCGCTATTATTGCTAACGGGCATAAGCTCAAAGACTTTAGCCAAACCGCACAACTGCCTGTTTACCCAGTGCGTGGGCAAGTGAGCCAAATTCCCACTACCGCACAGCTAAAACACCTTAAAGCGGTGCTTTGCTATGACGGCTATCTCACCCCTGCAGATCAAGAACAAACCAGCCATTGCATTGGTGCGAGCCACGTTCGTGATAATCAAGATCGTCAATTCAGCCAACAAGAACAGCAAGAAAATCAGCACAAAATTCAGCAAAATCTTGCCGGTGTAGAATGGGTGAATGAGATTGATACCTCAGGCAACTTAGCGCGTGTCGGCGTACGTTGCTCCGTGCGCGATCGCATTCCTATGGTGGGCAACGTGCCAAATTTCGCACAGCAAGTAGAAGACTATAAAAATCTCTTTAATCTACGCCGCCGCAAACAGCCTATTCCGCCTGCGTCAGTGCATCGTAATCTTTATTTAATCGGTGCGTTAGGTTCAAGGGGACTCACGTCCGCGCCTTTGCTTGGCGAAGTGCTGGCTTCATTAATTTATGGCGAACCTTTGCCGTTAAGTGAAGATATTTTGCATCAGCTCAGCCCAAATCGCAGCTGGATAAGAAAATTGCTGAAAGGCACACCAGTAAATAATTAGTGATTTTGTGATATAAATCACGATTTTCTCTTTTCGTTAAAATTCTATTTCTCTTTGAAGTTAATCTTATTTTATAATGAAAATTATGAAATGATACTTCAAAATATTGAAATTTAGATAGCAAACAGGAGAGAGCTATGCGTTTAATTCCTTTAAAAACCGCCGAGCAAGTCAGCAAATGGGCAGCACGTCATATTGTTGATCGTATTAATGAATTTAATCCAACAGAAGCGCGGCCTTTTGTGCTTGGATTGCCAACAGGTGGTACTCCCTTAGCAACTTATAAAGAATTAATTAAACTGTATCAGGCAGGGGAAGTGAGCTTTAAAAATGTGGTTACCTTTAATATGGATGAATATGTAGGATTGCCTAAAGATCATCCTGAAAGTTACCGCACTTTTATGTATAAAAACTTCTTCGATCACGTTGATATTCAAGAAAAAAATATTAATTTACTAGATGGCAATGCCCCTGATCTGGATGAAGAATGTCGCCGTTACGAAGAAAAAATGAAATCTTATGGCAAAGTGAATTTATTTATGGGCGGAGTAGGCGTGGATGGACATATTGCCTTTAATGAACCGGCCTCATCTTTAGCGTCTCGTACTCGAATTAAAACATTGACAGAAGATACCTTAATTGCAAACTCGCGTTTTTTTGATAATGATGTTAATAAAGTACCGAAATACGCCCTAACGATTGGGGTTGCAACCTTATTAGATGCGGCAGAAGTAATGCTTTTAGTTACGGGACATAACAAAGCCCTTGCGTTGCAAGCAGGCGTGGAGGGGAGCGTAAATCATTTTTGGACTATCAGTGCGTTACAACTACACCGCCACGCAATTTTTGTTTGTGATGAACCTGCTACACAAGAGCTAAAAGTAAAAACTGTCAAATATTTTACTGAGTTAGAAGCTAAAGCAATTCATAGTGTCTTATAGAGAAGGTAAAAAATGAGTTATGCATTAGTAAACGGAGTCGTTTATACCTCGCAAAGCGTGCAGTATGGGCAAGCAGTGATCGTCGATGGGGAGAGAATTGTGGCGATTATGCCACAAGAAAATCTGCCTGAAGGATTGCAACAAATTGATTTAAAAGGGAATAATCTAACAGCAGGATTTATTGATCTGCAATTAAATGGCTGCGGTGGCGTTATGTTTAATGGCGATACTTCAGTGAAAACCCTTGAAATTATGCAGCAAACCAATTTGCGTTCAGGCACGACAAGTTATTTGCCCACGTTTATCACGGCAGATGATGAAGGCATTAAGCAGGCTGTTTCAGTGATGGGCGAGTACCTTAAAAAGCATAAAAACCAAGCACTTGGTTTGCATTTGGAAGGTCCTTATTTAAGCGTAGAAAAGAAAGGCGTGCATCAGGCGGAATATATTCGTGCCATTAGTCCTGAAATGAAAGATTTTCTATGCCAAAATTCCTCGGTGATTAGCAAGATTACACTGGCGCCTGAAAACCCAACAGCGAAATACATTGGTGATTTTGTACAAAGTGGCATTGTGGTTTCCATTGGGCATTCCAACGCCACTTATGATGTGGCAAAACAGGCGATTGCCAATGGTGCAACTTTCGCTACACACTTGCATAATGCAATGTCACCGATTAGTTCAGGGCGTGAAATGGGGGTTGTCGGTGCCGTGTTAGATAGCGATATTTACACAGGTATTATCGTAGATGGTTTGCACGTTGAATTCGGCAATATCAAAATTGATAAAAAAGTCAAAGGCGATAAATTGTGTATCGTGACAGACGCCACTGCAGCCGCTGGTGCGAATATCACATCTTTCGATTTTGTGGGGAAAACCGTGTATGTGCGTAATGGTAAATGCTATGACGAAAATGGTACGCTCGGCGGCTCTGCGATCACAATGATTGAATCGGTAGAAAATGCGGTAAAACAAGTAGGGATTCCACTCGATGAAACCCTAAGAATGTGCAATTACTACCCAGCAAAAGCCATTGGTGTGGATGATCATCTAGGGGATATTGCTGAAGGGAAAATTGCTAACCTGACGTTGTTCAATAATGATTTTAAAGTGCTAGGCAGTGCAGTCAATGGGCAATGGCAATGGTATGAAAACTAAGAGAAAAAACACCGCACTTTATTGATAAGAAAAAGGTAGCACAGGCTACCTTTTTATTTAGCCTGTTTTCTCAGCTAGGCATTTTGTTCAATTCATTTTAAAATACCCCCATTATCGGTTTTATGATGTAGGAAAAGAGAATGTGGGATCATCATCAAATTGCAAATGTTGATTTTGTTAAACAAATGAATAGTGCAGTGGTTTATAAATTAATTGATCAACAAGGACCAATTTCTCGTATTCAAATTTCAGAATTAAGCCAGCTTGCACCAGCCAGTGTAACAAAAATTACGCGAAATTTACTCGCGCGCGGTTTGATTAAAGAAGTTGAGCAACAAGAATCAACAGGGGGACGCCGAGCAACGTCGATTATTGCGGAATATAAGGCATTTCGAGCCATTCTAATTCGGTTGGGGCAAGAGCATATTACCTTTGCAATAATGGATCTTTCTACAAACTTATTAAAGAAAACCGTGATTGATTTGCCAGAGATGAATAGTGCCGCTGAAATCGAAGCATTTTTATGTACTCACTTGAAGCAATTCATTGAAGCCAATCAGCATCGCCGTAGTGAATTTATTGCAATTGGTGTTACTGTATCAGGCTTTGTTGATAGCAAAACAAACGCGATTGAACATTTATCTTATCTTAAGTTAGATGAACCTTGGTTATTAGCGCAAAAAATAACACAGGAATTTCAATTGATGACCTTTATTGGGCATGATGTGCGTAGCCTTGCTTTAGCAGAACATTATTTCGGTGTAACAAAAGATTGCTATGATTCTTTATTACTACGTATTCATCGTGGTGTTGGTGCTGGTATTGTGATTAATCACGAAGTATTCCTTGGTTATAAAAATAATGTGGGGGAAATTGGGCATATTCAGGTTGATCCTTTAGGTAAACGCTGTTTGTGTGGCAATGTAGGCTGTTTGGAAACCGTGGTTAGTAATGCGGCAATTGAAGAAAAAATGCAACGTTTACTTGAAGATGGTTATCAAAGCAAATGGATTTCTTTAGAAAGTCATGATATTGAAGCGATTTGTAAGGCAGTGAATAAACAAGATACCGTGGCAGTAGAGTTGATTGAACACGTAGGTATCCAAATTGGACGTGTACTTGCAATGAGCGTAAATATGTTTAACCCTGAAAAAATCGTGATTTCAGGAGAAATTACGCAAGCTAAGGATGTACTGTTTTCTGCTATTCGCCGCACCTTGGATAATTTGGCATTGCCTGCTTTTGTGAAAAATACTCCTTTAGTTGTTTCAGAATTACATAATGAAGATGTAATTGGTGCTTTTGCTTTGATCAAGCAAGCGTTGCTAGATGGACGATTATTACAGCATTTATTAGCTGAATAAGAGGAGGCTTTTACGCCGATTTGTATAATCTCTATGCGAATGAGAAAGAATTTAGAAAAAAGCGTAAAAAAAGAGTTGACGAAGGGGAGTCAGATCAGCATAATTAGCCCCGCAAAGCCGATGAGGTGAATGCAAAATGTTTGGCTATGTAGCTCAGTTGGTTAGAGCACAACACTCATAATGTTGGGGTCACAGGTTCGAATCCCGTCATAGCCACCATATTTGCGGGACTGGCGAAATTGGTAGACGCACCAGATTTAGGTTCTGGCGCCGCGAGGTGTGTGGGTTCAAGTCCCTCGTCCCGCACCATTCATTAGCTTGCAGTTCTTTAGTAGGTGGGGTATCGCCAAGCGGTAAGGCACCGGGTTTTGATCTCGGCATCCCTAGGTTCGAATCCTAGTACCCCAGCCATACTATCCAATTTCTTATCAAAAATTCTGATTATAGAATTCCTAATGGGGTATCGCCAAGCGGTAAGGCACCGGGTTTTGATCTCGGCATCCCTAGGTTCGAATCCTAGTACCCCAGCCATTATGATTTATTTTCTACCTTGTTTTTAGTTCTCTATAAATTCATTTAATAGCTTGCCTATATTTTTCTTTTATAAGGTCAAAAATTAAATATTGCAGCATTAAATTAATTTGGGATTTTATTCTGATTTTTATTGTTTTTCTGGTTTTAAATATTTTTAATTCTATTTAATTTATCGTTTTTCATCTTTTTATAGTTTTTTATCCTAAAAATGTCGCTTTAACTTTAGTCCTTGCTGTGTTATTGTGTGATACATCATTGTTGTGGATGATGTAATAAAAAGGAATATAACAAATGACAACGACTTCAAATTTTAATGCTTCTACGTGGCGTTCTAAATTTTCAGCTTTAGGCCCCGGTATTTTGATGGCTTCCGCTGCAGTTGGGGGATCGCATCTTATTGCGTCAACGCAAGCTGGGGCGATTTATGGCTGGCAATTAGCGATTATTATTCTTCTTGCAAATTTATTCAAATACCCTTTTTTCCGTTTTGGCGCTCAGTATACCTTAAGTACAGGGAAAACCTTGTTGGAGGGTTATAAAGAAAAAGGATATTTTTATTTATTAATTTTTTTCTTGCTTAATGTTTTTGCGACAGCGATTAATACAGCTGGAGTAGGTATTGTAACTGCAGCGATTTTAAGTTTTATTTTACCTAAAGAATGGGGATTAAGTATTTCTCAGGTGAGTACGGTTATTATTGTATTAACTTGGGGGATTTTATTACTTGGTAAATACCGCTTTTTAGATCGTTTATCGAAATGGATTATGATTGCATTGACTACGGCAACTGTAATAGCAGTAATTATTGCCGTTTTCAAGGAAAAAGTGATTGCACCAGACTTTATTGAGCCATCCCCTTGGAATATGCTTTCGCTTGGTTTTATTGTTGCCTTAATGGGCTGGATGCCAGCACCTATTGAAATTTCTGCTATTAACTCAATGTGGGTTGTAGCAAAAAGACGTTTTACTCATATAAATTATAAAGATGGGCTGTTTGATTTTAATGTAGGCTTTATTGGTACCGCTATTCTAGCAATGGTTTTTTTAGCATTAGGTGCACTCATTCAATATGGCTCTGGAGAAGTTGTGGAGCAAGCTGGTGTGAAATATATTGCGCAATTAATTAAAATGTATGCTTATGCTATTGGTGATTGGTCTCGCTTATTAATTGCATTTATTGCCTTAATGTGTATGTTTGGAACCACAATCACGGTGATCGATGGCTATTCTCGAGCTAATGCTGAAGCACTACGTTTATTATTAAATCGTAAAGAACACTCTCCAAAACAATTGGCTTTATGGATGACGTTTGCTGCATTAGCAGGCATAATTATCATTAGTTTCTTTATGAGTGATGTCGCAACAATGTTGCGCTTTGCTATGATTTGCTCTTTTGTTTCAACGCCTATTTTTGCCTATCTTAACCTTTCTCTCGTCTTAAAAGGTGAACATAAGGTTAAAGGTGGTTTATTATGGCTATCCTTCATCGGATTAATCTACCTTGCAGGTTTCACAATGCTATTCATCGCTTCACAGATGGGATTGTTTGGTTAGAGAATAAATAATAAAAAAATCGGGCTGTATTAGCGCTTTGCGGTACAGCCCGATTTTTATCATCTTGGTGGTATATAAGGTGTAGATGAATAATAGCGTTACACCTTATATGTATTCAAGTTATCTCATTGTTACAAATTCTTCTGAACCCGTTGGGTGAATAGCAACGGTGTTGTCGAAATCCGCTTTGGTTGCGCCCATTTTAATGGCAACGGCAAAGCCTTGGATCATTTCATCAACACCAAAACCAATGCCGTGTAAGCCGACAATTTTTTCATCTTTACCCACACAAACCAATTTCATTCGGCAAGGTTGGCGATGTTGGGTTACCGCGCTGTACATTGGCGTGAACGATGATTTATACACTTTCACGTTTTCTGCGCCATATTGCTCAATGGCTTGCGGTTCAGTTAAGCCGATAGTGCCGATTGGTGGGTGGCTAAACACTACGGTTGGCACAAGGTTGTAATCTAAATGTTCATTTGGTTTATTGTTGAATAAACGCTCAGACAAACGGCGTCCTGCGGCAACGGCAACAGGGGTGAGTTCAATGCCACCTTCAATAATATCACCCACCGCATAAATGCCTTTCACATTGGTGTTTTGATATTTATCTACTTTGATGAAACCTTGATCGTTAGTTTCCACGCCTGCTGCGGCAAGGTTGATGTTCGCCGTATTTGGTTTACGACCAATCGCCCAAATCACTTTCTCAACTGTTTGCTCACGTCCATCTTCTAATTTTAAGGTAAAAGATCCGTCAGCATTTTTAACCACTTCTTTTGGAATGGCGTGAGTGTGCAGATGAATGCCATCTTGCTCCATCACTTCCACAAGGGTTTCTACGATAAGCGGATCAAAACTACGCAATGGGCTTTGTTTACGCACGAATAGGTGAGTGTCCACGCCTAGGCTGTTTAATACACCCGCTAATTCCACTGCGATATAACCTGCGCCAACAACCGCTACGGATTTTGGCAACGCGTTTAATTCAAATACTCCGTCAGAATCAATGCCGTATTCTGCGCCTTTAATTTCAGGGTGAGCAGGATAAGCCCCTGTTGCAATCAAAATGTGATCTGCAGTGATTTTTTCGCCGTTTACTTCAACGGTGTGGGCATCAACAAATTTGGCAAAGCCTTTGATCACGTCCACGTTATTTTTGGCTAATACATTGTTATAAGAATTATGGATACGTCCAATATAAGCCTGACGATTTTCCACTAACTTACTGAAATCAAAGTCTTTTACCGCAACATCAAAGCCATAATCTGGAGCATACAGATTGATCGCTTCTGCCACTTGTGCGCCATACCACATCACTTTTTTCGGCACGCAGCCCACGTTTACACAGGTTCCGCCTAGTTCTTTTGCTTCAATAATGGCACATTTTTTGCCATAGCTTGCCGCACGGTTAATTGAAGCGATACCGCCACTTCCGCCACCAATGGCGATGTAATCATAATGTTTTGTCATTTTTAACTCCCTAAATTGGTGAATTGGGCCGTGAATGCGAAAAGCCCATAATAAATCTGCGCTTATTTTGCCGAAAAATACGAGGTAAAGCGACTAATTAATCTAATCGGTAAATTCTTACTCTGGCGTGATCCATTCCACCTTCCAGCTCCCTGTGCCTTCTGGCACAAGGGTTTTGGTTAAATAAGGCAGAATTTTTTTCATTTGTGCTTCTAGTTGCCAAGGAGGATTAACCACAATCATTCCACTTGCCGTCATTCCACGTTGATCCGAATCAGGACGCACCACCATTTCAATTTGGAGAATTTTGCGAATGCCCGTGTTTTCCAGCCCCTTTATAATACGCTTGGTTTGCTGACGTAGCACCACAGGATACCAAATAGCATAAATGCCTGTGGCAAAACGTTTTACCCCTTCTTCAATGGCTTTTACCACCAAATCATAATCTTCTTTTAATTCATAAGGGGGATCGATCAAAATCAGCCCACGTCTTTCTTTTGGCGGTAAGGTGGCTTTAATTTGCTGAAAGCCGTTATCGCGTTTAGTAGTAACATTATCAAATTCTTTGAAATTATTGCGTAATAATGGGAAATCCGCTGGGTGTAGCTCCGTTAATAACGCTCGATCTTGTGGACGCAATAAATGTGCTGCGATCAGCGGTGATCCTGCGTAATATCGTAGCGATTTGTCGCCATAATTCAGTTTTTTAATAAGGGCGACATAACGCGCTACTTCTTCGGGCATTTCTGTTTGATCCCACAAACGCCCGATCCCTTCTTTATATTCACCGGTTTTTTCCGCTTCATTGCCGAATAAGCGATAATGCCCCACACCGGCGTGGGTGTCTAAATAATAAAAGCCTTTGTCTTTTTGTTGCAGGCTTTCAATAATCAGCATTTGCACAATGTGTTTTAACACATCGGCAAAGTTGCCTGCGTGAAAGCTATGACGATAACTCAGCATTTTTTTGCCCTTAAAAATTTGATAAAAAAAGACCGCACTTTTACAGAATAAGGAAAAAGTGCGGGCATTTTTTGCGTTAAATTACTTCGCTAAAATGTTATGTAATGCTTGGTAGATATGCTGAACTTTTTCTTCTGGTAAGGTTTTGTTATCTTCATCAGAAATAATTACCGCACTTTGTCTGCCAAGTGAGATTAATTGCATTGTGTAAGTACCATTTTCTAATTTTGGATCAGCACTGCCAAATCTTGCCCATTCAGTGGCTTCTGGTGCTGAATAGCTTAATTCACGATAACCTTTCGCAGGGTTTTCTTCGCTTGTTTTAAAGCCTAATAAATTTAATGCAGGACGCAATTTATTCCAAGAATAGGTAAAAGAAGCATCTAAGGCTAAGGCTAAGCGACCGTTTATATCACGCGCTAACTGTGATTTAATTGGAATAGAAACGCCACTGTTTAATTCCTGTTGTTGCTTGTTGTAAGCGGCATTTAATTGACCAACAAGTTGGTTTAAGCGATCAGACGTATAGCGTTGAACATCAAGCTCAGTTGGGGTGAAAATTACATTATCACGTTTCATTTGCAAAATGGATACCGCTAATGCACTGGCATCTTTTGTGGTTACTTGCTCAATTAAATAACGAATTTGTGTGTTACCAAGATCATCTTTACGGCCAGTTGATGCCCAAGTTGTTTCAATTTGGCTGCTGGTGGCAGTGTAGCCAATACCTTGCTCTCTTAATAAACGCTCTACTTGTTTTATGCTATAAACATTTTGTTTATCAAGTGGATAAACAATTAATGAACGTTGTCCATCAAAACGTGTCATTGAGTTATTGATTAACGCAATAGGTGATGTTGGTGGACGAATATCCATCGGCTGATAGTTAATTTTGCCTGTTTCGGGTAAGCGATAGGTGCTATCTTCTTGTACTAAAGTTAGCCCGCCAGTATTCAAGGGCGCAAAGGAAACTTGCTGTTCAGTGTGTTTACCAAAAGTATCATCAGCGGATTGCTTGCTTTCATTGCTTGTTGAACAAGCGGCCAAAGTGAGTAATAGGGGAGTGGTAAATAACCAATATTTCATCATTATTCCTCAAGGTTAGGTTACGCGTTTGATATAAAGTAGCATAAAAAGATAAAAATATTCAATTTTCTGCAACTTTGACCAATTTATTCGGAAAAAGTTTAAAGGGGGCGAATAAATCACCGCCCCCTTTATTTACTATGGTTAATTATAATAATTTCGCCGCTTGAAGTGCTTTGAGCATAATTGGCTGTGCGCTTTCACTTAATACAGTGAGCGGTAAACGTAGTACAGGTTCTGGAATTAACCCGAGTTTATAAGCCGCCCATTTCACTGGAATTGGGTTTGATTCCACAAATAGATCTTTGTGAAGTGGCATCAAGCGTTGATTAATTTCTTCCGCTTCATCAAATTTACCAGCAAGGGCTAAATTACACATCTTCGCCATATCTGCAGCGGCAATATTGTTGGTTACAGAAATAACACCTTCACCGCCTGCTTTCATACTTTCTAAGCCGGTTGCATCATCACCGCTTAATACAATGAAATCATCACCGGCGAGCTGTTTAATTTTAGCCACGCGACTTACATCACCTGTTGCTTCTTTAATACCCACAATATTTTTAATTTTCGCTAAGCGAGCCACCGTTTCAGGTTGCATATCACTGCCCGTACGGCCCGGCACATTGTATAAAATTTGGGGTAAATCGGTGCTTTCTGCAATGGCTTTAAAGTGCTGATACATTCCTTCTTGGGTTGGTTTATTGTAATAAGGCACAACAGATAAACAACCAGCCACCCCACTGCCATTTAATAATTTCGTCATTGTGATGGCCTCACTGGTCGCATTTGCACCAGTGCCTGCAATCACAGGAATGCGGCCGTCTGCAAATTCAAGGGTTTTCAAGATGGTTTTTACATTTTCTTCAATGCTTAATGTTGCTGATTCACCTGTTGTTCCCACTGAAACAATCGCGTGCGTTCCTGCATTGATATGATGCTCAACGAGTTTCTTTAACGCATCAAAATCCACTTCACCATATTGATCCATTGGCGTGATCAGAGCTGTAATGCTCCCATAAAATAAAGGGTTGTTTGCAGACATAAGGGCCTCCGAATTATTTTTGTTATCTATATTGAGTTTGCTTGAAAAATTCTCATTAGGATCGCTAAAATAGCGTTAATTTGCAAATCATTTTTTTGCTTTTTTTCACTAACTTGCTATTTTTAAGGATATTTTTTATGCAAACATTAAAAGCGGGCGATTTTGCACCGCACTTTTCGTTACTTGATCAAAATGAACAACCTGTTGCGTTGACGGATTTTAGTGGCAAAAAAGTCTTGGTTTATTTTTATCCTAAAGCGCTTACACCAGGTTGCACGACACAAGCTTGCGGATTAAGAGATACGAAAGCTGAGCTTGAAAAGCACAATGTGGTTATTTTAGGGATTAGCCCTGATAGCCCTAAAAAATTAGCCAATTTCGCCGAGAAAAAATCGCTTAATTTCATCTTGCTTTCTGATCCTGATCATCAAGTGGCGGAACAATTTGGCGTATGGGGTGAGAAAAAATTTATGGGAAAAACCTATGACGGCATTCATCGCATCACGTTTTTAATTGATGAACAAGGAAAAATTGAAAAAGTGTTTGATAAATTTAAAACTGGTGAACATCATCAAGTGGTGCTAGATTATTTGCAGCAAGGAAATTAGCTTGAACGAATTAGTTTCCTTTTGTAAAGTGCAGTGAAATTCTTTTGGGTTTTTCTAACGCTATGAATAATAAGGCTTTTTATCGCTAGTTTTGGTGCTGAAAAAAGTTCAGCAAAAACGCTGAAATAATGATAGAATCGCAAGGTTAAATAGTTTCTGTATTGACTATTTATACTTATACCATTTTAATAACAAATTTAACAATAAAGATTAATAACAAATTTAACAATAAAGAGAAGGACACATTATGAGTAATGTAAAAATCACTTTTACCACTACACGCATTTTTGCTCACGATTTAGTTTCTGAGCTTTTAACCATTGGTGCATTATCTGCCGAAGAAACCAAACAAAAAGGTGAAGATAAAGCAGAAGTTGTTGCTGAATTTAGCGATACTGTTGAAGTGCCAGATGTGATCGCAGCATTAGCGGAATCTGGTATCACAGATATTCCTTACACTGTGGGTTAATAAGCCAGTTAATTGTTTAAAAATATAAAAATCCACCCTTTATTTAAGGTGGATTTTTTTATAGGAAAAGTGCGTTTAAAGATAAAAACATTGCGTTTTTTTACCGCACTTTATTTAACACAGGTTAGAGAAAATAAAATTATTTTCCCCAAACTTCCTCAACAATTTCACGAATGAAATTCAGTTTATTCCATTGTTGCTCTTCTGTCAGGATATTGCCTTCTTCCGTTGAAGCAAAGCCACATTGCGGGCTTAAACAAAGTTGGTTGATGTCCACATATTGTGCGGCTTCTTGAATGCGCTTGATGATTTCGTTTTTGTCTTCAAGGTTGCCGTCTTTTGAAGTAACCAAACCTAGCACCACTTGCTGATCTTTAATAAAGCGCAATGGTTTGAAATCGCCCGAACGATCGCTATCGTATTCAAGGAAGAAACCATCAACGTTACAGTGCCCAAATAGGGTTTCTGCCACAGGTTCATAGCCGCCCGATGAGAACCAAGTTGAGCGGAAGTTACCACGGCAAATGTGCATTGTAATGGTCATATCTGCAGGCTTTGCGGCAATAATACGGTTCACCATATACACATAATCTTTCGCGAGTTGCTCTAAATCGAAGCCACGTTCTTGATAAGCTTGACGTTTTTCTTCAGAACATAATTCGCCCCAGCTCGTGTCATCTAATTGCAGGTTACGACAGCCTAGTGCATAGAATTTTTGCATCGCACTAATATAAGCGTCTGCAATATCATCAAGTAATTGTTGATTGTTGTTTTTATAACGCTCAATTGGCTGATAATCCGTTTCACGCACCGTACAAATTAAATGCAACATTGAAGGCGATGGAATGGTGAATTTAACGGGATAATCGCCAGCGATTTGCTGTAAAGAACGGTAATGTTCAAGGAATGGGTGAGTATCCGAGAAACCGATTTTATCAACAATTTTCAACGTTTTAGGACGAACATTATGATGTTTAAATTGAACAGAAAATTTTTCTGCTTCCACCTCTTCCACGCCATCTAACGCACTTAAGAAATCTAAATGCCAAAAGGTACGGCGAAACTCACCATCGGTTACGGCTGGCAAGCCCACTGCTTTTTGGTGAGCCACTAAATTGGCAATTTCTTTATCTTCCACTTGGGTGAGATCCGCACAAGAAATATCCCCACAGCTACATTGCTGACGTGCCTGTTTTAAACTTTCTGGACGTAAAAAACTGCCAACAATATCAAAACGATAGGGCGCTTTATCACGAAGTTGTGCATTAGGAAATAGTTTGCTCATAATCACTCTCTTTTAGTTATATTTAGATAGAAAGCCGTGATTTTAACAAAAAACTCACACATATTCTAAAAAAAACCACCTCACTTTTAAAACCATAATAATTTTTACGATCAGGATCGAAAAACTAAATTGTATTTTCCACAACTGTAAAAAAGTCGCGTAATATCCCAACCAAATTTTTATCGCGCAGAAAAATCGGGGAGAAAATTATGCTTTATATTCAGCGTATCCTGCTCATTTTATTCGCACTATGCTCAGCATTAGCTAAGGCCAATCCGCCAGATTTAATGCTACTTGGCACTTACCACAATCAAAATGTGCAAGGTTGGGTGATGAGCGAAAAGTTAGACGGCATCAGGGGATACTGGGACGGCAAACAGCTGTTTACAAGACAGAATAAAATTCTCACGCCGCCCTCTTATTTCATTAAAGATTTTCCGCCTTTTGCCATTGATGGTGAACTGTTTAGCCAACGCAATGCGTTTGAGCAAATTTCTTCTATTGTGCGTTCGCAAAAAGATAAAGGTTGGGAAAAATTAAAGCTCTATGTGTTTGATGTGCCTAATGCCAAAGGCAATTTATTTGAACGTTTAGCCGTGTTGGAAAATTATTTAACCCAACACCCAAACCAACATATTGAAATTATTAAGCAAATTCCAATTGAACATTATGCTCAAGTGCAAGATTTTTTGCGTGAAGTAGAACAAAAACAAGGGGAGGGCTTGGTGCTGCGTAACCCTAACGCACCTTATGAACACAAACGCAGTCAGCAAATTTTGAAATTAAAGACCGCACTTGATGAAGAATGTGAAGTGATTGCACACCATAAAGGCAAAGGGCAATTTGCTGATAAACTCGGTGCGATTACTTGTAAAAATCAGCGTGGCGAATTTCGTATCGGTTCAGGTTTTAAATTAACGGATAGAGAAAATCCACCGCCAATCGGTTCAATCATAACCTACAAATATCGTGGTCTAACACAAAAAGGGCTGCCAAGATTTGCCACTTATTGGCGGACATCATCAGAAGATTGTTGCGGTAAAAATTATTAATAAAGTGCGGTAAAAAATAAGGCAGATTTTCATCTGCCTTGATAATAAGTTGGTTAAATTGTGAATGAATATCTACTGATTATTATTTCACGCGCGCGCCTGCTTTCGCGCCAGAATCTACATCAAGCAAGAATAAATCTGCGCCGCCCGTGCCTGCGGAAAGGATCATTCCTTCTGACATACCAAATTTCATTTTGCGTGGTGCAAGATTGGCGACCATAATCACCATTCGCCCTTCCAGATCTTCTGGTTTGCTGTAAGCTGCTTTAATGCCTGAGAATACTTGACGCTGTTCCACGCCTAAATCTAGGATAAATTTCAATAATTTATTGCTTTCAGGCACAGCTTCGCACTTCAGCACTTTGGCAACACGCAAGTCTAATTTGGCGAAATCATCAATGGTGATGGTTTCTTCAAAAGGCTCAAAATCTGCCACATTTTGTACCGCACTTTTTTCTGTGCTACTTTGCGGATTAAGTTGAGCATTTTCCGCTTTTGATGCTTCGATCATCTGCTCAATTTGCTTCATATCTAAACGAGAGAACAAGGCTTTAAACGGCGCAATTTTGTGAGCAAGCAACGGTGTTGCAAGGTTATCCCAAGTAATTTCAGTCTGTAAAAAGGCTTCAGCACGTTCGGCTAATTGCGGTAGCACAGGTTTTAAATAGCCCATTAATACACGGAATAGCTCAATACCCATTGAACACACTTGTTGCAATTCTTGCTCACGACCTTCTTCTTTTGCAATCACCCAAGGGGCTTTTTCGTCAATATATTTATTGGCTTTGTCCGTTAATGCCATAATTTCACGAATGGCTTTGCCGAATTCACGGTTTTCATAATAAGCCGCAATGTGATCCGCTTGTGAAGTAAATTCTGCGAATAAAACGGGATCTTGCAAGCTCGCTGCCAATTCGCCATTAAAACGTTTTTGAATAAAGCCTGCATTGCGTGAAGCAAGATTGACCAATTTGTTTACCACATCGGTATTCACTCGCTGTACAAAATCTTCCAAATTGAGATCTAAATCGTCAATGCGGTTGCCTAATTTTGCCGCATAGTAGTAACGTAAATATTCTGGATCAAGGTGTTTTAAATAGGTTGCCGCTTGGATAAATGTACCGCGAGATTTCGACATTTTCTCGCCATTCACCGTAACATAACCGTGTACAAAAATATTATCAGGCTTGCGTAATGCCGCCCCTTCTAACATCGCAGGCCAGAATAATGAGTGGAAGTACATAATATCTTTACCAATAAAATGATAAAGCTCTGCTTGGCTATCTTTATTCCAGAAACTATCAAAATCAATATCGCCTTTACGGTTGCACAGATTTTTGAAAGACGCCATATAACCAATCGGCGCATCAAGCCAAACATAGAAATATTTGTTTTCTGTGCCGGGGATTTTAAAGCCGAAGTAAGGCGCATCACGAGAAATATCCCACTGTTGTAGCCCTGCTTCAAACCATTCTTGCATTTTATTCGCCACTTCTTGTTGCAATGAACCAGAGCGAATCCACGCTTTCAACATTGCTTCAAAACTTGGTAAGTCAAAGAAAAAATGCTCACTTTCTTTCAACACAGGCGTTACCCCCGATACCGTAGAACGCGGATCGATTAATTCCGTTGGGCTGTAAGTGGCAGAACAAACTTCACAGTTATCGCCATATTGATCAGGGGATTTACATTTTGGACAAGTGCCTTTAACAAAGCGATCAGGCAAGAACATTTGCTTTTCAGGATCGAATAATTGCGAAATAGTACGGCTTTTGATAAAACCATTTTCTTTTAATTTATTGTAAATGCTTTCTGCCAGCTCGCGATTTTCTTCGCTATGGGTTGAATAATAATTATCAAAACTAATGTTAAAGCCTTTGAAATCTTCAACGTGTTTTTGTTGCACATCAGCGATTAACTGCTCAGGGGTAATGCCCATTTGATCGGCTTTAAGCATAATTGGTGTACCGTGCGCATCATCAGCACAAACAAAATAAATTTCGTTGCCACGCATACGTTGGAAGCGCACCCAAATATCGGCTTGGATATGCTCAAGCATATGTCCTAAATGGATCGGGCCGTTTGCATAAGGCAATGCGCAAGTGACTAAAATTTTACGAGGTGAATTTGACATTATCTGTTACCTTTATCATCAGAAAAATTGTGCCGAATTTTACCTTATTGGCGGTATTTTTTCCAGTTCAAGGCGGTTTATCTCAATTTATACTTAACAGTACCGCCTTGCCGTGTTTAAATATACCCACAAATTTACTCAACTATTCTCTAACCATTTACTTAACAGCGACTTAACAATAGGAAATAATGATGAGCATTCATTTTTCAGCGAATTTAAGCGAGGCTCAACAAGCCGAAATTCAACAATTATTCCAACAATTTCAACACCCTAGCTTGCAACGTGATTTAATCAGTCTTAATGCGATCAAAAAAGTAGAGCTAGGCGCAAGCGTGTTACGCATTGAAATCACAATGCCTTTTGCGTGGAACAGTGGTTTTGAACAATTAAAAGCAGCGCTAACCAATGCGCTAGAAAAAATCACCCAAGCCACAGAAGTAAAATGGGTGCTGAACTACCAAATCGCCACCTTAAAACGCGCCAATAATCACCCAGCGGTGAAAGGCATCAAAAATATTATTGCAGTAAGTTCAGGCAAAGGCGGTGTGGGCAAATCTACCGTTTCCGTCAATTTAGCCTTAGCCTTACAAGCACAAGGTGCAAAAGTTGGCTTGCTCGATGCGGATATTTATGGCCCGTCTGTCCCCCATATGCTTGGTGTGGCAGATCAGCGCCCAACTTCGCCAGACAACAAACATATTAACCCTATTGAAGTGTATGGATTACGCACCAACTCTATTGGCTATTTAATGGAACCTGATAACGCCACCATTTGGCGTGGCCCAATGGCAAGTAGTGCGCTAAGCCAGCTTTTACAAGAAACCTTATGGGCGAAAGACGGCGTGGAGCTAGATTATTTAGTAATTGATATGCCACCCGGCACAGGCGATATTCAGCTTACGCTCTCACAACAAATCCCTGTAACTGGCGCGATTGTGGTTACCACACCGCAAGATATTGCTTTAATTGACGCGATTAAAGGCATTTCAATGTTCCAGCGTGTTTCTGTCCCTGTGCTTGGCATTGTGGAAAATATGTCTGTGCATATTTGTAGCAACTGCGGCCATCACGAACCTATTTTTGGTACAGGCGGTGCAGAAAAAATGGCGGAAAAATATCAAGTAAAAGTGCTGGCACAACAGCCATTGCATATCCGCTTGCGCGAAGATATGGATAACGGCAAACCAACAGTGGTTTCCGCACCAGACAGCGAAATTGCTCAATCTTTCCTACAACTCGCCGAAAAAGTTGCCAGCGAACTTTATTGGCAAGGCGAAATTATTCCAAGCGAGATTTTATTTAAAGCGGTGGAATAAAAATAACATAAACGAAAAGAGCGGTGGTTTTTCACAGAGTTTTAAGTGGTTAAAAATTTGTGGAAAAGTACCGCTCTTTATTATTTGGTTCTTTATTGTTGGTTAAATGCTTTAATGAATAACGGGTTTCGCTCGTTGAGCGACTTCCTTTCTTTTGCTTACCCAAAAGAGAGTAAGCAAAGAAAAGTCCCCCGATCATCGTCAAATTTCTCTTACTCACAGACTGCGTTATTTTGTCTTGCAGTACTGGCGTACTGTCTTCGACAAAATGCCTTGTCTGTAAGTGAGAAATTTAACGAACCCACTTTTCCTCATTCCAATAAAACTTTCTTGACGAAAAGTAACACCATACTCGCGATGCTGTGTTCAGGCGTTACTTTTCTAAAAATTTTATTTTTATTCGGGCGGTTTGGACGGGGAGTGTGGTTAGATTGAATTTTAAAGGGCGGTGGAAATTTTTAAAATTTTTCGCATTGAGTTTGTATAATCTTTATGCTTAAATAGTGCGTAATTTCTAAATAATCGTATTAAGGTTTAATCGATGTATTCAGGTTTTCTTATCGGCCTGTTGCTTGGCTTTTTGCTACAACGTGGGCAATTCTGTTTTGTGTCTGGCTTTCGGACGCTTTATACGCAAAAAAATATCCGTTTTTTGACCGCACTTTTTATTGCCATATCGATTCAATCTGTGGGATTTTTTACCCTTGCGCAGTTTAATCTCATCACTATTCCTACAAGCCAGTTGCCTATTTTCGCCACACTGTTAGGGGGATTGTTGTTTGGCATTGGAATGAGTTTAGCGAATTGCTGTGGTAGCGGTGCGTGGTTTCGTAGTGCTGAAGGGGCAGTGGGCAGTTATTTGGCGTTGCTGAGTTTTGCCCTTACAATGGCGGCCACGCAATCAGGGATTTTAAAATATCAAATTAATGCCCTGATAGAAAATCCTACTCCGTTGGATAATATTTATCTCACCTTCAATCTTTCCCCTTGGATTTGCGTGATTTTGCTGATTTTTATTACCGCACTTTTGCTTTATTACTATATCAAACACCCACGTTATCAATTTCCGCAAGAGCCTAATGATACGTTGATTTTGCCTAAAATTTTTGCTCGCACTTGGCACCCTTTTCTCACCGCCGTTGCCATTGGGTTGTTAGGTGTTGTGGCGTGGTGGTTGAGTGCGAAAGCAGGGCGAAATTTCGGCTTTGGCATTTCAGTGCCTTCTGCCAATGTGGTGCAATATGTGGTAACAGGGCAGCAGCGTTACTGGAACTGGGGAACGCTTTTTGTGCTAGGCATTCCACTGGGGGCATTGCTTAGCGCTAAATTAGCAGGCGAATTGCATTGGCGTTTTCCTGAGCCGAAAGGCGTGCTACAACGGATTTTGGGTGGTGTCGTAATGGGCATTGGTGCGGCTTTAGCTGGCGGTTGTACCGTAACTAATGCGTTAGTTTCCACCGCATATTTTTCTTGGCAAGGCTGGCTGGCAACTTTGATGATTATGCTGGGTTGTTGGCTAACTTCTGTTGTTATCAAGCCCACAAAATGTGGCGTTTAACTTTAGTCAAAAGGAAATCTTATGAAAATGAAACCCATCTTATTGGCGGTCGCTGTGAGCGTGGCGTTGTCTGCTTGTGATGATCGCACGGTGAAAGTGATTGATACCCCAGAATTGCTCAAGCAGCTTGAGAATCCTGATTTTGTTATTGTGGATACAAGGCAAGACAGTTTATATAACGGTTTCAAAGATAAAAACGCCACAAGGGGCGGACACATCAAAGGGGCAGTGCAATTTAGCTGTGATTGGATTGGCAATATTCAACCTGAAAAATTTGAATCCTTTGCCGCAGGGAAGGGGATTACCAAAGAAAAAAATCTGGTTTTTTATGATAGCAATGCTGACAATTTAGATTGCGTTACCGCCGAGTTCGCCGCAAAAGGTTACAAAGTTCATCGTTTTAGCGATTTTATCAGCTATGCCAATGCGGATTATCCGTTAGAATTCTTTGCGAATTTCCAATATAGCGTTTCGCCACAATGGGTGAATGCAGCATTAAAAGGCGAAAAACCAGAAACCTTAACTAATGACAAGGTAATGCTGTTTGAAGTATCTTGGGGCAGTTTGGAAAATGCTAAATCTTATACACAGCACATTGTGGGTGCTTATCATTTTAATACGGATTGGGTGGAAAACGATCCCGTATGGAATTTGTCTTCCCCTGAAGTGATTGAGCAGAACTTACTAAAAAATGGCATCACAAAAGACAAAACCGTGATTTTATATTCCGACAACCAGCTCGCCGCGTACCGCATTTTCTGGGCATTAAAATGGGCTGGCGTGGAAGATGTTCGCGTGCTAAATGGTAATCTTGGCACTTGGGTGGACGCAGGTTTACCAACGGAAACGCAGGTCAATATTCCGCAGCCTGAACGTCAATTTGGCACAAAAATTCCTGCCAACCCACAAATTGATATTGCTACACCACAGCAGGTTATTGATGCACAAAAACAAGGCTTAAAGCTGATCAGTAACCGAGCGTGGGACGAATACACAGGCAAGATCAGCGGCTATGATTATATCCTCGGTAAAGGTGAACCGCAGGGCGCAATTTGGGGCTTTGCTGGCACGGATTCTTCCAACTTAGCGGATTATTACGATCCCGATAACACCTTACGCAACCCAAATGAAATCTTTGCCTTATGGCAAACGCAAGGCATTCACAAAGGGGATAAATTAGCGTTTTATTGTGGTACAGGCTGGCGTGCGGGCGTTTCTTGGTTTATCACCCAATTGGCAGGTTGGCAAGATACGGCAATTTATGATGGCGGTTGGAATGCGTGGCAAATGGACAGCAAATACCCTGTACAAAAAGGCGCACCCAATAATCAAAGCAAACCAGATAGCCAAAATGATTTCGGCAAAGTGATGAAGAAAGGAAATTCTTGCAAAAGCTAGCCGTGAGAAAATGGAAAATTTGAAATAAAAAATGTGCGAAAAAATCACCGCACTTTTTATATTAACAATAAAAATAGGCTTAATGATTAAGCCTATTTTTTATTCATCAATTATGCTTTACTCAACTCGTCCGCCATCACTTCGGCTTGTTTGAGCATAAACTCAATGGCTTCATCTTTGTTCTCTGGTGGGTATCCATATTTTCTGAGCGTTCTTTTGATCAGCCCACGCATTTTCGCCCGCACGGATTCCTTATACTGCCAATCAATAGTAACGGATTTTTTCAATTTATCGGTGATTTCTTTGGCGAGATTCAGCAATACTTCATCGCCCAAAATTTCCACCGCACTTTGGTTTTGGCTTAAGGCATCGTAAAACGCCAGTTCCGCAGTGCTAAGGCCTAATAAACATTATTGCTCGATAGCAACAAACACTTTGCCTTTCTCTCTATTTTTAGCATAAAATAGTTTCCATTAGTATCAGATGCTTTTGTTTGTTAGTAACGAATAGATTGATAAGGAGTTAGTTTATGTTGTTAAAATCAGAAATTACCCAAGCTATTACAAGCCAGCAACAGCAGCTATTATCGCAGCAGACCTATCCACGAAAAATACTGGAAAAAATCAAAATTCTGCCTAATTTTGCTTTGGTAGTGTCAGGTATTCGTCGTAGTGGAAAAAGCACATTGCTCACTCAACTTATTAAGAAACAAGCAGAAAATAATTATCTTTTTCTCAACTTCGATACCCCTCAATTTTTTAATTTTGAGTTTAGCGATTTTGCCTTACTCGATGAAATCATTGCAGAAAACCCACAGATTCAAACACTCTATTTTGATGAAATCCAAGTGATTGACGGCTGGGAAGTGTATGTGCGAGGCAAACTTGATCAGGGCTATCAAGTGGTGGCAACGGGTTCTAATGCCTCTTTGCTCAGCCGTGAGCTAGGCACAAAACTGACAGGGCGGCACATCAGCAAAGAGCTTTTTCCTTTCTCTTTTGTGGAATTTTGCGAATTTCTTGGCAAAGCAAAAAATGCCGAGGCGGTCTCAGATTATTTGACTCTCGGCGGTTTTCCGCAATATCTGCAATTCAATGAAAATGAGATTTTAAACGCTTTGATTAACGATATTTTATACCGCGATATTATCGTTCGTTTCGGCATTCGTGACGAACGTGCGATGAAGCGTCTGCTACTTTTTTTGGCGGGTAACGTGGGCAATTTAATCAGTGCAAACAAACTCAAACAAAGCCTTGAAGTAAAAAGTACTTCCACCGTACAGGAATATTTTTCGCATTTAGAACAAGCCTATGTGATCCATTTGCTGCCAAAATTTGCTTATTCCTACAAAACCCAGCTCGCTAATCCACGCAAAGTCTATTTTATCGACAATGGTTTACAGCGTGTAATTAGCCCATCTTTCAGCCGAGATCTCGGCAGAAAATTGGAAAATGCCGTATTTTGGGAACTTAGACGACAATTTTCCGAGCTGTATTACTACAATGAAAACAACAAAGAATGCGATTTCGTGGTCTGCCAAAACAGCGCCCCAACACAGCTTATCCAAGTCTGCTGGCAGCTAAGTGCCGAAAATATCGCCCGAGAACGGGACGGCTTAGTTGATGCGATGAATTTCTTTAAATTGGAGCAAGGCGTTATCGTTACCTTTGATCAGGAAGATAAAATGATTGTTGATGGCAAAGTGATTGAGATTGTGCCGTTTTGGAAGGTGTTTGGGGAACAAAATTATGGCTAAAATACATTTATTGAATGAATACAATATCTTGCAAAAGCTAGCCGTGAGAAAATGGAAAAACTGAAATAAAAAATGTGCGAAAAAATCACCGCACTTTTTATATTAACAATAAAAATAGGCTTAATGATTAAGCCTATTTTTTTATCCGTCAATTATGCTCTACTCAACTCGTCCGACACCACTTCCGCTTGTTTAAGGATAAATTCAATGGCTTCTGGCTCGTCGTCAGGGGGATATTTATATTTTTTCAAGGCTCTCTTGATGAGAACACGCATTTTTGCCCGCACAGATTCCTTATACTGCCAATCAATGGTAACGGATTTTTTCAATTTATCGGTGATTTCTTTGGCGAGATTTAGCAACACTTCATCGCCCAAAATTTCCACCGCATTTTGGTTTTGGCTTAAGGCATCGTAAAACGCCAGTTCCGCCGTGCTAAGGCCTAATTCTTGCCCTTTGCTGAGCTGATCTTGTAGTTCTTTTGCAAGTTTTAATAATTCTTTGATCACCTCGATCACGGTTAAATTATGCGCATTATATTGATTCAGTGCTTCTTTGAGTTTTTCTTCAAAGGTTTTTTGCACGGCAATATTGCCGCTGGCTTTGTCGCGAATTTCTCGTTTTAAATAACTTTCAATGGCAGAAGCCCATAAATTTGGCTTGCCACTTTTTTCAACGATACCTAGAAAATTATCGGAAAGAATGGAAATATCAGGGTGTTCTTCACCCATTAATTCAAATAAATCCACCACGCCGTCTGATTGCACCGCTTGGTTGAGCAGGCGGACGAGCTTGATTTGCTTTTCTTTTGGTGAACTTGGCGAACCTTGCTGATTTGCCGTTTTGATGATGGTGGCACGCACCGCATCAAAGAACGCAATTTCTTGCTCATAATGCTGGGCTTTAGGCATTGAACGGCAAAGGGCAAGGCCTTTTTTGGCTAAGGAAACCGCCTCTAAAAAGGCTTTTTTACGCGGTGTTTTGACTTTTTTAGCAAAATCTTGCGAAATTTCCCCCGCACTTTGTGGATCATCGGGGTTCTTTTCTTGATGATCTAATTTCAGAATATGATTTGCAGCATCCCCAATGGCTTCGAGTAATTGCTTCGGATTTCGCTCTTGCAAGGCGTGGGGTAAATCAAAAATCTTGCCCTCAACAGGCGTAGCAAATTGGCCACGGATAATGTCCAGATATTCCAACATTTTTTGAAACACCTGATTAATATCGATTGTTACCTCACCACTGCCACCTGCGTTGGTATATTCTTCCGAGGCGGCTTTGAGTTCGTCTCTCAAGCCTACATAATCCACAATCAGTCCGCCATTTTCACGGCTTTTATTGCGGAACACACGGTTTACCCGCGCAATTGCCTGCATTAAATTATGCCCTTGCATTGGCTTGTCGATATACATTGTATTACACACAGGCGCGTCAAACCCCGTTAGCCACATATCACGCACGATCACGATTTTGAGCGGATCATCAGGATCTTTAAAGCGTTTTTCTAAGATTTTATGTTCAGGCTTAGAATAACTATGGGCTTGCATACTTTCAGAATCTGAAGCACTGCTCGTCATTATCACCTTAATCGCCCCTTGATTTACATCATCGCTATGCCAATCTGGGTGAAGTTTGACAATTTCATCATAGAGCTTCACGCAAATTCGGCGGCTCATCGCCACCACCATCGCCTTGCTTTCAATTAGCTCGTTGCGTTTTTCAAAGTGCTGTACTATATCTTCCGCTAAGGCTTTAATCCGCGAATCACTGCCCATTAACTGCTCACGCACACGGAACGCATAGCTATTTTCGTCATCATCAAGTATTGTTTGCGCTTCTTCCACCGCTAGCCCAAAGTCCTCGCTTTCATTTAGACGAATTTGACGCGGTTCATAGGAAATCGGCACAGTCGCACCATCATTCACCGCATTTTGAATGTCATAAATAGAAATATATTTGCCGAACACATCTTGCGTATCACGATCTTCAAGGCTGATTGGTGTGCCAGTAAAGCCGATAAAACTTGCATTGGGTAGGGCAGTGCGCAGATATTTCGCATAGCCCTCGCGGTATGCCCCTTGCGCATTCACTTTTTGGTGAAAACCATATTGCGAGCGGTGCGCTTCATCGCTAATCACAATAATATTGTGCCTTGTATTCAGCACAGGGAATTGGCTTTCTGTTTCATTTAAGCCGAATTTCTGAATGGTGGTAAAAATAATCCCACCGCTTTCCCGTTTTGCCAATTCCATACGCAAGGCTTCGCGATCTTCCACTTGAATTGGTGTTTGGCGAATAATATCCTGATCTTGACTAAATGTGGCGAAAAGCTGACCGTCTAAATCATTGCGATCCGTTACCACCACAATGGTGGGATTTTTCAATTCAGGCTGGCTGATCAGTTTGCCAGCATAAAACAACATAGAAAGGGATTTGCCCGAACCCTGCGTATGCCACACCACGCCAATTTTACGGCTATCGCTTAACTGCGCGCCAATGGTGGCTTCCACCGCTGCATTCACGCCATAAAATTGGTGATAGGCGGCAATTTTTTTCACCGTGCGCCCTTTGTTATCACTTTCAAACACCACAAAATTATGCACATAATCGAGCAAGGTTTGCGGAGAAAACAGCCCTTTCAACAAGCCTTCAAGTTCATATTCGAATTTCACACGCTGGCTTTTTTGGCTTTCATCAACCACACGCCACGGTAAAAAACGCTGAAAATCAGCCGTGAGCGACCCCACCCGCGCCATTGTGCCATCTGAAATCACCATTAGCTGATTAAATACAAAAAGATCGTCAATTTCGTGCTTATAAGTTTGTAATTGATTAAAGGCGCGATCCAAATCCGCATTCACCTTAAAGGGATTTTTTAGCTCAAAAATCACCAAGGGCAAACCGTTCACAAAGCACAAAATATCGGGAATCCGCTTGCCTTTATTGCCCTGAATATCAAACTGATTGATCACATAAAAAAGATTATTTTCAGGCTGTTTAAAATCCACCAACAGCGCCACATCGTGCTTTTCCTGATCGTTTTGCTGGTAACGCACCTTTACCCCTTGCTTTAACAGCTGGTAAAACTGCTTATTGCGTTCTTCCACCGGCAAAATATCGCTTTTGCACACCAACTGCACCACATCAAGCAAGGTTTCCTCGGGTAAGTGCGGGTTAATTTTGCGCAAACTTTGCAATAAATGGGGTTTCAGCACCACTTCTTTCAGGCTATCCCGCCAAGGATAAACCAGCTCAGCCAACACCTCCTTGCCGTAGGCATATTGCCAACCAAGGGATTTCAACTGTTCAATGGCGAGATTTTCAATGGTGGATTCGTTTATTCGCATTGGGGATTCCTTTTGTTGTTTGTTAATCTCCCCTAACCCCTCTTTACAAAAGAGGGGGATTAGTTAGTGGGAGAATAATTTATTTCTGAAAAAATTAATTATTTTTGACCGCTCTTTTTTTGTTAATTGTTACCAAAATCTATTTATTCCTGCGTAGGGGCGAACCTATGTGTTCGCCCGTGTTTATTTTCCCATTTGTTGTTTAGGGAATATTGTTTCGGGCAGACACATAGGTCTGCCCCTACGGGTAAGAGCGGTCGAAAATTCATTATTTTTCATCGCTCTTTCTTATGTTTATAAATTTCTTGAAATAGTATTGAATTAGCTTTTTTTGCTGCACCATATATATCTGGGAAAAGTGTTTCCATTTTTATTCCAATAAAATCTAAATAATCTATGATGTTTTTTTGAAGATTTTCAGCTATTAAATATTTTCTAGATAGAGTAATATCTCCTTTTATCAATCTAGGTATGACATTATGCATTACAAATAGCCCCTGTTGTGCAGTTAATCTTCCTATAGGATCTGCTATAGGTTCAAAAACGCCATTTATAAAATCTTTATCAGGGCATAACCGCTCATAATTAAGGCAGAATACAGATCTATAAGGTGTCTCATTTCTATCTTCTTCAAAGGCAAAAAACAGCCCTACAAAGATTGACCAGCTCCAGTCTAATAATGGAGTTTTTAGTCCTATGTGTTGTCCTAATGCCCAAAGTTCACGTTGCTCACTTTCTCGGCCAGTCTTATGAAGTATAAATTGTTCGTTTGTTCGCCCTCTAGCAAATTTCTTAAAATTCTTAAAATGGTTGCTTATTAATTTAGGGGTTAATTCTTTGGCTTCTCTTTCTAAAGAACTTATAGGCTTCCAATGGCAATCTTTTTGTCCACGAAAAATAAAATTTCCATTTTCTCTTTCTATTTTAGTTTCTTTAATTAGCCATTCTAATTGTTCCCAAGTTTCGATCTTTAAGCATTGGAATGGACTTTGATAATCATCATTATAGATTTCTAATATATAATCTTGTTCTAAAATACCTTTATTTATATCAGCTTCTTTTATTTCGTCTAAATTTTTAATTTTTCCTGTCATAACTCAATCTCCCCACTCAAAAGTTTAGGCAATAACTCATCTCTTGTATCACTTAAAGATATGTTTTCTTTTTTATTTGATAAAATTTTGTCAAACACAGGTTGTACTTTTTTATGAAAAAATTCTATTAAATTATTATTAGGTGTTAATAATGTTATATTTGAAAATGCAGTGGTGTTTAAGTTCAGTGTGGCACTTCCACCACTAGCTAAATCTTTCAGTTTCTTGTTCATAGTATCTTGTGAAAAGTAAAGGTATAAATATTCTGTAAATATTTCTGAATTTGGAACGATACTATTAATTTGTTGATTAGTCTGAGAACGTTCACTTGTAATTGAAACTAGACCAACAGTAGCTATGCAACTAATGCAAATACTACCTTTCTCAATAAATTTAGTTTTTTGATTATTTGCACCTAATAAACTTAAATTATCCGTTGTTTTTATAATAAAGGTATTATTATGCATATCAGGAATTTTGATAAATGGAATGTCATTACCATAAAATTCTTCTTTCTTTTTAGAAGGTGTTTTTCCACAAATAATTTTTCCCATATCTTTAACTTGCTTCACCTCCCACCCCTTCGGCACTTCCCCCATTTCGGTTTCCACAAATTCGCTTGGGAAAGCGGCGGCGGTTTGTTGTAGCTGGTGGTAGGCGGTGGGATCTTGGGTTTTAAGTGCGGTGATTTTTTCCACAGTTTTTCCGCTTAAGCACGCCATTGCTGCCAGTTCGGCTTGTTCGGTGGTTTCGCCGCGTGCCAAGGCGTTGGCTTTGGCGTGTACAGGGGCGAAGTCGATAAACCAGTGTTTAAAAATCCCTTGTGCGATTTGCTCTAGGGTTTGGTTGGTTTGGGTGTTTAGCTTAATTTTTTTAGATAGAGAATCCCCTATTGTTGCAATTTTTTCTTGAATTTCTAGTGGTGGAATATCGACAGTAATTTTTAATAATTCTGTTTGTTTTATTCCTTGTACTGTTGAACCTGATGCTCGCTTAAATAACTCTTGTTGTCCTTTTAGGGAGGAAAGCCATATCTCTAAATATTTTGGTACTACTTTTTCTTTATTGACTCGTAATCCAAAGACTCTTTGACCTAAAATATATTTTTGATCATTATCTATATAATATGTTTCACCAAGTGGGGCTTCTGAAGTAAGTATAATATCTTCTTTTTTTACTTCTTCCTTCATCCATTTTTTATACATCTCATTATTACCATATCTAAGGTTATCTAGATTAACTAAATCTCCATTTTTAATATGTTTTGCTGAAAGAACTGGATAGCCTTTACTAAAGAAGTCATCAAATCCCATTTTCTTAGGTGTCTTTCCTCTATGATCAATGACAAGGGTTAATAATTCAGATAATTCAACTTTTGCCCAATCACTCATTTTTACGCTCCCAGTATTAATAAATTTTTGCGAATTTCTGACTCCAACTCTCGCCCCTGTTCAAATTGTTGATTTAAAAGTGCGGTCAGTTTTTGCATTTTTTCGGCGAAAGGAATGCCGTCATCTTGTTGTTCTGCCGTGCCGACATAACGCCCTGGAGTGAGAACAAAATCATTATTGGCGATTTCCTCAAGGCTGGCGGAGTAGCAGAAGCCCGCTTGGTTTTCATAGCCGTTGTTTTGCTGCCAAGCGTGGTAGGTGTTGGCGATGTGGGCGATGTCCTCAGGGGTGAAATCGCGCAGGGTGCGATCTTTCATATAGCCGATTTCTCGTGCGTCAATAAACAGCACTTCTTTTTTGTGCGCTTTGTTTTTGTTTAAAAACCAAATGCAGGCAGGGATTTGCACATTGGTAAAGAGCTGGCTTGGCAGGGCGACCATCGCCTCCACCAAATCTGCTTCAATTAGGCGTTGGCGGATTTCGCCCTCACCACTTGATTGGCTGCTCATTGAGCCGTTTGCTAGTACAATACCCATTCGACCTTGTGGCGCAAGTTGGTTGAGCATATGCTGAATCCACGCAAAGTTGGCGTTGCCTGTTGGCGGCACGCCGTATGCCCAGCGTGGATCGCCTTGTAGGGATTCGTCCCACCAATCTTTCACGTTAAAAGGGGGATTTGCCATCACAAAATCCATTTTTTTATCAATGTGCAGTGGCTTGACTAAGCTATCCTCTGGACGCTTCCCAAAATCAAATTCGATCCCACGGATTGCCATATTCATTGCCGCCAGTTTCCAAGTGGTAGGGTTATATTCTTGCCCGAAAATAGACACTTGGTTAATGGTGCCTTGGTGTGCGCGGATAAATTTTTCCGTTTGCACAAAAAAACCGCCCGATCCCATTGCTGGATCGTAAATGCGGCCTTGATAGGGTTCAAGCATTTCAACAATGAGAGTTACAATAGATTTTGGGGTGAAATATTCACCGCCCTTTTTCCCTTCGGCGGCGGCAAATTCACCTAGGAAGTATTCATAAACGTGGCCAAGAATATCTTTTGCTGCCATTGAAATGGGCTGGCCGTTGTAAGTGGGCTGACTGAAATCGGTATCAGAAAAGGTGGAAATTAAGCCGATGAGGGTTTTGTCGCTCACATCAAAGCCTGAAATGCGTTGAATCACACCTTTGAGTTTGTCATTTTTTTCTTCAATGGTGATAAAGGCGTTATCAAGCAGATTTGCTACGCTACGAAAAGTGCCGCCCCAAGGCAACGGCGCACCTTTGCTTAAGGTGGCATTGTTGCGAATATTTTCCCAACGAGCTTGCGGTGGCACCCAGAAGATGTTTTCTGCCGCATAGTTATCTTTATCTTCCATTTCTTCATTAAGGACGGCTTGATATTCTTCAGGGGAATATTCTTTCGGATCAATATAAAGTGAGCTTTGTGGATCTTGCAGTTGAGCGAGAAGTTTTGGACGATAGCTGGTAAAGCTATCAGAAATATATTTTAAGAAAATTAAGCCAAGGACGATGTGTTTATAATTGGCGGCATCAATTTGATTACGCAGCTTATCTGCTGACTTCCAAAGTTTGGCATCTAAATCATTTAAAAACGCTTGCTGTTGCGCAAGGCTGGCACTAGAATCTTGATTGATTGATTGATTGATTGATTGATTGATTGATTGATTGATTGATTGATTGATTGATTGGGTCATTTTTTCGCCTTTTTTCTCTTTATTTCAAATCATTAAAACCGCTAAATTATATCAAAAAATGCCTAATTTTAAACCGCACTTTGCCTTTTATTTTGTGAAAAATAGAAGGTAAAGTGCGGTGAGATTTTGGCGAAAAATCTAAACTTTTAATGATCTTAATCAAGTTTTTTGCTAGAATGACACAGAATTTTAACTCCAACATTTTATTCAGAAGGAAAAAATTATGGCTTATACATTACCAGAATTAGGTTACGCTTATGATGCGTTAGAACCGCATTTTGATGCGCAAACAATGGAAATTCACTATACAAAACATCACCAAGCTTATGTAAACAATGCCAATGCGATTTTAGAAACATTGCCGCAATTTGCAGAGCTTTGCCCAGGTGAATTGATCACTAAATTAGCGGAAGTGCCAGCGGACAAGCGTACAGGTTTACGCAACAACGCAGGCGGCCACGTAAATCATAGTTTATTTTGGAAAAGCTTGAAAAAAGGCACAACCTTACAAGGTGCGTTAAAAGATGCAATTATCCGTGATTTCGGTTCTGTGGAAGCATTCCAAGCAGAATTTGAGAAAGCAGCAGCAACTCGTTTCGGTTCAGGCTGGGCGTGGTTAGTGTTAAACAACGGTAAATTAGAAGTGGTTTCCACCGCAAACCAAGACAGCCCATTAATGGGTAAAGAAATCGCAGGTTGCGAAGGCTACCCAATTTTCGGTTTAGATGTTTGGGAACATGCGTATTACTTAAAATTCCAAAACCGCCGTCCAGACTACATTAAAGAATTCTGGAACGTGGTGAACTGGGATTACGCCGCAGAGCGTTTCGAGAAAAAAATCAATCTGTAATTGTTAAAAATAATCTAAGGCTTGGGTTTCCAAGCCTTTTTTATTTTTTGTATGTGGCGAAGACATAGGGGTGTCCATATTCATTTATCGGGGCGTATGCAATACGCCCCTGCGCTGTGGAAAATTTGAAAAATGGGCGTAGGGGCAGACCTGTGCGTCTGCCCGAATAATAAAACGTAGGATAGGCTTCAGCCCATCGCTTGACTCAATTTTTTCGGTCGGTGGGCTGAAGCCCACACTACATTCTAAATAGGGGAGGTGGGCGAACACATAGGTTCGCCCCTTGTATATTAAAATTAATATAAAATAGCAACAAAACCCCGTTATCTGCATCTCGAGTCCGCCCCAGGCAACAAACCGAGTTGTAGCAATGAGAGCAGATAACATTTCACCAAAAAACCGAACAGTTGCCAGACTTAAACCCGAATGCAAGGCAGGTTAATGATGAATGAACAAACTTATTGTGGTATTGATGTTGCTAAACGTCATTTCGTCATTGGGCTTTCTAACCAAAAACGAACAAAGACCGAAACCAACAACCCGAAAGGGATTGCGCATACCATTGAGTATTTACGTCGTTTCAGTGTGGACTTAATTGTCCTTGAAAGCACCGGTGGGCTTGAACTTCCATTAGCTAAAGCACTCCACCGCGCAGGCTTTCGTGTGGTGATTGCCAACCCGCGACAAACCAATCAGTTTGCGATGTCGCAGTCACTAGCAAAAACCGACAATAAAGACGCCAAAATGTTGGCTTTTTACGCCCAGATGCTCGCAATGCGTGATAATGTAGCGCAACAGCTTTACATACCACCGACTCCCGAGCAAGAACAGCTTGAAGCCCTTGTTTCACGCCGTAATCAGCTTGTTGAAATGCGTTCCGCGGAGAAAAACCGCCTTGAACAAGTCCATTCCACACAACGACTCAGTGTTGAGCAGCATATCGACTATCTCTGTCTGCGTATTGATGAGCTGGATAGTGAAATCGAACAGCATCTCAAACATTTTGACGATACAATAAAAAAGTTTAAAGACATCAAAGGGTTAGGCACACAAACGATAGCCGTTTTGATGTCAATGTTGCCTGAGTTAGGTCAATATACACATAAACAAATTGCTTCGCTTGTTGGCGTTGCGCCACATCCGAAAGAAAGCGGTGACACCAAATGGAAAAGCCGCTGTTCAGGTGGTCGCAAAGCCGTGCGAAATGCACTGTATATGGCCACATTTGTTTGCGTGCGTTTTGAGCCTAAACTCAAACAATTTTACGAACGTTTACGCGCTAATGGTAAGGCGTTCAAAGTGGCGATTAACGCCTGTATGCGTAAGCTTCTAACCATTTTAAATGCGATTGTCCGCGATGGCTCGCAATGGGACGCTCACGCGCTTTAATTAACGAATTTGTATTTTTGCTTTTTAGCGGAATACAGTTGCTACGTTCTAAAGGGGGGAGGCGGGCGAACACATAGGTTCGCCCCTACGCAAATTATCAAACCATATTCACAAAAAGTGTGGTGGTTTTTGACGTTATTTTTGTGAACGTTGTTTGCGGCGTTTTATTCTTCTTACCCAACGGGTGATACGCCACGCTCTGGCGATAGAAAAAACATAAATGAAAAATAACAGAATAAAGCCGACAAACATTATCCATTCATTGATGTAATAAACTTCGCCTAAAATACCAAAACCTGCGCATAGCGCGGCGATAAAGGTGATTAATAAAAAGGCTTGGCGTGAGCTTAGCCCTGCGCGCACCATTAAATGGTGAATATGCAACCTGTCTGGGCGGAATGGACTTTTGCCTTTGCGTAAGCGGCGGTAAATAATGGCGATCATATCAATCACAGGAATGGCGATAATCCATAGTGCGGTGATTGGGTTCATTGGGTGGCCTTTGCCTTGCGTGCTAAGTAGCAAGATCCAAATAATGGTAAAGCCGATCAGCGTGCTGCCTGCATCGCCCATAAACACTTTAAATCTTGCGCCAAAAGGAATACCAAGATTGAGCATTAAATAAGGCAAAATAGCGATGATTAGGGCGAAGCTCCAATAGGCGAGATCCATTTGGTTATCCATTACCAGCAAGATGCCAATCGCACCAAAAGCCACGCTGGATAAGCCACCGAGCAAGCCGTCTATGCCATCTATCATATTGAACGCGTTGATCACAGCGATGGTGGCGAATACGGTGATCATCAAGCCGATTGAGCCGAGCGTTAATTGGAACGGGCCTAAAATTTGTCCAAGATGATCGAGATAAATATTGCCCATATCGATCATTAAAATGGCGAGAAAGGCTTGGATTCCTGCGCGAATGAATGGGCTGATGTCAAAGCGATCGTCTAAAATACCAATGGCTAACAGCACAAAAATGCTGAAAAGATAGAGCGCAGGCAGCCGCATTTGATCCCATTCTAAAAAATAGAACACGCAGTTACCGATAAATAGCGAAATGCCCCCAATCAGGGGGATTGCCCCTTTGTGGCGTTTGCGGTAATTTGGTTTATCCACTAAACCGATTTTTTGCGCAATCGGACGCATTGCAAATAAAGAGAGCAGTGCGCCGAGAAATGTGAGCAGAAAACTCAACAACATAATGAATAATTTCAGTAAAAAATGAGTGGCGAAAGCATACCATAAAGGCAAAAGTGCGCATAAATATTTTTATAAATTTTTAGGGGCTGCTGATAATTTTACAGTACAATAGCCCACAATTTTACTCAATTTCTCTCTTAAACAAGATAAAGGACAAACAATGAACCATTCAGAAAATTTCTTTTCCCAAGCGCAGAAAGTGATCCCTGGTGGGGTGAACTCCCCTGTTCGTGCGTTTAATGGGGTTGGCGGCACGCCAGTGTTTATTGATCGCGCTGAGGGCGCTTATATTTTTGATGCCGACGGCAAGCAGTACATTGATTATGTGGGATCTTGGGGCCCGATGATTTTAGGCCACAACCACCCAGCCATTTTAAGTGCGGTGTTAAAAACCGCAGAAAAAGGCTTGAGCTTTGGTGCGCCTACGCCGTTAGAAATTGACTTGGCAAAGCTGGTTTGTCAGCTTGTGCCTTCGATCGAAATGGTACGAATGGTGAGTTCGGGAACAGAGGCCACAATGTCGGCCATTCGTTTGGCGCGCGGTTATACCAAACGAGATAAAATCATCAAGTTTGAAGGCTGCTATCACGGCCATTCTGATAGTTTACTGGTGAAAGCGGGATCTGGCGCGCTAACCCTTGGTCAGCCAAGTTCCCCTGGTGTGCCAGCAGATTTTGCTAAACACACCTTAACTTGCGAATACAACAATATTGATTCTGTTAAGCAAGCCTTTGAGCAATACCCTGATGACACCGCTTGTGTGATTATTGAGCCAGTGGCAGGCAATATGAATTGTATTCCACCAAAAGCAGGCTTTTTACAACAACTGCGTGAACTTTGTGATCAATATGGCGCATTGTTAATTATTGACGAAGTGATGACAGGCTTTCGCGTGGCATTAGGCGGTGCGCAGCAATATTATGGCGTAACCCCTGATTTAACCACCCTTGGTAAAGTGATCGGTGGCGGAATGCCTGTGGGCGCATTTGGTGGTAAAAAAGAAATTATGCAATATATCGCGCCAACTGGTCCAGTTTATCAAGCGGGAACGCTTTCAGGCAACCCAATCGCAATGGCGGCAGGGCTGGCTTGTTTAACCGAGCTGAAAAAAGCCGGCAATGAACAGCGTCTGGCTGAGCAAACGGAAAAATTAGCCCTTGGCTTAAAAGCACTTGCCGATAAACACGGCATTCCATTTGTGGTGAATTATGTGGGCGGAATGTTTGGTATTTTCTTCACCGATCAGCCTGAAGTCAGCACTTATCAGCAAGTGATGAAATGTGATGCGGAAAAATTCAAACAGTTTTTCCATAAAATGCTTGAACAAAGTGTGTATCTTGCGCCATCTGCTTATGAGGCGGGATTTATGTCTTTAGCGCATAGCGATGAAGATATTGAACGCACCTTGCAAGCCGCCGATAAGGCTTTCGCTGCAATGCAAACGGAGTAACGAAATATAGTAAGACGCATAGGGAGGAAAATGGAAAACGCGAACAAACAATATCAGCTGGCTTTGCTCAAAGTGCATAGCACCGCGGTGTTATTTGGTTTAACTGGCGTGCTAGGCGTGCTTATTGAAAGCAGCGCAGGCGTGTTGGTGCTAGGGCGTGTTTTTATCGCTGTGATGGCGCTCTCCCTATTCTTCCTGTATAAGAAAACGCCCTTAACCAAACTTTCCACACAAGGCATTTTGTTACAATTTGTGTTGGGGAGTTTGCTTACCGCCCATTGGGTTACCTTTTATATTGCGGTTAAAGTGGGCGGCGTGGCAGTGGGAACGCTCGGCTTTGCTAGTTTTCCTGCCTTTGTGTGCTTATTTGAAATGCTGATTTTCAAAGTGCGGTTGAAATTGCGCGAGTTTTTCTTATTACTCGCCATCACGCTTGGTTTAATCCTTGTTACGCCTGCTTTTGAATTTGGCAACCAATCCACACAAGGCCTGTTATGGGGCATTTTTTCAGGCGCAATTTACGGCTTGCTTGCGGTGCTAAACCGCAAAAATCGCGGCATACTTTCAGGCAGCCAAGCCAGCTGGTGGCAATATTTAGTGGGCGTTATCGTGCTTTTACCGTTCTATGCTAACGAATTACCGAACGTATCATTGCAAGATTGGTTTTGGATCGCCTGCATTGGCTTGCTCTGCACCAGCCTTGCGTACACCCTGTTTGTTTCCAGCCTTGATGTACTCAGCGCCAGAACCGCCGCAATGATCATTTCCCTTGAACCCGTTTACGCCATTTTAATCGCTTGGCTGTGGCTCAATGAAGTCCCAACACTCACAATGCTACTCGGCGGCGCAATCATCATCACCGCCGTAGCCTTAGAAAATTTACGCAAGTAGAGAATGAAAATTGGTGAGAAAATCACCGCGCTTTTGAAAGTGCGGTATTTTTATGAATTTTAGAATAGAGCTGAATACGAGCCTAAAACTTGCTTTTTTAGGTGGATTTTGATAAATTTTTAAGCGTGAGAGCAGAATGATTGTTTTCACTTCCTTGAGGTGCTTCGCTGCCTTAACGCGAACCTTAAAAGTGGTGCTTCGCTGCCTTAATGCGAACCTTAAAAGTGGTGCTTCGCTGCCTTAATGCGAGATTTAAAGAATAACAAAAGAGAGTATTATACTCTCTTTTGTTGTATATGGAGAGTAGATTAAGTGGAAAAGAAAAGGTTAGATCTTTATTACGTAGATGGAGATTATATTAAATATTTGAAATCTTTTGATAATAATGTTCAGCATAATTATGACAATAATAAAAATAAAAAACCTTATGTTGGTGTTGTATTAGATATGAATGGAAAATATTATTTTGCACCGCTAACCTCTCCTAAAGATAAACATTTAAAATTAAGAGATTCAGATCCTACAACATTTAAAATAAAGCATAATAGTAAATTTATAGGTTCTGTACTACTGAACAATATGATTCCTGTAAAGAAAGAGTTTATATCTAGGATAAATATTAATTTAGTTCAAGACAAAGTGTATCAAACGTTATTGAGAAAGGATTATCAAGTTATATCAAATAATCGTGATAAGATTGAAAATAAAGCAAAAGTTCTTTATAAAAATGTTATTGAACGAAATAATCCTTACTTTTCAAAGGTATCTTGTGATTTTAAAAAGCTAGAAATTGCTTGTGATAATTATTTGAAAAGATAATAAAATAATCAAATGGACTAAAATATAAAAAGGACAGTTTAAAAAATGACAGAAAATGTATTGCATAGAAAACATACAATACATTTTCGGAAGAAATATTTATAAAAAATCACCGCACTTTAGGCTTCATTTTGTGGTTCTAATGAAGTAGGGGATTTGCGGTATTTATCCACCCATAATAAGAAATTGGCGTAAATCGTTCCAGCCACTGAGTGCCATACGCACGCCACGGCACAAACCACCGCTGATTCTGGAATAGTTGGGAAGAACTTCATACTTAATCCTGTAGCTAAACCTGCGTTTTGCACGCCCACTTCCAAGGAAATAGTTTTCTTTTTCGCTAAGCTCATTCCAAATAATTTGCCTGAAGAATAGCCAAGGGCGTAGCCGATAAGGTTATGTACCACGATACAAAGCAAAATCATTAAGCCTGATTGTAAGAAATAATCCCCATAAATGGCGACCACACCGCCCACAATAAAGGCAAAGTTAATCACTGCCACGCCCGGCATTAACGCTTTGATGTCTTGGAACCATTGCTTGCGCTGTAAAGTGATGTTTAAAATTGATCCCACCGCCACAGGCAACACGGTCACTAAAAGCATAAATTTAAACATTGCCCAGCCGTTCATTTCCACGCTTTGACCTACCAAATAATTTAGCAATAATGGCGTCATTACTGGCGCGAGCAAGGTTGAAACGGTGGTCATTCCCACTGAAAATGCTACATCGCCTTTGCATAGGAACGTCATAATGTTAGATGCCACACCACCAGGGCAAGAGCCAACTAAAACTAAACCAAGGGTGAGCGCTGGGGAAAGATCAAAACTTTTTGCAATAGCAATCGCCACAAAAGGCATTACGGTATATTGAACAATCGTACCAATAAGAATATCCAGTGGGCGTTGCGCTAACACTTGGTAATCTTTTTTACCCAAGGTCATTCCCATTGAAAGCATAATAATGCTGATGATGAACACTTGCGTATCGCCTTTTACCCAAGTGAATAATTCAGGTTTATAAAAGGTGATTAACGCCAGCACAATAATAAAAAGTGCGGTGAATTTTGCTAATAAAAAACTGAGTTTTTTCAGAAATTGCATCGTTATGTGTTTCCTTTGATAAAAATAAAATAAAGTGCGAATTGTACGGCTAAACTCGTTTAAAATATAGCCATTATTTTAAATTTTTAATTAATTCTTCACTTAAATGTTGTCTTTCTTGCTCCGACAGCGCCTTGCCATCGCGATTAGTTAAAATAAAGAAATCTTCGGCTTTTTCGCCAATGGTGGTGATTTTGGCATTTTGAATGTTAAGCTGAAGTGCGGTGAAAATTTGGCTGATTTCTGCCAAAAGCCCGGCTTTATCAAGGGCAAATAATTCCATTTCTGTGTGTGTGGGTTTGACCAAATGCAAGAATCGCACTTCGGTTTTTACCCGAAATGGCTTAAGTAGATGATTTTTCATCGTGCTGACTTTGGCGATTTTGTTTGTGCTCAAGGCTTTTTGCAGGGCGTGTTCTAGCTCACGGCGGCGAGCAAATTTGGCAAGCGAACCATCTAATTCAGTTACAATAAAACTATCGAACACCTTGCCGTCTTCCGCCGTGAGAATTTGCGCATCGTGAATGCTGAAACATTTCGCGCCAATGGTACTAACCACTTTATGGAACAAGTTGGCTTGATCTTCACAATGAATAAACACTTCCGTGCCACCTGAAGAAAAACGATTACTAATTTTTACCACATTTTGCCCCGCACTTTGCTTGCGGCTTTCGGCGATTAGTCCAGTGTGCCAGCAAATTTGCTGTGGATTGTTGCGTAAAAAATAATCTGGTGGGAAAGTCTGCCATAATTGTTCAATCGCGTCTTGCGCAAGATCGGGCTGGGCTTTTTGTAATAAAGCCAAAGCCTGATTTTTATGCTGGACGATTTTATCTTGATTATCCAACAAGCTGGCCATTCCTAAATTAAATTGCGCCGTGGTGGACTGATAAAGTCTTGTTAATAAAGAACGTTTCCAGCTATTCCAAAGGATTTCGTTGGTGGCACAAATATCTGCCACGGTTAAACAAGTGAGCAAATCAAGGCGTTGCTGAGTTTTCACTTCTTCGGCAAAGGCAAGCACGATATTGGGATCGTCAATATCGCGCCGTTGTGCCGTAACGGACATCAATAAATGTTGCGCCACAAGCCATTGCATTAATTCACTCTCTTGGCTCGAAAAGCCGTGTAGCCGAGCAAAATCCGCCATATCTTGCGCGCCAAATTCTGCGTGATCGCCACCACGCCCTTTGGCAATATCGTGGAATAATCCAGCGAGATAAAGCAAAGTGCGCTGTGATAATCGGGCAAAAATGGCATAACAAATGGGGTGCGCCGTTTGGCTTTCTGGCTGAGTAAAACTTTCTAATTTTTGCATTACACGCAGGCTATGTTCATCAACAGTATAGCTATGAAATAAATCAAATTGCATCAGCCCCTCAATGTGCTGCCATTGCGGTAAATAGATGCGTAACACGCCGTATTGGTGCATTGGTAAAAAAGCCCGTTGTACGCAATGAGGCTGTTCAAATAAGCGTAAAAATTTTGCTCTACCTTGCGTATTTTCGCTTAAATAGCCCTGAAATGTTTCGATCGTGCGGATTAATTGGCGTAACGTGCTGGAATGAATTTCTGTTGTTGGATATTGCGTAAGATAGAAAAACAAATCGAGCATACTGTCAGGCTGCTGCTGAAAACAGTCTTTCTGCGTTAAGCAAATGGCGTTATTGGCAAGGTGAAAATGGCGATCTAGCGGAAAACAAGTTTGCTGACTTGGCTTATCGATAAAATGTTCACGATAATGCTTGGTTAAAATGTGGGTGAGCGTGGCAATGGTTTGCAAGGCTTGGAAAAAAGCTTTCATCATTTTTTCCACTGCTTGGTTTCCCTCCCCTTGATAGCCGAGCAATTCGCTCACTTTCACTTGGCGATCAAACAACAATCGGTTGTCGTAACGCTTTAAAATTAAATGTAAAGCGAACCGCACTTTAAACAGAAACTGTTGTTTTTCTTGTAATAAATCGTATTCTTCAGGATAAATAAAGCCAGTTTGCAAAATATCTTGCAAGTTTTTTGCCCCTGTGTGGCGCAGGGCAAGCCAATACAACAAATGCAGATCACGCAAACCACCAGGGCTATATTTTATATCGGGTTCAAGATTATAACTGGTGTTGTGATAGCGTTGATAGCGCGCATTTTTTTCAGCGATTTTGGCTTGATAAAAATCCGCCAAACGCCAGAAATCAGGTTGGATTAAAAGTGCGGTGAGTTTTTCAAATAATTTTTCATTACCGCATAAATAACGGCTTTCAAGCAAATTGGTGGCGATAGAAATATCTTCTCGTCCAGCTTGTTCGCATTCTGCCAAGGTGCGAACGGAATGTCCCACTTCAAAACCACAATCCCATAGAAATTGCACAAATTCACGGATTTGTTGTTGAATGTCTTCGTGAGGTTGTGATTGCGCTAAAATCAAGAAATCCAAGTCAGACAATGGAAACATTTCCCCACGCCCATAACCGCCCACCGCAATCAGGTTGAGATCCTGCTGTTGATCCAGTTGAAAATGCGTCCAAAGATGTCGCAATAAATCGTCATAAAACTGTGTACGATTTTCCAGTAATTGATAGACGGAAGATTGCTGGAACTCAGCAAGCTCAAGACTTTTCAGCTGATCTTTTTGCTGTTTGACGGATTGAATACTGAGTGAGGTTGTGGGCGAGTAGGTAAACATTTGGGCTTGTTCCTTTGGGGGTATTCAGCTTCAGGCAGACACACAGGTCTGTCCCTACATGGCATTGGTAATTTAACAAAACCATAGGGGCGAACCTATGTGTTCGCCCATTTCTATTTTCCGCTTGCTGTTCAGAACATCTTATTCGGACAGACACACAGGTCTGTCCCTACATTGCATTGGTAATTTAACAAAACCGTAGGGACGAACCTATGTGTTCGCCCGTTTCTATTTTACCGCTTGCTGTTCAGAACACCTTATTCGGACAGACACGCAGGTCTGTCCCTACATTGCATTGGTAATTTAACAAAACCGTAGGGGCGAACCTATGTGTTCGCCCATTTCTATTTTGCCACTTGCTGTTCAGAACATCTTATTCGGACAGACACACAGGTCTGTCCCTACATTGCATTAATCATTCAATGAAATTGTAGGGGAGATTACACATTCACCATAAAACGCTGAATGCGTCCTGCTTTTTCTTCTTCCTCGCGGATAGTCATTACTTCACAGCCATCAGCGGTAACAACAATTTGATGCTCAAATTGTGCGGAATGGCTGCGATCTTTGGTTTTTACCGTCCAACCATCGCCCATTAAACGCACTTCACGTTTACCCGCGTTGATCATCGGTTCAATGGTGAACACCATTCCTTCTTTCAGGATCACGCCGCCGTCATCACCGTCATAATGTAGCACTTGTGGATCGTTGTGAAATTCCGTGCCGATACCGTGTCCGCAATATTCACGCACCACGCTAAAGCCTTGCGATTCCGCATATTTTTGGATTGCTTTGCCGATTTCTCTTAAGCGAATCCCCGGTTTGACCGTGCGTAAACCGATATATAGGGCTTCTTGGGTGGCGTCCACTAATTTTTTGCTGCGAATGCTTGGTTCGCCAACGATAAACATTTTGGAATTATCGCCGTAGTAGCCATCTTTGATCACGGTAACATCAATGTTCACAATATCACCGTTTTTTAGCTGTTTTCCTTCACTTGGAATGCCGTGGCACACCACTTCGTTAATGGAAATACAAGTGGCTTTCGGGAAGCCGTGATAGCCTAAACAAGCGGGGCTCACTTTTTGTTGTTCTACCATATACTCGTGGCAAATGCGATCTAATTCCCCTGTGGTAACGCCTGCTTTCACATAGGGTTCGATCATTACTAACACGTCTGAAGCCAATTTGCAGGCTTCGCGCAGTTTTTCAATTTCTTGTTCTGTTCTAATTGGAATTGCCATAACTTCTCCTTGACAAAAATTTTGTGCGCTATTTTACCACCTTTCCGTTGAAAAATCCTTGATAAATTCTTGAATGGTTTACTTGGTTATTAGATAATAGCCAACTTAAAATTTACAAGGATAGAAGTGAGATAAATGATGACAGATATGGCAATCCCTTTAACCTTTACCGATGCGGCTGCTAATAAAGTAAAAGCCTTGATCAGTGAAGAAGAAAATAGCGAGCTTAAATTACGCGTTTATATCACAGGTGGTGGTTGTAGCGGTTTCCAATATGGCTTTACCTTTGATGAAAAAGTAAACGACGGCGATCTCACCATTGAGAATTCTGGCGTGCAGTTAGTGATTGATCCAATGAGTTTGCAATATTTAATTGGTGGCACGGTGGATTACACCGAAGGGCTGGAAGGCTCGCGTTTTGTGGTAAATAACCCTAACGCCACAACCACTTGCGGTTGCGGTTCATCTTTCAGCATTTAACCCAATTCGCAAAATGGATTATCAATTTTTTGCCCAAGGCGGACAGATTTCAGCCAAATGTTCAATGGGACACGAAGCCGTGGCAAATTGGCTTAATACAGAAGTGCGGTCAAATTTTCAGTTAATTTCTACCGCACTTTCTCTTATCAATCAAGCACGCCAAGCACCAATGCAGGATTTTAAATTGCTCGGCGCAGAATACAGTGTATTTATCAGCGCAGATGAAGTGATGGTGCGTGCGAATAATCTTTCTATTGATGAACAGCAAGAACTTGAGCAAGATTTCCATTATTATGATGAAGAAAGTTTAGCGTTTTGTGGTTTGGAAGATTTTGAGCAATTTTTACAATCTTATTTATCCTTTAATCGCTAAGGTTCGGGCCAGATAACTAGGTATAACAGAGCAATGTCAGAAAGTAACTCAACGCCAGAAACACAACCAACGGCTGAAACAAATAAAACGGGCAAGCCCTCACGCAAAAAGCGTTTGCGTAATTTTTTGCTAAAAGTTGCGTTTGTCGTGGTGTGTTACATCATTTTTTACGGCATTTATTTAGACGGGCAAATTCGCTCTAAAATGGACGGCCAAATCTGGCAGCTGCCAGCGGAAGTGTATAGCCGCATTGAATCCATTCGCTTAAGCGATGATCTTAGCCTTGAACAAGCGAAGCAACGCCTGCTCGAAAATGATTATCGCCAAACCACAATGGTGGCCGCACCGGGGGATTTCAAAATTGAAGACAACACCATTGTTTTGTTGCGTGGCGCTTTTCCATTTCCTGTTCAACCTGAAGCACAGCGTGTTTTTCGCTTACGCTTTAAAGACAATAAATTAGCGGTGATCGAAGATTTGGTGAATGTGAAAGCCATTGATGAATTTCCGCTCGCGCCAAAATTAATCGCAATGTTGCAATCAGAAAAAGAAGAGCGCTTAACCCTTTCTTTGCAAAATTACCCAAGATTATTGATTGATACCTTACTTTTAACCGAAGATCGCCGCTTTTACGAACACGAAGGCATAAGCCCTTTAGGCATTGCAAGGGCAATGGTGGCAAACTTTCAGGCAGGCCATCGTGTGCAGGGCGGAAGTACCTTAACGCAGCAGTTGGTTAAAAATCTTTTCCTTTCTAACGAACGCACCTTTACAAGAAAAATCAACGAAGCCTTAATGGCGCTGATTTTAGATTGGCGTTATGACAAAAACCGCATTTTAGAAACCTATCTCAACGAAATTTATCTCGGGCAAAACGGCAACACGCAAATTCACGGTTTTGAATTAGCGAGCCATTTTTATTTTGGTCGCTCAATTCGTGAGATCAATTTGGATCAAATCGCCTTATTGGTGGGAATGGTAAAAGGCCCTTCGCTGTATAATCCTTGGCGTAACCCTGAAAACGCCCTTGAACGCCGTAATGTGGTGTTGCGTTTATTGCTTGAACACAAAGTGATTGGGCAAGAACTTTATGATATGTTGAGCAAACGCCCTCTTGGCGTGCAAAAACGTGGGCAAATTAACCGTAAATATCCTGCCTTTATTCAAACCTTACAGGCAGAACTTCGCCAACAATTAGGCGAAAATCGGGCGAGCAGTTTATCTGGCACACGCATTTTTTCTACTTTGGATATTAAACAGCAGCACTATGCAGAACAAGCGGTGATTAATGCGGTTTCTGAATTGCAGTTAAAATATAAAAATCCTTATTTAGAATCAGCAATGATCGTGGCGGATTATCGCAATGGTGAAATCAAAGCCATTGTGGGTGGCTTGCAAACTAACTATGCGGGCTTTAACCGCGCATTAAATGCTAGACGACAAATTGGATCATTAGTAAAACCTTCAATTTATTTGACCGCACTTACTGAACCGAGCGAATTTCGTTTAAACACACCAATTCAAAATCAGCCGATTACTATTCGCACCAAAGGCAGCCCCCCTTGGCAACCACGTAACTATGATCGCCGTTATAGTGGCTCGGTGATGTTAATGGACGCACTTGCTCGCTCATTAAACATCCCAACGGTGAATATTGGAATGAAAGTGGGCTTAAGCAAAGTGATTGAAACTCAAAAAGCGATGGGCTGGGATAAAGTGAAAATTCCAAAAGTGCCAGCGATGTTGCTGGGATCTTATTCGATCTCGCCTTATGAAGTAACGAAATTGTTCCAAACCATTGCAAACCAAGGGGCAAATATTCCTCTTGCTACCATTGATAGCATTACTAATCAGCAAGGGGAGCTTATTTATCAGCGCCCAATGCAACCAGAACAAGTTGTGCCAGCGCAAGCCGCTTATGAAACCCTTTTTGCGATGCAGCAAACGGTGGAACGTGGCACGGCGCGCAGTTTGCAAAATCAATTTGCCCATTTACGTCTAGCGGGTAAAACTGGGACGACAAACTCTGCGCGCGATACTTGGTTTGTGGGGATTGATGGTGAAAATGTCGCCACCGTTTGGCTTGGCCGTGATGACAATGGCGAAACCCGTTTAACAGGCGCAACAGGCGCATTGCAGGTGTATAAAAACTACTTGCAACGCACGCAGGCGAAAACCTTACACCCATCAACCCCAGCAGGCATTAAATGGGTCGGCATTAATAGCTATGGCGGTTGGGATTGCAGCAGCGCACGGCAAATCCCAGTGTGGGCAGAGCGTAACCAATCTTTCTGCTCCGCACCAAGAGAAGTCGCTCCAGAACCGAAACGACAAAGCCTATGGGACGTGTTAAAACCCTCCACCTTAGGTTCGCAACCTGCTCCAGTGGAAGAGGCACTACCTGCCAATTAAGCATTAGCTAAGCAATAAAAAACCGCCGAAAGGCGGTTTTTTTGATATACTTCTTAACGGTTGGTCGGGTGTTGTAGCAAACCCGACTGGCACTCGGGTTAGCTACATCCTCCTAAATTTGACTAATCTAAGGAGGTGATTATGCGTGAGGTTATATAGGTTAATTTTAATCCTATTGATCATTCTGCTGCTGACCGCAGATACCACTATCGCAAGATAGACAACCAACCAAGAGGCGGGCGAATTGCTCGCCTCTTTCTCGTATTGTAAGTCTATTCAAGGCATTTTTCAATGTCTTAATTTTCTTGTTTCACATCTTTACTATAAATCACATTAGTCGGATTTTGTTTATCAATGCCTTGTAAGTTGGGGTTAAGATAAATGCGGGTTGTGTACTGAAAAACGGGCAAAACCACATTATCTTGCTGCAATAATTGGCTAACTTGTTGATAAAGTGCGGTGCGTTTTTGCGTAGAAATTGGTTGCAAACTTTGCTCTAGCAGAGCGTCCACTTTTTCATTGTGATAAGCGGATTTATTGTCTGGACTTTTGGAATAAAAATTCATCAAAAATGCAGAAGGATCGTTGTAATCGGCGCACCAGCCTGAGCGAATAATTTGGAAATCCCCTTTGGCACGTTTTTCTAGCAAGGTTTGCCAAGGCACGGGATCAGCCTGAATATGAATGAGATCGGATTGCGACCACATTTGCACTAAACGTTGTCCAATGGTGTGATTAAAGCCTTCTTGATCAAAGGTTAACCTCAACACCAGTGGGGATTTTTCGGTGATACCATTTTGCTGTAAAAGCTGTTCCACTAGCACTGGCGACCACGCATTTTCAGGTTCGCCTTGCATTGATTGAGGCAGAAAATGATTGCTAGCAAGACGCGCCTGCTGTTCGCCACGCACTAAATTTCGTGCAGAAGCGAGAAAAACTAAGGATTTTCGCACCGCACTTTTGGCTAGCCTTGGATCGTTAAAATTAAATTCGTAGTAATAAGTACAAAGTTTTGGTAAATAGGTGACTTGCACATTGCTTTGTTTGGGATTGGCAACAATATCAATGCCCGTTAAGTCTTGGTTTGGTGTGAGTTTTTTATAATCAACCAAGGAAAAGGCGACTTTCTCAGCTTGCCAATAGTAAGGATTTTGCGCTAGATGAATTTCATCACCTTGCTGATTTTTCACATAATACGCGCCATTACTCACAAAGCCTTGCCGTTCGCCAAAATACTGCGGTAATAAGGCAGGGTGCGCGAGCATTGCAGGCAGATGAGGCGTGGCTTTTTCTAAGCGGATTTGTAATTGCTGTGGGGATAAGGCTTGCACGCCGAGCTGTTCCACATCGGCTTTACCTTGCAGAACTTCCGCGGCCTGCTGAAGATTAATAAAGGATAAGTATTCTTTTAGCGGACTGTTTGATGTGGCTAATTTTCGCCAGCTTTGCACGAAATCATCAGCGGTTACAGGCAAGCCATTTGACCATTTTGCCGATTCACGCAAGATGAATGTCCAAACCTTGTTATCTTTCGTTTGCCAGCTCTGAGCAACGGCAGGGATCACATTGCCGTGCGGATCGTAAATCACCAAGCCTTCTAAAATATCACGCAAAAAATTTGCTTGTTCATCATTTTGCAATTTTTCTGGAGAGATCACTAAATCGCCATAAACACCGCGTACTAAGTGGGGAATACGCACTTCAGGCTCAGTAGTAGGCGTTTGTGTTGGTGCGGAATTAGGGATCGCAACCTGCTTTGGCTGATCGCAACTGGTTAAGGAAAAAATTGCGCAAAAAAGCACCGCACTTGGCAAAATAGTAGGAAGTTTAAATGATGACATTGGCTTAAAGGCTGATGTAAAAATAGGGGCATTATACAAAAACGCCCCTTGATTACCAATTATTCTTTCTGTTCGCGCACATTATTCTTTCAGGGTTTTAATCCAAAAGAAGAACACCCAATAATGAATCAGCAAGCCAAGCAAAATCGCCGCTTTGCCAAACATTGTCGGCGTGAAATAAAAGCCGATCGCCAGCATTGTGGTGGATAAAATAAGAATACGGATTTTGGTTTTTAAGGTTAAAGCCCTTTGTTCGCTAAAAGATTGCAGATGTTTTTTGTACAGCTCCGTTTGAATGATCCAGTTATGCAAACGTTCAGAGCCTTGCGCAAAGCAAAACACGGTGAGCAACAAAAAAGGCGTGGTCGGCAGCAGGGGCAAAAATGCGCCAATAATGCCGAGCGCCAGTGAAATAAATCCTAAAATGATGTAAATTGCTTTCATTTTTCTTTCCAAATAAAAATTATTCTCAATTATCCATATTTTTTTAGATTTCTCAACCTTGATATTATAAAATCTTGCCTTATTTGTTATGCAATAACATTGATTAGGAAAGCAAGGAGCTTTTATGACAAATCCGCTATTAAGCGAAACCACCTTACCGCAATTTTCGCAAATTAAACCCGAACATATTCAACCCGCGATTACACAATTAATTCAAGAAAATCGAGATACCGTAGAACAGGTTTTAAAGCAACCACACTTAACTTGGCAGAATTTTATTGAACCGCTTACTGAAAGTGGTGATCGCTTAAGCAAAGCGTGGTCGCCTGTAAGCCACTTAAATGCGGTGAAAAATAGCCCTGAATTGCGTGAAGCCTATCAAGCTTGCTTGCCATTGCTTTCTGAATATAGCACTTGGTTAGGGCAGCACGAAGGCTTATACCAAGCCTATTTACAGCTTAAAAATAGCCCAGAATATGAAACTTACAGCGTGGCACAGAAAAAAGCCATTGATAATGCCTTGCGTGATTTCAAACTCTCAGGCATTTCTTTGCCAGCCGAAAAACAAAAACGCTATGGCGAAATTGTCGCTCGTTTATCCGAGCTAAGTTCACAATTTAGCAACAATGTGCTAGATGCCACAATGGGCTGGGATAAGGTAATTACGGATAAAAATGAATTAGCAGGCTTGCCAGAAAGTGCCTTGCAAGCGGCGAAGCAATCCGCCGAAAGCAAAGGGCTAGAAGGTTATCGCTTCACCCTTGAGTTTCCAAGCTATTTGCCAGTGATGACCTATTGTGAAAACCGTCAATTGCGTGAAGAAATGTACCGCGCTTTTGTGACTCGTGCTTCAGAACAAGGCCCGAATGCAGGGAAATGGGATAATTCCGCCATTATGCAAGAGATCTTAACCTTGCGTGTTGAATTGGCGAAATTGCTTGATTTTGAGCATTACACCGAGCTTTCCCTTGCCACTAAAATGGCTGAAAATCCGCAACAAGTGTTGGATTTCCTCGATAATTTGGCAAGCCGTTCCAAAGCGCAAGGACAACAAGAATTAGCGGAATTGGAAGCGTTTTGTAAAACCCACTTTAATATTACCGCACTTGAGCCTTGGGATATTGCATTTTATAGCGAAAAACAAAAACAACATTTATACGCCATTAATGATGAAGAACTTCGCCCTTATTTCCCCGAAAATCGCGTACTTTCAGGCTTATTTGAGCTAATTAAGCGCCTATTTAATATTCGCGCTGTGGAACGTTTTGATGTGGATACTTGGCATAAAGATGTGCGTTTCTTTGATTTGATTGATAGCCAAGATCAAGTGCGCGGTAGTTTTTATTTAGACTTATACGCTCGTGAAAATAAACGTGGTGGTGCGTGGATGGACGATTGTGTTGGTCGCCGCCGTAAAGCCGATGGCACAATTCAACAACCAGTGGCTTATCTCACTTGTAACTTTAACGCACCAGTGGGTGATAAACCTGCGCTCTTCACTCACGATGAAGTCACCACCTTATTCCACGAATTTGGACACGGCATTCATCATATGCTCACACAAATTGATGTCGCAGATGTGGCGGGCATTAATGGCGTGCCTTGGGACGCGGTGGAATTACCAAGCCAATTCTTAGAAAACTGGTGTTGGGAAGAAGACGCGCTTGCCTTTATTTCAGGGCATTATGAAACAGGTGAACCGCTACCAAAAGAAAAATTGCAACAGTTGCTTAAAGCGAAAAACTTCCAAGCGGCAATGTTCGTGTTACGTCAGCTTGAATTTGGGTTATTTGATTTCCGTTTGCACCATTATTTTGATGCGAACCAACCAAATCAAATTTTAGACACCTTAAAACAAGTGAAAGAAGATGTGGCGGTAATTAAAGGTGTGGATTGGGCAAGAAATCCGCATAGCTTTAGCCATATTTTTGCTGGCGGTTATGCCGCGGGCTATTACAGCTATTTATGGGCGGAAGTGCTATCGGCAGATGCGTTCTCGCGTTTTGAAGAAGAAGGCATTTTCAACCCCGTAACCGGGCAATCTTTTCTTGATGAAATTCTCACCCGTGGCGGTTCGGAAGAGCCAATGATTTTATTCAAACGCTTCCGCGGCAGAGAACCGCAATTAGATGCTTTGTTAAGACACAAAGGCATTGCATAATTAAGTAAAAAGAAAGGGAATAGTTACTGACAATGCTTAGTAACTATTTTTCTTTGGCTTATGCCTTGAAGTTTTCAAATTCGTTCTTATATTAAAGAATATTTTGTAGTTTATAGGAACTAAGAGAGAGTATATGAACGCTAGACGGACAAAACAAAAAGAAATTCCAGCATTACCATTACGTGATGTGGTGGTGTTTCCTTATATGGTAATGCCTTTATTTGTAGGGCGTGAAAGATCCATTGCCGCCCTTGATGAGGCAATGGAAAATGGAAAACAGCTATTATTAGTTTCTCAAAAAGAAGCGGATTTAGAAGATCCTAGCGCAGAAGATCTTTACCAAGTTGGTACGGTTGCCAATATCATTCAATTATTAAAATTGCCAGATGGCACAGTGAAAGTACTGGTTGAAGGGCAACAGCGCGTTAAAATTTCTTCCATTGAAGATAATGGTCGTTTTTTTGCCGCCAAAGTGAAAGAGATCTCAACTGAATTTGGTGATTTACAAGAACTTGAAGTGGCGAAAAATGCTGCAATGGCTGAATTCAGCAAATATGTAGAGTTAAATAAAAAAGTACAACCTGACGTTGTGAATGCTTTAAAAGGCATTGTAGATAGCGAACGTTTAAGCGACACAATGGCCGCCCATATGCCGGTTTCAGTGGCGCGTAAGCAAGAAGTTTTAGGCATTGCAAATGTTGCTGAACGCTTTGAATATTTGCTTGGTTTAATGATTAACGAAGCAGGCATTTTAGAAGTTGAGAAACGTATTCGCGGCCGTGTGAAAAAACAAATGGAAAAAAGCCAGCGCGATTATTACCTTAACGAACAAATCAAAGCTATCCAAAAAGAGCTAGGCGAAACCGAAAGTACCGTTGATGAAGTGGAACAACTTCGTCAAAAAGTGGAAGAAGCCAAAATGCCGAAAGAGGCGAGAGAAAAAGTGGAAGCAGAATTGCAGAAACTGAAAATGATGTCGCCAATGTCAGCAGAAGCAACGGTGGTGCGCAGCTACATTGATTGGATGTTGCAAGTGCCTTGGCATAAGCGTAGCAAAGTGAAAAAAGATATTGTTAAAGCGCAGGGAATTCTTGATGCGGATCATTATGGCTTAGAGCGCGTGAAAGATCGCATTTTGGAATATTTAGCGGTACAAAGCCGTTTAAATCAGCTTAAAGGGCCTATCCTTTGCTTAGTTGGGCCACCGGGGGTAGGGAAAACTTCCCTAGGACAATCTATTGCCAATGCCACAGGACGTAAATATGTGCGTATGGCGCTAGGCGGCGTGCGTGATGAAGCGGAAATCCGTGGGCATCGCAAAACCTATATCGGCTCATTGCCGGGTAAATTGATCCAAAAAATGGCAAAAGTGGGGGTGAAAAATCCGCTCTTTTTACTTGATGAGATCGATAAAATGGCATCAGATATGCGTGGTGATCCTGCTTCTGCGTTGTTAGAAGTGCTTGATCCAGAACAGAACGCCAACTTCAACGATCATTATTTAGAAGTGGATTATGATCTTTCTGATGTGATGTTCGTGGCAACCTCAAACTCAATGAATATCCCAGGGCCGCTGCTTGATCGTATGGAAGTGATTCGTTTATCGGGCTATACGGAAGATGAAAAACTCAATATCGCCACACGCCATTTGCTTAACAAACAAATTGAGCGTAACGGGTTGAAAAAAGGCGAGTTGAAAATCGAAGACAGTGCGATTTTAGATATTATCCGCTATTACACTCGTGAAGCGGGCGTGCGTGGTCTTGAACGTGAGATTTCTAAAATCTGCCGTAAAGCGGTGAAAAATTTACTGTTGAACCCGAAATTAAAATCGATCACCGTAAACAGCGATAACCTGAATGAATATTTAGGCGTAAAACGCTTTGAGTTTGGTCGTGCAGATACACAAAACCGTGTAGGTGAAGTAACGGGCTTGGCGTGGACGCAAGTGGGCGGTGATTTACTCACCATCGAAGCCACTTCTGTGATCGGTAAAGGCAAATTAACCTATACAGGGTCGCTAGGCGATGTGATGAAAGAATCTATTCAAGCTGCGATGACCGTGGTGCGTTCCCGTGCAGAAAAATTAGGTATTGCGCCTGATTTCCACGAAAAACGTGATATTCATATTCACGTTCCAGACGGTGCAACACCAAAAGATGGCCCAAGTGCAGGGATCGCAATGTGTACCGCCTTGGTTTCTTGTTTAACGGGAAATCCTGTGAAGTCTGAAGTGGCGATGACAGGGGAAATCAGCTTGCGTGGTAAAGTGTTGCCAATTGGTGGTTTGAAAGAGAAATTGCTCGCAGCGCACCGTGGCGGCATTAAAACAGTGATTATTCCAAAAGATAATGTAAAAGATTTGGAAGAAATCCCAGAGAATGCGAAAAACAGCTTAGATATTCGTCCAGTGGAAACCATTGATGAAGTGCTAAGCATCGCCTTAGAAAATCCGCCTGAAGGGGTTGATTTTTCTCACTTGATTACAAAAGAAGAAAAAACAACACCACGCCGTAAAAGTAAACGTGCGGAAAGTGCGGTGAATTAATTTCACATTTTTATTTCTAGGTCGGTAGAGAGAAATCTTTACCGACCTATTTATTTTCTGCTGAAAATCTCTTAACTTTCGATTATAATCGGCAAAATTTTGTTTTAATCTTCATAGGATAACGTCAATGTTAATGGAAAAACTTCATGACGCAACCAACAGCATTTGGTGGAAAATACTGTTTGCTGTTGTCGTGCTTTCTTTCGTAGCGAGCGGTGTTGCGGGTTATATGTTTGCAAGCGTAGATACGTCTGCAGCCAAAGTGAATGGTGAAGAAATTTCACAACAAACTTTTTTAGAGCAATATAATCAAGAATATCAGCGTTTTAGTGAGCAGCTTGGGGCGCAATTTGCCGCAGTGGCGGATTCCCCAGAATTTGTGAATGGCTTACGCAGTTCAATTTTAGATCGTTTAATTGATCAAGAATTATTGCGTCAATACGCCGCGGAATTGCAGTTAGACGTAAGCGATAGTCAAATTCAACAAGCTATCGTGACCAGCCCAATTTTCCAAAAAGACGGCAAATTTGATAACGCACTTTATCAACAAATGTTATCAACTAATGGGTTAAGTGGTGATCGATATGCGCAATACTTACGCCAAGGATTAACCCTACAACAGCTTAATGACGGCATTGCTCGTTCAGCCTTTACTGTGCCTAACCAAAATGCACGCGCAGCTCAATTATTTTTCCAGCAACGTGATGTACGTTTGGCTGAATTTCCTTTAGCGGCCACTGTGGCACAACAACAGGCGAATGAAGAAGAAATTAGCGCGTACTATAACGCGAATAAAGCCGCATTTGCCGTGCCTGAGTTAGTGAAAGTGCAATATCTTGATTTAACCCAACAAGCCGCGGAAAAAAATGTGAAGGTTACTGATGTAGAAATTGCGCAATATTATCAAGATAACAAAGCGCAATATATGACTCAGCATTTGGCGCATATCCAACTGCCAACGGAGCAAGAAGCCCAAGCAGTTTATGCGGATTTACAAAAAGGCGAAAGCTTTGCGGCGTTAGCGAAACTTTATTCTAGCGACAAAATTTCTGGCGCAAATGGCGGGGACTTAGATTGGGTTGTGGCAGGAATGATGCCACCACAATTTGAAGCCGCGACGCGTGAATTAAAAGCAGGGGAATATAGCCAACCAGTTAAAGTGGATAACGCTTACCATATCATCAAAGTGGAAGATGAAAAATTCCTGCCATTAGAACAAGTGAAAAACGATATTGCTGCCAAACTTCGCAGCGAATTAAGCGCGAAAGAATTCTACGCAATGGAAAAACAAGCCAATGAGAAAGCCTTTGAGCAGCCAGATTCCTTACAAGCAGCGGCGCAAGCGGCAGGCGTGACTGTGCAAGAAACGGGTTATTTCTCACGCAACGATATTCCAGCTGCACTTAATTATGGCAATGTAGTTTCGGCATTATTTGATTCTGAATTAACTCAAGGCGGTACAAATTCAGAAGCCATTAATGTGGGCGATCAGCATTCTTTGATTGTTCGTGTGGTGGAACATAAACCAGAAGGTGTGAAAACACTTGATGAAGCAAAAGATGAAATTGCTCAATATTTAAAACAGCAAAAAGCGGAAAAAATTGTGCTAGCTCAAGCTGAAAAAGTGGCGCAAGCGCTAAATGAAAATAGCAATGCCGCTCTACCAGATGGCATTAAATTCGGCGAGAAAGCGCAATGGGTTTACGCTGAAAATAAAGTGCCACAATTGCGTGATGTGATTTTCTCAATGCAAAAAACCAGTGATAAGCCAGCTTATATGGCCGCGAAAAATGGTGATAACAGTATTGTGGTAATCGAATTAAGCAATATTAAAGATGGGGCATTAGATGGGGAGCAACTGCAAGCATTTAACGCTCAGCTCACTCAAGCGCAACAAGCAGAATTGCAACAGGCTTTATTACAGGCCTTAAGAGCAAAAGCTAAAATTGAAATTAATCAACAATTCTTAGCGCAAGAAGAGTAATTATAAGCTTTAATCTTATTTATTATTAAAACGGCAAGATGAAATTTCAGATTGCCGTTTTTTATGAGCTTTTTACTGAGTTTTGAAAAATTTGCTAGTTTTTCACCGCACTTTATGGTATAAAGTGCGGCGTTATTTTGGCTAGAATAACAAAGCAATTTTTATTTTAGACGAAATAATTTCAAACTTAATTTTTAACAATAAATCACACACATATCGCACGGATAAATCGGGGTGCCAAACGGTCGATTTATTTGGTATGTGGAGGCTAAACCCCAAACAAAAGGAAAATTATTATGGCACAAGTTTCAATGCGCGAAATGCTACAAGCTGGCGTTCACTTCGGTCACCAAACTCGTTACTGGAACCCAAAAATGAAACCATTCATTTTCGGACCACGCAACGGCGTTCATATCATCAACCTTGAAAAAACCGTTCCAATGTTCAATGCTGCATTAGCAGAATTAACTCGCATTGCGGGCAACAACGGTAAAATCTTATTTGTTGGTACAAAACGTGCAGCAAGTGAAGCAGTGAAAGCAGCAGCATTAGACTGTCAGCAATACTATGTAAATCACCGTTGGTTAGGTGGTATGTTGACTAACTGGAAAACAGTACGTCAATCAATCAAACGCTTAAAAGATTTAGAAACTCAATCTCAAGATGGTACTTTCGACAAATTAACTAAGAAAGAAGCATTAATGCGTAGCCGTGAGATGGAAAAACTTGAATTAAGCCTTGGCGGTATCAAAGATATGGCGGGTCTTCCTGATGCATTATTTGTTATCGGTGCAGATCACGAACACATCGCAATCAAAGAAGCAAATAACCTTGGTATTCCAGTATTTGCAGTGGTTGATACAAACTCTGCGCCAGACGGTGTTGATTTTGTTATCCCAGGTAACGATGATGCAGCGCGTGCAATTCAACTATATCTTGCAGCAGCAGCGGCAGCAGTAAAAGAAGGTCGCCAACAAGAAGTGGTAGCCGAAGAGAAATTTGCTGAAGCAGAAGCAGCTGAATAATTCAGGTGAATGCGGCGAAAGCCCTTATTAATCACAATGATTAATTGGTTAGCAGGGGGCTTATGTTCCCTGCTTTTTTACATAAGTGCGGTCAAAAATCGCATCAAATTTTGTGGATAGAGGATTTTAAAATGGCTGAAATTACAGCATCTTTAGTAAAAGAACTTCGTGATCGTACCGGTGCAGGTATGATGGAATGTAAAAAAGCATTAGTAGAAGCAAACGGTGATATCGAATTAGCGATTGATAATATGCGTAAATCAGGTCAAGCAAAAGCGGCGAAAAAAGCAGGCCGTGTTGCTGCTGAAGGTGTTATCATCGCGCGTGTTGCTGGCGACTACGGTGTAATGATTGAAATGAACTGTGAAACTGACTTCGTAGCAAAAGACGCTGGTTTCTTAGGCTTAGCGAATGAAGTAGCAGATTACGCATTAAACAACAAAGGCGTAACTATCGAAGCATTACAAGCTGAATTTGAAGAAAAACGTGCTGCATTAGTGGCAAAAATCGGTGAGAATATGACAATCCGCCGCGTTGGTTCAGTACAAGCGCCAGTGGTAGGTTCATACTTACACGGTGCGAAAATTGGTGTATTAGTGGGCGCAGTAAACGCTGATGAAGAATTAGTGAAACACGTTGCAATGCACGTTGCAGCAAGCCGTCCAGAATATGTAAATCCAAGCGATGTACCAGCAGACGTAGTAGAACACGAGCGTCAAATCCAAGTGGATATCGCAATGCAATCTGGTAAACCACGCGAAATCGCTGAGAAAATGGTTGAAGGTCGTATGAAGAAATTCACTGGTGAAGTGTCTTTAACTGGTCAACCTTTCGTAATGGATCCTTCTAAATCAGTGGGTGAATTATTAAAAGAGAAAGGTGCAGAAGTAGTTTCATTCTTACGCTTTGAAGTGGGCGAAGGTATCGAAAAAGTTGAAACTGACTTCGCTGCAGAAGTTGCTGCAATGACTAAATAATCATTGTAAAAGCATAAATAGAAAAAGCAGATCTTATGAGATCTGCTTTTTTTTATTGCTATTTTTGTGGAATCACCACCGCTGGATCATCAGGTGCGGTGATTTTTTCAATTTTTTCTTTCAAACCGTAATCTGGCTGTGGCGTATCATCGAAAAGATCCGCATTGGGGTCAATGTTAGCGTTACGAATGCCAATCCAATTCGCCAAGCCTTCTGTGAAGTTCAAGCCTGATTTTGACACCTTTTTCTCGTGACGCTGCTGATCATCACTGGAAATTTTAAACAACGGAATATCGTAATGGCGTTTACTTTTTCCGCTGCTATTGTGAATAGCGATATAGTTATCGCTAATTTGATGAGCTAAGCCGTGATCAGAAAAATAAATCATCGAAAAAGTGCGGTGGTTTTTTTGCTGATTTTTGACCAGAGCCTGATAAATTTTACTCAGCACTTCATCGGTTTTTTTGATCGAACTGATGTAGCAATTCACGTCCTGATACTTTTTATCAATCTGATGCTCATCGAAAATTTTCTTGTAATCGGTAACGCGTTCGCAAACCAACGGGTGCGAGCCATATAAATGCACCACAATAAAACGCTTGCCTGTGGCAGGGGCTTGAATGAGTTGATTAAATCGGTTTAATAAGTTGAAATCGCTCACATCATTACTAATGGAATCACCCGCGCGTAAAAAGATTTTTTCATCGCTTTTATTGGCAATAGCAGAAATTGGCGTGTCGTATTGCCCTAAATAACCTTGATTGGAAAGCCAATAGGTTTTGATTCCTGCGGATTTAATTAAGTCAATGAAATTTAAGCGATAATTCCCTTCCCAAGTTTGCTTGTTAGGCTTGGTAAACATTAATTTAAGCGAAGCGATGGTGTTTGTGCCGCCTGCGGTTAGGCCGTCAATTAACGTTCCTTTAGCCGTGGAAAGAAAAGGCGTGTTGGCAACAGGGTAGCCGTAAGCGTGGTGATAATCTTTTCTCGCGCTTTCGCCGATAACTAAAATGTAATCATCATAATGGGAACTGTTATCCAGTTGGCTTTCGCCCCATTCGCTTGGTACATCAAAGCGGTTGAGCAAGCGTAATTCTTCGACCACTTTTTCCCCTGCTAAATAGCTTTCTTGCAGCGGTTGAAAGGGAATATTTCCCCAAAGTGCATTAACAAAAATGAGCGCCAATAGCCCCTTATTTTTATAAAAAGCCAAGTGGAATTTTTGGCTTAACCAGCGATAAAGTAGTGCGCCACCGAGAATTACAAGGGGATAGCCATAATCAAGCAGGGGAATTTGAGCGAAAAATTCTTTGCCTTCTTGTAAATCTGTAGCGAAAACAGAGGCAATATATTGATAAGACGGCGCGCCAAAATTTACTCCAATGGGCGCATAGCAGGCATAGATAAATAAAATAGGTAATGCAATGAAATAAAAGAGTTTTTTCGAGCTAGAAAAAATAATAATGAACGACATAAAAAGGCTGATCTGCTGCCAACTTGGCTGCGGAAAATAGCCCGAACCCTGTAGTGCCAATAGGCTGATAATATAAAGTAGCGCAAAACACACCGCACTTACTAGTAATGATGAAAGATGAAATGTTCCTTTTTTGTTCTTTTCTGCCACAACATTGTTCCTTATTTTTTATTTCATTTCATTTTACTGAATTTTTTTCATTGGTTCTATGCGATTTTTGCCTTGAGCTATTTTCACTGCAAAGATGTTGCTCTATAATATGCAGAATTTTGTACCCAACTTTTGTGAGGAAAAAATGAGCAAACCCGTATATAAAAGAATCCTGCTTAAATTAAGCGGTGAAGCTTTACAAGGTGATGAAGGTTTTGGAATTGATCCTTCAATTTTAGACAGAATGGCGCTCGAAATTAAAGAATTACTAGAAATGGGCGTAGAAGTCGGGGTTGTGTTAGGTGGCGGAAATTTATTCCGTGGCGCAAAACTGGCTAAGGCGGGAATGAACCGCGTGGTGGGCGATCATATGGGTATGCTTGCCACCGTAATGAACGGCTTGGCAATGCGTGATGCCTTACACCGTGCAGATGTGAATGCAAAATTAATGTCCGCTTTCCAGCTAAACGGTATTTGTGATACCTATAACTGGTCTGAAGCGATCAAAATGTTGCGTGAAGGGCGCGTGGTGATTTTCTCTGCGGGAACAGGTAGCCCATTCTTTACCACCGATTCTGCAGCGTGCTTGCGTGGGATTGAAATTGAAGCTGATGTTGTGCTTAAAGCCACCAAAGTGGACGGCGTGTATGATTGCGATCCTGCTAAAAATCCAGATGCAGTGTTGTATGAAAAACTCACTTATGCCGATGTGATTGACAAAGAATTGCAAGTAATGGACTTAGCCGCCTTTACTTTAGCACGCGATCACGGAATGCCAATTCGTGTGTTCAATATGAGCAAACCAGGCGCATTACGCAAAGTGGTTTTAGGTGAGCGTGAAGGTACGCTAATTTGTAACTAATTGATTAAACTTAAATAAAAAGGAATATTTGTGATTAACGAAATTAAACAAGATGCGCAGTTGCGTATGGAAAAAAGCCTTGAAACATTCAAACACCATATTGCCAAAGTAAGAACAGGCCGTGCGCAGCCAAGCTTACTGGACGGTATTCAAGTGGAATACTATGGTGCATTAACCCCATTGCGTCAATTAGCCAACGTAGTGGCAGAAGATGCGCGTACCTTAGCGGTAACTGTGTTTGATCGCAGCTTAATCGGTGCGGTGGAAAAAGCCATTTTAACCTCTGATTTAGGCTTAAACCCATCATCAGCTGGCACAACTATTCGTGTTCCACTTCCACCATTAACGGAAGAACGCCGCCGTGATTTAATCAAAATCGTAAAAGCGGAAGCTGAGCAAGGCAAAGTGGCTGTGCGTAATGTGCGCCGTGATGCGAACGATCAAATCAAAGCGTTGTTGAAAGAAAAAGAAATCAGCGAAGATGAAGAACGCAAAGCACAAGATGAAATCCAAAAAATCACTGATCTTTATGTGAAAAAAGTGGACGAAGTGTTAGCGGACAAAGAGAAAGAATTATTAGATTTCTAATCATTCTTACGAAATAAAGGGCGAGCCAAGGGTTCGCCCTATTTTTTCTTGCTGAATTACAGGCTTTTGAGTATATTCACGACAATTTTAGCAACCTTAACCCTTTTAAAGTGCGGTCAAAAATTTATGCAAAAACAACAAAAACTCGTCATTCTTGGTTCGACAGGCTCCATCGGCACTAGCACCCTTTCTGTGATAGAACACAACCCTGAGAAATATCAAGCGTTTGCCTTAGTGGGCGGACGTAACGTGCAATTAATGGTGGAGCAATGCGTTAAATTTCAGCCGACTTTTGCTGCCTTAGATGACGAAAGTGCAGCAAAAAATTTAACAGAAAAATTGACCGCACTTGGTCTAAGAACCCAAGTGTTAAGCGGACAAAAAGCTATTTGTGAGTTGGCGGCTCATCCTGAAGCGGATCAAGTGATGGCTGCCATTGTTGGCGCAGCAGGTTTGTTACCCACCCTTTCAGCGGTGCAAGCAGGCAAGCGAGTGCTGTTAGCTAATAAAGAAAGTTTGGTTACCTGCGGGCAGCTTTTTATTGATGAAGTGAAGAAAAATCACGCTCAGTTACTGCCTGTGGATAGTGAACATAATGCGATTTTCCAATCGTTACCACCGCAAGCGCAGGAAAAAATCGGTTTTTGCCCGTTGCAAGAATTAGGCATCAGCAAAATTGTACTCACGGGATCGGGCGGGCCTTTCCGTTATACAGATCTTTCAGAATTTGACCAGATCACACCAGAGCAAGCTGTTGCACACCCTAATTGGTCAATGGGCAAAAAAATCTCAGTGGATTCTGCCACAATGATGAATAAAGGCTTGGAATATATTGAAGCCCGTTGGTTATTCAATGCCAGCGCTGATGAGATGGAAGTGATCATTCATCCGCAATCGATCATTCATTCTATGGTGCGTTATATTGATGGCTCGGTGATTGCACAAATGGGCAATCCAGATATGCGCACACCAATTGCGGAAACAATGGCTTATCCGCAGCGTACCTTTGCTGGTGTTGCGCCATTAGATTTTTATCAGCTCAATGGGCTGACTTTTTTAGCGCCAGATTATCCGCGTTACCCTTGCTTAAAATTGGCCATTGATGCCTTTGCCGCAGGGCAATATGCCACAACGGCAATGAATGCGGCGAATGAAATTTCCGTTGAAGCCTTTTTAAATCGTCAAATTAAATTTACCGATATTGCTAAAGTGAATACGCAAGTGGTAGAAAAAATTAGCCCGCAACAGATTCAATCTATTGATGATGTGTTAGACGTGGATAAAAACGCACGCGCTTTAGCGTGGCAAATCATTCAAGCAAAATAACATTTTGTTTTCGTTACAAATAAATCAAGGCGAGCGAAAGTTCGCCTTGATTTTTTATCCATAATTCTGTGCGTTTTCATAGTAAGTAATATCATATTATGATATATTCAGCCATTAATTTTGTAACTAGAAAATCCTTGATGAATGACAGAGATTGACTTAAACAATATTCCCCAACACGTTGCGATTATTATGGACGGCAATGGACGTTGGGCAAAACAGCAAGGAAAAATGCGTATTTTCGGGCATAAAAATGGCGTGGCGGCAGTGCGTCAAGCGGTTTCCTATGCGCGAAAAATTGGTGTCAATGTACTCACTCTTTATGCGTTTAGTAGCGAAAATTGGACGCGCCCTGAAAGTGAAGTGAGCGCATTAATGACACTTTTTATGCAAGCACTGGATTTAGAAGTGAAAAAATTGCATAAAAATAATATTCGCTTAAATATTATTGGGGATAAATCCCGTTTTAGTGAAAAATTACAGCAAAAAATCGAAAAAGCAGAAAAATTAACCGAAAATAATACCGCACTTACTTTAAATATTGCGGCAAATTATGGCGGTTATTGGGATATTGTACAGGCAACCAAACAGCTTGCCGGCTTGGTGAAAAATGAGCAGCTGACGCTTGATGAGATCACCGCTGAACGTTTCCAACAACATTTGGTTACCCAAGATCAGCCAATGGTGGATTTATTAATTCGCACGAGTGGTGAACAGCGTGTAAGTAATTTTTTACTGTGGCAAATTGCCTATGCAGAATTTTATTTTTCTGATGTGCTATGGCCAGATTTTAACGAACGAGAATTTAATCAAGCTATCTTAGCTTATCAACAACGAAATCGCCGTTTTGGTGGAGCAGAACAAGAGGACTAAACTGTGCTTAAACAACGTGTTATTTCCGCAATTATTTTAATTGCTATTGTCTGTGCAGCGTTATTTTTATTTTCTCCTTTTTATTTTGCCTTAGCCTTAGGTGCAGTGGCGACCTTAGGAATTTGGGAGTGGACACAATTCGCTCAAGTTAAAAATAAATTTTGGCGTGTTGTAGTGGCAGGCTTAGCAGGTGCGGTGCTTTTTTTGTGGATTTTAAGCGAAGCTAATTATCTCAATGCAGGCCGTGTGTTTGAACATTATGCTGAGCCAATTTTATTAAGCGCAGTGATTTGGTGGATTGTGGCGCTTGGCTTTGTGGTGAGCTATCCAAATTCTGCCAAATTATGGGCAAAATCGGTGATTTTGCAAGGCGTTTTCGCTATTGTAACCCTTGTGCCTTTTATTGTAGGCGTGTTGCGTTTGCGCTTAGACGGTTATGTTGCTAATCCCTACCACGGCTTAATGTTGCTCTTTTATGTGTTTATTCTAGTATGGGCAGCCGATTCAGGGGCTTATTTTGCTGGCCGAAAATTCGGAAAACATAAACTTGCACCAAAAGTTTCCCCAGGGAAAACGTGGCAAGGTGTGTTTGGTGGGCTGATTACCGCTGGCGTGCTAGCAGGTATTTTTATGCAAGTCGCTCCACAAGATTTATTCAATGTACCAACCGTGCCTTTTATCGCCTTATCTGTTGCCACAGTGGCAATTTCTGTACTGGGCGATTTAACGGAAAGTATGTTTAAGCGCGAAAGTGGGATTAAAGACAGCAGTAATTTAATCCCCGGACACGGTGGAATTTTAGATCGCATCGATAGCTTGACTGCCTCCGTGCCATTCTTTGCGTATTTCTATTTTTATGTATTGTAGGAAAAAACGAATATGTCCTTTTTGTGGTCGCTAGGTTCATTTTTGATAGCCATTTGTGTGCTGGTTTTTGTACATGAATATGGACATTTTTGGGCTGCGCGAAAGTGCGGTGTAAAAGTTGAACGTTTTTCTATCGGTTTCGGCAAAGTGCTGTGGTCGTTCTTTGATAAAAAAGGCACCGAGTTTTCCATCTCACTGATTCCGTTGGGCGGTTATGTGAAAATGCTTGATGAGCGTAATGAAGCCGTACCAGAAGCGTTGAAATCTCAAGCTTTTAATAATAAATCTGTGGCACAACGTGCTTTTGTGATTGCAGCAGGCCCGATGGCGAATTTTATTTTTGCTATATTGGCTTATTGGCTGGTGTATTCCATTGGGATTCCTAGCGTAAAACCTGTGATCGCAGAGGTTCGACCAGCGTCCATTGCGGCACAAGCGCAAATTCAACCCGATTCACAAATTATCGCCATTGATGGCACCGCGACACCAGATTGGGAAACCATCAATATGGTGCTTGCCACCAAAATGGGCAATCCCAATGTAGAAATCACCCTTTCGCCTTTTGGTTCAGATGTAAAACAGCAACGCACTTTAGATTTAGCCAATTGGCGATTCGATCCTGAAAAAGAAAGTGCTTTTGGCGCGTTGGGTATGATTCCAGTGCGAACTAAAGTGGAAATGACCTTGTCTAAAGTGGCGGAAGATTCCCCTGCGCAAAAAGCAGGCTTGCAAGTGGGGGATAAATTTTATACCAATACTGGCGAGCCAATGAATTGGCAAGATTTTATTCAAGATGTGCAAAAAGGGCGGCCTTTTAGTGTTATCATTGAGCGTAATGGTGAGAAATTACATAAAAGCTTAACCCCAATATTAAAAGAAAAAGGGCGTTGGTTTGTGGGTGTTTCGCCAACGGTTTATCCGATTGAGGATAAGTATCGTACAGAATTAAAATATGGTATGCTTGAAGCATTCCAAAAAGGTGTAGAAAAAACTAAAGATTTAATGCTACTTACGGTGAAAGTGATTGGTAAATTATTTACTGGTGATCTTTCGTTAAATAATCTTAGCGGGCCGATTTCTATTGCCAAAGGCGCAGGAATATCTTCCGAAATTGGCTTTGTGTATTATTTAAGTTTTATGGCGTTAATTAGTGTGAATTTAGGGATAATGAATTTGTTTCCATTGCCTGTTTTAGATGGTGGACATTTGATTTTTCTAGCCGCAGAAGCTATAAAAGGAAAACCGCTTTCAGAACAAGTGCAGAATATTGCCTATAAAATTGGTGCAATATGCTTGTTAGCTTTGACTGCATTTGCTTTGTTTAACGATTTCTTACGTTTATAACTATTTCTTTTACGAGGATAAAAGTAACAATGAAAAAACTTTTAATCGCAAGTTTACTGTTTGGTACAGCGACATTTGTTGAAGCTGCACCTTTTGTTGTTCAGGACATTCGTGTGGACGGTGTTCAAGGGGCAACAGAAAGTAAAATTCTTAACAGCTTACCTGTTAAAGTAGGTCAAAGAGCAACAGATAAAGATATCGCCAATGTGGTGAGAGGTCTCTTTTTACAAGGGTATAAAGGTGTTAGAGCCGTTCGTGAAGGAAACTCTTTAGTTATTTCAGTTCGTGAGCTGCCTGTTATCGTTGAAGTAGATGTGAAAGGTAATAGCTCAATTCCAACAGAGGCACTGAAAGAGAATTTAGATGCTAATGGCTTTGCAGCTGGGGACGTTTTAGATCCAGAAAGATTAGATGCTTTCCGCGGTGAGTTATTACAGCACTATGAAAGTGTAGGTCGCTATAATGCGAAAGTGGACACTGTGGTAAATACCTTGCCAAATAACCGTGCGGAAGTAAAAATTCAAATTGATGAAAATGATCCTGCCTTATTAAAATCCCTTACCTTCAAAGGAAATGAATCTTTTAGCGATGGTAAACTTCGTCAGCAAATGGAGTTACAACCTGATGCGTGGTGGAAGATCTTCAATAATAAATATGATTCTGTACAACTAAATAAAGATTTAGAAGCCTTACGCACTTTCTATTTAGATCGTGGTTATGCAAAATTCCAAATTACTGATACAGATGTTCAGCTTAATCCAGAAAAAACTGCCGCAGATGTAACTATTTCAATGAACGAAGGTGCAGTTTATACCGTGAGCAATGCACGAATTGTGGGTAATGTTGCTGGAATGTCAGAACAACTAGCCCCTTCATTGAATGATGTTCGCTTAAATGAAATTTTTAGACGTAGCGATGTATTAGCCGTGGAACAGCAAATCAAAACCACGCTAGCGGAGCAAGGCTACGGTAATCCACAAGTGAATATTAACCCTGTATTTGATGACCAAGCGCATACCGTTGGGTTAACCTATGTGGTTGATGCAGGTCGCCGTTATTCTGTACGCCAAATCCGTTTTGAAGGCAATAACGTGAGTGCGGATAGCACATTACGTCAAGAAATGCGTCAGCAAGAAGGAACTTGGTTATCTTCTCGTTTAGTAGATCTTGGTAAAGTGCGGTTAGAACGTACAGGATTTTTTGAAACTGTAGAATCTCGTACTGAGCCAGTACCAAACACAGACGATGAACTTGATGTAGTTTACCGTGTAGTAGAGCGTAACACGGGAAGTATCAACTTCGGTGTAGGTTATGGTACAGAGAGTGGATTCAGCTATCAAGCTAGTGTGAAACAAGATAACTTCTTAGGAATGGGATCATCTATTAGCTTAGCGGGATCGCGTAATGATTACGGCACAACCGTTAATCTTGGCTATAACGAACCGTACTTCACGAAAGATGGTGTGAGCCTTGGTGGTAACGCATTCTATGAGAAATATGATAATTCAAAAGATGATACTTCAGCGTCATTCAGCCGTACTACTTATGGTGTGAATGGTACCCTTGGTTTCCCTGTAAATGAAAATAACTCTTACTATTTAGGTTTGGGCTATGTTCATAATAAACTAAAAAATGTATCGCCTGAGTTTAACCGTAATTTCTATCGTGAATCAATGAACTTCCCAGATTGGACATTCAAATCTCACGATTTTGAATTCTCTTTCGGGTGGAACTACAACAGCTTGAATCGTGGTTATTTCCCAACTTCAGGGGTAAGAGCTTCTTTAGGTGGAAAAGTAACGATTCCAGGTTCAGATAATAAATTCTATAAATTATATGGTGATGTACAAGGATTCTATCCATTAAATCACGAACACACTTGGGTATTATCGGCTAAAACCACTGCATCTTACGCAAATGGTTTTGGTGGTAAACGCTTACCGTTCTACCAAAACTACAGCGCAGGCGGCATCAGCAGCTTGAGAGGTTTCGCAAGTGGGGCCGTAGGGCCGCAGGCGATTTACTGGGATCAATCTTGTAATGATTATTGCCGTGTAAATGGTGATGTGGTTGGTGGTAACGCAATGGTAACGGCAAATATGGAATTAATTATGCCAACACCATTTATTGACGATAAGAACCAACGTTCAGTAAGAACGTCATTGTTTGTCGATGCTGCAAGCGTTTGGAATACTAAATGGAAACACGATGGTAAAGCGAAATATACCAATTTACCTGATTATGGTGATCCAAGCCGTATTCGTGCATCAGCAGGGATTGGTTTCCAATGGAATTCTCCAGTAGGGCCATTGATTTTCTCTTATGCTAAACCAATCAAAAAATATGAAGGTGATGACATCGAGCAATTCCAATTTAGTATCGGTGGAACATTCTAATTGAACTTCTAATTTTTTTACTAGTCTAAGTAAAGGCGTGAAAATGTGGGCAAGCAATTCACTTGCCCAATTTAATAATTATTTTTAAGGAAATTAAACAATGAAAAAAGCAGTAAAATTAACCGCACTTTCTCTCGCATTAGCATTAGGTTCATCAGTTGCAATGGCTGAAGATAACATCGCCTTTGTGAACGTAGATTATCTTTTTGCTAACCACCCAGCTCGTGAAGCTGAGATCAAAAAATTAGACGATGCGTTAAAAGCACCATCAGACAAATTACAAGCAGAAGAAAAAGCATTACAAGATAAAAGAAAAGGTTTTGAAAAAGAACTTGATGGTAAAGTAAAAGCATTAGAAAAAGATGCACCAAAATTACGCCAAGCTGACATCAAAAAACGTCAAGATGAAATCAGTAAATTAGCCAAAAAACGTGATGATGAATTCCAAAAATTAGTTCAAGCACATCAGAAAAAAGTTGAACAATTCCGTCAAGATGCACAAAAACGTCAAATGGAAGTTGAGCGCAAATTATTAACTGACATTCAAACTGCAACTACAACAGTAGCAAAAGCAAAAAGCTACAGCGCAGTACTTGATGAGAAAGCAGCAATTTATGCCGCTGATGGTAAAAACATTACAGAAGAAGTGTTAAAAGCAATTCCAGCACAGGCTAAATAATGCACAAGTCTTATTCTCTTAAAGAATTAGCACAACAAATTGGCGCTACCATTCGTGGTAACGCCAATGTGCTTATTGATAGTATCGCCCCGCTCGACAAAGCACAGTCAAACCAGCTCACCTTTATTTCAAACATTAAATTCCGTGATTTACTTGCACAATCCCAAGCAGGGATTTTAGTGGTAAGCGAAAATGATGTGGAATTTTGTTCGCCTGAAAGCAACTTGCTTATTGTCAAAGATCCTTATGTGGCTTACGCCGTGTTAGCGCAATATATGGATTCTACACCAAAAGCGGCAGCTGGCATTGCACCAAGTGCGGTAATTTCTGCCTCTGCAAAATTAGGCGAAAATGTGTCTATTGGCGCAAATGTAGTGATTGAAGATGAGGTTGAACTTGGCGATAACGTGATTATTGGCGCAGGTTGCTTTATCGGTAAAGGCGCAAAAATTGGCGCCAATACTCAACTTTGGGCAAATGTAAACATTTATCACCAAGTGCAAATTGGCGAACATTGCTTAATTCAATCTGGCGCTGTGATCGGCAGTGATGGTTTTGGTTATGCGAATGATAAAGGGCGTTGGATCAAGATCCCACAAACAGGCACCGTGATTATCGGCAACCACGTTGAAATCGGGGCTTGTACTTGTATTGACCGCGGAGCATTAGATGCCACAGTGATTGAAGATAACGTCATCATCGATAACCTTTGCCAAATTGCCCATAACGTGCATATCGGTACGGGTACAGCGGTGGCTGGCGGTGTGATTATGGCAGGCAGCCTAAAAGTGGGGCGCTATTGCTTAATCGGTGGCGCAAGCGTGATCAATGGCCATATGGAAATCGCCGACAAAGTTACGGTTACGGGAATGGGAATGGTAATGCGACCAATCACTGAACCGGGCGTGTATTCTTCTGGTATTCCATTACAGCCAAATAAAGAATGGCGTAAAACCGCCGCACTGACTTTAGACATTGACAAAATGAACAAACGTCTAAAAGCGGTAGAAAAAAAGCTTAATAATGCTTAATTCCTCTCTCAAACGTGCCACTTTATGTGGTGCGTTTTGTATTAAATGATGAAATACCGTATAATTTGCATCAATTTTATTTTCTATTATTTTCAAATTAAGAAGGTACTATTGTGACAACAGAACAAACCGCAAAAGTCATTGAAGCAAAAGAAATTATGACCTTACTTCCGCACCGCTATCCCTTTTTATTAGTGGATCGTGTTACTGATTTTGAAGAAGGAAAATGGTTAAAAGCGATCAAAAACATCAGTGTTAATGAGCCTTGTTTCACTGGGCATTTCCCAGGCGAACCTATTTTACCTGGTGTGTTAATTTTAGAGGCACTCGCCCAATCAATGGGGATTTTGGCGTTTAAAACTCACGAATTACAAGGTGGCGAATTATTTTATTTTGCGGGGATTGATGACGCACGTTTCAAACGCCCAGTATTACCAGGGGATCAAATGGAACTTTATGTCGAAGTGATCAAAGAGCGCCGTGGTATTACCGCATTCACAGGCATTGCCACCGTGAATGGTGAAGTGGCTTGTGAAGCAAAATTAATGTGCGCGCGCAGATAAACATTCATTACAAAAACAAGAGGTCAATATGATCCATTCAAGTGCAAAAATTCACCCTACAGCCATTGTAGAAGAAGGGGCAAAAATTGGCGAAAACGTGGTGATTGGCCCGTTTTGTATTATTGGTGCTGATGTAGAAATTGGCAAAGGCACCGTGTTGCACTCGCATATCGTGGTTAATGGCGTGACCAAAATTGGCGAAGACAATGAAATTTTCCAATTCGCCAGCATTGGTGAGAAAAACCAAGATCTGAAATACCAAAATGAGCCAACGAAAACCATTATCGGCAACCGTAACCGCATTCGTGAAAGTGTAACTATTCACCGTGGCACGGTGCAAGGTGGTGGCGTAACGCGTGTGGGTGATGATAACTTATTTATGATCAATGCCCATATTGCACACGATTGTAAAATCAAAAATCGCTGTATTCTTGCTAACAATGCCACGCTTGCAGGGCACGTTGAGCTTGATGATTTCGTGATTGTTGGCGGAATGTCAGCGATTCACCAATTTGTCATTATCGGTGCACACGTTATGTTGGGCGGTGGTTCTATGGTGAGCCAAGATGTACCACCTTATGTAATGGCACAAGGCAATCACGCTCACCCTTTTGGGGTGAACATTGAGGGCTTGAAACGTCGCGGTTTTGATAAACCTACATTGCACGCCATTCGCAACGTGTACAAATTAATTTATCGCAGTGGAAAAACCTTAGAAGAAGTGATGCCAGAAATTGAGCATTATGCCAAAACAGAAAGTGCAATTAGCTTTTTCCTTGATTTCTTCAAGCGTTCAACACGCGGGATTATTCGGTAACACCGGCTAAAAATATGACAATTTTTCACCGCACTTTGCTTATTGCTTAACCCTCGCAATATAAAGTGCGGTTGTTTTTTATGAGAAATTTATTCATGGAACAAGCAAAAGCATTTCCAACAATCGGTATTGTCGCAGGTGAAGTTTCTGGCGATATTCTCGGCGCAGGGCTGATGCGTAGCCTAAAAATCCGTTATCCTAACGCACGTTTTATCGGCATTGCTGGCAAGCAAATGTTGGCAGAGGGCTGTGAAACCTTAGTGGATATGGAAGAAATTGCCGTAATGGGGCTAGCAGAAGTGGTAAAACATTTGCCACGTTTGCTGAAAATCCGCCGCCAAGTTATCGACAAAATGCTACAAGAAAAACCTGATGTGTTTATCGGCATAGATGCCCCTGATTTCAATCTTGACATTGAACTCAAACTTAAAGAACAAGGCATCAAAACCATTCATTACGTCAGCCCATCAGTGTGGGCGTGGCGACAAAATCGGATTCACAAAATTGCACGCGCCACCAACCTTGTTCTTGCGTTTTTACCTTTTGAAAAAGCCTTTTACGATCGTTTCAACGTACCTTGCCGTTTTATCGGCCATACAATGGCAGACGCCATTCCCTTAAAACCTGATCGCCTTGCCGCTTGCCAAATGCTTAATATTGATCCACGACAACGCTATTTAGCGATGCTGGTTGGCAGCCGTGGCTCAGAAGTGGAATTCCTTGCTGAACCTTTCTTGCAAACCGCCTTATTGCTGAAACAACAATACCCCGATGTGCAATTTCTCGTTCCCTTAGTGAATGAAAAACGTCGTCAACAATTTGAACAAATTAAAGCGAAGATTGCCCCTGATTTACCAATGATCTTGCTTGATGGGCAGGCTCGCCAAGCGATGATCGCCGCCCAAGCCACCTTGCTTGCTTCAGGCACGGCAGCATTAGAATGTATGCTATGCAAATCGCCAATGGTGGTGGGTTATAAAATGAAACCCTTCACTTACTTCCTAGCTAAACGCTTGGTGAAAACCCCTTATATTTCATTACCGAATTTACTGGCGAATGAAATGCTCGTGCCAGAAATGATCCAGCAAGATTGCACCGCAGAAAAATTGGTAGAAAAGCTCGCTCCTTATTTTTCCACAGAAGAAAGTGCGGTGCAAAATCGCCATAATTTAGTGCAACACTTTATTGATCTGCATAAAATGATCCAATGCGATGCAGATAAACAAGCCGCCGAAGCGGTGATTGAATTATTGCAAGGGGAAAAGCAATGAGCGAATTTGTCTATCCTGATTATGAACTGATCGCAGGCGTTGATGAAGTGGGACGCGGGCCTTTAGTGGGCGCAGTGGTAACCGCCGCGGTGATTTTAGATCCGAATAATCCCATTGAAGGCTTAACCGACAGCAAAAAGCTCTCGCATAAAAAACGCCTAGCCTTAGTCGAAGAAATTAAACAAAAAGCCAAAGCTTGGGCGCTAGGGCGCGCTGAACCCGAAGAAATTGATGAACTCAACATTTTGCACGCCACAATGTTAGCGATGCAACGCGCAGTCAATCAGCTTAAAATCACACCGCACTTTGTGCTAGTGGACGGCAACCGCATCCCCCCATTGCCAATGCCCGCCCAAGCGGTGGTGAAAGGGGATAGCCTTGTAGCAGAAATCAGCGCAGCTTCTATTCTTGCCAAAGTCGCCCGCGACTTAGAAATGGAAGAGTTGGATAAACGCTATCCCCAATACGCCTTCGCCCAACACAAAGGCTACCCAACAAAATTACATTTAGAAAAATTAGCAGAACACGGCCCCTTACCCCAACACCGCCGAAGTTTCGCCCCAGTAAAAAAACTGATTACAGAATAAAAAGTGCGGTCGTTTTTCCCAAAAAATTTAAAAAAATCCCACCGCATTTCTATTTTTAAACTATTTATAAGGGCAACTAGACAAGTTTTCCCGTCCAAATTGCCCGAATGAAGAAAGAATTTTTAGAAAAGTAACGCCTGAACGCAGCGAAGCGAGTATGGGCTTACTTTTCGTTAAGAAAATTCTGTCGAAATGAGGAAGAGCAATTTGATCGGGGACGCTTTTCTTTGCTTACTTTCTTTTGCGGAAACAAAAGAAAGTAAGTCGCTCAACGAGCGAAACACGTTATAACCACAAAGAAAAACGCAATCAGCCAAATGGCAAAACAACGCCGTATGGAAGTAAAAGAAATTTAGCGATAGTAGGGGAACTTTTTCTTTGCTTACGTTCCTTTTGGGAACACAAAAGAAAGGAAGTTGCCAACGGCGAAACCCGTTATAACTACAAAGAAAAACGCAATCAGCCAAAAGTAAAAATAAGTAATAACAAAGTGCGGTACTTTTTCAAAAAGTTTTTAAAATCCCACCGCACTTTAATTACAATTTAATGCAAAATAGATTGTTAACCATCGGACAACCCCCTTGTAAATTGCCCGAATGGAAATAAAATTTTTAGAAAAGTAACGCCTGAACGCAGCGAAGCGAGTATGGGCTTACTTTTCGTCAAAAAAATTTTATTGGAACGAGGAAAAGCAATTTAGTAGGGGGGCCCTTTTCTTTGCTTCCTTTCTTTTGGGAACGCAAAAGAAAGGAAGTCGCTCAACGAGCGAAATACGTTATAAATCCAAAGAAAAACGCAATTATCCCAATGGCAAAACAACACCGTATGGAAGTAAAAGAAATTTAGCGATAGTAGAGGAGCGTTTTCTTTGCTTACTTCCTTTTGGATAAGCAAAAGAAAGGAAGTCGCTCAACGAGCGAAATACGTTATAAATTCAAAGAAAACCGTAATCAACCAAATAATAAACAAAACGACCAAAACCTTAACCACGGAGACCCCAATGCCCCCAATCACCAATATCCCCCTTGCTAGCGTTGTGATTTTTCTCGCCATCGCTGTACTCTTGTTTATCCACAACAAAATCCGAATGGACGTTATCGCCCTGTTGGTAATGCTTGCTTTTTGTGTGAGTGGCATTTTGAGCGTGCAGGAAGTTTTTGCTGGATTTAGTGATCCGAATATTATTTTGATTGCCTTGCTGTTTATTGTCGGGGAAGCCTTGGTACGCACTGGCGTAGCCTATCAAGTGAGTGAATGGCTGATGAAAGCCGCGAAAAATAGCGAAACTCGCGTACTTGTTTTAGTGATGTTAGCGGTAACAGGATTGGGATCCTTTATGAGTTCCGTAGGGATTGTGGCGATTTTTATCCCTGTGGTATTGGTGATTTGCCGCCAAATGCACATTTCGCCAAGACGTCTGATGATGCCGTTGAGTATGGCTGGGCTAATCAGCGGTATGATGACCTTAATCGCCACCGCCCCAAATTTGGTGATTAACGCGGAATTAATCCATCTCACCAAACAGCGTTTTGATTTCTTTTCTTTCACGCCTATTGGCATTGTGATTTTGTTGCTAGGTATTGTGTATATGTTGGTGGCTCGCCGTTGGTTAGGGCAAGCTGAAAATGAACAAAGCGAAGGCGTGAATCGTCATTCCATTCAAGATCTGATTGAAGATTATCAATTGCAAGCACGCACCAAACGTTTTGTAGTGCGAGCAGGATCGGATTTTATCGGGCAGCCCTTAGAAGCCTTGCATCTGCGCTCTAATTATGCCTTGAACGTGCTGGCGATTGAGCGTTGGAAGCGTTTTCGTCCAAGATTTCTAGCAGATTCCTTAGGCAAAATTGAAATTCGTGAAAAAGATATTTTGCTGATTGATTGTGCTGATCCTGAGTTAGATATTAATGCATTTTGCCAACAACATCAGCTTGAGCCAACGGAATTGCGTCCTTACCACTTTGAACAACAAGCCAAGTTTATGGGAATGGTGGAAATTACGCCAATTCCTGAGGGGGATTATCTTGGCAAGACGGTGGCAGAAATTGGTTTTCGTTCACGTTTTGGGTTAAATGTGGTGGGAATTAAACGCAATAATGAGATTTTGACAGGCAGTTTGATTGAGCAGCCATTAAAGATCGGCGATTTACTGTTGGTGGTGGGATCGTGGAAATTGATCCAAGCAATGCGTAATAAAACAAAAGCCTTTTTCGTACTCGATTATCCTGCGGAAATTGAACGCGCTGCGCCCGCGCAAAGCCAAGCGCCTTATGCCATTTTGTCCATTGTAACGATGGTGGCATTAATGGTAACAGGCGTTGTGCCGAACGTGGTTGCTGCACTAATCGCCTGTTTAATGCTAGCGAAATTCCGCTGTGTTGATGCGAAAAGCGCTTACGCGTCCATTCATTGGTCGAGCTTAATTTTAATTGTGGGAATGATGCCATTTTCCACCGCACTACAAAAAACAGGCGGGATTAATTTGATCGTAGAATTTATGATTAACACTGTAGGAGGAATGGGTAAACATTGGATTTTAATCAGCTTGTTTACCCTGACTGCGGTGATTGGCTTGTTTATTTCTAACACCGCTACGGCGATTTTAATGGCGCCGATAGCCATCACAATGGCGCAGCATTTACAGCTTTCCCCATTGCCTTTTGCAATGACGGTGGCGATTGCTTCGTCCGCCGCCTTTATGACGCCGATTTCTTCGCCAGTAAACACAATGGTGCTGGGCGCAGGGAATTATAAATTTGGCGATTTCGTCAAAATTGGTGTACCTTTTACTTTGCTAGTTATGCTGGCAACGGTGTTTCTTGTTCCAGTATTATTTCCGTTTAAATAAGGAGAAATAATGAGCATTTACGATTTAAAACCGAAGTTTCAAAATTTACTGCGTCCAACGGTGGTGAAGTTAGAACGCAAAGGCGTTACGGCGAACCAAGTTACACTTGCAGCCTGTGGGATTTCAGTCATTTTAGGCTTATTTTTGACCGCACTTTCTGCGGTGCATTGGCTGTTTATTTTAATTCCTATTTGGCTTTTTGTGCGAATGGCGCTTAATGCCATTGACGGAATGTTGGCGCGAGAATTTCAGCAAAAATCACGCTTAGGCGGTTATCTTAATGAAATTACCGATGTGGTTTCTGATGCGGCGTTGTATCTGCCTTTTGCTTTTATCGCCCCTTTTGATCCCCTTGTCATCGGGCTGATTATTTGGCTTGCCGCCTTAACGGAATTTTGTGGCGTGTTAGGGCAAGTGCAAGGACAAACACGCCGTTATGACGGGCCTTTGGGAAAAAGTGATCGTGCCTTTTTATTTGGCTTATTAGGATTGATTTATACCTTTATGCCGATTTTACCAACGTGGTTTTATGCGCTCGCTTGGCTTGTAGTCGCGTTGTTAATTTTAACTTGCGTGAAACGCGTGAAGTCAGGGCTGGCGGAAAGCAAGGCTTTAGATCAAAATGTTGAAAATAAACCTGATGAAGAACAAGCAGAAGATCGCACAGACAATGAAAGTGCGGTGCAATTTTCCGCAGAAAATGCTACGCAACAAAAATCAGAGGAGAATGAAAATGCTCGCTAAACTGGTTGATTTTCTTTTATGTCGTTTTACCTCTTTTATTAGCGGTGTTCGTCCGGCGAAAAATATCGCCCTGCTTTCCGCAGATAAGCCAAGGCTTTATTACGCCAATCACAACAGCCACGGAGATTTTATTTTATTCTGGGTGTCTTTGCCTTATGAGGTGCGCAAGAAAACCCGCCCTGTGGCTGGTGCGGATTATTGGACGAAAGGCAAAATTCGCCGTTTTCTTGCGGAAAAAGTGTTTAATATGCTGTTGATCGAGCGTAGCGGTAATGATCCTAAAGCCGTAACAGAACAAATTAGCCAAGCGCTGCAAGAAAACTCATTGATTATTTTCCCCGAAGGCACAAGAAAAACCAATGATGATCTTGACCTTCAGCCCTTTAAAAGTGGTTTATATTATTTAGCCAAAGCCAACCCTGATGTGGATCTTGTGCCAGTTTGGATCAGCAATACCCATAATTTATTGCCGAAAGGCTTTATTCTGCCAATTCCTTTGCTGTGTGATCTATATTTGGGCGAGCCGATTCATTGGCAGCCACAAGAAGATAAAACGCAATTTCTAGTGCGAGCAGAGCAGGCCTTGCTTAATCTTAACCCGAAACATCAAGGAGCATAAAATGGAAATGTGGAATTTATTTTGGGGATTAATTTGCACCTTGCTATTGGCATCGGGCATTGGTTATGTGCTGAAATGGAAAGTGGGTTTTTCCACGCCCCATTCGGTGATAGACAACCTAAACGCACGCATTAATGCGTGGTGGGTGATGATTTTAATTATCTTCGCCGCCGCCTATCTCGGTTTTTATGGCGTATTGGGCTTATTTTTTATCGTTTCTTTTATGGCGTTACGGGAATTTTTATCGCTGATTGATATTCGCCGTGGCGATCATCTCGCTTTAGTGGCCTGCTTTTATTTCATTTTGCCGCTGCAATATTATTTTGTCGCGGTGGATTGGTTTAGTATGTTCAGCATTTTCATTCCTGTTTATGCGTTCCTATTTTTACCGATTTTATCCGCATTGCTAGGCGACACGGCACATTTTTTAGATCGTTCAAGCAAAGTGCAATGGGCGGTGATGATTTCTGTGTTCTGCATTTCGCATATTCCTGCCATTCTCACCCTAAATATTGCAGGATTTGAAGGCAAAAGTTTATTATTAATGATCTTTTTGATCCTGATTGTGCAAGCGAGCGATGTGTTGCAATATGTATGGGGAAAATTATTCGGTAAACATAAAATTGCGCCAACTTTATCCCCTTCCAAAACCGTAGAGGGTTTTGTCGGTGGCGTATTGAGCGCTTCAGCATTGGGCGGATTGCTTTCTTGGCTAACGCCGTTTAGCGCCGTGCAAGCTACCTTAATTAGCTTGGTTATTTGTTTAATGGGCTTTTTAGGTGGGCTGGTGATGTCAGCAATGAAACGCAGTATGGGCGTGAAAGATTGGGGCAATATGATAAGTGGACACGGTGGAATGTTGGATCGTATGGATAGCCTATGCTTTGCCGCACCGATTTTCTTCCATATTGTGAGATATTATTGGATTTAATAAAAAACAGAGGAAAAAATGACCGTACTTTTAAAAATTGGTTTAGTTTCAGTGTCCGATCGCGCCTCGCAAGGCGTGTATCAAGATCAAGGCATTCCTGAATTACAAAAATGGCTCGAGCAAGCCTTGCTTGATCCTTTTGCAGTGGAAACTCGCTTAATCCCTGATGAACAGCCCATTATCGAGCAAACCCTATGCGAGCTAGTGGACGTGCATCATTGCCACCTTGTGCTAACCACAGGCGGAACAGGGCCAGCCAAACGAGATGTAACGCCAGATGCCACCCTTGCCGTGGCAGATCGCGAAATGCCGGGCTTTGGTGAACAAATGCGTCAAGTGAGTTTACATTTTGTGCCAACCGCCATTTTATCGCGTCAAGTGGGTGTTATCCGCAAAAATAGCCTAATTTTAAATTTACCAGGGCAGCCAAAGGCGATCAAAGAAACCCTTGAGGGCGTGAAAGATGAGCAAGGCAATGTGCTAGTTAAAGGCATTTTTTCTGCCGTGCCTTATTGTTTACAGCTGATTGACGGTATTTATATTGATACCAAGCCAGAAGTTATCGCCAGCTTTAGACCAAAATCTGCCAGACGTGAAAGTTAATTCCAGTGAGAAAATCAAAATGAAAAAAATTGAAGCAATTATCAAACCATTTAAACTCGATGATGTCCGTGAAGCCTTATCAGATATTGGCATTACAGGAATGACAGTAACAGAAGTGCGTGGTTTTGGACGCCAAAAAGGGCATACAGAGCTGTATCGTGGCGCGGAATATATGGTGGATTTTCTGCCAAAAGTCAAAATGGAAATTGTGATCCCTGATGAGCTGGTGGAGCAGTGCATTCAAGCCATTATGGAAACCGCTCAAACAGGTAAAATTGGCGATGGCAAAATCTTTGTCTATGATGTTGAACGTGTGATCCGTATCCGTACAGGCGAAGAAAATGAGGAAGCGGTGTAATGGATAAGCGTTTGCCGATCAGCCAGTTATTAATGGCGCTGTCTGCCTTAGTGGTAATTCTGGCTGGCGTGAAATTGGCAGGGGAAATTGTCGTGCCATTTTTACTTTCCCTGTTTATCGCCATTATTTGCTCGCCCGTTGTGAAGTTTATGACAACTCGCAAAGTGCCGCATTGGTTGGCGCTTACTTTACTGTTTTTGATGATTTTGACGGTGTTTTTCTTTCTTGTCAGTCTTATCAACAGCACCGCGCGCGAGTTCAGCCAATCGATCCCGCAATATCGTCTATTGCTTTCACAGCGCCTTAATGATCTTGCGACAATCACTCAGGGCTTACATTTACCCGTTGCTGATTTGCGGCAACAAATTATGGATCATTTTGATCCCGCAATGATAATGAATTTCGCCAGCGGATTTTTGCTCAGTTTCTCTGGCGTGGTAACCAACGTCTTTGTGCTGTTTTTAGTGGTCTTGTTTATGCTATTAGAAGCGCCCACCGCCAAGCATAAATTTGCCGTGGCGTTCAGTAAGCCGAACCAAGTGGCACAATATGAAGGCTACATTGACCGCATTCTAAAAGGTGTAATGGATTATCTCGGCGTGAAAACCTTCACTAGTTTTTTAACTGGTTTAGGCGTATTTATTTTGCTCAAAATTTTTGGCGTGCAATATGCCATTTTATGGGCAACGCTCAGTTTTCTACTCAATTATGTCCCGAATATCGGCTCAATTATCGCCGCCATTCCCATTATCGTTCAAGCCTTATTGCTTAATGGCTTTTTCACCGGCATAGGCGTTACCATTGGCGTTATTAGCCTAAATATGATCATCGGCAACGTGCTAGAACCCAAAATGATGGGCAAAACCCTCGGGCTTTCCACCCTTGTGGTCTTTCTCTCCCTTTTATTCTGGGGCTGGCTGCTCGGCTCAGTCGGAATGTTCCTTTCCGTCCCCCTCACAATGGTGCTAAAAATCGCCCTCGAAGCCAGCCCAGATACGGTGAAATATGCGGCGTTGCTAGGTGAAACTCAACAAACCAAAGAGCAAGAATAGTTTTTTCATTAAAAATGTAGCGGAGAAGAGCGGTGAGTTTTTGGGGAAATTTGTATAAGAGCGAGTTTTAACTTTTCTAAAGTTAGTATGAAATGAAAAAAAGGCGAACACTGTATTCGCCTTTTTTATTGTGCTGTTTTATATCCGATAATCATCAGTAAAAATTCTCACAAATTTCACCGCTCTTTTAATTTTACTGTTTTATTTATTATCTTTGCGATCTGGATCGCAAATCTAAATTTAAAAAGTGCGGTGGTTTTTTATTGATATTTTTATGGCTTATTGCTATTTTCAGCATCGTTATTAGTGGCTTGGCTGTCATTATCATTTACTGGATCATTCCAAGGGGCAACTTTAACTAAACATAGCATTCCGGGGATAGCGAGCCAGAAGCAAAGCCAGAAATAATCATAGTAGCCCAGCCAATCGATCAACGCACCAGCTTGGGTATTGAGTGTGGCTCTTGGCAGTGCGGCAAGGCTGGTGAATAAGGCGAGTTGGGTGGCGGTGTAAAGGGGATTGGTTTCCCTTGCCATAAAGGCAACAAAGGCGGCTGTGCCTAAACCGATGCCGATATATTCCGCTGCTACCACAAGGCTGAGCGACCATAAGGCGCGGCTATCTACGGTTTCAAAAGGCCCTTGTTGGGCGAGCCAAGCAAAGCCAAGAATGGTGATAATTTGCACCAATCCAAATAACCATAAGGCACGGTTAATGCCCACTTTCAGCATTAAAATCCCGCCTAAAATACTGGCGACTACCATTGGCCATAAAGAGGCATTTTTCACCACTAAACCTATTTCGGTTTTACTAAAGCCCATATCTAAATAAAAAGGCGAAATCAGTGCGGTTGCCATACTATCGCCCAATTTATACAGAAAGATAAACATTAGAATACCAAGTGCTGACCAAACACCTTTACGCTGGAAAAATTCGCTGAAAGGATCAATGACATTCTCTTTTAAAGTGCGGTGTTTTTTTAGCGCAATATTAGGTTCGGTACTTAAAAATAGACACATTAAAATCCCCGGCAACATAAATAGTGCGGTAATGATAAATACCGTTTGCCAAGGAAAATGATCCGCTAAAATCAGAGACAGTGAGCCAGGAACAAGGCCGGCTATACGGTAGGCATTCACGTGAATGGAGTTGCCTAAACCTAATTCATTGTCGGTTAAAATTTCTCGCCGATAGGCATCTAGCACAATGTCTTGCGTGGCGGAAAAGAAGGAACAAAGCACGCCCAAGGCGGCGATTAAACTGAGTCCAAATTGTTTGCTTGGATCTAAAAAGCCAAATAAGGCTAAACTGATTAATAGTAAAATCTGTGAAATGAGCATCCAGCCACGGCGGCGGCCTAAAAAGGGTGGTACAAAGCGATCGAGCAGGGGAGCCCAAATAAATTTCCACGAAAATGGCAACATTATTAGCGTGAAATAACCTAGCGTTTTGAGATCAACATTTTCTGCGCGTAGCCAAATAGGTAACAAAGAAACTAGAACATAAAGGGGTAAACCCGAGCTAAATCCCGTGAATACGCAGATCAGCATATTACGGCTGAAAATTTGTGAAAGTAAATTCGATTGTGTGGTCATAGCCATAAAGTGCGGTGTGTTTTTCAAACAAATTGTGCTGCAAGTTTCCTTACAGCACAATGAGATTAACGATTAATCACGATACCCTTGTGGGTTCTTTTTCTGCCAATTCCAAGTGTCTTGCATCATTTCCGTTAAGCCGCGTTCTGCTTTCCAGCCTAATTCTTTAGCAGCAAGAGAAGGATCAGAATAGCACGTTGCAATATCCCCTGGACGGCGCGCCACTAATTGATAAGGAATTTGAATATCGTTGGCTTGCTCAAAGGCTTTTACCATATCCAATACGGAATAACCTGTGCCTGTGCCAAGGTTATAAATGTGTAATCCTGCATCGTTTTGATGACGATCTAAAGCTTTTAAATGCCCAATCGCCAGATCCACAACGTGGATATAATCACGCACGCCCGTGCCATCGTGGGTGTCATAATCACTTCCAAAAACGGAAAGTTGCGGTAATTTGCCGATGGCCACTTGGCTAATATAAGGCAATAAATTATTTGGAATGCCTGTTGGATCTTCGCCGATCAAGCCGCTGTGGTGCGCACCCACTGGGTTGAAATAACGCAAAATCGTAAAGCTAAATTTATCTTCTGCTTTGGCAACATCCGTTAAAATCTGTTCCACCATTAATTTCGATGTGCCGTAAGGATTAGTTGTGCCACCCACTTTGCATTGTTCGGTGATTGGCACAATTTCAGGATCGCCATAAACGGTCGCTGATGAGCTAAACACTAAATTCCACACGCCAGCCTTACGCATTTCATCAACCAACACCAATGAACCCGTTACATTGTTCATATAATATTCGATCGGCTTACGCACGCTTTCGCCCACGGCTTTCAAACCGGCAAAGTGGATTACGGAATCAATTTGGTTTTCTGCAAAGATTTTCTGCAGCATTGCACGATCTAACACATCGCCTTGATAGAATTTCACTGCCTTGCCCGTGATTTCTTCTACACGTTGCAATGATTTGGCGGAAGAGTTGGATAAATTATCCAGCACCACCACATCTTTGCCTGTATTCAATAATTCCACAACGGTATGAGAACCAATGTAGCCCGCACCGCCAGTTACTAAGATAGCCATTTTTTCCTCGCTTAGATTATTTGCCTTATTACGATTATTGCGCGCTATTATAAACGATTTATAAAACAAGCCCAAAAATTTCTGTAAAAATCACCGCACTTTCTATTAAGCAAACGTTTACTATTCTTTTCTTTTCTGTAAAATAGCGCCATTTTTTCAACAAGATTTTATTTTAACTTTATCAACGAAAGGAAATTTATGTTCGCAGAAAAACTTTTTGAGATCACCAAGCGTGGCTCAACGGTACGCCAAGAAATTATCGCAGGTTTAACCACCTTCTTGGCAATGGTGTACTCCGTGATTGTGGTGCCAAATATGCTGAGTGCCGCAGGCTTTCCCCCTGAAAGCGTGTTTATCGCCACCTGTTTGGTATCAGGCTTAGGTTCTATTCTTATTGGCTTATGGGCAAACGCGCCAATGGCCATTGGTTGCGCTATCTCATTAACTGCGTTTACCGCATTTAGCCTTGTATTAGGGCAAGGCGTGAGCGTTCCTGTCGCACTGGGAGCGGTATTCTTTATGGGGATCGTGTTCACCTTAATTTCCGCAACAGGCATTCGTGCGTGGATTTTACGCAACTTGCCAGCCAGTATTGCACAGGGCGCAGGCATTGGGATTGGTTTGTTTTTATTATTAATCGCAGCCAATGGCGTGGGCATTGTGGTGGGCAACCAAGCAGGTTTGCCGGTAAAACTTGGTGATTTCACCACATTCCCTGTATTGATTTCCCTTGCTGGCTTAGCGGCAATCATCGGCTTAGAAAGATTGCAAATCAAAGGCGGTATTTTGTGGGTGATCATCGCAATTACTCTTATTGGTTTGGCGGTTGATCCTAATGTTAAATTCAGTGGTGAATTATTCAAAATGCCAACTTTTGGTGAACAATCATTGTTCCTTGAACTGGATTTAATGGGCGCATTACAACCTGCCATCTTGCCTGTGGTGTTCGCCTTAGTAATGACGGCGGTATTTGATGCGACAGGGACAATCCGTGCCGTAGCAGGGCAAGCCAATTTATTGGATAAAGACGGACAAATCATCAACGGCGGCAAAGCCTTAACTTCTGACTCCGTAAGTAGCTTATTCTCCGGCTTATTTGGTACAGCACCGGCAGCGGTGTATATTGAATCTGCTGCTGGCACAGCAGCAGGAGGGAAAACCGGGATCACCGCAGTTGTTGTGGGAGTGCTCTTCCTTTTAATGCTCTTTTTCCAACCACTTGCCAGCCTTGTACCGGGCTATGCCACCGCACCAGCGTTAATGTATGTGGGCTTATTAATGCTTAGCAACGTAAACAAATTAGATTTTTCTGATTTCATCGGCGCAATGAGTGGCTTAGTTTGTGCGGTATTCATCGTTCTTACTGCAAATATCGTCACTGGCATTATGCTTGGATTCGCCACCCTTGTCATCGGACGAATCATCAGCGGTGAAGTGAAAAAACTCAATATCGGCACGGTGTTAATCGCTGCGGCTTTATTGGCTTTCTATCTTTGTGGCTGGAACATCTAATATTTATCATTTGATCTAAATGACATAAACCACCGTGAATTTTGCGATCTAGATCGTAAAAAAGTGCGGTGGTTTTTTCTTTTATTTTTCTTTTGGCTAAAATAGCGTTCAGGTTAGGCTGAAATTGCTAGATTAATCAAATAGAACTCTGTACAATCGCAACTCATTTTTTAAGCGGTAGAAATTTTCTTAATTTATAGCGGGTAAACTTAGCCTGAAAAAGCAAAAAAGTTTAGCTATATCAATGCCGTAATGTGTAATAACGAGGCTTTATGTTAGAACAGAATACAACTCAACAAGAAGGCTGCCAGCCTTCAGCAGAACCTAAGAAAAAAATCAATTTAATGAATTTAACACGCCAGCAAATGCGTGAATTTTTTCAAGAGTTAGGGGAAAAACCGTTTCGCGCGGATCAATTAGTCAAATGGATTTACCATTTTGGTGAAGACAATTTTGACAATATGACGAATATTAACAAGAAGTTACGCGAAAAATTAAAAGCCGTAGCGGAAATTAAAGCGCCAGAAGTGGCGGTGGAGCAGCGCTCTGCGGACGGCACAATCAAATGGGCAATGCAGGTGGGCGATCAGCAGGTGGAAACCGTGTATATTCCTGAAGCCGATCGTGCAACTCTTTGTGTGTCTTCCCAAGTGGGCTGTGCGTTGGCTTGTACTTTTTGTTCCACCGCGCAACAAGGGTTTAACCGCAATTTAACCGTATCAGAAATTATCGGACAAGTGTGGCGTGCATCAAAAATCATTGGTAATTTTGGTGTAACGGGTGTGCGTCCTATCACGAATGTGGTGATGATGGGAATGGGCGAGCCTTTGCTTAACGTGGCAAATGTAGTGCCAGCTATGGAAATTATGCTTGATGATTTTGCTTATGGTTTATCAAAACGCCGTGTTACCCTTTCCACTTCTGGGGTTGTGCCTGCGTTGGATAAATTGAGCGAAATGATTGATGTGGCATTGGCTATTTCTTTGCACGCACCAAATGATGAATTGCGTGATGAAATTGTGCCGCTCAATAAAAAATATAACATCAAAACCTTGATTGATTCCGTTAATCGTTATTTATCGGTGTCTAACGCCAATCACGGTAAAGTAACCATTGAATATGTGATGTTGGATCACGTTAATGACAGCGTAGAGCACGCGCATCAGTTAGCGGAAGTATTGAAAAATACGCCTTGCAAGATTAATTTGATCCCTTGGAATCCGTTCCCTGAAGCGCCTTATGCGAAAAGTTCTAATACGCGTATTGATCGCTTCCAGAAAACGCTGATGGAATATGGCTTTACGGTGATTGTGCGTAAAACTCGTGGTGATGATATTGATGCCGCCTGCGGACAGTTAGCTGGTGATGTGATTGACCGCACCAAACGTACCGCACAGAAAAAGCGTTTTGGCAGCCCAATTAATGCAGTGCAAGTGCAATAAATAGAAATTATTAACAAAGGAGAGAGAAAATGAAAATGCGTCAATATTATCTGGTTATGCTTTTTTCTCTCTTGCTTTGCGCTTGCGTTTCCCCAGAAATAAGCAAAGAAGATTTTGACAAGCAACAAGCCGCGAAAGCCAGAGTGGAACTAGGCATTGGCTATTTAGAACAGCGAGAGCTGAGTTTAGCCAAACAAAATTTGGATAAAGCCTTGGCTTATGCGCCTGATTATTATTTAGTGCATTCTGCATTGGCTTATTTTTATCAACTACAAGGCGATAATGAGCGTGCAGAAAACGCCTATTTAACCGCGTTAAAATTAGATGATAGACAAGGCAACGTATTCAACAATTACGCCGTGTTTTTATGCAAACAAGGTCGTTTTACACAGGCTTATCAGCAATTTCAACAAGCCTTAAATTCCCCCAATTATTATCAACAAACGGATACTTACGAAAATCTCGCCCTTTGTGCTTTAGCAGAAAAAAACACCGCACTTTATCAGCACTATCGGGAATTATTAGAAAAAGCTGATCCTAAGCGAGCTAACTCATTACCAAAACAGATCTAACAGATTTTTATCATTTATCCAATGAAATTCCTTGATAATGGTTGCAAAACGCATATTACAACTTTAAACTTCACTCTTTGAATTTTATAGATTTTATTGATAACAAAGAGAACCTTTATGGAAACTTCAATCCAACAACCTGAGATCACAGAAAGCACCTTAGGGGAAAAATTTCGCCAAACAAGAGAGGCGTTAAACCTTTCTTTAGATGATGTTTCTAAGCAACTTAATTTGCGCCCTTCTATTTTACAACGTTTTGAAAATAATGAGTTCACACATAATTCTATCCCAGCTACCTTTATTAAAGGCTATATTCGTAATTATGCTAAGCTTTTACGTTTACCTGAAAGTGCGTGGATTGCGGTAGTTAATTCATTAGAAGAAACCACGAAAAATGATTTAACCAAAGCGGTGAAACCGCCAAAATCTCTAAGAGAAGAAAGTTCGCATAATCGTTGGGTGGGTTGGGTTTCCGCGATTGTTGTTATTGCTTTGTTAGCTGTAACCGCACTTTGGTGGTGGGAAAACTATCAAAAATCGAATGCAGAACGTGATGATCTAGTGCAAAACTATGTAGAAACACAGCAAGAAAACAGTACGCAAAATAATAGTGCAACCTCACAAGAAAATGTGATTGCGCTTACACCTAAAGCCATTGATGCGGAAAAAACAGCACAAAATTCTACCGCACTTTCTCAACCTGTTGCGGCACAGCAGCCTACACCTGCAGAAGAAAATAAAACAAGTCCAAAAACGAGTGTAGAAAATGCGCAGCCACAAGTTACAGCAGTTCAATCTGTGAGTGCAGAAAATACGGATCGCCAAGCGGCGCAATCTGAAACTTCAGCACAAGTATTACAATCAGAAATGAATAAAATTAATGCAGGTGAAAATCTCAGTGCAGTGAAAAGTGCGGAAGAAAATTCGGAAGTTTCTACCGCTGCAACCAATGATGTGTTGCGCATTGAAGTAACTGGCGCGAGCTGTTGGATTCGTGTGCGTGATGCGAATCGCAAAGTGCTAGCAGAAAAACTGTATAAACAAGGTGAAGTGCTAAGTTTTGATCAAGATATGCTTTATGATTTAATCATTGGCGTACCAAGCAACGTAAAAATTACTTATAAAGGCGAGGCTTATCCACTTAAAGTTGATGGCCGTGTCGCAAGATTCAAATTGCAATAAGCAAAGAGATTACAATGTCGTCATTTAAACCGAATATTAAACGTCGTGAATCGACAAAAATTTATGTAGGCAACGTTCCAGTGGGTGGTGATGCGCCGATTGCAGTGCAATCTATGACTAACACACGCACCACAGATGTCGAAGCCACAGTCGCACAAATTAAAGCCCTTGAGCGTGTCGGTGCAGACATCGTGCGCGTTTCTGTGCCAACAATGGACGCCGCAGAGGCCTTCAAATTAATTAAGCAACAAGTGAATGTGCCATTGGTGGCTGATATTCATTTTGATTACCGAATTGCCTTGAAAGTGGCGGAATATGGCGTGGATTGTTTGCGTATTAACCCCGGTAATATCGGGCGTGAAGATCGCATTCGTGCCGTGGTGGATTGTGCCAAAGATAAGAATATTCCTATCCGTATTGGTGTCAATGCAGGATCTTTGGAGCGTGATATTCAAGAGAAATTTGGTGAACCTACGCCCGAGGCCTTGCTAGAAAGTGCCTTACGCCACGTTGAGATCCTTGACCGTCTTAACTTCGATCAATTTAAAGTGAGCGTGAAAGCGTCTGATGTCTTCCTTGCGGTAGAAAGTTACCGTTTATTAGCAAAAGCGATCAAACAGCCGTTGCATTTAGGGATCACCGAAGCTGGTGGCGCAAGAGCGGGGGCGGTCAAATCCGCTGTTGGCTTAGGAATGTTATTGGCGGAAGGCATTGGCGATACTTTGCGTGTTTCGTTAGCCGCTGATCCCGTAGAAGAAATTAAAGTAGGGTTTGATATTTTGAAATCCTTGCGCATTCGGTCGCGCGGGATCAATTTTATTGCTTGCCCAACTTGTTCTCGTCAAGAATTTGACGTGATCGGCACGGTGAATGCCCTTGAACAGCGCCTTGAAGACATTATCACCCCAATGGACGTATCAATCATTGGCTGCGTGGTGAATGGGCCAGGCGAGGCACTTGTGTCAGATCTTGGCGTTACTGGCGGTAACAAGAAAAGTGGTTATTATGTTGATGGCGAACGTCAAAAAGAGCGTTTTGATAACGAAGATTTAATCAACCAATTAGAAGCGAAGATCCGTGCGAAAGTCGCACAGCAAGATCCAAAAAATCGAATTATTTAAGGAAAATATTGTGGCAAAAACAATTCAAGCAATTCGTGGAATGAATGACTGCGCACCAACGGAAAGCCCGTTGTGGCAATGGGTGGAAGACAAAGTGCGTAACGTTCTGCAAAGTTATGGTTATTCTGAAGTGCGTATGCCGATTGTCGAAAGCACCCCGCTTTTTGCGCGCGCCATTGGTGAAGTTACCGATGTGGTTTCAAAAGAAATGTACACCTTTTGGGATAATGATGAGCAGCTTACTCTTCGCCCTGAAGGCACAGCAGGTTGCGTACGCGCTGCTATTGAACACGGTTGGATTTATAATAACGAACAGCGTTTGTGGTATATGGGGCCAATGTTCCGCCACGAACGCCCACAAAAAGGGCGCTATCGCCAGTTTCATCAAGCTGGGGTAGAAGTGTTTGGTATTGCTAATCCTGAAATTGACGCGGAATTAATTTTGCTTACCGCGCGTTTATGGAAAGAATTAGGCATCGATCAGCACGTCAGCTTACAGCTTAATTCTATTGGTTCATTAGAAGCGCGCAAAAATTATCGCTCTGCGTTGGTTGAATTTTTACAGCAACATATTGATTTATTAAGCGATGAAGAAAAAGAGCGGTTAGAAAAAAATCCGTTGCGTATTTTGGATAGCAAAAATCAAGCGTTGCAAGAAGTGCTTAATGGCGCACCTAAATTGCTAGATTATTTAGATGAAGAAAGTCGCACGCATTTTGCCCAGCTTTGTACCTTGCTTGATGAAATGGGGATTGCTTATGAAGTGAATCCAAAATTAGTGCGCGGCTTGGATTATTACAACAAAACTGTGTTTGAATGGGTAACCAGCGCCCTTGGCGCACAAGGCACAGTGTGTGGTGGTGGCCGTTATGATGGCTTGGTTGAACAGCTTGGTGGACACGCCACCACAGGCGTTGGCTTTGCAATGGGCTTAGAGCGTTTAGTCTTATTGGTGCAAGAAGTGAATCAGCATATTGACCTACCAAGAGCGGTGGATATTTATGTGGTTCATACGGGAGAAGGCACAACCTTGCCAGCTTTCCAATTGGCCGAAAAACTTCGCACAAACTTACCGCACTTACGCACAATGACACATTGTAGCGGCGGAAATTTCAAGAAACAGTTTAAGCGCGCAGATAAAGTGGGCGCGAAATTTGCCCTTGTTATTGGCGAAAGTGAAGCACAAAATCAGCAAGTGGTGGTCAAAGATTTGCTTGGCGGTGAACAGCAAGTTTTAGCGCAAGCTGATGTGGTAGATTTTTTAAAGACAGCATTTTAATAAGGAAACATTATGGCTTATAGCATTGAAGAAGAACAAGAACTGAATGAACTGAAAACGTGGTGGAAAGAAAATGGCAAATTGGTTGTTGCGATTTTCGTGCTAACCCTTGCGGGTGTTTTTGGTTGGCGTTATTGGCAATCTCATCAAATTGCGCAAAATCAACAACGTTCGGCACAGTATGAGCAACTTGTTAGCCAATTTCAGGCGGATAAAGCAAACGTGGGAAGTGTAGAACAATTCGCACAAAGCAATGATAAAACCGCTTATGCCGTGTTTGCCTTATTAGATGCTGCGAGTATTTCTGTGCAAAAACAAGATTTCGCGCAAGCAGAAAATTTATTAAAACAAGCGTTAGCCAATGCAGATGATGATATTTTGCGTTCGGTCAGTGCATTACGCTTGGCTGCAGTGCAGTTCCAACAGCAGCAATTTGATAATGCCTTAGCTTCGCTTGATCAAGTTAAAGGGGACGCGTGGAACAGCGCAGCATTCTTATTAAAAGGCGATATTCAACTTGCAAAAGGCGATAAAGAAAGTGCGAAAGCTAGTTTTGAACAGGGCCTAAAAAATGCCAGCCCAGTGGAAACGGATTTAATCCAAGTGCGGTTGAATAATTTATAATTTTTTAAAAGGCTTACAGCATAATGTAGGCCTTTTTTATTGGAATAATGAAATGAAAATAATTTTATCACCGCCTATTGTTTTTCTTGCTTGTGCGGGTGGAATGTATTTGCTTCCGTCCTTTGGATTATTTCACCTTTCACGACTTCTTATTTTACCGATATTGTTGCTGGCAAGCTTTATTGTGATTTCTAGCCTTTGGCAATTTCATCAAGCTAAAACCACGATCAGTCCGCTGTCGGTAGAAAAAACTTCGCAGCTTATCACAACAGGCATTTATGCGTTTAGCCGCAATCCGATGTATCTTAGTTTATGGTTGATTTTACTCAGCTGGTTTTTATGGCTAGGCAATGGGCTGGCAATTTTGGGGCTGATCTTCTTTGTTCTCATTATGAACCAGTTTCAAATTAAGCAAGAAGAACAAGTTCTACTACGGCTTTTCGGCAAAACCTATCAACAATATTGCCAGCAAGTTAGACGCTGGATATAACTCGCCGCACAGAAGTGCGGTCATTTTTTAGCATTTTTTTCTACGCAAAAACTGTTTCACTTTTTCTTTCGGCAAGCGGTAGAAAATTAAGGCAATAAAAATTAAGCCGCAGCCTAGTGCCTTATGGGGAGTGAGTGGTTCGTGGAAAATTAGCATACTCAAAAACAGCGTCCATACCGGCTCAAGCAGCATAATTAATGCGGCATTACCGACACTGGAATATTTCTGCCCGAGCGTTTGCAGTAAAAAGCGGAAATTGGTGGCGATCAACACGCTAGCAGCCAACCAGCCCCAAGTTTCATTAGGAACATTTACAGGCCAAGTTTCCATAAACATTGAATACAAACCACATAAAATCCCAACCATAGCAAGCTGAATGGTGGTAAGTGGCAACACGGGAATGTGCCGTGCATAATGATGATTAAGCACAAAATAGCTAGCAGCCAATAATGAAGTGAGCAAATACAGGCTGTTATCGGAAGAAAGATCAAAGCCATTGTTGCCTAAGGCAAGAAAGTACAAGCCTAAAACCGCAATGGGTAAACAGAGCCAAAAGCTCGATTGTGGTTTTTGTTTAAACACGATCCAAGCCAGCAACGGTGCGATCAACATTGACAAACTGGTGAGAAACGCGCCTTCACCGAAATTGGTATTATTGGTGATGGCTAAAATCCAAACACCAAGAAAAACCGCAAAAACACCACCAATTAGTACCGCACTTATCACTTGCTGGCGGCTTAAACGGCGTAAGTGAACGTAAGCAAAGGGCAGAAAAACCAGTGCGGCAAGAAAAAACCGCAAGCCGATAAATCCTACCGAGGGCAAAGCATCAATGGCATATTTTGAAAAGAACCAGCCAATAGCGGCCGAAATGGTCACAAATAAAAGGATAATTTCCCCGCGATAACGTTCTAACATTGTTGTTCCTTATAAATAACACGCCATAACCACGGCGTTTTCTCGTCCACCGTCTAAGGTTGGATAATAATTTTTGCGAATATCTACTTCATTAAAGCCGCATTGTAGATAAAGTTTTTGTGCAATTTCATTGGATTGACGCACTTCTAACCATAACGTCAAAATGCCCTGCCCGCGCAATTCATCGATTAACGAATGCAATAATTGCTTTCCTAAGCCTTGCCCTTGATAAGTTGGATCAATGGCAAGGTTGAACAGAGTCGCTTCATCAAGCACTTTTTGGCAAATAGCAAAGCCGATAATACGTTGATCTTTCTCCAATTTTAAATTGAAATAACGCTCGCCTTGATTATTTTTTAATGTACCTAATGACCAAGGCACAAGATGCGCCTGCTGTTCGATCTCAAATAATCGATCAAAATCTTGAGATAGAATAGGGGAAATTTTTACCATTATGGGTTAATTCCTTGAATTTGTTGCCATAATTTACGTTTTTCCTGTGGGCTTGCCATAAAGGTTTGCCAGTCTGGCGAGCGCCATTGGCTCAATGCTTTTTGACAATAAGGTAAAGTGCGGTGGATTTTTTCAGAATTTTCACTTAATAGCCAATAATGCACTTCGTGGCTGACGTGCAAATGGGGGATAAAATCAAAATGGATCGCTAAATATTCATTTTGCTTTAGATCTAAGCTGCGCAAAATATCTTGTAATAATGAGGTTGGGGGATTTTCGCTTTCGCTAATGATCACCAACCGCACCTGCTCATCAATAGGAATATTTACCACGCCTTGCAAACTTTCAGGGCGCACTAGTTGCCATTGGGAAAGCCCCATTTCTTGTAACAGAAGTTGATGCCGTTTCATAAAATGATGATTGATGAACTAAATTGCGCCATTGTAAACATTTCTCAAAATGTGGGCAAATTTTCATTGTGTTTTGTGATTTAATCTCAGTAAAATGCCACTTTATTATTTTATTAGATAGGATCAAACCGTGATTTCACCTGAAAGCCAAGTGCTAGAACGCCATCTTTCTTTATTTGAAAATCGAAATGTATTATTTGCTGGGGCATTGAATGATGATTTTCCACAGCAATTACGCAACAAAACGCAATCAGTCCATTGCTGGACGTGGTATTTTGACTATGCCGAAAACAAAAGTGCGGTGGATTTTTCCGTAGATTTTGCACCAAAGGCCGATTTAATTGTTTATTATTGGACAAAAAACAAACAAGAAAATCAGTTGCAATTAATGCAGCTTTTATCGCAATGCACGCCTGAGCAAGAAGTGTTGATTATTGGTGAAAATCGCAGTGGCGTACGTTCAGCGGAAAAAATGCTATCCCCTTTCGGCGAAATTGGCAAAATTGATAGCGCAAGACGTTGTGGGCTTTATCATTTTTGTTTGAAAAATCCACCGCACTTTGATTTAGCCAAATATTGGAAATCTTATCAGCACGCGCAACTTGGTGAGCTGACGATTTTCAGCTTGCCGGGGGTGTTCAGTGCGGCGGAATTAGATGTGGGAACGGCATTATTGCTTTCAACATTAGATCGCCCGCTCAAAGGTCGTGTGCTAGATATGGGTTGTGGCGCTGGTGTGATTGGAAGCTATATTAAACAGCATAATCCAAGTGTGAATCTTGTGATGACGGATATTCACGCTTTAGCTATCGCTTCTGCAGAGCGTACTTTGGCAGAAAATCAGCTTGAAGCTGATGTGTTAGCAAGTAATGTATTTTCACAAATAGAAGGCAAGTTTGACTTGATTATTTCTAACCCACCTTTTCACGATGGCGTGGATACCGCATTTCGCGCAGTATCTGAGCTTATTCAGCAAGCCAAATGGCATTTAAACGAAGGGGGCGAGTTACGCATTGTTGCTAATGCTTTTTTACCTTATGCGGATTTGTTGGATCAGCATTTTGGCTCACATCACGTGTTAGCCAAAACCAATAAATTTAAAGTTTATTCGGCTTTTTATTAAGAAAAATAGGACTTCGTTATAAAAATCGCCATAAATGTAATGTTTTTTATTCATAGTGAACAAAAAAATATCACTTAATAAAAAAAATAAAAAAAATGCTAGACAAGGGATTGGGAAACTCTTAATATACGCCCCGCAACGACGCAGTGAGATATGAAACGCGTTCGTAGCTCAGTTGGATAGAGCGTTGGCCTCCGGAGCCAAAGGTCGCAAGTTCGAATCTTGTCGAGCGCGCCAGAGTCAATGCAATACAACAATGGTGGCTATAGCTCAGTTGGTAGAGCCCCGGATTGTGATTCCGGTTGTCGTGGGTTCAAGTCCCATTAGCCACCCCAATTTCTGTCGGCGAGTAGCGCAGCTTGGTAGCGCAACTGGTTTGGGACCAGTGGGTCGTAGGTTCAAATCCTATCTCGCCGACCACTTTTGCTCTTTAATAATCAATCAGACAATCTGTGTGGGCACTTGTTGATTCTGGAAAAATTTAAAAGATTTAGAACAATTAGTGCTTAACTGAAATTCATAGTGATTTTAAATAAAATCACAGAGCTTTGTTAGTGTACGAATTGAGAAAGATTAAACTGAAGAGTTTGATCATGGCTCAGATTGAACGCTGGCGGCAGGCTTAACACATGCAAGTCGAACGGTAACGGGTTGAAAGCTTGCTTTCAATGCTGACGAGTGGCGGACGGGTGAGTAATGCTTGGGAATCTGGCTTATGGAGGGGGATAACCATTGGAAACGATGGCTAATACCGCATAGTATCGAAAGATTAAAGGGTGGGACGTTTTAGCCACCTGCCATAAGATGAGCCCAAGTGGGATTAGGTAGTTGGTGAGGTAAAGGCTCACCAAGCCTGCGATCTCTAGCTGGTCTGAGAGGATGGCCAGCCACACTGGGACTGAGACACGGCCCAGACTCCTACGGGAGGCAGCAGTGGGGAATATTGCGCAATGGGGGGAACCCTGACGCAGCCATGCCGCGTGAATGAAGAAGGCCTTCGGGTTGTAAAGTTCTTTCGGTGGTGAGGAAGGCGGTAGTGTTAATAGCACTATTGTTTGACGTTAGCCACAGAAGAAGCACCGGCTAACTCCGTGCCAGCAGCCGCGGTAATACGGAGGGTGCGAGCGTTAATCGGAATAACTGGGCGTAAAGGGCACGCAGGCGGTAAATTAAGTGAGATGTGAAATCCCCGAGCTTAACTTGGGAATTGCATTTCAGACTGGTTTACTAGAGTACTCTAGGGAGGGGTAGAATTCCACGTGTAGCGGTGAAATGCGTAGAGATGTGGAGGAATACCGAAGGCGAAGGCAGCCCCTTGGGGAGATACTGACGCTCATGTGCGAAAGCGTGGGGAGCAAACAGGATTAGATACCCTGGTAGTCCACGCTGTAAACGCTGTCGATTTGGGGATTGGGCTTTGAGCTTGGTGCCCGTAGCTAACGTGATAAATCGACCGCCTGGGGAGTACGGCCGCAAGGTTAAAACTCAAATGAATTGACGGGGGCCCGCACAAGCGGTGGAGCATGTGGTTTAATTCGATGCAACGCGAAGAACCTTACCTACTCTTGACATCCAAAGAAGAACTCAGAGATGAGTTTGTGCCTTCGGGAGCTTTGAGACAGGTGCTGCATGGCTGTCGTCAGCTCGTGTTGTGAAATGTTGGGTTAAGTCCCGCAACGAGCGCAACCCTTATCCTTTGTTGCCAGCACTTCGGGTGGGAACTCAAAGGAGACTGCCAGTGATAAACTGGAGGAAGGTGGGGATGACGTCAAGTCATCATGGCCCTTACGAGTAGGGCTACACACGTGCTACAATGGTGCATACAGAGGGAAGCGAGCCTGCGAGGGTAAGCGAATCTCAGAAAGTGCATCTAAGTCCGGATTGGAGTCTGCAACTCGACTCCATGAAGTCGGAATCGCTAGTAATCGCGAATCAGAATGTCGCGGTGAATACGTTCCCGGGCCTTGTACACACCGCCCGTCACACCATGGGAGTGGGTTGTACCAGAAGTAGATAGCTTAACCGCAAGGGGGCGTTTACCACGGTATGATTCATGACTGGGGTGAAGTCGTAACAAGGTAACCGTAGGGGAACCTGCGGTTGGATCACCTCCTTACCAAGACTGGAAAGATGAGTGCTCACACAGATTGTGATGATTGATGTTAGACAATGAATAGCAAATAAAGAATAACCCGAATCCTTGAGGGTCTGTAGCTCAGGTGGTTAGAGCGCACCCCTGATAAGGGTGAGGTCGGTGGTTCAAGTCCACTCAGACCCACCACTCAAGTGATGCGGAGAATGATTGGGGATATAGCTCAGCTGGGAGAGCGCCTGCCTTGCACGCAGGAGGTCAGCGGTTCGATCCCGCTTATCTCCACCAAATCATTAGTAAGCTCTTTTAAATTAATTACCTTAACTTCCTTAAACATCTAAATCTAGTTTAGGGAATAGAGTGAAAGGAAACTAGAAAGAATTTAGTAATGATAAGACGCAAAGCGTCATATCTAATTTGCTCTTTAACAATGTAAAAACAAGCTGAAAACTGAAGAGACTTTCAAGCTAATGAGAGAGTGGTCATCGTGATAGAGCCATTTTCTTATTAAATTGAATTAGTCTGAGTAGAAAGACTTACTTGAACAAAAGCAAGTAAGCGTTCTCAACGAGAATGAAGAGACTTCAGGGAGAAAAATCCTTGAGGTTGTATAGTTAAGTGAGAAAGCGTACAGGGCGGATGCCTTGGCAATCAGAGGCGATGAAGGACGTGCTAATCTGCGAAAAGCGTGGGTGAGTTGATAAGAAGCGTTTAACCCACGATGTCCGAATGGGGAAACCCGATAGGTGAAGAACCTATCATTGTTTACTGAATAAAATAGGTAAACAAGGCGAACCGGGAGAACTGAAACATCTAAGTACCCCGAGGAAAAGAAATCAACCGAGATTCTGTGAGTAGCGGCGAGCGAAAGCGGAGTAGCCAGTGAGTGATAGCAGCAGAGATAGAAGAATTGTCTGGGAAGGCAAGCGACACAGGGTGATAGCCCCGTATTTAAAATCCAGGCTGTGGTACTAAGCTTACGAGAAGTAGGGCGGGACACGAGGAATCCTGTTTGAAGATGGGGGGACCATCCTCCAAGGCTAAATACTCCTGATTGACCGATAGTGAACCAGTACTGTGAAGGAAAGGCGAAAAGAACCCCGGTGAGGGGAGTGAAATAGAACCTGAAACCCTGTACGTACAAGCAGTGGGAGCCCGAAAGGGTGACTGCGTACCTTTTGTATAATGGGTCAGCGACTTATATTTTGTAGCGAGGTTAACTGAATAAGGGAGCCGAAGGGAAACCGAGTCTTAACTGGGCGTTGAGTTGCAAGGTATAGACCCGAAACCCGGTGATCTAGCCATGGGCAGGTTGAAGGTTGGGTAACACTAACTGGAGGACCGAACCGACTAATGTTGAAAAATTAGCGGATGACTTGTGGCTGGGGGTGAAAGGCCAATCAAACCGGGAGATAGCTGGTTCTCCCCGAAATCTATTTAGGTAGAGCCTTGAGCGGACACCTTTGGGGGTAGAGCACTGTTTCGGCTAGGGGCCCATCCCGGGTTACCAAACCGATGCAAACTCCGAATACCGAAGAGTGATACTCAGGAGACACACGGCGGGTGCTAACGTCCGTCGTGGAGAGGGAAACAACCCAGACCGCCAGCTAAGGTCCCAAAATCTATATTAAGTGGGAAACGAAGTGGGAAGGCTTAGACAGCTAGGATGTTGGCTTAGAAGCAGCCACCATTTAAAGAAAGCGTAATAGCTCACTAGTCGAGTCGGCCTGCGCGGAAGATGTAACGGGGCTAAAATATAGTACCGAAGCTGCGGCATCAGTAGCAATACTGTTGGGTAGGGGAGCGTTGTGTAAGCGGAAGAAGGTGATTTGAGAGGATTGCTGGACGTATCACAAGTGCGAATGCTGACATAAGTAACGATAAAACGGGTGAAAAACCCGTTCGCCGGAAGACCAAGGGTTCCTGTCCAACGTTAATCGGGGCAGGGTGAGTCGGCCCCTAAGGCGAGGCTGAAAAGCGTAGTCGATGGGAAACGGGTTAATATTCCCGTACTTGGATAAACTGCGATGTGGGGACGGAGTAGGTTAGGTTAGCGTACTGTTGGAGATGTACGTTTAAGTTGGTAGGTGGGTGGACTAGGCAAATCCGGTTCACTGTAAACACTGAGAGATGATGACGAGGCACTAAGGTGCTGAAGTAATTGATACCACACTTCCAGGAAAAGCCACTAAGCTTCAGGTTTATCTAAACCGTACTGAAAACCGACACAGGTGGTCAGGTAGAGAATACTCAGGCGCTTGAGAGAACTCGGGTGAAGGAACTAGGCAAAATAGCACCGTAACTTCGGGAGAAGGTGCGCTGGCGTAGTGTGAAGTTCTTTGCGAATGGAGCATGAACCAGTCGAAGATACCAGCTGGCTGCAACTGTTTATTAAAAACACAGCACTCTGCAAACACGAAAGTGGACGTATAGGGTGTGATGCCTGCCCGGTGCTGGAAGGTTAATTGATGGTGTAATCGAAAGAGAAGCTCCTGATCGAAGCCCCAGTAAACGGCGGCCGTAACTATAACGGTCCTAAGGTAGCGAAATTCCTTGTCGGGTAAGTTCCGACCTGCACGAATGGCATAATGATGGCCAGGCTGTCTCCACCCGAGACTCAGTGAAATTGAAATCGCCGTGAAGATGCGGTGTACCCGCGGCTAGACGGAAAGACCCCGTGAACCTTTACTATAGCTTGACACTGAACCTTGAATTTTGATGTGTAGGATAGGTGGGAGACTATGAAGCGGTAACGCCAGTTATCGTGGAGTCGTTGTTGAAATACCACCCTTTAACGTTTGATGTTCTAACGAAGCGCCTGAAACGGGTGTTCGGACAGTGTCTGGTGGGTAGTTTGACTGGGGCGGTCTCCTCCCAAAGCGTAACGGAGGAGCACGAAGGTTTGCTAATGACGGTCGGACATCGTCAGGTTAGTGCAATGGTATAAGCAAGCTTAACTGCGAGACAGACAAGTCGAGCAGGTGCGAAAGCAGGTCATAGTGATCCGGTGGTTCTGAATGGAAGGGCCATCGCTCAACGGATAAAAGGTACTCCGGGGATAACAGGCTGATACCGCCCAAGAGTTCATATCGACGGCGGTGTTTGGCACCTCGATGTCGGCTCATCACATCCTGGGGCTGAAGTAGGTCCCAAGGGTATGGCTGTTCGCCATTTAAAGTGGTACGCGAGCTGGGTTTAGAACGTCGTGAGACAGTTCGGTCCCTATCTGCCGTGGGCGTTGGAGAATTGAGAGGGGCTGCTCCTAGTACGAGAGGACCGGAGTGGACGCATCACTGGTGTACCAGTTGTCTCGCCAGAGGCACTGCTGGGTAGCTAAATGCGGAAGAGATAAGTGCTGAAAGCATCTAAGCACGAAACTTGCCTTAAGATGAGTTCTCCCAGTCTATAAGACTGTAAGGGTTGTTGGAGACGACGACGTAGATAGGCTGGGTGTGTAAGCGGTGTGAGCCGTTGAGCTAACCAGTACTAATTGCCCGAGAGGCTTAACTATACAACGCTCAAGGGTTTTGGCTTGTTTTTGATTGGAAAGAAAGAGTAAGAATAAAGACACTTAGTCGGATAATGGCATAGAAATAAGCGAAGTTATCGACTAAGAGAAATAAAGTAAAGAATCTAAAGAATACAAAGAATTATCTTGGCGGCGTTAGTGCAGTGGACCCACCTAATTCCATGCCGAACTTAGAAGTGAAACGCTGTAACGCCGATGGTAGTGTGGGGAATCCCCATGTGAGAGTAGGACACCGCCAGGTTTTGAATGAAAGAAGAACGCCATTGAGAGAACTCAGTGGCGTTTTTTTGTTTTTGTTATTATGATTTAGTTGATTTTATAAATTGCATGGCTTCCTCTTCACTTATTTTTTGGTAATCATCGAAATCGCTCACGAAAATCTTATCAGCCCAGAATGTACCAAATTTTTGTTCCCAATCATCTTTATGTGGTTCATAAGTAGAAAAGGATAACCAATTATCTGGTATTCCTCGAATAAGTTTTTGCTTATTATTGCCTAAGTGGACGATGTAATATTGGTACATAAGTTTGTTATAGTATCTTTCAGTATGAGAGATTATTATAGTGAGATGACTAATAAATTTAACTCTATAGGCTGGCTTATAAATTTCTAAAATCTCTTCAAAATTATACTGCACTTACCCCGTGCAAATTGCCCGAATGGAAATAAAATGTTTAGAAAAGTAACGCCTGAATGCAGCGTAGCGAGTATGAGCTTGTTTTTCGTTAAGAAAATTTTATTGGAATGAGGAAAAACAATTTAGTCGGGGGCTTTTTTCTTTGCCTACTTTCTTTTGGGTAAGCAAAAGAAAGTAGGTAGCTCAACAAGCGAAACCCGTTATCAATTCCAAAGAAGAAAGTGATTTAACGGCGACATAAAAACTTTACTTGCTTCCAGTCGGGAAACACAAAAGAAAGGAAGCTGCCAACGGCGAACCCGTTATTAATTTCAAAGAAAAAAGCAATTTAACGCAGAAAAAAGAGAATTTCACTCAAATACGATTATTTCAATATCCCATTTAAAAAATGAAAACCACCCTATTAAAACAAAAAATCACTTTTGAACACCACAACGAAATGTAGTTACTTCAAAAATTAGAAATCAACGGCATTTATCCTGAATATCAGTGCCGTTCGGGTTATTGCGGCGCTTGTCGCACAAAAATAAAAAAGAGAAAAGTCCTTTATAATGAGCCTCCACTTGCTTTTGTAAATGAAAACGAAGTGCTACTTTGCTGCTGCCAAGTGGAAAGTGATTTGGAGTTGGAGTTATGAGGTAAAAACTTTAACCGTTTTACTCCCCGTGTAAATTGCCCGAATGAAAATAAAACGTTAGAAAAATAGAACTTATCAACGTCAAAGAAAAAGCGTTCAATTAAACTTAAAGTGCAATCTAAAAAACAAAGAAAAAATAACCGCACTTTAATTATCTAAAAGTGCGGTCAGAATTTTACATAAATTTATTACAGATCAAAATCCCCGAAATCGCTGGTATCAACTTTCGAATCAATTTGACCAACAAGATAAGAACTCACTTCCACTTCTTGTGGAGCGACTTGTACATTGTCAGATACCAACCACGCGTTGATCCAAGGGATTGGGTTTGAGCGCGCTTCGAATGGCAGTGGCAAGCCCACCGCTTGCATACGAATATTGGTAATATATTCCACATATTGCACTAAAATATCTTTATTTAAACCGATCATTGAGCCGTCTTTAAATAAATAATCAGCCCATTCTTTTTCTTGTTCGGCGGCGGCGAGGAATAATTCATAAGCCTCTTGTTTACATTCCTCAGCGATTTCAGCCATTTCGGGATCATCTTGTCCTGCTGCCATAATATTTAGAATGTGTTGAGTGCCTGTTAAATGTAAGGCCTCATCACGTGCGATAAATTTAATGATTTTGGCATTTCCTTCCATCAGTTTGCGTTCCGCAAAGGCGAAAGAGCAGGCGAAAGAGACATAGAAACGAATCGCTTCTAAGGCATTTACGCTCATTAGGCAAAGGTAAAGTTGTTTTTTCAAATTACGCAAGCTAACCACGCATTCTTTGCCATCTACGGTGTAAGTACCTTCACCATAAAGGCCGTAAAGCTGGCTATCGCGGATTAAATCATCGTAATAGGCAGAAATATCTTTTGCGCGTTTGATGATTTCTTCATTGGTAACAATATCATCAAAAACAATAGACGGATCATTAACGATATTACGAATAATATGGGTATAGGAACGGCTATGAATGGTTTCAGAGAATGTCCAAGTTTCGATCCAAGTTTCTAGTTCAGGAATGGAAACCAGCGGTAACAACGCCACATTTGGGCTACGTCCTTGAATGGAATCCAACAGAGTTTGGTATTTTAAGTTACTGATAAAAATATGTTTTTCGTGTTCAGGTAATGCGGCATAGTCAATGCGATCTTGCGACACATCAACCTCTTCTGGACGCCAGAAGAATGAAAGTTGTTTTTCAATTAGTTTTTCAAAGGTTTCATATTTTTGTTGGTCGTAACGGGCAACATTGACGTTTTGCCCGAAGAACATCGGCTCTTTGAGCTGATCATTTTTAGTTTGTGAGAATGTAGTATAAGCCATAGTTATTCCTTGGATACATAGTGTTTTATCTTGTTTTACACAAAATGAATTATTTTGCGTTTTTGAGGTAAGTTAAAAGAGCTTCGTTAGGAAAAGTGCGGTTAAAATTTTGTTAAATTCAACCGCACTTTTAAATATTAAATCTTACACGCCCCACCAGCACAGCCGTCATCAAGATCTTCTTGGCTGTCTTCTGCGCCATCACGGGTATTTTGGTAATAAAGGGTTTTTACACCATATTTGTAAGCGGTTAATAAATCTTTTAACAACACTTTCATCGGTACTTTGCCTTCTTCAAAACGCTGTGGATCGTAGTTGGTGTTGGCTGAAATGGATTGATCCACAAATTTTTGCATAATACCTACGAGGTGTAAGTAGCCATCATTATTTGGAATATCCCATAATAACTCGTAGTTTTCACTTAAGTTTTCATAATCTGGTACAACCTGTTTGAGGATACCGTCTTTTGATGCTTTGATGCTGACGTGTCCACGCGGTGGTTCAATGCCGTTGGTTGCATTGGAAATTTGCGATGATGTTTCTGATGGCATCAGTGCGGTTAGTGTTGAGTTGCGCAAACCAAAGGTTTTAATGTCTTGGCGTAGGCTTTCCCAATCGTAATGTAATGGCTCTTGAGTGAGTGTATCCACATCTTTTTTATAGGTATCAATCGGTAAAATACCTTGAGCGTAAGTGGTTTGATCGAAATACTCACAAGCCCCCATTTCTTTCGCAAGGTTCATTGAAGCTTTCAATAAATAGTATTGAATGGCTTCAAAAGTACGATGGGTGAGATTGTTGGCACTGCCGTCTGAATAACGCACGCCATTTTTAGCTAAATAATAAGCAAAGTTGATCACACCAATTCCTAAAGAGCGACGCGCAAGAGAGCTACGTTCTGCCGCGATCACAGGGTAATCTTGATAATCTAATAGGGCATCTAAGGCACGCACAGCAAGATCTGCAAGTTCATCTAATTCATCAAGGTTTGAAATCGCCCCTAAGTTGAAGGCTGAAAGGGTACAAAGGGCAATTTCACCTTCTTCATCGTGAATATGAGAAAGTGGCTTAGTTGGCAATGCAATTTCTAAACAAAGGTTAGATTGACGCACAGGCGCAACGCTTGGATCAAATGGCGAGTGCGTATTACAGTGATCCACATTCTGAATATAGATACGCCCAGTTGAAGCTCGTTCTTGCATTAATAGGGAGAACAGTTCAACGGCTTTCACACTACGTTTACGAATGTCTGGATCTTGTTCGTATTGGGTGTAAAGGCGCTCAAACTCGTCTTGATCGGCAAAGAATGCTTCATATAATCCAGGAACATCTGAAGGGCTAAATAAAGTAATTTCCCCACCTTTGATCAAACGTTGATACATTAATTTATTGAGTTGTACACCATAGTCTAGGTGACGAACACGGTTATCTTCCACCCCACGGTTATTTTTTAAGACTAACAGGCTTTCCACTTCCAAGTGCCAAATTGGGTAGTAAACGGTGGCGGCACCACCACGCACCCCGCCTTGTGAACAGGATTTTACCGCAGTTTGGAAATATTTATAGAATGGGATACAGCCTGTATGGAATGCTTCCCCGCCACGGATCTGGCTACCCAAGGCGCGAATTGCTCCGGCGTTTACGCCAATTCCAGCACGTTGAGAAACATATTTCACAATGGCAGAGGCAGTCGCATTAATAGAATCTAAACTATCACCACATTCAATTAACACACAAGAACTGAATTGGCGTGTTGGTGTACGCACCCCAGCCATAATCGGTGTAGGCAGAGAAATTTTAAATGTCGATGTCGCATCATAGAAACGGCGTACATAATCTAAGCGTGTTTCTTTTGGATAGGTTGAGAACAAGCTTGCTGCCACCAAAATATATAAGAACTGGGCAGATTCATAAATCTCACCAGTAACACGATTTTGTACTAAATATTTGCCTTCAAGCTGTTTGACTGCCGCATAAGAGAATGTCATATCACGCCAGTGATCTAAAAAGCCGTCCATTTCATCCCATTCTTCACGGCTATAATCAGTCAGTAAGGCTTGATCATACTTGCCTAAACGCACCAATTTTTTAACGTGATCATATAAACGCGGAGGATCAAAATGCCCATAGGCTTTTTTACGCAAATGGAAAACCGCAAGGCGCGCGGCTAAATATTGATAATCAGGCGTATCTTTGCTGATTAAATCTGCGGCGGCTTTAATAATGGTCTCGTGAATATCTGAAGTGCGAATGCCTTCATAAAATTGAATGTGGGAACGCAATTCCACTTGAGAAACAGAAACGTTATCCAATCCTTCCGCTGCCCAAGTAATCACTCGGTGAATTTTATCTAAATCGATGGGTTCTTGTTTTCCGTCACGTTTGGTGACCATCATAGCTTTGTTCATAGAAATGATTCCGACTGGTTAGTATTATTTGTCAAAACCACAAGATATAGTGGTTTATTGAAAACGGGATACAAGATAATGTGTTCTTGGCAAAACTGCAAGCACTAAATTTTTGCTTATTTTGGGCAAAATTCTTGACAGAAACTAAGTTATTTATAAATAAGAAAAAATCTCAATAAGGAAAATTTAGCAGTGGGCGCTACCAATTTGGGGTATGACCACTAACGTTTTTAGCAGAATAAATAGGCTCAAAATGAATGGTTAAAATTTGCTTAGATAGCAAGCCAATAAAAATTCTCAGAAAATTTGAACCGCACTTTTATCCCCTATGATGAAAGAATTGGTTGAACATTTGAGTTAAAAATAGCCCCATCTTGAGAGTTGGGGCTATTTTGTTTGATATAGCGGGTGAGAAAACGTTTAAACCAAAACCTGTCCGATAATACTTCGTGTTTCCTCTTTCACTTCCGTGAGTTGCACTTGGATTTTATCGCCGATTTTATAGGTTTTTTCGCCTTTGATATAAAGGGCGATTTCGTCTGGGTTTACCTGCATTTCTTCCTTGTTATTGTGAATAGTGGAAGCGGGGATAAACATTGACGCGCCGTTTTCTAACAATAATACACGCAATCCGCCACGCATAACATCTTGGATTTCTGCTTCAAATTGCAGGTTGTTTTCCACTTTGTCGGCTAAGTAACGGCAGTATAGCCAGTCGGCAATATCTCGTTCAATTAAACGGTTTTGACGGCGTGCTTCTTGTAAGCGTTGCAACACCTCGTCTGCTGGTCTGTGATATTGCTGAGTGGTCAGGCTCGCTTTGATTAAGCGGTGATTGACCATATCCGAATATTTACGGATTGGTGATGTCCAAGTGGCGTAGCCTTGCAGCCCTAAACCAAAGTGCGGGGCAAGATCCGCTTTAAATTCGGCAAAAGTGAGATAGCGGCGCAGGCGCAGTTCAAGATAATCCCCTTCAATGGGTTCAATATCGTGGCGCATACGGCAGTAGCCTTCTAGTGTGGCCAAGTTTTCGCTAGAATAACGATCTTTAAGTTCTGCTTCATTTTCTTCATTGGCTAATAGTGAAAGAAGAAATTGCTGTGCGGCCGCAAGATTTTTTTGATCAAAGCCGCTGTGCGTGTTGAAAATGCCACATTTTGCCGTTTCATTGAGATATTGTGCGGCACAAATATTAGCTAAGATCATTGATTCTTCCACAATTTGGTTCGCAATGCGGCGATATTCCGCCACAATTTCCGCTACTTTGCCGTTTTCCGCTAATTTAAAGCTGTAATCCGGCTTTTCTTTAAATAATAAAGAGTGGGTTTTGCGCCATTGAATACGCGCAAGGGTGAATTGGTGTAGCAAATCAATTTGATTTTTTGTGGCTGGATCTTCTGGCTGCCACGCATTTTCTTGTTGTTCTAAATAATCTGAAACCTTGTTGTACGCCAACTTCGCCTTAGATTGTACATTGGCGGATTGGAAAACGGGTTTGTTACGAATATTGCCTTGTTGATCAATTTCAATGGTGCAAACCAACGCGGGGCGCACTTCATTTTCCATGAGAGAACAAAGCTCATCAGAAAGCTCACGCGGCAACATTGGAATGTTGAAACCTGGTAGATAATTGGTAAAACAACGCTGCTTGGCTTCTTGTTCAATCAGTGAATTTTCGTCAATGTAAGCGGTTGGATCGGCAATCGCCACCACTAATTTCCAGCCCACTGCTTGTCCATTTTCTTCCAAGGTTTCGATATAAAGCGCATCGTCCATATCTTGCGTGCTTTCGCTGTCGATAGTCACGAAATGAAGTGCGGTCAAATCTTCACGAGTTTGTTGATCGAGCATTGTGTAACTTTCTTGCCCTTGAACAGGGTAGCGCGATTGTTGATGGCGCGCGAGGGTTACCCACCAAGGGGCAAATTCATCGTCTTTTTGGCAAATGAACTGTGTGATTTGAGCGAACAAAAAGCGATCATCACGCAGTGGGTGCGTTTTTAATTCTGCCACCACCCAATCGCCTTCTTGCAGATCTTCCGTTACCGCTTTGGCTTTATTTGCGCCAATGGGTTGATTGATCTGTGGGTGATCCACCAGCACTTGCAATTTTTTGTCTTTATTGAACCGCACTTTGGCGATAAAACGGGTTAGCATTGGCTCAAGCAGTTCTTCTGGTTCGGCTTGTTCTTTATCGCCAATGGTTTCAATGCGCGCTTTGATTTTATCGCCGTGCATCACTTTTTTCATTGCAGCAGGGGGAATGAAATAGCTTTTTTTCTCCGTTTCTAAAAAGCCGAATGCCTTGTCTGAACCGCGCACCACGCCTTCAACCACAGGTTTGCTATCACGAATTTGCTGTTTTAATTGGGAAAGTAAGGGGTTATTTTGAAACATAATTATTTTTTCTTAATAAACGACAAAAGGCAGACGCATTGGTCTGCCTTATTTTTGTAAAAGTTAAAATTATTCCGCACCTAATTCGCTCATTGCGGTAATGCTGAAACCTGCATCAACGTGCAACACTTCACCTGTTACCCCTGAAGCTAAATCAGAGCATAAGAACGCTGCTGAATTACCCACATCTTCAATGGTTACAGTACGGCGTAATGGCGCAGTATTTTCAAAGGTTGCTAACATTTTCTTGAAGTTTTTAATGCCAGATGCCGCGAGCGTACGGATTGGGCCAGCTGAAATCGCATTTACACGGATACCGTCTTTACCTAAATCTGCTGCCATCACACGGGTGCTAGCTTCAAGCGAGGCTTTCGCTAAACACATTACGTTATAGTTTGGAATTGCACGCTCAGCGCCTAAGTAGGTGAGTGTTACCAAGCCTGAGTTTGGATTAAGCATAGGGCGTGCTGCTTGTGCCATTGCAACAAAGCTGTATGCGCTGATGTCGTGAGCAATGCGGAAACCTTCGCGTGTTGCGGCGTTTACATAATCGCCATCTAACTGATCACCCGGTGCGAACGCAATGGCGTGTACGAAGCCATCAAATTTTTCCCAATGTTTGCTTAATTCCGCAAAACAGTGAGTGATATTTTCATCGCTCGCCACATCAAGGGGAAGAATGATGTCTGAGCCAAATTCTTTGGCAAATTCTTCTACACGCGGTTTTAATTTATCGTTTAAATAAGTGAAAGCTAATTCTGCGCCCTCACGTTTCATTGCAGCCGCAATTCCATAAGCAATAGAGCGATTGCTCGCTAAACCTGTAATTAAAATACGTTTACCTGTTAAGAAACCCATTTTTTATTCCTATTTGTGATGAAAAAATTGTGCATAGTATAAGGGAAAAGTGGCTCTTATACAAAGCTGACCTGAAAATTCGCAAAATTTACACCGCACTTTACTTTCCCATTTTTTATGCCGGATTGTAAATATCTTTAAATTCCACGTCAAAACCGTGATTTTCTGCGAGCCATTCGCCTAAGGCTTTCACGCCGTAACGCTCGGTGCAATGGTGGCCTGCGGCGAAGAAATTAATGCCTTGTTCACGCGCAGAATGAATAGTTTGCTCTGAAACCTCGCCCGTAATATAGGCATCAACTCCTTGTTGCGCGGCAAGATCAATATAGCCTTGTCCGCCGCCTGTGCAAATGCCTACACTGCGGATTAAGTGCGGTGCATTTTCGCCACAAAATAGTGGTTTACGTTGTAATTGCTGTTCAATGCGTTGTGCCAATGCTTGACCGCTGATCGGTGTTTTTAACTTGCCATAAACGGGAATGCTGAATTTTCCTTGTTCCAACGGTTGCAGATCTTCAATATCCAATAACGCCGCAAGTTGGGCGTTATTACCCAGTTCTGGGTGAACATCAAGGGGCAAATGATAGGCATAAAGATTAATATTATTTTGCAATAATGCCTTGATTCGCTTGCCTTTCATTCCACGAATACAGGGATTTTCACTTTTCCAAAAATAACCGTGGTGAACCAAAATGGCGTCAGCATTTTGCGCAATGGCATAATCAATCAAGGCTTGGCTTGCGGTTACACCAGTAATGATTTTTTTCACCTGCTCTCTGCCTTCCACTTGCAATCCATTTGGTGCATAGTCGGCAATAGCATCAGAATCCAGTTTTTGATTAATCAGTTGTTCGAGTGCTAAGTTGTTCATTCTTCTAATAAATTATAATAAAAAGAAAGATAACCAGTGGCTATCTTTCTTTGTTGAGTTTTCTTATCCTTTGTGTTTCATCGCTGGGAATAAAATCACATCACGGATTGATGGAGCGTTAGCGAAAAGCATTGCTAAACGGTCGATGCCTAAGCCTTCGCCAGCGGTTGGTGGTAAACCGTGTTCAAGTGCGGTAACAAAATCGTCATCTTTGAACATCGCTTCATCATCACCTGCTTCTTTTGCTGCAACTTGTGCATCAAAGCGTTCAGCCTGATCTTCTGCATCGTTAAGCTCTGAGAAACCGTTACCAATTTCGCGGCCACCGATAAATAGTTCAAAACGATCGGTCACTTCTGGGTTTTCATCATTACGGCGTGCTAATGGTGAAATTTCCGCAGGGTGAGCCATTAAGAATGTTGGCTGGATTAAGTGATGTTCAGCCACTTCTTCAAAAATTGCATTAACGATAGAGCCTAAGCCCCAAGATTTTTGTACTTCAATGCCTAGCTTGGTAGCTAATTCTTTGGCGCGATCTAAGTCATACAGATCTTCTTTCACAATGTCTTTATCTGCGCCGTATTTCAAAATCGCATCGTGCATTGTGATACGCTCAAATGGCTTGCCAAAATCAAATTCATATTCGCCATAAGGGACGATAGTGGTGCCTAAAATATCCAAGGCCAACTTGCGTAACAACTCTTCGGTGTTATCCATTAAATCGTGATAATCCGCATAGGCTTGATAATATTCGATCATCGTAAATTCAGGGTTATGACGTACAGAAACCCCTTCATTACGGAAGTTACGGTTTAGCTCAAACACACGCTCAAAGCCACCGACAACAAGGCGTTTGAGATAAAGTTCCGGCGCAATACGCAGATACATATCAATATCTAAAGCATTGTGATGGGTCACAAACGGACGAGCCGCCGCACCACCGGGGATCACTTGCAACATTGGCGTTTCTACTTCAATAAAGCCTTTGCTGATGAAATATTCACGCATTCCTGCAATCACTTTTGAGCGGATAATAAAAGTGCGGCGAGATTCTTCGTTAGAAATGAGATCCAAATAGCGTTGGCGATAACGCATTTCTTGATCCGCAAGACCGTGGAATTTGTCTGGCAATGGGCGTAAGGCTTTGGTTAAAAGCTGAACTTCACTGGCACGAACGGTAAGTTCATTGGTTTTGGTTTTGAATAGCGTCCCTTTCACACCCACAATATCGCCTAAATCCCAGTTGCCCACGTCATCGGCATAAACGCCCTCAGGCAGGTTGTCGCGAGCAATATAAAGCTGGATACGGCCACTCATATCTTGCAAGGTAACGAAAGTCGCTTTACCCATAATGCGACGGGTCATAATACGTCCGGCTACTTTCACTTCCACACTTTGTTCTTTCAAGGCTTCGCCATCAACCTCATCATATTGTTGATGTAAATCCTGCGCAAGCGCATCACGGCGGAAGGTATTTGGAAACGCATTGCCTTTTTTACGCAGTGCCGCTAATTTTTCACGGCGAACCAGCATTTCACCGTTTAAATCTAATTCTTGGGTTTGTTCAGTCATTTTGTTTTACCTTTATTAAAAAATAAAATTTGTTTGATTTTGAGATCTTAATGTTTATTTTGCTTTTTCCACAATCATCTCAATAGTATCTTGGACGCTTTTTTCCAGCAATATTTTCATTTTTTCCACATCAGAAAAAGCATCGTAATACATTGGGCGATCTTCAAACTTTATTGTAGTCAGCGGATAACCTGCTTTGAGTAATTCTAAATTCAGTAAAAGCCGCCCAGTACGCCCATTTCCATCAATAAAAGGATGGATACGCTCAAAAGCGATGTGAAACTCTGCTAATTTATAGAAAAAATCTTGCTCGTCTTTATTTTCATCTTTGCGGTGATAATTTTCTAAAATTTGTTCCAAACGTAAACTGATTTCAAAAGGCTCAGCGGTTTTCACATCAGTATTTAGAATTTCAACAAGCTGCGTTCTAAATCCTGTTCTTTCTGGTTCAACCAATGCCTGAATTTCACGAATGGTACGCAAAGATAAAGGTTCTTGGGCTTTTGCTAATTCAAAGACAAAATGCAATGCGCGATGATGATTTTCTACATCGCGAATATCTTTAAGGGGTTTTGATACGCCAAAACCATCTTTTAAAACGGTAACCGTTTCCCCTAAAGTTAGACTATTATTCTCAATTTTATTGGAATGATAATTGTAGAAATAAATCAAATCATCATTAATAAAGGGCAGAGCCTTGAGAATTTTGTTGATGTCATTTATTGTCATTTTGTTACCTTGAGTTTATAGCCCAGCCTTTAAACTCGCCTCAATAAACCTGTCCAGATCACCGTCTAGCACGGCTTGGGTGTTGCGGTTTTCTACGCCAGTACGCAGATCTTTAATGCGTGAATCATCAAGCACATAAGAACGAATTTGGCTGCCCCAACCAATGTCGGATTTGTTGTCTTCCATTGCTTGCTTTTCGGCATTTTGCTTTTGCAATTCTAATTCGTAAAGTTTGGCCTTGAGCTGTTTCATCGCCTGATCTTTATTTTTATGCTGTGAACGATCATTTTGACATTGCACCACAATACCGCTTGGAATATGGGTAATTCGCACCGCACTTTCGGTTTTATTTACGTGCTGACCACCTGCGCCAGATGCGCGATACACATCAATACGCAAATCCGCTAGATTGATTTCAATATCAATATTGTCATCAATTTCAGGATAAACAAAGGCAGCGCTGAAAGAGGTGTGGCGGCGATTGTTGGAGTCAAACGGGCTTTTACGCACTAAGCGGTGGATCCCTGTTTCGGTGCGTAGCCAACCAAATGCGTATTCGCCAGAAATGCGAATAGTGGCCGATTTTATGCCTGCTACATCGCCGTCTGAAACTTCCATTAATTCCGTTTTAAAGCCTTTGCTTTCCGCCCAACGCAAGTACATTCGCAACAGCATTTCTGTCCAGTCTTGCGCTTCTGTACCGCCTGAGCCAGCTTGCAGATCCACATAGCAATCCGCCGCATCATTTGCACCGCTAAACATACGGCGAAACTCAAGTGCGGCTAATTTTTGTTCTAATTCATCTAATTCTGCAACGGCTTCGTTGAAGGTGTCTTCATCTTCTGCGTCAATGGCAAGTTCTAACAAGCCATCAACATCGTCCAAGCCTTGCTCTAAGTTTTTGATGGTATCCACCACCGCTTCTAAGCTGGCGCGCTCTTTGCCGAGTGCTTGCGCTTTTTCTGGCTCGTTCCATACATCAGGCTGTTCAAGTTCAGCGTTGACTTCTTCTAACCGTTCGACTTTGCTATCAAAGTCAAAGATACCCCCTAAGGGTTGCCGTGCGTTCAGCGAGGTCGGCAATTTTATTTTTGATTGGATTAATTTCAAACATAAATTCAGTTCTATCTAATTTTGCATATAAGAGCCGAATTATATGCTATTTTAGCCCAATTTGGTAGGTCAATTATGTTGAAAGCCTTTTCCTATTAGCTTGTTGATTGGGCTTGTGATAAAATCCGCCTTTCACAAGGAACAGACATCAGGAAAGAAAAATGAAGAAAATTATTACCGCACTTTCGTTAGCCGCGTTGTCGGTCTATGCCGTGGCGAGCGATGCACAAATTGAAGCACAATTAAAAAAACTTGGCGTATCACAAATGGAAATTAAGTCATCGCCGATCAATGGCTTAAAAACAGTTATCAGCAACGAGGGCATTTTTTACGCTTCCGAAGACGGCAAATATGTGCTGCAAGGTCAGCTATATGAGCTAACTGACAAAGGTGCGGTGGATTTAACAGGAAAATTTTTGCTAGATAAATTAAATAGTTATAAAAATGAAATGATTGTTTATCCAGCAAAAAATGAAAAATATGTAGTAACCGTATTTATGGATATTACCTGCCATTATTGCCACTTATTACATCAACAACTTAGCCAATATAATGATTTAGGCATCACCGTTCGTTACCTTGCATTTCCGCGCGGTGGCTTAAATAACAATACAGCAAAACAAATGGAAGCCATTTGGCAGGCGAAAGATCCTGCGCAAGCCTTAAATGAAGCGGAAAAAGGCAACTTGCCGAAAACCTTAAAAAATGCTGATATTGTGAAAAAACATTACGAACTTGGTGTGCAATTTGGTGTGCGTGGTACGCCAAGCATTGTTACGCCGAAAGGTGAGCTTATCGGTGGTTATTTACCGCCAAAAGAATTATTACAGGCATTGCAAGAAGAATAAGTGCGGTGGAATTTTGTGAAGTTTTTTGCTGGGCGAGCTAATTTGTTCGCCCAAAAATAGAGAGATTTAAGCCTATCAATTCAATATGAATAAAACAATCCAACGCCGCCCCATTAGCACAACACAGCCGATTAGCGATCACCCTTTGCTTGATCGCCTTTATCGTGCGCGCCAAATCGAAAATCCGCAACAATTAGACCGCACTTTGAAAGCGATGCTTTCGCCACACACGTTATTTGGTATGGATAAGGCGGCGGAATTGTTGGCGCAAGCGCGTATGGCGCAAAAAAATATTGTGATCGTGGGGGATTTTGATGCCGATGGCGCAACCAGTACGGCATTAACCGTAGTGGCGTTGCGTCAGCTTGGCTTCCAACAGGTGGATTATCTTGTGCCAAACCGCTTTGAGCAAGGCTATGGCTTAAGTGTTGAGGTGGCAAAGCAGGCGCTAGAAAAAAATGTGGAACTTCTAATCACAGTGGATAACGGCATTTCTTCTTTTGAAGGCGTGGCATTTTTGAAACAACAGGGCGTGCAAGTGGTAGTTACAGATCACCATTTACCCGGCGAAATGCTGCCTGAAGCCGATGCCATTGTGAATCCGAATTTAGCGCAATGTGATTTCCCTTCTAAATCCTTAGCTGGCGTGGGCGTGGCGTTTTATGTGATGTTGGCATTACGCGCTAAATTACGCGAAAAAGGCTTATTTGATAGCAAAACTCAGCCTAATTTCACCGAATTGCTTGATTTGGTGGCACTTGGCACAATTGCTGATGTGGTTCCGCTTGATCAAAATAACCGTATTTTAGCCTATCAAGGCTTACAGCGTATCCGTGCAGGGCATTGTCGCTATGGGATTCAAGCCTTGGCGGAAGTGGCAAATCGTGATATGAGCCGTTTCAGTGCATCAGATTTAGGTTTTGCCATTGCGCCACGCTTAAATGCCGCAGGGCGTTTGGATAATATGTCGGTGGGCGTGGAATTGTTATTGGCTGAAGATATGCCTACCGCGCGTGCCTTGGCCTTAGAGCTAGACGGCTTAAACCAAACGCGCAAAGAAATTGAGCAAGGAATGAAATTAGAAGCGCTAGAAATTTGCCGAAAATTGACCGCACTTACTCCGCCGTTACCCACAGGTATTGTGCTTTATCAAGCGGATTGGCACCAAGGCGTGTTGGGGATTTTAGCGTCAAGATTGAAAGATCAATTTCATCGCCCCGTGATTGCCTTTGCGCAAGATCAAGCTGGCGTCCTGAAAGGTTCGGCGCGTTCCATTGAAGGCTTGCACATTCGTGATGTGTTGGAACGTTTACATTCTCGCCACCCAGAAATGATCCTAAAATTTGGCGGCCACGCAATGGCGGCAGGGCTGAGCATTCAAGAAGAAAAATTTAGCGATTTCCAACGGCTCTTTAATGAAGTGGTGACGGAATGTTTAGATGAAAAAGATCTGCAAGGCGTAGTTTGGACAGACGGCGAACTGAATACACAATTTATGAATTTAGATACCGCAGAATTGCTCAAACAAGCTGGCCCTTGGGGGCAAGCCTTTCCTGAGCCCGTGTTTGACGGTGAATTTAAGCTCTTACAACAGCGTTTAGTGGGCGAGCGTCATCTTAAAATGATGGTTGAGCCGCAAAATGGCGGGCCATTACTCGATGCCATCGCATTTAACGTGGATACTCGTTATTATCCTGATCTTTCGTTAAAAAAGGTGAAATTAGCCTATAAATTGGACGTCAATGAATATCGTGGACAACGTAATATTCAATTGTTGGTGGATTATATTGAACCTTTGGCAGAGTAGTACAATCTGATGTGGCGATTAATTTTCTTTATCACAGGGCTTAGTTTTTTGCTCGCGCAAAGCGCAAGAGCGGAAAGCGAAACACCGCCCACCTTACAAATTAATCAATTTGAAGATGGACGGGATTATTTTTCCTACGAAGAACCGCTAGCCATTCCCACGCGCGCAGATCATAAAATTCTGTTGCAATTTTTCTTTGATTACGATTGCCGAGTTTGTTCCGTGGCGCAGGATATTCTTAATTTATATAGCCAAATTAACCGTGATAATGTTGTGCTTATCGAAACGCCCGTGGCAACGGCAAAAGCAAATTTAACGGCAAATATTTTCTATGCTCTACAAGCAATGAATGCGGAAAATGTATCGGATTTATTGTTATTTGAAAGCTCAGAAAAACATCGTTACACCGAATTATCTCGCTTTTCTAACTTGCTAAAATGGCTACAAGAACAACACATTGATACAGAACAATTTCGCAAATTATATCATTCAGCAGGCGTGCGTTTGCAGGTGCGCGATGCCATTCAACTGACCGAAGATTATGGCGTGTTTACCTATCCTTATTTGATTGTGGAAGGAAAATATGTGCTGACCGCAAGCACGCTTTACAACGATGATTACAGCTTTGCGGTGCTAGATTTTTTAATCAACAAAATATTACAAGAGAAAAAACAATGAAAATCGGAATTGTAGGTGCAATGGCACAAGAAGTGGCTTATTTATCTGAGCTAATGGAAAATAAAACCACCACGCAAATTGGCGGCGCGACTATTTACCAAGGCTCGATTAACGGCAAAGACATTGCCTTATTGCAATCGGGCATTGGCAAAGTAGCCGCTACAATGGGAACAACGGCGTTATTACAACTCGCAAAACCTGATGTGATTATTAACACTGGCTCGGCAGGTGGCGTGGCGCAAGGGCTAAAAGTGGGCGATGTGGTGATTTCAACCCAAACTGCTCACCACGATGCCGATGTTACCGCATTCGGCTATGAAAAAGGTCAGCTACCAAATTGCCCTGCACGTTTTAATTCTGACGAAAATCTCACCGCACTTGCGCAAAACGTGGCGACTGCCCAAGGGCAAAAAGTGCATAAAGGCTTAATCTGCTCGGGCGACAGCTTTATCCACGGCGGTGAACCCTTAGCACAAATTAGACAAGATTTTGCTGATGTGTTAGCAGTCGAAATGGAAGCCGCCGCCATTGCCCAAGTGTGCCACGCTTTCAACGTGCCTTTTGTTGTGGTACGCGCAATCTCTGATAGTGGAGATGGTGAAGCCAGTATGTCCTTTGAAGAATTTCTCCCCCTCGCCGCCAAACAATCCTCCGCAATGGTCTTGGCGATGATTGATGCGTTATAAAACATAATGAAATAAAGCCTTAGTGAATACTAAGGCTTTTTAGTTTGGCATTAATTAGGGGATAACTTGTTGATCACATTCATAGCTATTTAGTGTTGATTTCTACCATTAAACCACCCCACATAATCAAACTGATCATAATAGCGTTTGCCGAACAAGTTAGAATAGGCAAAAAGATCGCTTAGGCTATTTTGTTGCTCAAAACCTTGAATATAAAAAGCAGAGCGTATTTCGGGATAAGGTTTATGGGTGAATACCACTTTGTTTTTGTAAGGCAAGGCATCAAAATCGTTGAGATCTTGTTCTGTACAGCCATCGCGATCGGTCATAATGATAAAAAGATTATCGAAGTCAATACGTTGTGAACGCTGTTGCCATTTTTCTTGAGCTTGTTGAGCATTGGCATAATGCACAAAATGGATTTTTATATCATCTAAATAAGCCACAGGGTAGGGCTTATCGTTATCTTCTACAAATTTTAGCGGTTGTTGCTGATAGTGTTCAATGCGTTGCAAATAACGAATGAAATCTTGTGGCTTAAGGTATAAATTCACAAAAGGTGAATTGAATGGTTGCCCTAAATCGTGCAACATAAATGCCCCATTGCAATTACTGGCTAATACGCTCATTCCCTTATTTTTCAAGCTATTACGAAGTTTGGGATTAATGAAAAGTTTGCGCATTAGCGCGCTGATTTTAGTTTTGATGAAAGAAAATAACATTATTAATCCTTTAACCGTTGTTTTTCCTGTTCAATGGCTTTTTGGCGGCGGCGGTTTAATTCTTCGCGGATTTTTTCTTTTTGAAATCCATCGGCAATCACTTGTTGCACATCAACTTGTAATGCGGCTTGGTACAGTTTGAGTAGAAAATCCGCTTGCGGGTAATCAACTTGTCCAAAGCCTGCGCGGCCTTTGGCATCGGCGGTGCAAACGAGTAGTAGTTCTTTGAAACGTTCTGGCTTACGCCACACATCGAGTTGATTGAATAATTTTAAGATAGTGGCAGGGCGTAGCTCAAAGGCTCGGTGGACATTGGTGTGTGTTTCGCAAACAAGGCACGCCAGTTCTTTAATGTAGCTTGGCACTTTGAGCCGATTGCAAAGATTGCGTGTTGGCATAACGCCTTTTAACTCGTGGCCAAAATGGCGTGGCAGAAGATCTTTTGGCGTGAGCGCTTTGCCAAGATCGTGGCAAATTGCCGCAAAACGCACCGCACTTTTTTGTTGAGCTGAGCTGTTTTCGGTGAGCTTTGTGGCTTGCTGTAAAACCAGCATTGTGTGGATAAAGCTATCCACTTCAGGGTGATGTTGCACGGGATTTGGCACACGGTAAAGGGCGTTAAGCTCAGGGAAAAGTACCGCTAATGCCTTGATTTTCCTTAAAATATCAAAATAAATTTCAGGATTTGGCGTTTGTAGGGCTTTTTCTGTTTCTAGCCAAACGCGTTCAGCCGTGAGATATTCAAGCTCGCCCGATTTGGTGATTTGCTTCATTAAGGCAAAAGTTTCAGGGGCGATTTGGAAACCTAAATAATGGTAACGTGCAGCAAAACGCGCCACTCTTAACACGCGCAAAGGATCTTCGGCAAACGCAGGGGAGATATGGCGGAGTAGGCGATTATTCAAATCATTGATACCGCCATAAGGATCGTGCAATTTGCCTTGGCTGTCTTGTGCAATGGCGTTAATGGTGAGATCGCGGCGGATCAGATCTTGTTCCAAGCTAATGTCGGGGCTGAAATCGCACACAAAACCGGTGTAGCCCACGCCGGCTTTTTTTTCTGTGCGTGCAAGGGCATATTCTTCTTTATTTTGGGGATCAAGAAAAACGGGGAAATCTTTCCCCACTTGAATATAGCCTTGTTGCAATAGTTGCTCTGGTGTTGCGCCAATCACCACCCAATCTCTGTCTTTAACTGGGAGATTAAGTAGTTCATCGCGCACGGCACCGCCAACTAAATAAATTTCCATTTTGCTAAATGGGGTAGTTATGCCCAGCCATCACGGCGGCGACGTTTTGGCATAATGAAAGGTAAGATTAAGCCAAGTAGCAAACCAACACCTAGCACTGAACCACCATAAATAAACCATTGGATCGCGATTTCACGTTTGCCTGCATCAAGCATTGCTTCTAAATCGCGGTTTTTATTTTTGGTGATTTCAAGTTCACGGTTGAGCTGAGAATTTTGCTCTAATAATTGGCTGCTTTGTTGCTCAGCTTGTTTGGTGCGGCGTTGCATTTCGCTGGTGCGTTGTTGCCAATCACCGTCTAATTGATTGAGTTTTAAGGTTAATTCTTCAATTTTAGCTTTTAATCTTGGATTTTCATCTTTACTGCTTGGCGTGCTAGAAAGTTCAGAGGTTAAGATCCAAGCTTCACGATTTTTGCTATCACGAATAAGCGTATAGCGATCTTTGTGGTTTAGCACGGTTACCGGTTCGCCTGAACGAATTGCCCCTGCAATTTTAAATTGATCGCCCGCCCCTTTGCGTAAAAAGGTGGAAAGGTTTTCTGTTACATAGCGGGTTTCCGCTTGCGCAAATGGCACGGAAAGAAAGAATAAAAACAAGATCTTAGTAATTTTTCGCATTACAACACCTTAAAAAATAGACAATAAAAAAGTGCGGTAAATTGTACCGCACTTTCTTTCATTCACAAAATCTTTGTCTTATTTTGTGTGCTTTTTCTATGGCTTACGCAAATTAGATGAAAATGGCGTGTAGCACATAGTAAATTAAAATCGCAAAGAATGCGCCCGCAGGTAAGGTGATCACCCAAGAGGCGATAATATTGCGAATTACCGTTAAGTTTAATGCAGCGATACCACGCGCAAAGCCGATACCTAAGATCGCACCCACAAGGGTTTGTGTGGTGGAAATCGGTAATCCCGTACCAGAAGCCAGTACCACGGTGGTTGCCGTTGCAAATTGGGCTGAGAAACCACGGCTTGGGGTCAGATCGGTGATCCCTGTCCCAATAGTTGCCATCACTTTATAGCCCATAACGATTAAACCTAAGGCGATCCCTGCCGCGCCTAATGGTAAGATCCACCAAGCAAGTGGGCTTTTCGCCATAATTTCACCACCGTTATCCACGATAGAAACCACCGCAGACAAAGGCCCAATAGCATTCGCTACATCGTTTGAACCGTGCGCAAACGCCATTGCACAGGCAGTGAGTAGCATTAAAATGCTGAACACTTTTTCTACCGCGCCAAAGGTTCCTGATTTAACTGTTTGACGGAATTTTTTGCTGCGGAAATAGAAATGGCTTGCTACCACGGAAAGGGCGCTAATGGCTAATGAAATGAAGAAAGTTTGGCTACCAGTTAAATGTAAACCAACGTGCTTTAAGCCTTTTATCATTGTTACTACGGACAAAATAAAGATGGTGAGTCCCATATAATATGGGCCATATTTTTGTGCGTTGCGTAACGGTTTTTCCGTATCGAAAATCAGTTTTTGTGTGCTGAAGAAAATGCCATACGCCACCACGCCTGCGATCACAGGGGTGATAAACCAACTGCCCACAATGTTGCGGATAGCAGACCAATCAATAGAGTTTGGCCCAACGGTAATTAAACCGAAACCGATAATTGCACCAATAATGGTGTGCGTGGTGGACACTGGCCAACCCATTCGTGAGGCAATGAGCAACCATAATCCAGAAGAAAAGAGTGCAGCCATCATACCTAACGCCAAAATTTCTGGCGTGGCGACATATTCTATTGGATTTAACACCCCACTTTTAATAGTTTCTGTTACTTCACCACCGGCTAAATATGCCCCTGCACATTCAAAAATCATAGCAATGATAATGGCTTGTTTAGCGGTAATGGTGCCTGAACCCACGGACGTTCCCATTGCGTTAGAAACGTCATTTGCTCCCACACCAAATGCCATAAAAAAGCCGAACGCCGCTGTGATGATCACTAATAAAGTGCCATATTGTTGAATAACTTCCATAGTATTATTCCTATGTTGCTAACAATTGTTGCTTAACAATTATGAACGAGCCAACATTAATTCAATGCGTGAACCCACACGTTGTGCTTGATCTGCAAGCACACCAATCCATTCAAGGATTTTATATAAGAACATTGCATCAATGGGATTAAAGTCATCTTCCAGTGAACGCATTGTTCGACGTAGTTTAATTTGCATTTGATCCGTATCATCTTCAATATCATCAAGGGTTTGGATCATTTTATTGACAAATTGCACTTCACGCCCTTTGAAACCCGTTTCAAGCAAGCCGTCCATTTCATCGATCACAAGATGCGCTTGTTCTGCGGCATCAATGCTGCGAGTTAAATATTTCATAAAATCTTCTTGCATTTCAGGTGGGAATGGGCATTGACGGCCAACCATTCTGCCTGCAATATCTTTAGCGTAGTTCGCTAATTTATCTTGTTGCGTAACCAGTTCTAATAAATCGGTACGCTCAATAGGCATAAACAAACCGCGTGGCAGTTTTAAGCGAATTTCACGCTTTAATGTATCTGCTTGGCGTTCTGCTTCAGAAATCTTTTTGCGTAATTTTTCTGCATTTTCCCAATCTTCTTGAAAGGTGTATTCAAAAAATGGAATGAGATATTTACAACAATCAGTTACCTTAGCAGAATGACGTGCTAAAGGCTTTAATGGGGAATGGGCAAATAATCCTAAAATATTATTTACAGCCATAAGATAACTCCTTCTAGGGGTTAGGTTGATAAATTTTTGCGCATATTCATCTTGTTCAAGTCTATGCGGGCGTAAAAATACACTATATTTCATCGAAAAAACAAGGAATTTATTAGATAATATGAAAAAACTTGATTAAGGTTGGAAGGAATCGACAAAATGAGTACAGAAATTGAATTAAAACTACTAATTCCGCAATTTGGCTTAAATTCATTCAAGCAAAATTTGCTGAAAAACGCACCGCACTTTCATCAGCAGGCATTTTTAGGCAATACTTATTACGACACCGCCGATAAATTTTTCGCGCAGCACCAAATGGGCTTGCGTGTTCGCAAAGAAAATCAACAGTTTACCTTAACCTTAAAAACCAAAGGGGAAGCGCTAGGTGGCTTGCATATTCGCCCTGAATATAATTTGCCGCAGCAAAGTGAAACGCCTGATTTGGCGCAATTAGTGGAAAACTATGATCTCGATCCCAGCTGGAAAACCCTTTCATTACAGCCGATTTTTGCCACGGATTTTGCGCGAGAGACCTTTCTTATTCGCCCTGAGTTTTCTCCACAGACAGTAGAAATTGAAGTGGCGCTTGATCAAGGCAAGATTTTGGCTGGCGATAAACAGGCAGAAATTAGCGAAGTGGAATTTGAGTTAAAGCAAGGTAAGGTGGCGGATTTGCTCGATTATGTGCGATCTTTGCCATTGGAAAATGGCGTGCGATTAAGCGCCATTAGCAAAGCGCAACGAGGTTATGCCTTGGCAGAAAATCATCAGCCTAAAGCACAAAATTGGTTAGATAAATGGCGTGATTTTTTAGATTTCGCGCAAAGTGCGGGCAATTTTTCGCAAAAATTAACCGCACTTTTCCAGCTGGAACAAGGTCTAATTGAAGAAACCTTTGCCTTAGGGCAAGCCTATTTTGCCGAAGACTTTTTGCGCACGGTGGAGCGAATCGGCGCGTTTTTCAATCTTTATCATTTTTATACGGAAAATGGCAATTTGTTGGAAAATGCCTTTAATCAACAAGGTTTAAGCGATGCGCTTAAAACAGATTGGCTGGCGTTGGTGGAAAGTAGTCAGCAATGTTTGGCAGAATGTAAACAGCTGATTGCACTTCATAGCGAAACAAAAAATAATGCCGAAGTGATCGCGCAATTATTTGATTTATTGCAATCGGCATTTTATTTACAACGAATGTTAAATCTCATTTCGCTTACTTATATTGAAGAGAATGAAGCAGCGAATTTGGAAAATTTGGAGATGAACAATGGCTAAAGCAAAAACCGCCTTTGTGTGCAATGATTGCGGTGCGGAATATTCCCGCTGGCAAGGACAGTGTAATGCCTGTAAAGCGTGGAATACCATCACTGAAATTCGCCTAGCCCCAGCCAAAGCAAGCCGTGCTGATCGCTTCAGTGGTTATGCAGGGGAAACGCAGGCAAAAATCCAAACTTTGGCAGAAATCAGCTTGCAAGAAGTTCCCCGTTTTCACAGCGGTTTTTATGAGCTTGATCGTGTATTAGGCGGAGGCATCGTACCAGGTAGTGCCATTTTGATCGGTGGACACCCCGGCGCAGGGAAAAGTACCTTATTATTACAGGTGATGTGTGGTTTAGCGCAAAATATGACCGCACTTTATGTTACGGGCGAAGAATCCTTGCAGCAGGTGGCTATGCGCGCCAATCGTCTTGGGTTGCCAACAGATCGGCTGAATATGTTGTCGGAAACGTCCGTAGAGCAAATTTGCCATTTAGCCGATCAGCTTAAGCCACAAATCATCGTGGTGGATTCCATTCAAGTGATGCACCTTGCGGATATTCAGTCTTCCCCCGGTAGCGTTTCCCAAGTGCGCGAATGTGCGGCGTTTCTAACCCGTTATGCGAAAACTCGCCAAGTCGCCATTATTATGGTGGGACACGTTACCAAAGACGGCACATTAGCGGGCCCGAAAGTGCTAGAACACGCTATTGACTGTTCCTTGTTATTAGAGGGCGAAGCAGATAGCCGTTTCCGCACATTGCGTAGCCATAAAAACCGTTTTGGCGCGGTCAATGAACTTGGCGTGTTTGCGATGACAGAACAAGGCCTGCGCGAAGTGAAAAATCCTTCTGCCATATTTTTAAGCCGTGGCGAAGAAGATACCGCAGGCAGTTCCGTAATGGTGCTATGGGAAGGCACACGCCCGTTGTTGGTGGAAATTCAAGCCTTGGTGGATCACTCAATGCTCGCCAATCCAAGACGGGTTGCGGTGGGCTTGGAGCAAAATCGCCTTGCTTTATTGTTAGCCGTATTGCACCGCCACGGCGGCTTGCAAATGTCTGATCAAGACGTGTTTGTCAATGTGGTAGGTGGCGTAAAAGTGAGTGAAACCAGTGCAGACTTGGCCTTATTACTGGCATTGATTTCTAGCTTCCGAAATCGTCCATTACCAAAAGATCTGGTGGTGTTCGGCGAAGTGGGGTTAGCAGGGGAAATCCGCCCTGTACCAAGTGGACAAGAACGCATTTCTGAAGCCGCAAAACACGGCTTCACCCGCGCCATTGTGCCATTCGCTAACAAGCCAAAAAGTGCGGTGAAAAATATGCAAGTTTTCACCGTGAAAAAATTGGCAGATGCCTTGGCGATTTTAGATGATTTCTAAGCGATCGTCAGTGATTGGAATGGCGCGAGAAAAGAGAAAAAGATAGAAAAAACGTACCGCACTTTTTCCGTTTTTCTGTTATTTTTAATCTTCCGTTTTTCCCTAAAAAAGACGGATTTTCAATTATAAAATTTTATGTTTTAGTGTAAACTTAGCGATTATTTCTGTTTTTAGGCGAGTATTACCGCTATTTTGAGTGGAAAATTTTATGGAAAAAAAATTACCTAAGGCGCTTGATGCCATTGATATAAAAATTCTGAATGAATTACAGCGTAATGGCAAAATCTCTAATATTGATTTATCGAAGAAAGTCGGGCTATCGCCAACGCCTTGTTTGGAACGTGTAAAACGCTTGGAAAAACAAGGGGTTATTATGGGGTACCGAGCCTTGCTTAACCCTGAATTGTTGGATTCGCCGTTGCTTGTGATCGTAGAAATCACTCTAGTACGCGGAAAACCTGATGTATTTGAAGAATTTAATGAAGCAGTGCAACAGCTTGATGAAATTCAAGAATGTCATTTGGTGTCAGGTGATTTTGATTATTTACTCAAAACCCGCGTGGCAGATATGGCTGCTTACCGTAAATTGCTTGGCACAACCTTGTTACGTTTGCCCGGTGTGAACGATACCCGTACCTATGTGGTAATGGAAGAAGTTAAACAAACCAATTTTTTACAATTAAAACAAGATGATTAAAAAAATAACCGCAAAACTCACGCCACAAGATTACTTGGCCGAAATTGGCTTAGGTATCATTTCATTATTGGGGCTTTATTTGATCATTGCGTGGTCAAGTTATAGCCCTTTTGATAACACTTGGGCGGTATCTTCCTCACAAACTGAAACCATTAATAAAGCTGGCGCATTGGGTGCTTGGCTGGTGGGATTATTTTTTACCTTATTTGGGCATATTGGCAATTTAATTCCGTTTATGTTGTTTGGTGTGCCAATTTATTTGTTTAAAAGCAAAGGCTTCAAGCAATTTAGCTGGATTAAATTGATCTGGCGATTATTAGGTGGTGTATTGCTCTTTTGTGGGCTTTGTGGCTTGGCGACACTCATTTTATCAGACACCTCTTCTTATTTAGCAGGCGGCGTATTGGGCGGTAGCTTAGTGATGTGGCTCTATCCGATTTTAGGAAAAATCGGCTTAATTTTGCTCGCACTTTTGGCCGCAATTACAGGCTTTGTGTTGTGTTCTGGTAAAGCGTTAATCTTATTGATAATGAAATTTTATCATTGGCTGACAATGAACGATACGGATTCTGCTCATCAGCAAGGTGATGGGCAAAATGAGCTTGATGAGTCTGATGTAACATTAGAAGAAATTATTATTCAGCCCACTCAGTTTAACGCCAATACGCAGGCTAATCAGGCTAATACAGAAAGCACAGAAACAAAAAATGAGAGCGAAAAAGCACCGCACTTTATTACGATTAATGGCTTGAGTGCATTTGCCAATGATAACGCGCAAACCCAAGAACAAGCTCAGCCAACAACTACGGCAACCCAGTCAGTTAGCCCAGTTCCCAATGCGACTTCTGAAAGTCAGCCATTAGAAAACGATCTATTTGATCCCAACAAAATGGAACGTTTTTCGGATTATGGCGCGGGCGAAGAGCAACCGTTACCAAATGTAACACTGATTCAGACAGAGCAAAACACAGCGCAAGATAGTGTGCAACAAGCTGAGCCAGTGTCAGTAGCACCTGTACAACATTCAGCAAGTTCCCTTGATGATGCAAGTGCGGTGAATTTTTCGTCAGAATTTTCACCAATGGAGCAAACGGCTGAGTTGAAAGTGTCTATTCCGAATTATACGGCACAAAATCATAGCGCAAGCGAAAATTTAGCGGCTCAAGATGATGACACTGACGAATTAGCGCGTCAGTTCGCAGCGCAAGAAGCACAGCGCTTGGCTGAAATGCAGCAGCGCGCAAAAGAAATCAATGCGGAAGATGCTTTAGCGGATATTCTGGCTGAGCAAAACCCAACGCAATCAACGGTAAATCAGCCTGCGGTAAGCCAGCCAACTTACAAGCCTTATGGCGATTCCTTAATTCACCCAGCCTTACAAAAGCAGGTGAAAAAAGCGGAAAAACCCACCACACCGTTGCCAAGTTTAGATTTATTGGATAAACGTGAAGTGGAAGAACAAAATATCACGCGCGAAGAAATCTTAGAAACCTCGCAACGCATTGAACAACAATTACGCAACTTCAATGTAAAAGCGAGTGTAAAAGATGTGTTGGTAGGGCCTGTGGTAACGCGTTATGAATTGGAATTGCAACCGGGTGTGAAAGCGTCCAAAGTTACCAATATTGATACGGATTTGGCGCGCGCCTTGATGTTCCGCTCTATTCGTGTGGCAGAAGTGATCCCCGGCAAGCCTTACATTGGCATCGAAACGCCAAATTTACAGCGCCAAATGGTGCCGCTGCGTGATGTGCTAGACAGCCGAGAATTTCGTGAGTCAAAATCCTTGCTTTCAATGGCGTTAGGAAAAGACATTAGCGGCAACCCTGTGATCGTAGATTTGGCCAAAATGCCTCATTTATTGGTGGCAGGTTCAACAGGTTCAGGGAAATCCGTTGGGGTGAATACGATGATTTTAAGTTTACTTTTCAGAGTGAAGCCTGAAGAAGTGAAATTTATTATGATCGACCCGAAAGTGGTGGAGCTTTCCATTTATAACGATATTCCGCATTTGCTCACGGAAGTGGTAACCGATATGAAAAAAGCCGCCAATGCGCTGCGTTGGTGTGTGGATGAAATGGAGCGCCGCTACCAATTATTATCCGCCTTGCGTGTGCGTAATATTGAGGGCTATAACGAAAAAATTGATGAATATAACGCAATGGGAATGCCAATTCCAAACCCAATTTGGCGACCGGGCGACACAATGGACGCAATGCCACCTGCACTGGAAAAACTGAGCTATATTGTGGTGATTGTCGATGAGTTTGCTGATTTAATGATGGTAGCAGGTAAGCAAATTGAAGAACTCATTGCGCGCCTTGCACAAAAAGCCCGTGCCATCGGTATTCACTTGATTTTGGCCACTCAACGCCCTTCTGTGGACGTGATTACTGGCTTGATTAAAGCCAATATTCCAAGCCGCATCGCCTTTACCGTGGCGAGTAAAATTGACTCGCGCACCATTCTTGATCAAGGCGGTGCAGAAACCTTGTTAGGCCGTGGGGATATGCTTTATTCAGGGCAAGGCTCTTCCGATTTAATCCGTGTTCACGGCGCATTTATGAGTGATGACGAAGTGGCTCGTGTGGCCGATGACTGGCGTGCAAGGGGTAAACCTGATTATATTGACGGTATTTTAGATAGTGCCGATGATGAAGAGGGTGAAGTAGCACGCGGTGGTGATGACGGCGATCTTGATGATCTGTTTGATGAAGTGATGAATTTCGTGATCGAAACGGGTACAACTTCCGCCTCGTCAATTCAGCGCCGTTTCCGCGTTGGCTTCAACCGTGCCGCACGCATTATGGATCAGCTGGAAGAACAAGGCATTGTTTCGCCCCTACAAAATGGTAAGCGTGAAATTCTTTCAAGAAAAATTGATAGATAGGCAGAACTCTGCCTATTTCTAGGTCAGTCTTATATAATTACAGTGAATCTAGAGGGAGAATATACTTATTCTCCTAAAATTTTTCTCAAGCTAGAATTATTACTCATATTAAACGTTGGATTTTATTATTTCAATATTTCCTATTATAGGTTATAGGATCGTAGTTTTTAGATCGCAATTCATAAAATACTCAAACAAGTTTTGAGTTTTCCAGATATATAAAAACTATAAGAAATAGAAAAACATTTAATATCAATATGTTATTTTGATATATTTTAAGTTATTACAAAACAGTCTCAAGAAAGATCAAAAGTCCTCGTTTTTTATCCGCACTTAACTTATCTAAATATGCATTTAAACTATTCCTAATGATATCTTCTGATACAGGAATAAATTCTCGCTTTCCCTTTATTATTTGATCAGATATGCAGTCAATAAAAAACCAACTAATATCTGTTTTTAGTACAGTAGCAATTTCGACTAAATGAGCTACATTAATTTTGTTTTCCCCTCGTTCATATCGAGATAACTGCTGTTGAGCAATGCCAATTTTTTCAGAGAGTTCTGACGCGCTAAACCCAAGCTCCTTGCGCTTTTGCTGAATTCTTTTTCCTATTAATCTATCTGTTTTCGTTACGGAGAGTTTCGACATCTTTAGCCTTAAATTCATCTTTTACAGATATTTTGAAACTGTTTTACTCTTTTAAAAATATCGGTTATAGTATTTTTTATCTTATTTACCTATTTAAGGAGTTTTTATGCAACATTCATTTACACTTATTCATTGGTATGGCCCTTTCGAACTTTCAGAAGTCATAGAGTCAGATTGGGGTAAAGGAAAAGGACTTTATATTGCAACAGGGAAAACAAAAGGAAGCAGAAAAGATAGCTCAGTTCAATACTGTGGTATTACTGATAGATCATACGCCAATCGTTTTAAAGAACACGAAATCCTTCCTGAAATTAATCGCGAATTACAGATTTGGCTTGGTGAAGTTGTTGTTTCTCCGTATCCAAGTAGAAACAGTGCCAAACTTAAGGAACCTGAACGATTAATTACTTATTACTTAGATTTTGATATAGATCTTCTAAATACTAAAAATCTCTTAGCTACACCAGAAGTCGGGACGCTTGTTAACTATTGGTTTAAGAAAGATAAAACATTGAGAAGTAGAAAACCACGTGAAATAAAAGCGTTACCAGATGTTATTTCTTGGGATGGAGAAGAATTACATTTCGGACAGTTGAAAATCAAAGATTATGAGGAATAGTTATTTATGCAATTGACAGATATGAAAATTACCGCTGAATATGCAGAATATTTAGGCGATATTCGTGAATCATACCGGGAAGAACCTTTACCCTGTTGGATTGAATATAATAGTGAAACACAAATATTGAGCATTAAGTTTGAATATGAACAAGAGAAAAATAAGCCTAATACTTATGTATGGTTTGAGGGCAAAGTTCATACGCAGACTTATCCATATACAGTTGAACTTATTCCAAACAAGCCTGATGTTACAAATAAGAAGATTTGGTTAGAAATAAGTAATGAAGATGAAATTTGGTATTTTGAAGGTCTAATAGATTCTTCTTATACAGAAATCATTGATGGGGTATTAGTTGAAAAAGTTGAACAACGAGCTATTTATATTAACCAAGTTGATTCTTAGAACGCCAATTTTTGATTTTACTAGAAACTAGTAAGGTAATAAAATATGAAAGAATATCCTTCATTATTAGTTTCTATAGATTTATTGGATAAGCGTGAAGTTGAAGAACAACATATCACGTGTGATGAAATCTTAGAAACCACGCAACGCATCGAAACACCAAATTTACAGCGTCAAATGGTGCCGCTGCGTGATGTGCTAGACAGCCGAGAATTTCGTGAGTCAAAATCCTTGCTTTCAATGGCGTTAGGAAAAGATATTAGCGGCAACCCTGTGATCGTAGATTTGGCCAAAATGCCTCATTTATTGGTGGCAGGTTCAACAGGTTCAGGGAAATCCGTTGGGGTGAATACGATGATTTTAAGTTTACTTTTCAGAGTGAAGCCTGAAGAAGTGAAATTTATTATGATCGACCCGAAAGTGGTGGAGCTTTCCATTTATAACGATATTCCGCATTTGCTCACGGAAGTGGTAACCGATATGAAAAAAGCCGCCAATGCGCTGCGTTGGTGTGTGGATGAAATGGAGCGCCGCTACCAATTATTATCCGCCTTGCGTGTGCGTAACATTGAGGGGTATAACGAAAAAATTGATGAATATAACGCAATGGGAATGCCAATTCCAAACCCAATTTGGCGACCGGGCGACACAATGGACGCAATGCCACCCGCGCTGGAAAAACTCAGCTATATTGTGGTGATTGTCGATGAGTTTGCCGATTTGATGATGGTAGCAGGCAAGCAAATTGAAAAACTTATTGCACGCCTTGCACAAAAAGCCCGTGCCATCGGTATTCACTTGATTTTGGCCACTCAACGCCCTTCTGTGGACGTGATTACTGACTTGATCAAGGCTACTATTCCAAGCCGTATCGCCTTTACCGTGGCGAGTAAAATTGACTCGCGCACCATTCTCGATCAAGGCGGTGCAGAAACCTTGTTAGGCCGTGGGGATATGCTTTATTCAGGGCAAGGCTCTTCCGATTTAATCCGTGTTCACGGTGCATTTATGAGCGATGACGAAGTGGCTCGTGTGGCTGATGACTGGCGTGCAAGAGGCAAACCTGATTATATTGACGGTATTTTAGACAGTGCCGATGATGAAGAGGGTGAAGTGGCACGCAGTGGTGATGACGGCGATCTTGACGATCTGTTTGATGAAGTGATGAATTTCGTGATCGAAACAGGCACAACTTCCGCCTCGTCAATTCAGCGCCGTTTCCGTGTCGGCTTTAACCGTGCCGCGCGCATTATGGATCAGCTGGAAGAGCAAGGCATTGTTTCGCCGCTACAAAATGGTAAGCGTGAAATTTTAGCTCGCCGTTCGGATTATTAGTTTAATCTTTCGGCGAATTAAAAAGCTAAGCATAAAGAAAATGCAACAAATGGGAAATTTTATTGTCTGATTAACACAATGGTTTCCCATTATTTTAGGATTAAAGGAAGATTTATGAAAAAAATGGCAGTAAAAATCACCGCACTTTTATGTTTAGGGTTAAGCCAAATGGCTTGGGCTGATGCGGTGAGTGAATTACAAGCGCGCCTTAACAAAGTGGACGTGTTAAGCGCAGATTATGTGCAAAAAGTGAGTGATGCCAAAGGCAAAGAAATTCAACAAGGCAAAGGCAAACTTCGCATTAAACGCCCAAATTTATTCAGAATGGATAACCAATCTCCGCAAGAAAGCCAAATTGTATCAGACGGCAAAACTCTGTGGTTTTACGATCCTTTCGTGCAACAGGTTACGGCAAATTGGGTGTCTGAAGCGGTGAATAATACACCATTTGTATTGCTTACCAGCAACGATCAAGCACAATGGAAAAAATATACCGTGGCGCAATCAGCGGATACCTTTACCCTTAAACCAAAATCCGCGAAAAGTAATATTAAGCAATTTAATATTCGTATTGATGCTGATGGTGTGCTAAAAAACTTTAGCACCACAGAAAAAGACGGACAAACCAATTTATACTTATTGCGTAATATCACCAACCAACCGTTGGCAGATAATTTGTTTAAATTCAGCGTGCCGAAAGGCGCAGAGCTAGACGATCAGCGCAAGAAAAAGTAACCAAAAAATCACCGCACTTTTAAGGCTAAATGGTTTACAATTTAGCCTTATTTTTTCCTGAAATTATCCATAGACGAGAGAAGAAAATGTCCAATCTTGCTTTTGATTTTGCTGAAAATGATTTCCGCCCTCTTGCGGCGAGAATGCGTCCAACCCATTTAGACGAATATTACGGGCAGAGCCATTTAATTGGTGTGGGCAAACCATTACGCGAAGCCATTGAAGCAGGGCATATTCACTCAATGATTTTGTGGGGGCCGCCCGGCACAGGCAAAACCACTTTGGCAGAAATTATTGCGCAACGCATTAATGCAGAAGTGGAACGGATTTCCGCGGTAATAGGTGGGGTAAAGGAAATTCGTGAAGCCATTGAGCGCGCCAAACAAAATCGGCTCGCAGGGCAGCGTACCATTTTATTTGTGGACGAAGTCCATCGTTTCAACAAAAGTCAGCAAGATGCCTTTTTGCCTTATATTGAAGATGGTACGGTGATTTTTATTGGCGCAACCACTGAAAATCCTTCTTTTGAACTGAATAACGCCTTGCTTTCGCGCGCACGCGTGTATGTGCTGAAATCCTTAACCGCACAAGAAATCGAACAAGTGTTACAGCGCGCTATTAATGACAAAGAAAAAGGGTTAGGCAACCTTGATTTAACCTTAGAAGACAATTTGCTTTCAATGCTGGCGGAATATGTCAATGGCGATGCGCGCCTTGCATTAAATAGCCTTGAATTAATGGCAGATATGGCGGAAGAGGGCAAAAATGGCAAATTTTTGCACCGCACTTTATTAACGGAAGTGTTGGGCGAACGGCAAGCCCGTTTTGATAAACAAGGCGATCGCTTCTATGATCTCATCTCAGCCTTGCATAAATCCGTGCGTGGCTCAGCGCCTGATGCCGCTTTGTATTGGTATGCACGCATTTTAACCGCAGGGGGTGATCCCCTGTATGTAGCGCGCCGTTTATTGGCCATCGCCTCAGAAGATGTGGGCAATGCTGATCCGCGCGCAATGCAAGTGGCCATTGCCGCTTGGGATTGCTTCACGCGCGTGGGCGCAGCAGAAGGGGAGCGTGCCATTGCGCAAGCCATTGTTTACTTAGCCGTTGCACCGAAAAGCAATGCCGTGTATCAAGCTTTCAAGGCCGCGAAAAAGCAAGCCTTAGAAAGCCCTGATTATGATGTGCCAGAGCATTTACGCAACGCGCCAACTCATTTAATGAAAGAACTCGGCTATGGCGCAGAATATCGTTATGCGCACAATGAAGAAAATGCTTATGCTGCAGGGGAAAATTATTTCCCAGAAGCGCTGAAAGATACCCAATATTATTTCCCTGTTGCTCGAGGAATGGAAATTCAAATTGGCGAAAAATTAGAAAAACTTCGCCAACTAGACGAGCAAAGCCCGACTATCCGTTATAAATCTGGCAAGTAGTCTAGTTTATTTTTTTTATCCGATATAGAATAAGCAAGTTTTTTATTGTATTTATTTTAATCTAAAGGTAACAAAATGATTGATGCAAATTTATTACGCAATAATCTTGCGGAAGTGGCAGAAAAATTAAAAGTAAGACGTGGCTTTGAGCTAGATGTAGCGCGTATCACAGAATTAGAAGAACAGCGCAAAGCTCTACAAGTTAAAACCGAAACCTTACAAGCAGAGCGTAATGCGCGCTCAAAAGCCATTGGTGCGGCAAAAGCACGCGGCGAAGACATTGAGCCATTATTAGCGGAAGTGGATAATATGGGCATTGAATTAAGTATGGCAAAAAGCCAACTTGATGATGTGCAAGCGGATCTACAAGAAATCGCCCTTAGCATTCCAAATATTCCTGCCGATGAAGTGCCATTGGGCAACGATGAAAATGACAATGTAGAGATTTCTCGTTGGGGCGAGCCAAGAACTTTTGATTTTGAAGTGAAAGATCACGTTACCTTAGGCGAGCATCTGCAAGGACTAGATTTTGCTGCAGGCGTGAAATTAAGCGGTGCGCGTTTTGTGGTAATGAAAGGACAAATTGCCAAAATGCACCGTGCACTAGCGCAATTTATGCTCGATTTGCATACCGAACAACACGGTTATAGCGAAACCTATGTGCCTTATTTAGTTAATCACGCCACCCTTTATGGCACAGGGCAGCTGCCAAAATTTGGCGAAGATTTATTCCATACCAAACCGCTAGAAGGGGAGCAACCTTACGCCTTAATCCCAACTGCGGAAGTGCCAGTAACCAACCTTGTGCGTGATGAAATTTTAGACCAAGCAGAACTGCCAATAAAAATGACCGCACATACCCCTTGTTTCCGTTCAGAAGCAGGATCTTACGGCCGTGATACCCGTGGTTTGATCCGTATGCACCAATTCGACAAAGTAGAAATGGTACAAATCGTAGAGCCAGAAAAATCAATGGAAGCTTTAGAAGAGCTCACTGGCCACGCAGAAAAAGTGCTGCAGTTGTTAAATCTGCCTTATCGTAAAGTGTTGCTATGTACTGGTGATATGGGCTTTGGCTCAGCTAAAACTTACGATTTAGAAGTTTGGGTGCCAGCACAAAACACTTACCGTGAAATTTCTTCTTGCTCAAATATGTGGGATTTCCAAGCGCGCCGTATGCAGGCTCGTTATCGCGTGAAAGGTGAGAAAAAACCACGCCTTGTTCACACCCTAAATGGCTCAGGCTTAGCCGTTGGCCGCACCCTTGTTGCCGTGCTTGAAAACTACCAAAATGCAGACGGCAGCATCACCGTGCCAGAGGTGTTACGTCCATATATGGGTGGATTGGAAGTGATTGGGAAATAAAGATCCTAGCTCAAAGCAAACAAAAAGCAAACAAAATGGTGAGTATTATGCTCACCATTTTTTCATCAAATTTATACCTAAATTTTACAACCCCAACGCATACTTCAATGCCTGTTTTTTCAATGGTGTGGCTTTGGACGCTAAGAAAAGGGCGGCGTTGCGGGCGATTTTGAGCGGCAACAATTCTGTTTTAAAGCCTTTGTAGAATAAATCCATCGCTGATTGCATTAGTAAATTGTCTTTTTGGCGCAAGGCTTGGTATTTTTTCAGCACTTCATCAGAAGCAAAATTTTGCTGATTTTGCACCGCACTTTCCATCACTTGCAACAACGCTTTTACGTCTTTAAAACCTAAGTTTACCCCTTGTCCAGCCAATGGATTAATAGTATGAGCGGCATCGCCCACTAGTACAATGCCTTGATGATAATATTGCTGAGCGTGGCGGCGGGTAAGAGCAAAACTGCCTGCTTTTTGCACCTTAACGCGCCCTAATCTTGCAGGGAAAGATTGCGCAATGGCGTGGGCTAATTTTTCTTTGGATAATTGTTTCAGTTGAGTGATTTTTTCTGGGCTGTCATACCACACAAGGCAAGCCTGTTGCCCTTCAAGGGGTAAAAAAGCTCTTGGGCCAGAAGGGAAAAATTGCTGCCAAGTGATGTCTTGCTGTGGCAATTCGGTGTCCACCAAAATTAATAAACAATCTTGGCGATATTGCCAGCCTGTTACGCCAATGCCTGCAATTTGGCGCAGTTGCGAATTTGCACCGTCTGCGGCAATCACTAAAGGGGCGGAATATTGTTCACCATTGGTTAAAAAAATCTGCCAATTTTCACCGCACTTTTCTGCACGTTGCACTTTCATACCGATACTACTTTGCACATTGTCTAACTGGGACAAGGCTTGCCATAAGCCAAGTTGGATCACGTTGTTTTCCACCATATAACCGAGTTCGGAATGATCTAATTCTTCGCAATGAAAGTAAGTAGAAAAGCCGTCAATTTCCCAAGTTTCTAAGGCGCGATAGGGGCAAATGCGCATTTGTTCGATATATTGCCAACTTTGTAATTGTTGCAGTAACTGTACAGAAGCAAGGCTAATGGCGGAAATGCGTAAATCATAAGGGGAGTTGTCATGAAAAGTGGGTAATGGCGCGCCTTCAATCACTTGCACGTTTAGCCCTAATTGCCCTAAGCCTACGGCACAAGCCGCACCGACCATTCCGCCGCCAACAATAATTACATCGCGTTGCGTATTCATTTTTGCCTCTTTTTTATCCGAAAAGTGCGGTGATTTTTTGCCAAATTTTGCCCCGCACTTGCATTTTTCACTGCCTGTTAGTTTACCTTTTATGAGTAAAATTCAAAAGAAAAGATTATTTTAACTAGCCACCACCAGCACAAGTCGGTAAAATAGCCAGTCGATTTTTACAGGTTAAACGATTTAAAGCAAATTATGACGCAAAAATTACATATTAAAACGTGGGGCTGCCAAATGAACGAGTATGACAGCTCAAAAATGGCAGATTTATTAAACAGCACGCACGGCTTGGAATTAACGGATATTCCAGAAGAAGCGGACGTGTTGTTGTTGAACACTTGCTCTATTCGTGAAAAAGCACAGGAAAAAGTGTTCCATCAATTAGGACGTTGGAAAGAATTAAAGAAAACCAACCCCGGTTTAGTGATTGGCGTGGGCGGTTGTGTGGCATCGCAAGAGGGCGAGCATATTCGTAGCCGCGCGCCTTATGTGGATATTGTATTCGGCCCGCAAACCTTGCACCGCTTGCCTGAAATGATCAACCAGATCCGTGGCGGTAAAAGTTCCGTGGTGGACGTCAGTTTCCCTGAAATTGAGAAATTTGACCGCTTGCCAGAACCGCGCGCTGAAGGCCCAACAGCGTTTGTATCAATTATGGAAGGCTGTAATAAATATTGTACTTTCTGCGTAGTGCCTTACACCCGTGGCGAAGAAGTGAGCCGTCCCCTTGATGACGTGCTATTTGAAATCGCACAGCTGGCAGAACAAGGCGTGCGTGAAGTGAATTTATTAGGGCAAAACGTGAATGCTTATCGTGGCCCAACGCACGATGGCGGTATTTGTTCTTTCGCTGAATTATTGCGTTTAGTGGCGGCGATTGACGGCATTGATCGCGTGCGTTTCACCACGAGCCACCCAATTGAATTTACTGACGATATTATTGATGTGTATGCGGACACGCCAGAATTAGTCAGTTTCTTACACTTGCCAGTGCAAAGTGGCTCGGATCGTATTTTGAATTTAATGAAACGCGGCCATACAGCGTTGGAATATAAATCCATCATTCGTAAATTACGCAAAGTGCGCCCTGATATTCAAATCAGCTCTGATTTTATCGTTGGTTTCCCAGGGGAAACGGATCAAGATTTTGAAGATACGATGAACCTGATCGCACAAGTGAATTTCGATATGAGTTTTAGCTTCATCTATTCTGCTCGTCCGGGAACACCTGCGGCAGATATTCCTGATGATGTGAGTGAAGACGAGAAAAAACAGCGTTTATATGTGCTACAACAACGCATTAACAACCAAGCGGCACAATTTAGTCGCGCAATGCTTGGCACAGAACAGCGCGTGTTAGTGGAAGGGCCATCGAAGAAAGATTTAATGGAACTCACTGGCCGCACGGAAACTAACCGTATCGTAAACTTTGTGGGAACACCAGATATGATCGGCAAATTTGTCGATATTAAAATCACTGATGTGTTCACTAACTCATTGCGCGGTGATGTGGTACGCACCGAAGATCAAATGGGCTTACGTGTAGTGCAATCACCACAAGCAGTGATTAACCGCACGCGCAAAGAAGATGAACTCGGCGTGGGGCATTATCAAGGCTAGCAATATCGAAAATGGACTCAAGCACTGAGTAGATGAATTGTGTTCATAACCTTGATGAATATTTCTGGTTTGAGAAAGCAACGGTGCTATGTCAAAATAGCGCCGTTTTTTTATTTAAAATTTAAGGATCAACAATGCCAAAAAATATTATCACCACAGCAATTTTGCTCTCATTTTCTACCGCACTTTATGCCGCAGAAAATGCAGTACAAAGTGAACAGCTTGCACCAATTTATGTTTATTCCGCTTACGCCACGCCTGTAAGCGAAGAACAAACGGCGTCATCATTAACAGTTTTAACTGAAAAAGATTTCGCAGAACGCAACGCCACCTATGTTTCTGATGTATTAAAAACTGTGCCAAGCGTGGCATTGGGGGCATTAGGCGGACGCGGTACATTAACCAGCCTTTATCTGCGTGGTGCAGATTCAAATCAAACTGCGGTGATTATTGACGGTGTGAAAGTCAATCCTGTTTCAGGCTATGGCTATGATTTCGGCGGATTAAGCCTAAGCAATATTGATCGCATTGAAGTGTTGCGTGGAGAACAATCAGCATTATGGGGTAGCGATGCAATGGGTGGCGTGGTTTATATTACCACGAAAAGCGGGCTTTATAAGGACACACCTTTTAATGTGGACTTTGATTTAGGCACAGGCTCAAAAGGCACTTATGACGGTTCACTGACTCTTTCTGGTCAGCAAAGCGGCTTTTATTATAGTTTGCACGGTGATAGCCATCGCACAAAAGGCATTTCTGCTTATAGTTCAGATCGTTTCCATTACACAGCGGAAGATGGCAGTAGCGTGAGTACGGGAGGAGCAAAAGAGCGAGATAAATTCCATCGTGATGCACTATCGTTACGCATGGGCTATGATGACGGCGAAAAAGGTATCGATCTCTTAGCCAGCCATTTTAGCCAAACAGCACATTTTGATAATAGTTATGCCGCAGAAACAGCCTTTGATGATTATACCCGCACTCGTGAAACCACCTTTAAATTAAGCGGTTATGTTGGCTCGGAAAAAGATTTGTTTAAACATAAAGCAAGTGTTAGCCATCAAAAAACTGATAGTGATACGCTGGGAAAAGATCCTAGTAGCTATGACGCAAAAAAACTGAATGCGAATTACCAGTTAGATATTAATTTTGATCGTGAAGGTGAGCTGCAACAAGCATTGAGTTTACTTACAGAGTATCAGCGTTCTAGTTATTATGATTTTGGGAGCTATGGAGATAGTGAAAAGCATTTAATTGAGAAAAGTGTCGCAGCGGAATATCGTCTGTTTAGTGAAAATGATCATAGTTTAAGTCTTAGTGGGCGTTATATAGATAGCAATCAATATGACAACAGTTTTACTGGACGTATTGCAGGAACTTATCGTGTATTACAAAATCTGAAAGCGCATGCAAGTTTTGGGACGGCAATTCAAAATCCAACAATTACAGAATATTATGGTTATAGCAGTTATATATTACCTAATCCAAACCTTAAGCCAGAAAAAAGTAAAGGTGGGGATATTGGCTTGCTTTTTGAAAGCACAGATAAACGCCACAGTTTAGATGTAACTTATTTTGCTCGTAATGTGAAAAATTTTATTGCATCAGAGAGTCTGCCTAATTTTCGTTCATACTATGTAAATAAGGACAGTACGACTAAAATTAAAGGCGTTGAAATTGCCTATAACGGCAAGATCACCGATGATTTAAGCACTTATGCCAACTATACTTATACCCAAACAAAAGATAGCAACGGTCAAGCCTTGGTTCGCCGTCCAAAACATATGGCAAATTTAGGTTTAGCCTATCAGATCACAGAAGCAGTGGGTGCGAATGTGAATGTAAACTATGTGGGTAAACGCATTGATACTATTTATCCTGCAAGAGTAAAAATACCTTCTTACACCTTGGTTAGCCTTGGCGCGAATTATCAAGTTACGCCAAATTTAAATCTGTATGCAAACTTGAACAATTTGTTTGATAAAAAATATGAAAATGTTTTAGGCTATGGCCAATATGGCCGCACCTTATATGTGGGCTTAAAAGGTAGCTTCTAGCCCATAAGCAGATAGGCTTTTGTGAAAGTGCGGTGTAAAATTAACAAAATTTTCACCGCACTTTGTTTTTTGGGACATCATTTTTTAATGCAAAAAATTCGCGTATTTTTCACCGCACTTTTCTTTTCCATTCCGCTTTGGGCGCAAGAGCAATTTGTTTCGCTCACCCTATGCAGTGATCGCTTGTTGGCGGAATTAGCACGCCCTGAACAAATTGCCGCGCAATCTATTTATTCCAAAAATCCCCTGATGATGTTGGATAAAATTAATCAAAATAAGCCCGCTCTTAACGCGCGATTAACGGATTTATTGCCTTATTTGGATAAAACTATTTTGCTTAATGAGCAGTTTTATCCCCAGTTGGTGGCAGATCTGAAAAAACTCGGGGTAAAAATTTTGCCTATTAATGACAGCCCACAAACCGCGGAACAGCTTTTCGCCTTGATGCTGGAATTAGGCAAGCGTTTTGGCAACGAAACCCACGCCCAGCAGTTAGTAGAAAAGCTAAAAAATAGCGATTTTCAGCTCAATCAAAGGAATACGCAAACCTTAATTCTTTCTGATACAGGCGTAGTTGAGCCGATTTTTCCGCAATACCAAACCTTGTTAAAATTGCTCGGCTTAACGCCCCTTGAAAGCACTATTACGGCGCAAAATTTTTCCCTAGAGAAACTCTTGCGTGCGCAGCCAAATTGGCTGATTTCCATTAGTGATAAACAAGGTTATAACGAACAGGCGGAAGTGTTGACGCACCCTTTAATTGCCAATATGTTCCCTGTGCAACGAATGGCGACAATGCCACTGAAATATGGTTATTGCTTTGATCAGGGCGTTTGGCAAGGCGCGGCGAGGATTTATCGCCAACTGAATAAGAGAGAGCAAGCAGAATGAAACGATTAAACCTTTCCCTTTTTGCTTTATTACTTTTTTTGATTGCTTTTGCGATTTTTCATCAGCTGGGGGATTTTGCTTATTTACGCAATGCACAGGGGATCGCCACCGATATGCGATCTTTAGTGCTATGGGATATTCGCTTGCCACGCCTTGGTTTAGCCATTTTAACGGGAGCAAGCCTTGCGCTGGCAGGCAATGCAATGCAGGGGTTGTTTCAAAATCCCTTGGCTAGCCCGGGGTTATTAGGGGCGGCTAATGGCGCAACCACGGCGAGCGTGTTTTTGCTCTATTATTTTTCTTTACCCTTATCTTTTCTATTGTTTGGCGGCATTTTAGGCGCGTTGAGTAGTTTTTTGTTGGTCTATTTCATCACCAAAAATAAAGGCACAACAATGATGATCTTGGCGGGCGTTGCGGTGAATATGTTGCTCGGCTCGGCCATCGCCTTATTGCTTTCCAACGCACAAAGCCCTTGGGCATTAGCAGAATTATACCGCTGGTTGCAGGGATCATTAATGTGGGCAAAAATCGAACCGCTCTTGCTTTCTCTGCCTATAGTGGTGGTGGGCGCAATCTGTTTATATTGCCAACGCCGTTACCTAGATTTACTCACTTTTGGGGAAGAAACGGCTAGCACGATGGGCATTGACCCAAAACGTAGCTTTTTTATCACCACCCTTGGCGTGGCGTTGCTGGTGGGCGCCACCATTCCGCAAACTGGCACAATCGGATTTATCGGCTTAATTGCCCCGCACTTTGCGCGCATCTGGCTGAAAAAACGCCCTTCACAGCTTTATCTAACTAGCGGGCTAATTGGTGCGTTACTTTTGTTACTTGCCGATCTTGCTATTCAATACGTGCCGTTTTTCTCGCATATTTATATTGGCACGCTCACCGCCATTATCGGCGCACCTTGCTTGATTTGGATTTTGCTCACCCAACAACGGAGATTAGCCCGTGATTAACTTGCACAATGTAAGCCTTGCTTATGGCGTTAAAAATATCAGCGCGCAAATTCCCCAAGGTAAATTAGTGGGCATAATGGGCGGCAATGGCGCAGGGAAGTCCACTTTGCTCAAGGCGATTGCGGGCATTTTACCACTGGAAACCGGCTCAATTTTATTGAACGACAAACCGCTCACCGAAATGAGCCTGACTGAAAAAAGCCAAATGTTGGCGTATTTTGCGCAAAGTACTAATATTTATTGGGATTTATCTGTTTATGACGTAATTGCGCTCGGCTTGCCCGAAACATTGTTTACTCCCAAGGAAAAAGTGCGGTCAAAAAAAGACAAATTTTTTGATCGTTTATTTAATTCATCACATCAACAATGGCAGCAAGAAAAGATCCAGCAAGCTGCAAAGCAATTTTCTGTTCAACATCTATTAGAACAACCTTTCCAACAGCTTTCAGGCGGCGAAAAAGCCCGCGTTCAGCTTGCCCGTTGTTGTATTAAAAACGCACCAATCTTATTGGCAGACGAGCCTATCGCGCCCCTTGATCCTTATTATCAAATTGATATTTTAGAACAATTAAAATCTCTCACCCCAAACACCACCTGCGTGGTTGCCATTCACCACCTTGATCTTGCCTACCGTTTCTGCGACGAAATCATCTTGCTCCACCAAGGCAACTTACTCGCCCACGGCAACACGCAAAACGTCCTAACCGCAGAAAATCTAGCCATTGCGTTTGGGGTGAAAGCGGAGATTGATGTGGAAAAAAGATGGATTGGTGAGATTGATAAATGTATGAAATAGAAAAAGTGCGGTGATTTTTCACCGCACTTTTTTTAGTTTACTTATTTCAATTTACTTCATCGAAACCCCAAGCCATTTGTGCATTTCTTTTTCGTTCCAGCCTTTGCGTTGAGCGTAGTCTAAGGCTTGGTCTTGGTCAATGCGGCCTAGGGTGAAGTAGTTGCTGGCTGGGTGGGTGAAGTACCAACCGCAGACGCTGGCAGCGGGCCACATTGCGTAACTTTCGGTGAGTTTCATTCCAATGCGTTGTTCCACTTCAAGTAAATCCCAAATCAGTTGTTTTTCCGTATGTTCTGGACAGCTTGGATAACCCGGTGCAGGGCGGATACCCACATAATTTTCTGCGATCAGATTTTCGTTATTGAAAGTTTCATTGGAATAGCCCCAAACCTTAGTGCGAAGTTCAAAGTGTAAGTATTCTGCCATCGCTTCAGCTAAGCGGTCGCCAACGGCTTGGAGTAGAATGGCGTTGTAATCATCGCCAGCGGCTTTGAAGCCTTCTACTAAATCGTGTTCTTCAATTCCTGCGCACACCGCAAACATTCCGAACCAATCTTGTTGGCCGCTTTCGCGATCGGCAATAAAATCACTTAAGGCAAAGTTATAAGGGCTTTTGCTATTTTTGCCGCGTTCGCTTTGTTGGCGCAGATGATGCGCCACGCCTGCCACAGAAGTGCGGTCGGAATTTTGATAAATTTCAATATCATCGCCCTTACGATAGGCTGGGAAAATGCCCATAATTCCACTTGGTTTGAGTTTGCCGTTTTGCTCAAATTCATCAAGCATTTGTTGCGCATCATTATAGACTTTGCGCGCTTCTTCGCCGCCCTCTGGATAGTCAAAGGCATCGGGATAACCGCCCATTAACCCCCATAAACGGAAAAATGGTGACCAGTCAATAAATTGGCGTAAGGTGGAAATTGGCACATTTTTGTATTCCACAATGCCTGTTTGTTTTGGTTGTGGCACTTGATAATCCGCCCATTCGCCAGAAAACGCAGGGAAAGCGTTAGCACGCGCTTCTTCAATTGGAAGTTGTTGGCGTAATGGTTTGCGGTTAGCAAAGCTATGCTGAATTTTTTCATATTCTTTTTTGGTTCGTTGCCAAAGTTCCGCTTTGCTTTCTGGATTCATCAAGGCGGCACAAACCGTTACAGCACGGGACGCATTGGTGGTGTAGATCACTTCGTGCTTGTATTTTGGATAAAGTTTGATGGCGGTATGTTCTTTTGAGGTGGTTGCGCCACCGATAATCACAGGCAAGCTCAAGCCAAGGCGGTTCATTTCACCTAAGAAATATTCCATTTCATCTAACGATGGCGTGATCAAACCGCTTAAACCGATAATATCGGCTTTTTCGTTGATCGCTGTTTCAATGATTTTATCCGCTGGCACCATCACACCAAGATCGATCACTTCAAAGTTATTACATTGCAATACCACGCTGACAATGTTTTTGCCGATGTCGTGTACATCGCCTTTTACCGTGGCGATCACCACTTTTCCGCTTGATACACCTTGCTGTTTCGTGGCGTTGATAAAAGGCTCTAAATAGGCGACCGATTGTTTCATTACACGCGCAGATTTCACCACTTGGGGGAGGAACATTTTACCGTCCCCGAATAGATCACCAACCACGTCCATTCCCGCCATTAATGGGCCTTCGATCACTTCTAGCGGTGAGCTAAATTGCAGACGCGCTTCTTCCGTATCTTCAATAATATGGCTAGTAATACCTTTCACTAAGGCGTGTTTTAATCGTTCTTCAACAGGCCAAGTTCGCCATTCTGCCACAGCATTATCGTTATTTTCGCTGGCAGAACCTTTATATTTGTCTGCAATTTCTAGCAAGCGATCAGTAGCATCAGGGCTGCGATTTAGCACCGCATCTTCGACAATTTCACGCAGTTCAGGATCAAGATCATCATAAATTGCCAGTTGCCCTGCATTGACGATCCCCATATCCATACCTTGTTTGATGGCGTGATAAAGGAAAACGGCGTGAATGGCTTCACGCATTGGATTGTTGCCACGGAACGAGAAAGAAACATTGGACACACCACCAGAAATTTTAGCGTGGGGGAGTGAGCGTTTAATGCGTCCTGTGGCATTAATGAAATCTACCCCATAGTTATTGTGTTCTTCAATCCCTGTACCGATGGCGAAAATATTCGGGTCAAAAATAATGTCTTCTGGTGGAAAGCCCACTTCATCAACCAAAATATGATAAGCACGGGTACAGATTTCCACCTTGCGTTCTTCAGTATCTGCTTGTCCCACTTCATCAAACGCCATCACCACCGCGGCTGCACCGTAACGGCGGATCAATTTGGCTTGCTCAACAAATTTTTCCTTGCCTTCTTTCAGGGAAATGGAATTTACAATCCCTTTGCCTTGAATTGATTGCAAGCCCGCTTCGATCACTTCCCATTTAGAGGAATCGATCATCACTGGCACTTTCGCGGCATCAGGTTCGGTTGCCATAATATTAAGGAATTGAACCATACATTTTTCGCTATCGAGCAAGGCTTCGTCCATATTCACATCAATCACCTGAGCGCCATTTTCCACTTGGTCTATGGCAATCTCAATGGCTTCGGCATAGCGATCTTCTTTAATTAATTTTTTAAATTTCGCTGAACCCGTAACATTATTACGTTCGCCCACGTTTACAAAGAGGCTGTTTTCATCAATGTTTAAGGGTTCTAAGCCTGATAAACGCATTGCCACAGGCAAATCAGGCAAGGCTCTTGGCGGCACGTTTTTCACCACTTCTGCAATGGCGTGGATATGCTCAGGGGTTGTTCCACAGCAGCCGCCCACAATGTTCAGCCAGCCGTTTTGCGCCCATTCTTGAATATAAGCGGCCATTTCTTCTGCGCCTAAATCATAACCACCAAAGGCATTTGGCAAGCCTGCATTTGGGTGAACGGAAACAAAGGTTTCGCAGATTTTTGACATCACTTCCACATATTGACGCAATTCTTTTGGCCCAAGGGCGCAGTTTAATCCAAAGCTTAATGGCTTAACGTGGCGCAACGAGTTATAAAAGGCTTCCGTAGTTTGCCCTGAAAGGGTACGCCCTGAAGCATCGGTAATCGTGCCTGAAATCATAATTGGCAATTTGATGTCAAGTTCTTCAAACACTTGATCAATGGCGAATGCCGCCGCTTTGGCATTGAGCGTATCGAAAATGGTTTCGATCATAATGAGATCCGCGCCACCTTCGATTAATCCTTTGGTGGCTTCTGCATAGGCATCAACCAACTGCATAAAGGTGATATTGCGGTAAGCAGGATCGTTTACATTAGGCGAAATAGAGGCGGTGCGGTTAGTCGGCCCAAGCACACCAGCCACAAAACGTGGTTTTTCTGGCGTGCTATATTTATCCGCCGCCAAACGCGCCAATTTCGCGCCAGCAAAATTCAGCTCATAAGCAACGCTTTCAAGGGCATAATCCGCTTGCGCAATAGTGGTGGCTGAAAAGGTGTTGGTTTCGATAATATCCGCCCCTGCAGCAAGATATTTTTCGTGAATCGCTTGAATCACCAAAGGCTGAGTAAGCGTAAGTAAATCATTATTGCCGCGTAGATCGATGGGGCTGTCTTTAAAGCGCTCACCGCGAAAATCTGCTTCGGTGAGTTTATATTGCTGGATCATCGTCCCCATCGCGCCATCTAAAATAAGAATGCGATCTTTAAGGGCTTGTTGGATAAGAGAAAAAGAAGGATGTTGTTTCATTTTGTTACGACTTATTGTGATGACTTAGATTTAATAACAGGCATAATAGAAATAAGCTGGGGTTGTGTCAAACCTTATCTTTATGCGGGGAAAAGTGAGGTGCAAATTGAGCAAGTTTTATTTGCTTTCAGATGCAAAATTTTGAAAAAATCCCACCGCACTTTGGAAATTTTCGCCATAAAAAATTAGCGGAGTGCGTGTGCGTTGCCAGACTGGTACATTGTGTGCTTGCCACAGTTTTTTGATGTCTTGATGAACGCCTTGCGCATTGCGAACTTTGCCCGAATAAGTAAAACGGATTGAGATCGGTGCATCGGTTAATGGCAACTGATAGCTTTTCCCTTGCCATTGAATTTGAATGGCTGATTTGGTTTGGGTGAAGCTGATTTCGCCAAGATTGTCAGGCAATTCAATCTGCTGATTTAAGCGAACGGGAATTTTTAGTGCACGAAGATCGGCGAAGATTTCGATTAAATATAACCGCTGTTGATAACGGCGCAGGATTTTATCGCCCAATTGAAATTGCGGATTGCGATCCGTTTCGGCAAAAATCACGTCTTGAATCAATCGCTCCAATTGTTTGGTGGACGGCATTGGCTGTTGCAAGGTTTCCAGCCATAAGCGGAGTAGGGCTTTTTGTTTCAAATCAGACCATTGCGAGAAATCCGTTAAATCAAAAGTGCGGTGCGTTTTGTCCGAATATTTTTCTAGCTCGGGTTGTAATAATTCGGCTAAAAGCTGTTGTTGCTCGGCACAATGGGTGGCACTGCGTTGCACTACTTGATCGAAGTGCGTCCAGCGTTCACGCAATTTGGGTAAGATTTCATTGCGTAAGAAATTGCGTTCGTATTGATTGTCTTGATTGCTTTCATCTTCAATCCACGATAGCTGATTTTCCGTGGCATATTGCCAAAGTTGTTGGCGCGAAAAGCCGAGTAGGGGACGAAAAATATTCAGATTAAACACCGCACTTTGCGTTTTCATCGCTGATAATCCGCTGACGCCGCTACCTCTTTTCAAGGCAAGAAAAAAGGTTTCGGTTTGATCTTGTTGGTGGTGGGCGGTAACCAACATTTCTTGCGGCAAAATATGGCGTTGAATGGCGTGATAACGGGCTTGGCGAGCAGCTGCTTCCACCCCCATTCCCCGTGAAAGTTGCACTTTTTCAACGATCAAGGGAATGGAAAATTGCTGGCAAAGCTGTTGGCAATGTGCAACCCAGTGATCCGCATTCGGGCTTAACCCGTGATGAATATGGATCGCGCGCAGATGGAAGTGCGGTTGTTTTTCGCGTAATTTTGCTAAAAGCGCAAGTAACACGGTAGAATCCAGCCCACCGCTTAAGGCAATCAGAAAATGCGAGTGGGGCTGGCGTTGTAATTGCTGTTGAAATTGCTCAATTAGCGTCATAGCAAGGGCAATATTAGGCGATTTTCACTGCGTTAAATTGGCTCACAGGGCGAACAATCTGTTCACGCGCCGCCACAATTTGCAGTTCATAATTATCCTGCTGTTGCGTTACGGTCATCACATCATTCACGGCATTGGCGGTATGCTCAAAGGCTTCCACATCGCTTTTGCCATTGAGCAAATTCGCCATAAATAGCCCCGCGGTTAAATCGCCCACGCCCACAGGTTCTTTCTTAAATTGATGAAGTGGGCGGCTAATATGCCAAATGCCCTCTTGGTTGGCGAGCAACATTTCAAATTGGCTTGGATCTTGCCCCACTTTGCTTAGGTGTTTCACCAAAACTTTTTTCGGCCCTTTGGATAAAATCACTTTTACCGCTTCAATGGCTTGAGCAAAGTTTTCTACTGGTAAACCGCTTAGTTCACGCAGTTCCACTAAATTAGGGGTGATAATATCGGCTTTCGCCATAGCAAGGTTGATGAGATTTTCTTTCACGCCATCAGCCACAATACAGCCTTTGTCGGGGTGGCCCATGACAGGATCGCACAAATAAACGGCGTTAGGATTGCGAGATTTCACTTTTTGCACCGCATTAATGATTTCTTCCACTTGCTCCGCCGCGCCGATATAACCTGAAATCACCGCATCACATTGATGTAATTGACCAATATTATCAATGCCTTGTACGATTTCGCCAATTTGTGCTGGTGGCATTACCATTCCCGTCCATTGACCATATTGAGTGTGATTGGAAAATTGCACGGTGTTCAATGCCCACACATCAATGCCGAGCAACTGCATTGGAAAAGTGGCAGATTTGTTGCCTGCATAACCGTAAACGACGTGAGATTGAATGGAAAGAAGATGTTTCATTTTGCTATCCTTTATGCTTTCTAATAACGCTTGAAAGTAAAAGTGCGGTTAAAAAACCGCACATTTTTATTTAGCAATAACCGTAGCTCATTAGGCGTTGGTAACGGCGTTCTAACAAGGTATCAGGATCAAGAATTTCTAAATCCGCTAAATCTGCCAGTAAACGCTGTTTTAGATTTTGTGCCATTTGTTCATAATCACGATGCGCACCGCCTAATGGCTCTGGTATGATGCTGTCGATAAGTTTTAGCTCTTGTAGGCGTGGTGCGGTTAGTCCCATTACTTCAGCAGCGGTGGAGGCTTTATCGGCGCTTTTCCATAAAATGGACGCACAGCCCTCTGGGGAAATCACGGAATAAGTGCTGTATTGCAACATATTGACTTTATCGCCCACGCCAATGGCTAACGCGCCACCAGAACCACCTTCACCAATTACCGTACAAATAATTGGCACTTTTAGCATTGACATTTCACGCAAGTTGCGCGCAATAGCTTCCGATTGTCCACGCTCTTCCGCACCCACACCAGGGTACGCACCTGGGGTGTCAATAAAGGTGATGATTGGCAATTTAAAACGTTCTGCCATTTCCATTAAACGCAACGCTTTGCGATAGCCTTCAGGGGCTGGCATACCAAAGTTACGTTTCACTTTATCTTTTACCGTGCGTCCTTTTTGGTGGCCAATGACCATAACTGGCTTGCCGTCTAAACGAGCTAAACCACCCACAATGGCTTTATCATCTGCAAAAGCACGATCGCCTGCGAGTTCTTCAAACTCGGTGAAAATTTGTTCGATATAATCCAATGTATAAGGACGATTTGGGTGGCGAGCCATACGAGAAACTTGCCACGCATCTAAGTTGGCAAAGGTTTTTTTGGTTAATTCTTCGCTTTTTTTCTGTAAGCGAGCAATTTCATCATCAAGATTGATTTCACTGTCTTGTCCCGCGACTGCGCGTAACGATTCAATTTTCGCTTCAAGTTCAGCAATCGGGAGTTCAAAATCTAAGTATTCTTGGCTCATTTGTTATTCCTAGTTTTTCGGCAAAATTAGTAAGCACTTTAGCAATATTTTACTTAGCGTGCAAATATACCCAATATTTTATGCGTTTTTTACAAAAAAAGTAGTGTTTTTTGCAGTTAGCTGGTTAGACGACTGGTAGAAATCTTTTTGTCATTTAGGAATTGGGGTTAATCCTTTTTTGATAATATTTTCTAAGGCACTGTAATCACATTTATGCGATAAAATAGATGCTTGAATCATTTCATCTGCACTTACTTTCTCAAGATTTAAATAAAAACCTAAGGTTTGAGCTAATTGGTGAATGAATAATCGTTGAGTACGACCATTGCCTTCACGAAAAGGGTGTATCGCATTAATTTCGCCTAAATAGTAAGCTAATCTTGCAGGGATTTTTTCTGGAAGCGTATTTTTCAAAAATTGCTCATTTTTTAGCTCATTAAACAATTTTTCTAGCTCAGGGATAATTCTTGAGCTGGTTGCAAACATTGTATCTCCTTTAGAGATATCAATACTTCTAATTTCGCCAGCCCAAGAATAGATCTCATTAAACAAATGTTTATGGATAGCTTTTAGGTGAGCGATATCAAATTGCCCTTTCACTGGTGTAATTAACAATATAGCTGTTTGAATAGCAGTGATTTGAGCTTCTTTTTTATCTAGTTCATCTTGCGTTTCGATGTTCAGCTTATTAATTAGTACCCCATTTTTATTTAGCATAGGATCAGAGCTATGATATTTCATTCGTTTTTACTTTTAATTCTGAGATAGTTATTTCACCCATTGCCCATTTTTGAAAATAATGGAGCATCTCTTGGCTAAGATATAGTCCTTCAAGACGATTATTATCAATTGCAAACTGTAGGGCTTGTTGTCTAATTTGTTGCTCTTTTAAATTATGCATTATTTTATTCCCTATTCGGCACTTCTTCCTGACAATGTGGGCAGGTCATTAGGTGTTTTTGGTTGTTATGCACGATGAAATGGCCCATTTTTTTCGCTTTGGTGTCTAAATATTCCGTGTTGTAGCGGTTTTCGCCCACGTTTAACGGAACGCGTTCCACCACGTTTATTCCCGCTTTTTTCATTGTATCGATTTTGTTTGGGTTGTTGGTGAGCAGGCGAACTTGTTTCACACCGAGTAGATCAAAAATATCCGCGCAAACTTCAAAATTACGCTCATCTGCGGCAAAGCCCAAAGCAAGGTTGGCTTCAATGGTATCCATTCCTTGATCTTGTAAAGAATAAGCACGGATCTTGTTAATTAAGCCAATGCCACGCCCCTCTTCGCGGTGATAAATCAGCACGCCACGACCTTCTTCGCTAATTTGACGTAGTGCTGTGGCAAGCTGAAAACCGCAATCGCATTTCAGGCTATGCAACGCATCGCCTGTTAAACATTCCGAATGAATGCGGGCTAAAACAGGCTCATCTGGATTTGAAATGTCGCCCATTACTAAGGCAACGTGTTCTTTTTTAGTGTCGGGAAACTCAAAGCCCACAATGCGGAATAAACCAAATTCGGTCGGTAAATTGGCTTCCGTAACCCGTTGAATTTTTGTCATCGCTAAATCCTTCATTCTTTTTTTATTGAATAATGCTAAACTATGCACTCAAATTTATGGAGTGATTAAAATGTTAAAACGCCTTTCATTATATACCTTATTGCTTTGTTGTGTGCCTTTTTTTGCGTGGTTAATTAACTGGCATTGGCAAGGGGATACAAATTATACACAAATTGATACGTTGCTTTATCTTATTACCGAAACAGGCAGTTCACCTTATGCCATACTGACCTGTGCTTTTTTTGCATTGGTATATTTTTTCGCTATTCGGAATAAAAAACAAGCCCTTGCGGTGATTGCGGTAATGGCGCTTTCTGTGGGCGTTACCCAAGGTGTGAAATCGGCGCTCAAAACGGTGTTTGCTGAACCTCGTCCTTTTATTGTGCAATTGGCGGAAAAATCAAGCGTTAGCCCTGACTATTTTTACGATCAACCTCGCAATGAACGCGAAAAAATCGTGTTGGATTATTATGCAGATAAACAAGTTGATGCCCATTTGGTGCATCACCGTAGCAAAGAAACAGGCTATTCTTTCCCGTCTGGCCACAGCATTTTTGCCGCCACTTGGCTAATGCTTGCAGTGGGATTTGGACAACTGCTTGGACGTAACAATAAAGGAATGAAATATCTCACCGCAGGCATTGCCGTTTGGGCGGTGCTAATGCTAGTCAGCCGTTTGCGTTTAGGAATGCATTACCCGATTGATTTATTGGTTTCCGTATTGCTGGCGTGGGTGTTTCATTGCGGATTATTCGATTGGATCAAAAACAAACCAATTTTTAACCGCACTTTGCAAGATAGAGCGCAATAATAAAGTGCGGTCAGATTTTTAATTATTTTTTGAGGTGAACAATGTTATACGGATTTGATATTGGCGGTACAAAAATTGAGCTTGCCGTATTCAATGAAAAATTGGAAAAACAATATTCCGAACGGGTGGATACACCAAAAGACAGCTACGAACAATGGCTTGATACCATTGTGAATTTGGTGAAAAAAGCCGATGAAAAATTTGGCGAAAAAGGCACAGTGGGGCTAGGCTTACCGGGTTTCGTGAATCACGAAACAGGCTTGGCGGAAATCACCAATATTCGTGTGGCAGACAACAAACCTATTTTACAAGATTTAAGCCAGCGTTTAGATCGCGAAGTGCGGGCAGAAAATGACGCAAATTGTTTTGCCTTATCAGAAGCTTGGGCTGAAGAAAATCAGCAATATCCAAGCGTGTTAGGCTTAATTCTTGGCACAGGTTTTGGTGGTGGATTAGTGGTTGACGGCAAAATCTACTCAGGACAAATCGGAATGGCGGGCGAATTGGGGCATATGCAGCTGAATTACCACGCCTTGAAATTACTAGGCTGGGATAAAGCGCCAATTTACCCTTGCGGCTGCGGCAATCAAGCCTGTTTAGACACCTATCTTTCAGGCCGTGGCTTTGAAATGCTGTATCGCGATCTCAAAGGGGAAAATCTCTCTGCCAAAGAAATTATCCAGCGTTTTTACGCGAAAGATCAAAGTGCGGTGGAATTTGTGGAAATGTTTGTGGAGCTCGCTGCCATTTCTATCGGCAACATCATCACCGCCCTTGATCCACATTTAATTGTACTCGGCGGCGGTTTATCCAACTTTGATTATCTCTACGAAGCACTACCAAAAGCCCTGCCTAAACACCTAATGCGCAGTGCCAAAGTGCCTGTAATCAAAAAAGCCAAATACGGCGATTCTGGCGGCGTGCGCGGTGCTGCAGCGTTGTTTCTTTCAAGGTAGTATTTGATTTTTATTTATGCGCCTCAAGGAAACTTGGGGCGTTTTTGTTTTAGTTGGGTATTTTCTCGAATCTTTTTTATATTTGGAATATGGAAAGTGGTTATTGAATTAGCTAGGGGAATCATTTTACCTTTTTCAATCGCAACCATTTGTTCTGCGCTTTTGATTAAGCGATCGAATATTTGTTTCTTCATATTATTTTTATGCAGAGTTCGATAGAACAATAAATAACATTCTAGCAAAGAGCGGTGATTTTTACAGCAAAATTTATGAGGTAAGTAGCAAAGGTAGAAATAAAAAATGTAGAAGATCAATCTTCATCTTCTACATTTTAATTTAATGAATGATGTAATAATTACATTGCATCTTCTTCGGCGAATAAGTCACGGTCTTTAGTTTCAACGGTATTGTAAGTTGTGAATACAGTGATCATCATTAATAAGCTCATAAAGATAGCTACAGCTTGCCATCCCCCGAAATAGGCTAAAATAATGGATGAGAACATTGGTACCAATCCACCACCAATAGCCCCAATTTCACGCGCAACAGTTAATGCACTGTAACGATAGCGAGAACCGAAAATTTCTGGTAGTTGAGGGCTTTGTACACCCATAGCGCCTTCTGCTGGGAACCAGAAACAGAAGATCATAATCAAACCGATTAAGATTGGTTCACCTGTATTTGCCATCATAAAGGCGAAGAATGGGAAGATACACATTATGATGGAGTAAATTAATCCTGCTTTACGGCGTCCAATTTTATCAGAGAGCCAGCCGCCGAATAGTCCACCAAAAATTCCAACTACTGCACCAATTGCTGTGGCAGTTGAGAAAATTGCTCCACCATCTGAGCGGACATAGTTTACAATATAGCCACCTAAAAATGCTTGGTACATAAATGAATGTCCAACACAAGGAAAAGTGAAACCGAAAACGCGTAGCATATTTTTACGAGAATGTTTCCACGCTTGAACAAGAGGCATTGCTTGTTTGGCACGTTCTTTGAACTCTTTCTGTTTTTCGACAAAAACAGGTGACTCGTGCAATTTTAAGCGCATCCAAATAGCGAAAACAGTTACAAAGATCGTTAATAAAAATGGAATACGCCAGCCCCAAGCAATTAAATCATTACGATCAAGGCTAACAAGGATAACTGTCCATACTAAACCACCAACAACTGTTCCTGCACTCGCGCCAGCCCATACATAGCTTGCCGTAATACCACGTTTGCCAATTGGTGCGATTTCAGTAAGATAAGTTGTGCCAGATGTATATTCAGCACCAACAGCTGCACCTTGTACACAACGGCAGATAATCAAGAGTATTGGCGCCCAAATTCCAATGCTGTCATAAGATGGAATTAAACCAATACTAAATGTCGCTAATCCCATTAATAAGACGGTTGTGGATAATACCCATTTACGTCCACGAGTTTCACCTAAATGAGAGAAAATCAATCCCCCAATTGGTCGAACTAAAAAGCCTACACCATAAATACCAAAAGCTGAGATTAAACCAATAATAGGTGATGCGTTAGGGAAGAAAACTTGGCCAAAACATAATGCCGAAGCGAGAGAGAAGAGAGTCATTTCCATCTGGTCGAGAGAAGTGCCGATGGCTGCACCGAATTTAGCCCGCCGAAGTTGTTTATTAAATTCTGGCGATGAGGCTTGTACTGCATTTTGATTATTTATATTTTCCTCCTATTTAGTCCGTATGAATAATAAAAAAGGTGCGGGCTGAAGACCCACACCTATAAGCAATTTACGGCTGTTTACCAATATATGCCAAGATACCGCCGTCAACGTATAGAATATGACCGTTGATGAAGTTTGAGGCGTCAGAAGATAAGAACACTGCAGCGCCTGCGAGATCTTCTGGGGTTCCCCAGCGAGCAGCAGGGGTTTTGGCGATGATAAATTGATCAAATGGGTGGCGTGAGCCGTCTGGTTGTCTTTCGCGTAATGGTGCGGTTTGTGGGGTGGCGATGTAACCTGGGCCGATACCATTACATTGAATGTTGGCTTCACCAAATTCTGAACAGATGTTTTTGGTTAGCATTTTTAAGCCACCTTTTGCAGAAGCGTAACCAACCACAGTTTCGCGACCTAATTCACTCATCATTGAGCAGATGTTGATGATTTTACCGTGTCCTTTTTTGATCATTGAAGGTAATACGGCTTTTGACATAATGAACGGGCCAGTTAAATCGATGTCGATAATTTTGCGATAGTCCGCAGCGGTGGTTTCTAGCATTGGGATACGTTGAATGATACCTGCGTTGTTTACCAAAATGTCAATCACGCCTACTTCGTTTTCGATTTTCGCAACGTGTTCTTTTACTGCGTTTTCATCTGTTACATCAAATAAATAACCGTGCGCATCAATGCCTGCTTCTTTATAAGCGGCAAGGCCTTTTTTCAAGTTTTCTTCATTTACATCGTTGAATACGATTTTTGCCCCTGCTTGGCTTAATGCGGAAGCGATGGCAAAGCCGATACCGTATGATGCGCCTGTAACTAAAGCAATTTTTCCTTTCAGTGAGAATTGATCTAAGATGTTTGACATAGTTGCTCCTTTAACTCGTTAAATTAGGTTGTCATTGAAATTTATCATTCAGGTAAACTAATTTTAAAATTATTAAACTGTGATTTCAATTTTATTATAGCGGATTATGAAAAATAGAATGTGATGCAGCTCACATTTTTGCGAATTGCATAGAATTTTTTACGCCTTATGGAGTTTTTGCAAAAATAAGTGAACAAATAATCAACAGTTTCACTTTTTCTCTTTGTGCTAGGCTTAATCTTTTCTCACTCTTTTTAGTCATTCAATAAAATATTGTTCAATAAAGTGCGGTGATTTTTTGAAAAATTTTTAAGAATTTGTGCTTTCTTGATTTTTTATTCTCTTTTTTATCCTAATTGTTCTCTCTTTATATAAAATCCATTAGAATGCAGCCTTTCATTATGAGGAGAAGTTTATGATTGAGCAAATTATCAACAATGTGGAGCAAGCCCTAACGTGGTTTGTGGAAACATTTGATGGCCCGCTTTGGGATATTACTGTCATCACTTTATTAGGTGTGGGTATTTTCTTCACGCTCACCACAGGATTAGTGCAGTTACGCTTATTTCCACAAAGTTTGCGTGAAATGTGGTTTGGGCGTGCCTCTACGGGGGATTCTTTAACGCCATTCCAAGCCTTTGCGACAGGCTTAGCCAGCCGTGTGGGCGTGGGCAATATTGGTGGGGTAGCCACGGCGATTGCCATTGGTGGTGAAGGCGCGGTGTTCTGGATGTGGGTTACGGCATTGATCGGAATGTCCAGTGCGGTAGCGGAATCTTCTCTTGCTCAATTATATAAATTAAAAGATAAAGATGGCGTGAGCCGTGGTGGCCCTGCTTATTATATTGTGCAAGGCTTAAAATCTCGCTGGTTGGCGGCTTGTTTTGCCATTGCGTTAATCTTTACCTTTGGTTTTGCTTTCAATGCGGTGCAATCCAATGCGATTGTTGAGGCAACAGGCAATGCGTGGAAATGGAATCCAAGTTATGTGGGAATGGGTTTGGTGATTTTAACCGCCTTGATTATTTTCGGTGGCGTGAAGCGTATTGGTAAAGTTTCCGCTAAAGTTGTGCCAACAATGGCGTTGTTTTATTTAATTATGGCAGCGATCATTATGGGAATGAACATTGAAATGATCCCAACCGTAATCAGCAATATTATCCATAGCGCGTTCTCTTTTGACGCAATGGCTGGCGGTATGTTCGGGGCGATTTTCTCTAAAGCAATGTTAATGGGGATTAAGCGTGGTTTATTCTCCAATGAAGCGGGTATGGGTTCTGCGCCAAATGCTGCGGCTTCAGCAGATGTTAAGCACCCAGTAAGCCAAGGTTTAATCCAAATGCTTGGCGTGTTTGTGGATACCATTATTGTGTGTTCTTGTACGGCTATCATCATTTTGCTCTCAGACAACTACGGCGGCGAAACGCTGAAAAGCATTTCCCTTACGCAAAATGCGTTACAATATCACGTTGGTGAGTTTGGCTTGCATTTCCTTGCGTTCATCTTATTGTTATTTGCATTTTCTTCCATCATTGGTAACTATGCCTACGCAGAAAGCAATATCCGCTTCCTGAAAAATCGCCCTGTGGTGGTGTTTATTTTCCGCTTAGTGGTGCTATTTTTCGTGTACTTCGGTGCGGTGAATTCAGGCAATGTGGTGTGGAACTTTGCCGATACCGTAATGGCGGTGATGGCGCTAATTAACTTGGTGTCTATCGTGCTACTTTCACCGATTGTGTGGACGTTATTAAAAGATTATCAACGCCAAATTAAAGCTGGTATTCGTGAGCCAGAATTTAAAATTGAAGAACATCCAGAGCTACTTAAACGTGGCGTGAATCCTGATGTTTGGAAATAATGATTTGAGTAGAAATGAGGTTGTTTGATGTCGGCACAAAATAGTGAATTTCAAGAAAAGGTGCAAGCCTTGCTTAAACAGCACAAAGGCGAGCGAATTGTGAGCTTTGATTATGACAATCAGCGCTATTGGCTCAAACAACCTGAACAACTCAAAGGCGTGTGGCGTTTACTCAAACCGCAACCGCAGAAGGCCTTTCAAAATGAATTGAAAACCTTACAATTTTTAGCCGAAAAAAATGCCCCTGTGCCACAATTAATGGCATTTGGCGAAGATTTTTTAGTGCTAAAAGATGCTGGCAAAACCATCAGTTATTGGGTGGATAAGCCTGATCTCAGTTCTGATGAAAAATTGGCGATTTTAGCAGATGGCGCAAAGGCCTTAACGGATTTGCATAAAAAAGGCTTAGTTCACGGCCGCCCAGCGCTACGTGATATGGCGTGGCACGATGGCAAGGTGCAATTTATTGATTTTGAATCCCGTTCTAATCACGCCAAGCTAAATTGGCAAAAGGTACGAGATAGCCTGATTTTTATCCATAGCCTTGGGCGTTCTGATTGCATTTCTGATGAACAAATGCGTTTAACGGTAGAAAAATATCAGCAATATTGTGAGCCAGAAATTTGGCAACAAACACAATCCTTTATTGCTAAAAACCGCTGGTTATATTATGTATTATTGCCTTTCAAACCTATTGCAAGAATGGATTTAATCGCCATTTATCGCTTGTTTGAAAACACGCCAAACAAATAAGTGCGGTGCTTTTTTTGTAAGTTTTTTTGATAAAGCCTTGCTATTTGTTTTTCTATGCGTATAATACGCCACATATTTCGGACGCGGGGTGGAGCAGCTTGGTAGCTCGTCGGGCTCATAACCCGAAGGTCGTTGGTTCAAATCCAGCCCCCGCAACCAATTCATAACAAGTTCAGTAGAAAGAACCCCAATTTTGGGGTTTTTTTGTACGAGCAATTTAGATGTAGAACTGGGCTGATTAGCCCTTTTTTTACGTCCCGAGTTTGATTAAGGAGGTTGTTTTGGCAACTTTAGAAGAGAAATTATCAGATTTATTAAAAGGTTCTATTGAGGATTTAGGCTGCGAACTTTGGGGTATTGAATGTCAGCGCGCAGGCCGTTTTTTAACCGTGCGTATTTATATTGATAAAGAAGGTGGCGTGAGTGTTGATGACTGTGCTGATGTAAGCCGTCAAGTTAGCGCCATTTTAGATGTGGAAGATCCGATTGCGGATAAATATAACCTTGAAGTGTCCTCACCGGGCGTAGATCGTCCATTATTTACCCTTGAACAATATCAACGCTATATTGGCGAAGAAATTGTGGTGCATTTGCGTATTCCTGTGTTGGAACGCCGTAAATGGCAAGGTAAATTGGAAAAAATTGAAAATGATATGATTACCTTGCTCGTAGATGGGCAACCGCAAGTATTGGTATTTGGCAACATTCAAAAAGCCAATGTGGTAGCAAAATTTTAATTTTAGATAGGAAGAATAAAAATGAGTAAAGAGATTTTATTGGCGGCAGAAGCCGTATCAAATGAAAAATTATTACCACGCGAAAAGATTTTTGAAGCATTAGAAAGTGCCATTGCCCTTTCTACCAAAAAGAAATACGAGCAAGAAATTGATGTGCGTGTGGTGATCGATCCAAAAACTGGTGAGTTTGACACTTTCCGCCGTTGGTTAGTGGTGGACGAAGTGACTAACCCAACAAAAGAAATCACCCTTGAAGCGGCACAATTTGAAGATCCAAATGTGCAAGTGGGCGATTATGTCGAAGATCAAATCGAATCGGTAGCCTTTGACCGTATTACAATGCAAACCGCACGCCAAGTGATCAGCAGCAAAATCCGTGAAGCGGAGCGTAATAAAATCGTTGAGCAATTCCGCTCTAATGAAGGCGAAATTGTTACGGGAACGGTGAAAAAAGTAAACCGTGAAAATATTATTTTAGATTTAGGTCAGCAAGCGGAAGCGGTGATTTTGCGTGAAGATATGTTACCGCGCGAGAATTTCCGCCCAGGTGATCGTGTGCGTGGTGTGTTATACCGTGTTAGCCCAGAAAGCAAAGGCGCACAGCTTTTTGTTACCCGTGCAAAACCTGAAATGATCATTGAGCTTTTCCGTATTGAAGTGCCAGAAATTGGTGAAGAGCTAATTGAAATTAAAGGCGCAGCCCGTGACCCAGGTTCGCGTGCCAAAATTGCCGTAAAAAGCAATGATAAACGTATTGATCCAGTGGGGGCTTGCGTGGGTATGCGTGGTGCGCGTGTGCAAGCCATCACCAATGAATTAGGTGGTGAGCGTGTGGACATTGTATTGTGGGACGACAATCCTGCACAATTTGTGATTAACGCAATGGCACCAGCCGATGTAACGTCTATCGTGGTTGATGAAGATAACCATTCTATGGACATTGCCGTTGAAGCAGAAAACTTACCACAAGCCATCGGACGTAATGGTCAAAACGTGCGCTTAGCCAAACAGCTTACAGGTTGGGCGTTAAATGTAATGACCACTGAAGAGCTAAATGAAAAACATCAAGCTGAAGATAACAAAGTGTTGAAACTCTTTATGAATGCCTTAGAAATTGACGAAGAATTCGCGCAAATTCTGGTTGAAGAGGGTTTCACTAATTTAGAAGAACTAGCTTATGTGCCAGTGAGCGAACTTACTGCGATTGATGGCTTAGAAGATGAAGATTTAGTGGAAGAATTGCAAACTCGCGCGAAAGATGCACTAACAGCCGCCGCATTAGCGGAAGAAGAAGCGTTAAAACAAGCGCATATTGAAGACAAGCTACTCAATCTTGAAGGAATGAACCGTCATCTTGCGTTCAAACTTGCAGAAAAACAAATCACCACCTTAGAAGAATTAGCGGAGCAAGGTGTTGATGATTTAGCCGATATTGAAGAATTAAGCGCTGAGCAAGCAGCGGATTTAATTATGGCAGCACGCAACATTTGTTGGTTCAGCGAAGAGTAAAAAGGGGTGTAAAATTATGGTAGATGAAGTAAAAAAATCGGATGCACCGAAAAAATTAAGCATACAGCGCCGTACGAAAACCACGGCAAGCACCACAACCAGTACAGGTAAAAATAAAACTGTACAAGTGGAAGTGCGTAAAAAACGTACTGTGCCAACGGAAGCCGCTATCCGTGCGGAAGAAGAAGCACGCTTAAAAGCAAAACAAGAAGCGGAAAAGAAAGCGGCAGAAGAAAAAGCAGCCGCAGAAAAAGCGCAGAAAGAAGCTGAAAAAGCGAAAAAAGAAGCGGAAAAAGCTGAACAGGTAAAACGTCAAGCTGAACAAAAAGCGAAAGAAAAAGCAGAAAAACCAGCAAAAGAAACTGCCAACAAAGCGGTTGATGAAGAAAAAGAACGCTTGAAAGCGGAAGAAGCCGAGTTGCGCCGTAAAGCTGATGAATTAGCTCGTCAAAAAGCGGAAGAGCAAGCACGCAAAGCCGCAGAAGAAGCAAAACGTTATGCAGATCTTGCAAGTGCGGATGAAAAAAATGAAAATTCTGAAGATTATTCAGATTATCATCTCACTTCAAGCTATGCGCGTGAAGCGGAAGATGAAGAAGAACGCCGTAATGAAAATCGTGGTCGTGGCAAAAATAAAGTTGCCAAAGCGAAAAAAGGCGGACGCGAAGACGATAGCAACAAAAACGAGCGTGAATCAAATCGCCGTAACCAAAAAGATGCTAAAGGCGGAAAAGGCTTTAAGGGCAAACAAGGCAAAAAAGGCAGCAGCTTACAACAAGGCTTTACAAAACCAGCCGCACCAGTAAACCGTGATGTAGTGATTGGTGAAACCATTACCGTGGCGGAATTAGCCAACAAAATGGCAGTGAAAGCCACCGAAATCATCAAAACAATGATGAAAATGGGCGAAATGGTCACCATCAACCAAGTGATTGACCAAGAAACCGCACAGCTTGTAGCCGAAGAAATGGGACACAAAGTGATCCTGCGTAAAGAAAATGAGCTAGAAGAATCTGTATTAGGCGATCGTGATGTGAATGCGGAAAAAGTAAATCGTGCGCCAGTGGTTACCATTATGGGACACGTTGACCACGGTAAAACCTCTTTACTTGACTACATTCGTAAAGCGAAAGTGGCAGCAGGCGAAGCGGGTGGGATTACCCAGCACATTGGTGCATACCACGTTGAAACCGATGACGGCAAAATGATCACTTTCTTAGATACTCCGGGACACGCGGCCTTTACCTCAATGCGTGCGCGTGGTGCAAAAGCCACAGATATTGTGGTGCTTGTGGTGGCGGCCGATGACGGCGTGATGCCACAAACTATCGAAGCGATCCAACACGCGAAAGCGGCGGGCGTGCCAATTGTGGTAGCAGTGAACAAAATTGATAAACCTGAAGCTAACCCAGATCGCGTAGAGCAAGAATTATTGCAACACGAAGTGATCGCCGAGAAATTCGGTGGGGATACGCAATTCGTTTATGTTTCTGCGAAAAAAGGAACAGGGGTTGATGAACTACTAGAAGCCATCTTATTACAATCTGAAGTGTTAGAACTCAGTGCAGTGAAAGACGGAATGGCAACGGGTGTGGTGATTGAATCTTACCTTGATAAAGGCCGCGGCCCAGTGGCAACAATCCTCGTTCAATCAGGCACATTACGCCGTGGTGATATTGTACTTTGTGGCTTTGAATACGGCCGTGTGCGTGCAATGCGTGATGAAAACGGTAAAGACATTAGCGAAGCAGGCCCATCAATTCCAGTAGAAGTGCTAGGTTTATCTGGCGTGCCTTCTGCGGGTGATGAAGCTACCGTGGTGCGTGATGAGAAAAAAGCGCGTGAAGTGGCATTGTATCGTCAAGGTAAATTCCGCGAAGTGAAATTAGCTCGTCAGCAAAAAGCGAAACTGGAAAATATGTTCAGCAATATGGCAGAGGGCGATGTAGCAGAATTGAACGTTATTGTTAAAGCGGACGTTCAAGGTTCGGTAGAAGCGATCGTTCAAGCCTTACAAGAGCTTTCAACCCCAGAAGTGAAAGTGAATGTGGTTGGTTCTGGCGTGGGCGGAATTACCGAAACTGATGCAACCCTAGCCGCTGCATCTAACGCGATTATTGTTGGCTTTAACGTTCGTGCCGATGCTTCTGCACGCCGTATTATTGAAAATGAAAATATTGATTTACGTTATTATTCAATCATTTATGAATTACTTAACGAAATCAAAGCGGCGATGAGCGGTATGCTCCAACCTGAATTCAAGCAAGAGATTATCGGTCTTGCGGAAGTGCGTGATGTGTTCCGTCATCCGAAATTTGGTGCAATCGCAGGTTGTATGGTGACAGAGGGCGTGGTGAAACGTAATAACCCAATCCGTGTATTACGCGACAACGTAGTAATCTTTGAAGGGGAATTGGAATCGCTCCGCCGCTTTAAAGATGACGTAGCCGAAGTGCGCAGTGGTATGGAATGTGGTATTGGCGTGAAAAACTACAACGATGTCAAAGTCGGCGACCAAATCGAAGTCTTTGAAGTGGTTGAAATTAAACGTTCAATTTAATGGCAAAAAGTGCGGTGTTTTTTGACCGCACTTTTCCTTATTAATAAAAAATTAATCACACAAATGTAAATAGGATAGGATTTTCGCCGTAGGCTAAATGCCGCGCGATCACATCATTATCCTGTTTTTATTTATAGGAAAATAAAATGGCAAGAGAATTTAAACGCTCAGATCGTGTCGCACAAGAATTACAAAAAGAAATTGCGGTGATTTTGCAACGCGAAGTGAAAGATCCGCGTATTGGAATGGTTACCGTGTCAGATGTGGAAGTTTCGCGCGATTTGGCTTACGCAAAAGTGTTCGTGACTTTCTTATTTGATCAAGATGACAGCGTTATTGAAAGCGGAATGAAAGGGCTGGAAAAAGCCTCGCCTTATATTCGTTCTTTATTGGCTAAAGCAATGCGCTTGCGTATCGTGCCAGAGTTACGCTTTGTGTATGACAAATCCTTAGTGGAAGGAATGAGAATGTCTAACTTGGTGAGCGAAGTGATTCGTGATGATGAAAAACGCTACCAAGGTGATGCAGAAAGCCACGAAAACAATAAAGAAAACAGCAAAGAAAACAATGAGTAAGGCAAAAAATAAAGGCCGTCATATTCACGGCATTTTTTTGTTAGACAAACCGCAAGGGGCGAGTTCTAACCAAATTATGCAACAAGTAAAACGGCTTTTTCAGGCAAATAAAGCAGGGCATACCGGCGCGTTAGATCCCCTTGCTACAGGAATGTTGCCCATTTGTTTAGGTGAAGCCACCAAGTTTTCGCAATATTTGCTAGATTCTGATAAGCGTTATTTGGTTACGGCAAAATTGGGTGAGCGCACTGACACTTCTGACGCAGACGGACAAGTGGTTGAGCGCCGAGAAGTGCGGTCGGAAATTTCGCAAATTTTAACCGCACTTGAGCAATTCCGTGGTGAAATTATGCAAGTGCCAACAATGTTTTCAGCCCTAAAACATCAGGGAAAACCGCTTTATGAATATGCCCGCGCAGGGATCACTGTGGAGCGTGAAGCCCGTCCAATTACCATTTTTGAGCTGAAATTTATTGATTACCAAGCGCCTTATTTAACCTTGGAAGTGCATTGCTCAAAAGGCACTTATATTCGCACGTTAATTGATGATTTAGGCGAAGTGCTAGGCTGCGGCGCGCACGTTACGATGTTACGCCGTCTTGCGGTGGCGGATTATCCACAACACGCAATGATGAGTTTAGAAGAGCTTAAAGCCTTAAGTGAACAGCAGGATTTAAGCCTGTTAGATCAGCATTTATTGCCAATGGACAGTGCGGTGAAATCCTTGCCTGCGTTGGCATTAAGTGCCGAACAGAGCCGAGCCGTTGGTTTTGGGCAGCGCGTGAAGTTTGATAATCCACAAGGCATTTATGGCCAAGTGCGGTTGTTTTCTGCCGAAAATCAATTTCTTGGTGTGGCAGAAGTGGATAAAAACAACGTTATCCGACCAAGCCGAATGGTTGCATTGAATTTGCTATGATTAGCCTTAAGGCAAGCAAATAAATAAAATAGGCGGAAAGTTTCCGCCTTTTTTCTTATCAAATTTACGGCTTAAGCTTTTTTCAAAAACTCAGATTTTAACGAAAAACTTTGCCCATCAATTTTACAATCAACATCGTGATCGCCATCAACTAAACGGATATTTTTCGCTTTTGAGCCTTTTTTCAACACGATGGAAGAGCCTTTCACTTTCAAATCTTTGATCAAAATAACGCTATCACCGTCTTGCAATGGATTGCCGTTACTGTCTTTCACCACTTTTTCTTCGCTTTCATTTTCTTCATCACCAGACCATTCGTAAGCGCAATCAGGGCAAACGAAATTAAGGCCATCGTGATAGACATATTCCCCTTGGCATTTAGGGCAGATTGGTTGTTCCATATCATTTCCTTTATTTCATTGAATAAACCGCAAGTATAGCAAAGAAACGCACAGAATTCAGTGGTCATATTTGCTTATTCTGGAATTTTTAGTAAACTCAATTTTTTTATAAAAAAGGAAAAAATAATGAAAAAAACAACCGCACTTTTAGGTGCTATCTTACTTTCCACTGCCGTAGTGAGCCACGCCCATAATATTCAACTAAATGCCGATTTACCCAATGTAAACGTTTCGCAAAAAGGCGAATTAGTCCTGAAGAATCAAGATATTAGTTATCAACCTTGGCAAGCCAGCCAATTAAAAGGCAAGGTTCGAGTGTTACAACATATTGCAGGGCGCAGTGCGGTGAAGGAAAAAAACTTGCCGTTAATGGACGCAATCAAAAAACAGAAATTTAATGCCGCACTTTACCAAACTACTAACATTGTCAATGCTGATGACGCCATATTTGGCACAGGCGCTTTTGTAAGAAGTAGCGTAAAAGACGCAAAACAACAAAATCCACACAGCCAAGTGGTGCTTGATGAAAAAAGTGCGGTAAAAAATGCGTGGCAATTAAAAGAAAAAGAAAGCCTGATTGTCGTGTTAGATAAAAATGGCAAAGTAAAATTTGTGCAAGAAGGCAAATTATCCCCTACACAAATTCAGCAAGTGATTGGATTAGTTAAGCGTTTAGTGGAAAAATAATTTATAGAAAAGACCCTATCCCAAATTCTGTGTAAACACCCATTTCAACTTAACGGTGATCGTCGAGGCGATCACCAAAATCAATCATAAAACGATTCATTGCCTGTTTCCAGTTTTGAATCGGCATTGTCCATTTCTTTGACGCATCTTTCATCGCCAGCCATATTACCTTGAACACCGACTCATCCGTCGGGAATACATTGCGTTTTTTAATGACTCGCCGAATCACGCTATTGAGTGACTCCACCGCATTGGTGGTATAAATCGCTTTGCGAATATCCGACGGATAATCAAAAAATGTCGCGATATTCGCCCAATTCTCCTCCCAACCTCTCGCTACAAGCGGGTATTTTTCCTGCCATTTTTGCGAAAGTGCGGTCAAATTCTCGCGTGCTTGCATCTCCGTCGGGGCTTGATACACCTGTTTTAAATCCGCAGTCACCGCCTTGTAATCTTTCCATGACACATATTTCAAACTATTACGCACCAAATGCACAATGCAAAGCTGAATCTTGGTTTGGGGATAAACGGCATTAATGGCGTCAGGAAAGCCTTTTAAACCGTCCACACACGCAATTAAAATGTCTTTTAAACCGCGATTTTGCAGCTCTGTTAGCACGTTTGCCCAGAACTTCGCGCCTTCGTTTTCGGCAATCCAGAGTCCGAGTAATTCTTTATGCCCTTCCAAATTCACACCCAACGCCACAAAGACGGACTTGTTGATAATCCGCCCGTCTTGACGCACTTTGACCACGATGCAATCCAAATAAACAATCGGATACACCGCATCAAGCGGGCGATTTTGCCATTCCAAGACGCGCTCTTTAACCGAATCTGTCACGCGAGAAATCAAGCTCGTTGACACATCAGCATCATAGAGTTCTTTGAACATTTCGACGATTTCTTGATTGCTTAAGCCTTTGGCATATAAGGCGATAATCTGCTCGTCCATTCCGGTAATTCGGGTTTGGTTTTTCTTGATAAGCTGCGGTTCAAAGGTGCCCTCACGGTCACGAGGGGTATCAATTTCCATTTCACCCTCATCACACATCACAGTTTTGGACGTATAGCCGTTACGCGCATTTTTGCCTTTTCGTGGCTGATGTTTTTCATAACCAAGGTGGTCAGTCAGTTCCGCGTTTAGGGCTGCTTCGACCGTGATTTTTTTGAGCATTCGAGAAAACTGATTAAGGTCTTCCGGCGTTTTGAGGTGTTTGGCAAATTCTGCTGCCAAGGCGTGGAGTTGTTTTTCGTTCATAATAAAATACCTGTATCTAATGTATTATCTCAGAAACAGGCATTTACACAAATTGTGGGAGAGGCTCGAGGCTGTCAGGTTAATTTGAGCTTAAAGCACCTATCCCACAATTCTCTAAAAGCAACATCTTCTTTTTTGTTTCAAATCTCACTTTATTCAATTTTGTGATTAAAGTCATAGTTAAGATAACCCTAAGTGGTTATACTCTAAATGATTCCAACAGATTTTGTACAGAACATAAAAACGTATTGTCCTAGAAATAGTTTATTCTAGGCATTGCTATTCTTTACAGTACGCTTGGTTTTTAAGGAGGATTTATGAGTATTTCATTAGAACAGTTAATTGCATGGCGCAGGGAGTTTCACCGTACGCCTGAAACGGGCTGGAGTGAGTTTTTAACCACAAGCAAAATTGCCGATTATTTATCTGAGATCGGCTTTGAAATTTTCCTAGGTACACAAATTATTGATCTTGATTCCGTGCGTGGACGTAATAAAGCCATTGTAGAAAAAGGTATTCAACGAGCTTTGGCGCAAGGAGCTAATCCACAATGGATTGAAAAAATGGAAGGTTATACAGGCTGTGTCGCAGTATTTGATTCTGGCAAAGCAGGAAAAACTATCGCTTTGCGTTTTGATATTGATTGTGTGGACGTGCAGGAGAGCAATAGTCCAGAACATCGTCCAAATCAACTGGATTTTGCTTCAATTAATGAGGGTGAAATGCACGCTTGTGGCCATGATGGACATATTAGTATCGGGCTTGGTGTGGCACATTGGATTATGCAAAACAAAGATAAGCTCACAGGTAAAATTAAACTTGTGTTCCAACCTGCGGAAGAAGGGGTTCGTGGTGCTGCTGCGATTGCCGCAAGTGGTATTATTGATGATGCAGATTATTTTGCCAGTTCACATATTAGTTTTTGTGCGACCACAGGCACTGTGCTAGCCAATCCAAAAAACTTCCTTTCTACCACCAAAATTGATATTCGTTATAAAGGAAAACCATCGCACGCAGGTGCTGCACCACATTTAGGGCATAACGCACTGTTAGCTGGTGCGCACGCTGTTACCCAATTACAAGGTATTGCGCGCCACGGTTCAGGTATGACTCGCATTAATGTAGGTGTGTTTAATGCAGGTTCTGGACGAAATGTAATTCCATCTGATGCGGAATTAAAACTTGAAGTACGCGGTGAAAATAAAGAGATTAATCAATATATGGTTGATCAAGTAATGCAGATCGCAAAAGGGATTGCCGTGAGTTTTGATGTTGATTATGAAACGGAAATTATGGGCGAAGCGGTGGATATGAATAATGATGACGAATTGGTTTCATTGGTTCGTGAAATTGCTCAGCAACAACCAGAAATTCATAGTGTTGATAGAGAATATGCTTTTAATGCCAGTGAAGATGCTACAATTTTAGGACGACGCGTGCAGGAACACGGCGGTAAAGCCATTTACTTTATTATTGGGGCTGATCGTATGGCAGAGCATCATCAAGCAGAATTTGATTTTGATGAGAATCAACTCCTAACTGGTGTAAATATTTATAGCGACTTATTAGCACGTTTATTGGGGTAACAATATGACAATTGATATGCAACGCGTCAAAACCATAATTGAAAAACTCGCACTAATGACTAGTGTTGAAGGTGAGCTAACGCGCTTAGCCTTTACTGCTGAAGACAACGCTGCTTATGATTATATCATTGAGTTATGCCAAAATTATGATTTACAAATCCACCGTGATGAAATTGGTAATTTATTTATTCGTCGCAAAGGTGAAAATGATAGTTTACCTGCGGTCAGTTTTGGTTCACATATTGATACAGTGATTAATGCAGGGAAATTTGATGGCCCATTGGGAGCTATTGCGGGTCTTGAAATTCTGTTCCAAGCTTGCGAACAAAATATCAAAACACGTTATCCGCTTGAGTTAATTATTTTTACTTGTGAAGAATCAAGCCGCTTTAATTATGCGACTTTGGGTAGCAAAGTAATGTGCGGCATAACTAATAAAGAAACCTTAAGCAAATTGCTTGATAAACAAGGTCATAGTTTAGCGGAAGCAATGTCATCAGTTGGCTTAGATTTCGATAAGATTGAATATGCCAGACGCAATGGAGATGAATTTAAATGTTTTGTTGAATTGCATATTGAGCAAGGTCCACGCTTGGAAAATGAAAATAAAACCATTGGTATCGTGGTAGGCATTGCTGCACCAATCCGTTGTATTGTTAAAATTAAAGGGCAAGCCGACCACTCTGGCGCAACGGCGATGCATTACCGTCACGATGCTTTATTAGGTGGGGCAGAACTTGCTTTAGCGATAGAACAAGCTGCAATTCAAGCAGGACATTCAACGGTTGCTACCGTTGGAAATTTAACAGCGAAACCTGGTGTAATGAACGTTGTTCCAGGTTATTGTGAATTATTAGTCGATATTCGTGGCATTCACCAACAAGCTCGAGAATCTGTATTTACCGCATTAGAAAATCAGATCATGCAAGTGAGTAAAAAACGCGGATTAAATATTGAGTTGCAAGTTATTTCAAAAGACACGCCGATTGTATTAGCAGAAAGTATGGTTAATTCCATCATGAATGCGACTCAAAGTTTGGGTTACAGTTACGAACTTATGCCAAGTGGTGCAGGGCATGATGCTATGCATATGGCAACAATTTGCCCAACAGGTATGATTTTTGTTCCATCAAAAAATGGTATTAGCCATAATCCATTAGAATTTACGGATTGGAAAGACATTGAAGCAGGGATTAACGTGATGCAGAAAGTTGTGCTTGAGCAAGCAGAGATTTTATAAAGTAATAAAAAAGCTAGTCAGGCTAAAGACACAATTTGTTTATTACCACCCCCCCCAATTTCTACAAATAATAAAAAAATCACCGCACTTAAGTGCGGTGATTTTTTCTCAACTTTTTAGCTTTTATTAAGCCAGTTCAGCGCGTAATTTCTTCGTCACATCAACCATTACTTCTAATTGCTGTAAGGTTTCTTTCCAGCCGCGGGTTTTTAAGCCACAATCTGGGTTCACCCATAAGCGCTCTTTTGGTACCACTTTCAAGGCTTTGCGTAGCAGGTGTTCAATTTCTTCTGGTTTTGGTACGCGTGGGCTGTGAATGTCGTACACGCCTGGGCCGATGTCGTTTGGATATTTGAAATCAGCGAATGCGTTTAACAATTCCATATCCGAACGTGAAGTTTCGATGGTGATCACGTCTGCATCAAGGGCGGCGATGGCTGGCAGAATGTCGTTAAACTCGGAATAACACATATGAGTGTGAATTTGTGTATCATCTTGCACGCCCATTGAGCTTAAACGGAACGCTTCGCCTGCCCATTGGAGATATGCGTCCCAATCCGCACGTTTGAGAGGTAAGCCTTCGCGGATCGCAGGCTCGTCAATTTGAATGACTTTGATACCCGCTTTTTCCAAGTCTAACACTTCATCAGACAATGCTACGCCGATTTGCTTACATACGGTCGCACGCGGAATATCGTTACGCACGAAAGACCATTGTAAAATTGTAACAGGCCCAGTGAGCATTCCTTTCATCACTTTGTTGGTGAGGCTTTGGGCATATTGCGACCAACGTACTGTCATCGGTTCAGGGCGTACTACATCACCGTAAATAATTGGTGGCTTCACGCAACGTGAACCGTAGCTTTGCACCCAGCCGAATTTGGTGAAGGCGAAACCGTCTAATAATTCCCCAAAGTATTCCACCATATCGTTACGTTCTGCTTCACCGTGAACGAGGACATCAAGGTCGAGTTTTTCTTGCTCACGCACCACCAACTCGATTTCTTTTTTCATCGCCGCTTCGTAATCTTCAAGGCTCAGCGTACCTTTTTTGAATTGGGCGCGAGCTTGGCGGATTTCGCTGGTTTGCGGGAATGAGCCGATATTTGTGGTTGGTAATAACGGTAAATTTAACCACGCATTTTGTTTGGCGATACGCTCAGCAAATGGCGATTTGCGTTGATCCGCACCTTCTGGCAAGCTAGCTAAACGTGCTGCCACTTCAGGGCGATGAATTTCTTTGCTGTTGGCACGCGAATCAGCCGCTGCTTGGCTTGCATCAAGCTCTGCTTGCACGGCAGCATGCCCTTGTTCAAGTGCGGTCTTAATGACGGACAATTCTTGCACTTTTTGAAGCGTAAACGCCAGCCAGTTATAAAGCTCAGGTTTATTTTCTTTTAATTGCACTTCCACCGATAAATCGTAAGGACTATGCAATAACGAGCAGCTTGGCGCAATCCATAAACGCTCGCCCAATTTCGCTTTTAACGGCTCAAGCACATCTAGCACTTGGTTGAGATTCGCACGCCATACGTTGCGTCCGTCAATTACACCAGCTGAAAGCGCTTTGTCATAATCGGCAAAGGCAGCCAGTTGCTCAGGCGCTCGCACTAAATCAATGTGTAAGCCGTCCACTGGTAAGGATTTCAATAAGTTAGCGTGTTCTGCCACCGAGCCAAAATAGCTCGCCAATAATAATTTTGCGTTGACTTTTTCGCTTAACTCCGCATAAACCGCTTGATACGCCGCAACCCATTCAGCAGGTAAATCTACCGCAAGGGCAGGCTCGTCAATTTGAATCCATTCCACGCCTTCTGCCGCTAACGCATTGAGAATTTCCACATAAACAGGCACGAGTTTGTTTAATAATTCAAAGCGATCAAAGGCTTCACCTTTTTCCTTACCTAAATGTAAGAACGTTAATGGCCCAACAATGGTTGGTTTAACGTTCAAACCGAGTGCTTTTGCTTCACGAATTTGTTGTACATAATGAGCTGGATTGGCTTTAAATTCGGTGTTTTTGTGGAATTCTGGCACTAAATAGTGGTAGTTAGTGTCGAACCATTTTGTCATCTCAATGGCGAATTGCTCTTTGTTACCGCGTGCTAGTTGGAAATATTGATCAAGCGTTAATTGTTGGCTATCAAAACCGAAACGCGCAGGAATTGCCCCTGTTGCCACTTGTAGATCCAAAATATGATCGTAAAAGGTGAAATCTGCCACTGCCACATAATCTGCCTTTGCTGCCGCTTGGTGTTTCCAGTTAATCTCACGCAAAGCTTTGGCAATATCTAATAAATCTTGCTCTGCAATCTCGCCACGCCAATAACGCTCTTGGGCAAATTTAAGCTCACGTTTCGCGCCAACACGCGGAAAACCTAAAAGATGAAATGTTGTCATAATCGAACTCCTGTTTTTATTATTAACCAAATAGACGTCTAAACGTCTTTCTTGCGTCTAATAATGCCGAAAGGCTCTATATTATGCAACGTCATAATTTTCACATTTTGTATGAATAAAATTAATATTCATATAATGGCAAAAATTTATTCAAAAAGCACCGCACTTTTTAGCTAGCGTGCTTTGTTTATATAAATCATTGTGTTGTGCTACAATCTCGCTCATTTTAATCTTTTAGGATCATCAAAATGAAAAAAGCCCTATCACTCATTGTGTTATACAGTGTGCTATTACTCGGAAGTGAATTACTTTATCGCATTGTGTTTGCTGTTCCAGCTTTGCCTATGGGTAAGTTAGCGGAGAATTATGCGTTTATTTTAGTCTTTGTTGCATTATTATATTTTGTTAAATCAAGAATAGTGCAGTGCTTACTGCTTGCTTTCTTTGCAATGAGTTTCATTGGTAATAATATCCATTATGCTGCTTACCAGGGATGGATTACACCAATGAATTTATATTTGCTTTTTAAAGAATGGCATGAAGTGGTAGGGGCGAGTAGCTCATTAATTGAAAAGACGTTATTTCCCGCATTATGGGGATTGCTAGAAGTGATTTTGATAAGCTCTATTTTATGTTTCCAACGTAAGCGTTCTTGGATTGCAGATGGGGCATTTTTTCTCTTAATCATATTCGGTCTTGCGCGTGTTGCTTTAGATGAAAGCAGAAGTATCATTTCTCCAAAACTTTCTTATAGCCGAATTAAAACAAACTATCTTAGTTTAAGTTCATTTGTAGGGCATACTTTACCCTATAAATTTTTGCATTTAAGTGTGGTGACTGATTATCAAATGGCAGAGCCACAAGTCGCAAGTAAACCTAAAGTTCGTAATATTATTTTCTTACTTGGTGAGAGTGAAAGTGCTAAACACGTCAGTTACTTTGGCTATAATTTTGCGGATAGACAGACTACACCATTTTTAACACAATTCGCTCAATCTGATGCACAGCCTCTTGTAAAAGAAACTTATTCAGCCGGCTTGCTTACTGCGATTACACTCCCTTCATTATTTAATGCGATTCAATATCCAAATGGATTAGCTCAAATTTCTAAAGGTACAACAAATCTGTTTCGTTTAGCCAAACAGCAAGGTTATCAAACTTATTTTTATACTGCACAGTCGCAAGAGGATATGGATCTGCTTAATTTATTAGGAAAAACGTGGATTGATGAATTGAAATATCCTACGGATCTTGGTTTTGGGTTTAAACAGCATATGTCAGATAGGGAATTATTACCGTTATTAAAGAAAATTGATTTACAGGGTGGTAATCATTTCATTATTTTACATCAGCGCGGTTCGCATATGCCCTATGGTAAGATTTTAACGGCGGAACAAAAAGTATTTGGCGATCAAACTGCGAATGATGAATATGATAATACTATTTACGCGACTGATCAGCTAATGAAAGAGATTATTCATTACTTAGCGCAGCAACCGACACAAGATTGGCTTTTTGTTTACACATCTGATCATGGACAATTTGTTACGCCTGAGCGCCATATTCAGGCAACAATGGATGAAGATAACTATCTTGTGCCAACAGTGTTGTATAGCCCAGATAGCGTAATTCAACAACAATTACAACAAGATTTTTCACAATGTGATCGCTTATTTCATCAACAAATTTCAACTTTATTACTCAATCTTTTTGGCTATAAGCAGGAGATCAGTTCGTGTAAGTTAGGGTATGTGAATAATAATGATCTAACTGGGGATCAAGGATATTTAAAGATTTCTCCTCCATATACAAATTTCGTTATGCCAACAATGATGAAAGATAAGAATTAATAAATTTTTAAATAAAAAGCACCGCACTTTATATTAATCATTAAAGTGCGGTGCTTTTTTGTTGTATAATTTTCATTATCTTGTTTTATATCTATGAATCCATTTAATGAAACCCACATTTTTAGAAATTCGACATCTTAAAACACTGATTGCATTAAAAGAAACGGGGAGTGTTTCTTTAGCGGCGAAGCGTATTTATTTAACGCAATCAGCCCTTTCTCATCAGATAAAGTTATTGGAAGATCAATATGGTCTTGCGCTATTTGAGCGAAAAAGTCAGCCTTTACGCTTTACGGCGGCTGGCGAGCGTTTGATTAAATTAGCAAATGAAGTGTTACCACAAATTATTGAGGCCGAGCGAGATCTTTCACGAGTGAAGCAAGGGGAAGCGGGGGAGCTGCGCATTGCAGTAGAATGTCATACTTGCTTTGACTGGTTAATGCCCGCAATGGATAGTTTTCGCCAACATTGGCCTTTAGTGGAGTTAGATATTGTTTCTGGCTTTCATACTGATCCTGTTGGGCTATTATTAACCCATCGTGCAGATTGGGCGGTGGTTTCGGAGGTTGAAGAGACTGTCGGTATTACCTATAAACCGTTATTTTCTTATGAGATGGTGGGATTATGTGCGAAGGATCATTCTCTTGCCAATAAAGCGGTTTGGCAGGCGGAGGATTTTCTTGATCAAACATTAATTACCTATCCTGTTCCTGATGATATGTTAGATTTGCTGAAAAAAGTGTTGCAGCCTGCGGGGATCAATCCTACTCGTAGAACAAGTGAATTGACCATTGCGATTATTCAGCTTGTAGCGAGTAAAAGAGGGGTGGCAGCATTACCTTTTTGGGCAGCAAAACCTTATTTAGATCGAGGCTATATTGTCGCGAGAAAGATCACTTCACAAGGGCTATATAGTAATCTTTATGGGGCATTTCGTGAAGCTGATACAGAGGTTGCCTTTGTTGAGGATTTTTATGAGACAGTGAAAGCCCAAAGTTTTTCAACCTTGCCCGGATTATCCATTTTAGAAGAGTAGCGAGATAAGTATGATTGCAACGCAAAATAAGATTTGGCAAAGCGCAAGAGCGGCATTCCCTTATTCTTTACCTATGTTGGTTGGTTTTTTATTTTTAGGGTTTGCATACGGGCTTTATATGAAAGGATTAGGTTTTAATGCTTGGTATCCTTTTTTAATGGCATTACTGATTTATGCAGGCTCTGTGGAGTTTATTGTTGCTGGGGCATTGATGGGGGTATTCACGCCCGTTTATGTTTTTTTATTAACCTTGATGGTGAGCTTACGTCAAATTTTTTATAGTATTTCTATGTTGGAGAAATATGGCAGTGGCGTAGGTAAAAAACGTTGGTATCTGATTAGTTCACTGGTTGATGAGAGTTTTTCACTGAATTATGTTGCGACTATTCCTTCGCATTTAGATAAAGGATGGTATATGTTTTTTGTCAGCCTTTATCTTCATATGTATTGGGTGTTAGGCGCACTGTTAGGAAATGTTTTTGGCAATATTATTCCTTTTGATCTCAAAGGCATTGAGTTTGCAATGACCGCACTATTTTTAGTGATTTTTGCAGAAAATTGGCTTAAGGAAAAATCACATAAGAGTTCGTTATTAGGTATTGGTGTTGCATCGTTGTGCTTGCTCGTCGTCGGTAAAAATTATTTTCTTCTTCCTACATTAGCGATTATTTGGTTAGTTTTAACCTTATGGCGAGCAAAATTGAATGTAACCTTAGAACAGGTGGAAAAATGACATTAACTCAACAAATTATTACGATTTCTCTTGCTGTGTTAGCCGTTCAATTAACAAGATGGTTACCTTTTTGGATCTTTCCTGCTGAGCGTCCTATTCCTGAATATATTCGTTATTTAGGCAAAGTATTACCGCCAGCAATGTTCGGTATGCTTGTCGTATATTGTTATAAAAATATTGATATGAATACGGCCTATTTTGGCGCACCTGATTTTATTGCAGGGGGGATTGTATTAGCGTTACATTTTTGGAAAAAGAATATGTTTTTATCAATGATTGCGGGCACAGGGCTTTATATGTTTTTGGTGCAAGTTGTTTTTGTGCATTAACATTGAATTTTTTATTTTTCTTGTTGTCTGAGTATGGACAGCATATTTATAGACATATCCTTAAGGATTTTACACTGGAGAACATAATGAAAAAAACAAATTTATTTTTAACCACCTTATTTGCAAGTGCAACGGTATTATTAGCAGGTTGTTCAGATCCTAAACCTACTACATCAGCGAAGGCACAAGCGCCTGCAACTGAGCAAACTGCAGAGCAAAAAGCCCCATCCGTGGTGGAAAAATCAACGCAGTCTTCTGGCTTTGTTCAGCACGTAAAAGGCAAAATTACAGGGTATGATTTTGACTCTTATAAATTCCCAGGCAAAAAAGGGGAAGTATTAACATTAACGTTAGACACCAAGGGCGATGCTGAAGCGTTCTTATTCGGTTATGATGATTATAGTTATGGCGAGTCATTCACTTTGCCTGAAACCACAGAATACGAAGTGCGCGTCGCTCAACCGCGTAACTCAGCAAGAAAAGATAAAAGTGCTGAATATGATTTAACCATTGAGGTTAAATAATCGTAGTTATCTATCCTTGCTAAGGCTGATCAGTGTGATCAGCCTTTTCTTTTTGTTGCAATGCTAAGTATTGTTCTAATAGTTCAATGGCTTCCAAACAACGTGCGCGGCGTTGTTGGGTGTGTGCGATGAGCTGTTGGAGCCGTTGTTTTTCCAATTCTTCTTGGGCTTGAAAATACTGATCTTGTTGCTGCTCAATTTTCGCATTTAAGGCTTGTAGGGCTTCGTAATATTTCTCTAAGCGTTCCCTTGGTGGCAGGCGATGAATGGCGTGTTGCTGCTTATCCTTTGCGCTGAGTGGCGCTTTTGTGGGATTACGCTGCGTTGTTTTTCTTGATTTCTGTTGTTTTATGGCATCTAGCAGGGCTTGTAATTGGGCAAGCAGTTTTTCGCTATAAAATTGACATTGAGCCTGTTCGTTTTCTTGCAAACGTGCGATTTGAGCAAGGGTGTTGTCTAATTCGGCACGATAAAATTTGAATAGCTGGAAATCTTCACTAAATAAAGTGCGGTCAAATTTTGCATAAATTTTCTCTGTATCAGGCATTGGATATTGCTGATAACATTGCGTAATTTTTTGGCGTAACGCTTGAATGAGTTGAGTTTTGTTCATTTTTCCGTTCAATATTGATTTAGTGAGATTGGGTAGCGCGGAAATTATCGCATAAAAAAGGACATCTTGTGATGTCCTTTTTCTGTCTATCTTCTATCTAACATTGCTTATAAATACATTGCAGCTAGCCAGCCGAAAATAATTAATGGAATGTTGTAGTGAATAAAGGTCGGCACGACAGAATCCCAAATGTGATCGTGTTTGCCGTCCATATTTAAGCCTGATGTTGGGCCGAGTGTGGAGTCGGAAGCAGGGGATCCTGCATCACCAAGTGCGGCTGCCACGCCTACGATAGAAACCGTGGCTAATGGGCTAAATCCAAGGGTTAAACACAGTGGTACATAAATAGAGGTGATGATTGGCACCGTAGAGAAAGACGATCCGATCCCCATTGTGATGAACAAGCCCACAATTAACATTAATAATGCGGCTAATCCTTTGTTGTCTGCGCCTAAACCTTGGCTGAATGTATCCACTAATTGGGTTACGCCGCCAGTAGCGTTAATCACCGCTGCAAAGCCTGATGCAGCAATCATCACAAAGCCGATCATTGCCATTAAGCGTAAGCCTTGTTGGAAAATATCGTTGCTTTCTTTGAGTTTGAAAATGCCACAAACAGCGAAAATGATTAAACCTGCTAAACCGCCGATAATGGTGGAATCAGTGAAAAGTTGTAAACCGAAAGTAACCACAATCGCAACAATGCTGGCGATAACGTGGAACGGTTTGATATTCGCAATATGCTGTTCAATTTCTTGCGTGCTGAGGTTGTTGTCTGAAACGGCATATTCTTTTGGTTTGCGATAGGTGATGAACACAGCGGTGAGTAAGCCTAAAATCATTCCAATCACCGGTAACATCATAGCAAGGGAAACTTCGCCAACGCTGGTATGTAAGCCGAGTGGCGCGCCCACTTGGTTGATATTTTTTACCAAAATGCTTTCGATAAAGATTTTTCCGAATCCCACTGGCAAGAGCATATAAGTAGCGGTTAAACCGAATGTCAGCACACAAGCTACGGCGCGGCGGTCAATTTTCAATTTATTGAAAATGGCGAGCAGTGGTGGGATCACAATAGGAATAAAGGCGATATGCACAGGCAATAAGTTTTGTGATGAAATGGAGAAAATCACCAACACTGCCAAAATGAAATATTTAAATGTCGCCATTGAAAGCCCGTTTGGCGAATGGCCGAGTTTTTGGATCACTTTGAAAGCGAGCAAATCAGTAATGCCTGATTTAGAAATCGCCACAGCAAATGCCCCTAAAATGGCGTAGTTCATCGCCACTTCAGCACCGCCGCCTAAGCCACCCGTAAAGGTTTGAATGGTTTCGCTCATTGTTAAATTGCTGCATAAGCCTGCGGTTAGCGCGGAAATGATCAAAGCAATCACCACGTTAATGCGCAATAAACTTAACGCAAGCAATACAATGATAGAAATCACAACAGGATTGGAAAGTAACATTGCATTGTCCTTATTTAAGAGAAAAAGAAAAATTTATAAAAAAATTACCGCACTTATTCTGCTATTTGATGGGGAAAACCACCTAATTGTTTGAGATGGTTCACCATATAACAGAATAATTCTGCGGTGCGTTCTGTATCATATAAAGCGGAATGCGCTTGTTTATGATCAAAAGGAATGTTCGCCGCTTGGCAGGCTTTCACCAGTACCGTTTGACCGAACATAAATCCGCTTAATGTGGCGGTGTCAAACATTCCAAAGGGGTGAAATGGATTGCGTTTGGCTTGCACCCGCTCAGCCGCCGCCATTAAGAAACTTTGGTCGAAGGTGGCATTATGCGCCACGATAATGGAACGCTGGCATTCCGCTTGTTTTTGCGCCTGACGCACCATTTTGAATAATTCGCTAATGGCGATATTTTCCGAAATCGCACCGCGTAAGGGGTTATCAATATCAATGCCGTTAAATTTGAGAGAATCAGGATTGATATTCGCCCCTTCAAAAGGTTGAATATGAAAATGGCACTTTTGATCGGGCAATAAGAACCCATTTTCGTCCATTTTTACCGTAATAGCGGCGATTTCGAGCAACGCATCAGTTTTTGCGTTAAAGCCTGCGGTTTCTACATCAATAATCACGGGCAAGTAGCCACGAAAGCGGTTTTTCAGCAAATTATAATTAATTGGTTCGCTTGTTGTCATAACATTATGGACTATCAGATCAAAGGTGAGATAAAAAGTGCGGTGTAAAATTTGCGAAAATTTCCACCGCACTTTTTAACAAATTATTTTAGCTTAGTTGCCTAATCCAGCTTGCGCATTTTTATTTTCGATAAACTCGATTTTGTAACCATCAGGATCTTCCACGAAGGCAATCACTGTTTTGCCGCCTTTTACTGGACCCGGCTCACGAGTAACTTTTCCGCCTGCTTGGCGAACGGCTTCGCAAGTGGCATAAATATCGTCCACGCCGATAGCGATATGCCCATAAGCATTGCCCAGATCGTATTCGTGTACGCCCCAGTTGTAGGTTAATTCAAGCACAGAAGCTTTGTCTTCATCGTCATAACCTAAAAAGGCAAGGGTATATTTATATTCTGGGTTTTCGCTGGTACGTAATAAACGCATACCTAACACATCTTGATAAAATTTAATCGAACGATCTAAATCGCCCACGCGTAACATTGTATGTAAAATTCGCATAATCATCTCCAATCATCAAAAATTCTAGGCATTATGCCATAATTAGGGGGAAAAAGCATTACAGAGTTTTGTCTTAAATTTCGCTTATTTGCTATAGTCCCTTGCACCGAAAATCGCCGTGCCAACGCGTACCATTGTCGCACCGCATTCAATGGCACTGGTGAGATCATCAGACATTCCCATTGAAAGGGTGTCAATTTGGCATTCAGGCAGCGCGCGTTTAAGCTGTTGGAAAAGCTGCTGCATTTGCATAAAGGCTTGTTTTTGCTGATGAATATCATCTGTTGGCGCAGGAATTGCCATTAACCCACGCAAACATAAGTGCGGTAGGTTTTTGATGTGTTTTGCCAAATCGAGCATTTCCGCAGGTTGAATACCTGATTTACTGCTTTCATCGCTAATATTAATTTGAATCAGCACATTCAACGGTTTTTTGTAATGGGGACGCTGATCATTAAGACGATCGGCAATCTTGGCGCGATCAAGTGTTTGTATCCAATCAAAATGTTCCGCCACTAAACGGCTTTTATTCGATTGTAGCGGCCCGATAAAATGCCATTCCAAATCTACGTTTTGTCCCTCAAAATGCTGAATTTTCTCTACGCCTTCTTGCACATAGTTTTCGCCAAATTGCCGTTGCCCTGCTTGGTAGGCGTGCAAAATAGCCTCAACGGGCTTGGTTTTGCTCACCGCCAGTAGGCTAACCTCTGAAATAGTGCGATTGGCCTGTTGGCAGGCTTGTTGAATTTGTTGCTGAACCTGTTGCAGATTTTGTTGAATATCCATTGAATGATGACCTATTTTTATTAATTTGGAAAAAATACAGAAATTTATTCTATATTATTCATTTTCTGTTTGACAAGCCGTTAAAATTTCGGTATTTCTAACAGCACTCATTTTTGTAAGGAAATTGAAGCACAATGCAACGCACAATCGCAATGATTACCACCACCATGATTACCATTATTATGATGAATGGGGCGGGTTAGTGCGTTAAAAACAGGATCACAGAAAACCCGCATTATAAAGTGCGGGTTTTTTTATAAGGATTTTTTATATTCACAACATTATATTTAGGAGATTTCTATGCGTGTTTTAAAATTTGGTGGCACTTCTCTTGCCAATCCAGAACGCTTTTCGCAAGCGGCAAGATTGATCGAAAAGGCTCATTTAGAAGAGCAAGCAGCGGGTGTGTTATCCGCCCCTGCCAAGATCACAAATTACCTTGTCGCCCTTTCTGAAAAAGCCAGTCAAAACCTTCCGACCGATACCGATTTTAATCAAGCACTTGAAATTTTCTATACCATTATTAATGGCTTATATGCCGAAAATGAGAATTTTGATCTCGCAGGCTGTAAAGCCGTGATTGACGCAGAATTTGCCCAAATTGCAGAATTATTAGCAGAAATTCGTGCCAAAGGTGTGCTGGACGATGCGGTAAAAGCCACCATTGATTGCCGTGGGGAAAAATTATCCATTGCAATGATGAAAGCCTGGTTTGAAGCCCGTGGCTACCAAGTTACCCTGATTAATCCTGTGGAAAAATTATTGGCTCAGGGTGGGTATTTAGAATCTTCGGTGGATATTGAAGAATCCACCAAACGCATTGATGCAGCAAGCATTCCGCCGAAAAATGTAGTGTTAATGGCAGGCTTTACTGCGGGCAATGAGAAAGGGGAACTTGTTTTACTCGGGCGTAATGGCTCGGATTATTCCGCCGCGTGCCTTGCTGCCTGTTTAAATGCCTCAGTGTGTGAGATTTGGACGGATGTGGACGGCGTATTTACCTGTGATCCACGACTTGTGCCTGATGCGCGTTTATTGCCAAGTCTTTCTTACCGTGAAGCAATGGAACTTTCTTATTTCGGGGCGAAAGTGATTCACCCACGCACCATTGGGCCATTAGCACAAGCCAATATTCCTTGCTTAATTAAAAATACGGGCAATCCAGATGCCAAAGGCTCAATCATTGACAGCAATGCACAATCAGAACAATTACAAGTAAAAGGGATCACCAACCTTGATAATTTGGCGATGTTTAATGTGTCAGGGCCGGGAATGCAAGGAATGGTGGGAATGGCCGCTCGCGTGTTCTCTACAATGTCAAAAGCTGGCGTTTCGGTGATTTTAATTACCCAATCTTCTTCTGAATACAGCATTAGTTTCTGTGTGCCAGTGAAAGCGGCAGAGGTGGCAAAAAATGCGTTGGAAGTGGAATTTGCCCAAGAACTGAAAAATCAAGATTTAGAAGAAATCGAAGTGATCAAAGATCTTTCCATCATCTCCGTAGTGGGCGAGGGAATGCGTCAAGCGAAAGGGATTGCCGCCCATTTCTTTTCCGCATTAGCACAAGCAAATATCAGCATTGTGGCGATTGCACAAGGATCTTCTGAGCGTTCTATTTCTGCCGTCGTGCCACAAAATAAAGCCATTGAAGCGGTGAAAGCAACGCACCAAGCCCTTTTTAATAACAAAAAAGTGGTGGATATTTTTCTCGTTGGGGTAGGTGGTGTAGGTAGCGAATTAATTGAGCAGGTGAAAAATCAGCGAGATTATTTAGCAAAAAAGGACATTGAAATTCGAGTTTGTGCGATAGCAAATTCGAATAAAATGCTGTTAGATGAGAACGGGTTAAATCTCGATCACTGGCAGGAAGATTTAGAAAACGCCACTCAGCCATCGGATTTTGATGTGCTACTTTCTTTCATTAAATTACATCACGTTGTTAATCCTGTGTTTGTGGATTGCACCTCGGCGGAAAGTGTTGCAGGCTTGTATGCCCGTGCGTTAAGTGAGGGCTTCCACGTGGTTACGCCAAATAAAAAAGCCAACACGCGTGAACTCGCTTATTATAATTTATTGCGTGAAAATGCGCGTAAAAGCCAACATAAATTCTTGTATGAAACCAATGTGGGGGCGGGATTGCCAGTAATTGAGAACTTGCAAAATTTGCTTGCCGCAGGGGACGAGTTAATCCGCTTCAGCGGGATCTTATCAGGCTCACTTTCCTTTATTTTTGGCAAATTGGAAGAAGGTTTATCATTATCCGAAGTTACCACGCTAGCACGGGAAAAAGGCTTTACTGAACCTGATCCTCGTGATGATCTGTCTGGGCAAGATGTGGCACGCAAGTTGTTAATTTTAGCCCGTGAGGTGGGATTACAACTCGAATTAAGTGATGTGGAAGTGGAGGGCGTGCTGCCAAAAGGTTTTGCGGAAGGCAAATCAGTTAACGAATTTATGGCAATGTTGCCACAGCTTGATGCAGAATTTAAAGCTCGCGTGGAAAAAGCGAAAGCAGAGGGCAAAGTACTGCGTTATGTTGGACAAATTGAAAACGGCAAATGCAAAGTGTCGATTGTAGAGGTAGGGCAAGATGATCCACTGTATAAAGTAAAAAATGGTGAAAATGCCTTAGCATTTTATACTCGCTACTATCAGCCAATCCCATTATTATTGCGTGGCTACGGGGCAGGCAATGCCGTTACAGCGGCAGGAATTTTCGCTGATATTTTAAGAACATTACATCATTAAGGAGCATTTATGTTACGAATTTACGCCCCTGCATCTAGTGCGAATATCAGTGTTGGTTTTGATACATTGGGGGCGGCGGTGTCCCCAATTGATGGCTCATTATTGGGCGATGTGGTGCAAGTGGAGGCGATCAGCCAAGGCTTTGAGCTAGAAAGTGCGGGCTATTTTGTGCGTAAATTGCCAAAAGAGCCGCAAAAAAATATTGTGTATCAAGCCTATGTGCTTTTTAGCGAACGCTTAAAATTACGCAACGGCACCGTGAAGCCTCTCCGCCTCACGCTCGAAAAAAATATGCCGATTGGCTCAGGGCTTGGCTCAAGTGCTTGTTCCATTGTGGCTGCTTTGGTGGCATTAAACAAATTCCACGATGAACCTTTTTCCAAAATGGAATTATTGGAAATGATGGGCGAACTGGAAGGGCGGATTTCTGGCTCAATCCATTATGACAACGTCGCCCCTTGTTATTTAGGTGGCGTGCAATTAATGGTACAATCGCTCGGCAATATTTGTCAGCAGTTGCCATTTTTTGATAACTGGTATTGGGTGTTAGCTTACCCAGGAATTGAGGTTTCCACCTCAGAGGCACGAGCCATTTTGCCGAAGAGCTACACACGTCAAGATGTAATTACACACGGCCGTCATTTAGGCAGTTTCGTTCACGCGTGCCACACGCAACAAGAAGCTTTGGCTGCCTATATGATGAAAGACGTGATTGCAGAACCTTATCGTGAAGCGCTATTACCAAATTTCGCTGAAGTTAAACAAGCGGTACGCGATCTTGGCGCACTGGCTTCTGGCATTTCAGGATCAGGCCCAACAATGTTCGCCATCGCACCAGATTTAAACACTGCCAGCAAAGTGGCCACCTATTTGGAAAACCATTATCTACAAAACAACGAAGGCTTCGTCCACGTTTGTAAAGTAGATAACCAAGGTGCAAGAGAATTGGGTTAAAAATTGCCCAAATGGAAGTAAAACTATAAAAGCAATATTATCTGCAAAACAAGGTAACTTTTACCGCTTTTGTAAAGCAGATAATAAAGTGAAAGGGAGTAAAAATCCCCGTCCAAACCGCCCGAATGGAGATAAAATTTTTAGAAAAGTAACGCCGAGCGAGAGCGAAGTGAACATCAGGCTTACTTTTCGTCAAAAAATTTTGTCGAAATGAGGAAGAGTAATTTGATCGGAGTTCCCTTTTCTTTACTTTCTTTTGGGAACACAAAAGAAAATAAGTTGCTTAACGAGCAAAATTCGTTATAGGTAAAAGGATTAAAATCCCCGTGCAAACCGCCCGAATGAAAATAAAATTTTTAGAAAAGTAACGCCTGAACGCAGCGTAGCGAGTATGGGCTTACTTTTCGTTAAGAAAATTTTATTGGAATGAGGAAAAAGCGGGTTGGTCGGGTGCTTTTTTCTTTGCCTACTTTCTTTTGAGCAAGCAAAAGAAAGTAGGTCGCTCAACGAGCGAAACTTGTTATACATCATTAAAAATGAAAGAATTTTAAACAAAGAATATTAACCAACCCCAAAACGGAACAACTATGAATTTATACAACATCAAACACCCCGAAGAACAAGTCAATTTCGCCCAAGCAGTACGTCAAGGGCTAGGCAAAGATCAAGGGCTATTTTTCCCTGAAATTATCCCGCACTTAGATAACATTGACGCCTTGCTTGAGCTACCTTTGGTTGAGCGTAGCGAGAAAATCCTAGGGGCATTAATTGGTGATGAAATTCCAGCGGATAAACTGGCTCAACTGGTAAAAAATGCCTTTACATTCCCTGCACCAGTAGAAAAAGTGGCAGATCATATTTACGCCTTAGAATTATTCCACGGCCCAACTCTTGCCTTTAAAGATTTTGGCGGACGTTTTATGGCACAAGCCCTTGCTGCCGTGCGTGGCGATGGAAAAATCACTATTTTAACGGCAACATCAGGGGATACTGGTGCAGCAGTGGCGCACGCATTCTATGGTTTAGAAAACATCGATGTGGTGATTTTGTATCCAAAAGGTAAAATCAGCCCATTACAAGAAAAATTATTCTGCACCCTAGGCGGAAATATCCGAACTGTTGCCATTAACGGTGATTTTGACGACTGCCAAGCCCTCGTTAAACAAGCCTTTGATGATGCAGAACTTCGCCAAGCTATCGGCTTAAATTCGGCCAACTCCATTAATATTAGCCGTTTATTAGCCCAAGTTTGCTATTATTTTGAAGCGGTGGCACAACTCCCTAAAGCCGAGCGTGAAAACATCGTGGTTTCTGTGCCAAGTGGTAACTTCGGCAACCTCACAGCGGGGCTTATCGCGAAAACAATGGGCTTACCGATCAAACGTTTCATCGCAGCTACCAACGCCAATGACACCGTACCACGCTATTTAAGTACGGGCGAATGGTCGCCAAATGACACCGTGGCAACCCTATCAAACGCAATGGACGTTAGCCGCCCAAATAACTGGCCTCGTGTAGAAGAACTCTTCAAACGCAACGGCTGGGCATTGTCAGAGCTTCATTCCGCCGCAATGAGTGATGAGCAAACTGAACACACCTTGCAAGCAATGAACGAGCAAGGCTATCTATGCGAACCGCACGGTGCGATCGCCTACGGCGTGTTAAAACAAGATTTACAAGCTGGTGAAACAGGCTTATTCCTTTGCACCGCACATCCAGCAAAATTCAAAGAAAGCGTAGAGCGAATTTTATCCACCGAATTACCATTGCCAGAAGCTTTGGATAAGCACAACAAATTGCCATTGCTTTCCGATGAAATGGATAATGATTTTGCAACGTTAAAGGCGTATTTGTTGAAATAAGCGGATATGAAGTAGGGGGGCTTTAGCCCACCATTTGATGAGATTTCGTCCTTTGGTGGGCTAAAGCCCACCCTACGGAGCTACGGAGCATTTAGATAAATTTTATATCAGTATAATGAATATATAGGGGCGGGCCGGTGTGTCCGCCCGTTGGCTAATTAAAGAACATAGGACAAAAAATGATTACAGTTTATGGCATTAAAAATTGCGATACGGTGAAAAAAGCGTTGAAATGGTTGGCGGATAATGGCATTGAACATCGTTTGCACGATTATCGTGTAGATGGCTTGGATAAGGCTTGGTTGGAAAAGGCTGAAAACCAATTTGGATGGGAAAATTTAGTCAATAAACGCAGTACGACTTGGCGTAATTTAACTGATGAAGTGAAAAAAAATCTGTCAAAAAGCACCGCACTTGAGGTGTTATTTGAACAGCCAACGTTGATTAAACGCCCAATTATTTTACAAGAGAACATTGCGTTAATCGGCTTTGATGCCACGGCATACGATGAAGCTTTTGGTAAGTAAGAAAGGTTAAGCAATGAAAGAAACAATCGTTACCTTAGCGCAACAGCTGATCCAACGTCCTTCGATTAGCCCTGATGATCAAGGCTGTCAAAAACTAATTGCCGATCGTTTAGAAAAACTCGGGTTTCAAATTGAGTGGTTGCCTTTTAATGATACGTTAAATTTATGGGCGAAGCGCGGCTCAACAGGCCCCGTGGTGGCTTTTGCAGGGCATACCGATGTTGTGCCAGTGGGCGATGAGAGCCAATGGCAATATCCTCCGTTTTCAGCCCAGATTGTCGATGATATGTTGTATGGACGTGGTGCGGCGGATATGAAAGGCTCGCTAGCAGCAATGGTTGTGGCGGCAGAAAATTATGTGAAAGCTAACCCAAATCACGCGGGAACGATTGCCTTGCTCATTACTTCCGATGAAGAAGCGGCGGCAAAAGATGGCACAGTGCGGGTAGTGGAAACCTTAATGGCACGCGGTGAGCCGATTGATTATTGTTTGGTTGGCGAGCCTTCAAGTGCTGAGAAATTAGGCGATGTTGTGAAAAATGGCCGCCGTGGTTCCATTACAGGCAATCTGCATATTCAAGGCGTGCAAGGCCACGTTGCTTACCCACATTTAGCCGATAATCCTGTTCATAAATCCGTTGATTTCCTAAAAGAATTAACCACTTACCAATGGGATCAGGGCAATGAATTCTTCCCGCCAACCAGTTTGCAGATTGCTAATATTCAAGCTGGTACAGGCAGTAATAATGTAATCCCTGGGGAGCTTTATGTGCAGTTTAATTTGCGTTATTGCACCGAAGTAACAGACGAGCTAATCAAGCAAACCGTAGAACAAATGTTGAAAAAACATCAGCTTGATTATCGTATTGAATGGAATTTATCGGGCAAGCCATTTTTAACAAAACCGGGTAAACTGGTGAATGCCGTGGTGGATAGTCTTGAAAAAATTGCCAAAATTACCCCCGCACTTGAAACGGGGGGTGGCACGTCAGACGGACGTTTCATTGCCTTAATGGGGGCGGAAGTGGTGGAACTTGGGCCGTTAAATGCCACAATCCATAAAGTCAATGAATGTGTAAGTTGCCAAGATCTGGCTACGCTAGGCGAAGTATATCAGCAAATGCTCGTGAATTTATTAGATAAGGATAGCGAATGAAAAGCCCATTTAACGCAGCGACACTCACGGGAAAATCCCGTGAGCATTTAGTGGCGTTGCCTTGCCCTTTTTCTCATCAGCATTTTCTTGAAGTCACTGCGTTAAAGGCATTTCAAGGCTTGCAACAAAGTGCGGTGAAAAATGGCTTTAATTTACAGCCTGCGAGTAGCTTTCGTGATTTCCAACGTCAGCAAATGATCTGGAATGATAAATTTGCCGGCAAACGTAAAGTGCATAATGATGAAGGGCAAGCGCTTGATTTATCCTGTTGTTCTGATTGGGAAAAATGCCAAGCGATTTTACGTTGGTCAGCCTTACCAGGGGGCAGCCGTCATCATTGGGGAACGGAAGTGGATATTTTTGATCCTGATTTATTGCCCGCAGATCAAAAATTACAACTTGAGCCTTGGGAATATACGCAAGGCGGTTATTTTGCTGAACTCAGCGGGTGGCTGCAAGAAAATGTGGCGAAATTTGATTTTTCCTTTCCTTTTTCACAAATGCCAGCGAGATTAGAAATTGGTTATGAGCCTTGGCATATCAGCTATTTACCAATGGCAGAGCAGGCGCGCGCGCATTTCAACCCTGAGATTTTAGTGCAATCTTGGCAAGACCAAGAAGTGGCAGGCAAAGCAACATTAATCAAGCAATTACCTGAAATTTTCGAGCGATTTTTTATTTAGAAGGAAAATAAAATGAGTGAAAAACGTTTCTTTCCACAAAGCATCTCGGCGTTATTGCAATGGGTGCTGAATATTTCTCTCTTAGTGCTTGCACTGATTTTGGTCGTGTTTTTAGCGAAAGAAACTTATGGTCTAGCCCTTGTGTTATTTGAGCAATCAAAAGAAGCCTCTTATCTGTTGGTGGAAAAAATTGTGGTGTATTTCCTTTATTTTGAGTTTTTAGCTTTGATTGTGAAATACTTCAAAACCGATTATCACTTTCCATTGCGTTATTTTTTATATATTGGGATCACCGCAATGGTGCGCTTAATCATTGTGGATCATTCTAGCCCAGTAAATACTTTGCTCTTTTCTGGATCGATTTTGCTAATGGTAATCGCGTTATTCTTGGTTAGCTCAGATCGCCTGAAGAAAAGTTAGCCGATTTTTCACAGGTTTTGTGAACAAGGTCAAATTTTTCAACAAAAATCAGAAAAATTACATTTTTTTTTGTAAAAAACTGGCGTATTCTTAGCAAAATTTTATACGAGGAAAAATGATGTCTGACTTACAGCAATTTACCCAACAGGATATTGAAATTATCAAGGAAGAACCGCTTTATAACGGTTTTTTTAATTTAAAGAAAGTCTATTTTAAACATAAGCTGTTTGCTGGCGGTGAAAGCGGTGTAGTAACCCGTGAATTGCTGGTGAAAGGCGCAGCTTCTGTGGTGGTGGCTTATGATCCTGATGCCGACAGCGTGGTAATGGTGGAGCAGGTGCGCATTGGTGCTTATAATCCACAGCTTAGCCAATCCCCTTGGTTGTTAGAACTGATCGCAGGTATGGTGGAAGAAGGCGAGCAGCCCGATGAAGTGGCGCAGCGTGAAAGCCAAGAGGAAGCAGGCGTACAAGTAGAACATTTGCGTGAAGTGATGAGCTTTTGGGATAGCCCTGGGGGCATTGTGGAACGCATTCATTTATTTGTCGGCAAAGTAGATAGCCAAAAAGCACAGGGTATTCACGGCTTGGCTGATGAAAATGAAGATATTCGTGTTCACGTTATTCCGCGTCAAACTGCTTACGAGTGGGTTTGTAATGGCAAGATTGATAACGGATTAGCGGTTACCGGATTACTTTGGTTGCAATTAAATTATCTCTCTTTGCAAAAAGAATGGGAAAAAATGTGAGCTGGATCGAGTTTTTAACAGAAATTTCAGCATAAAATATGATCCGCTAAGCATTTTTAGGATTTTTATAGTGCAATTTTTTTTCAAATCCGTAACTTATTAATGCTTTTGCATTTATTTTGACAAAGAGGAGAAGGTATTTTGATCGATACTTATACACATTCAACAAACGAAGACGTTGTACGTTTGATTCAGATCACAGATCCTCACTTATTTAATGATGAAAATGGAGAATTACTAGGGATTAATACGCAGGCTAGTTTTAATCAAGTCTTGGAGGAAATTAAACAAAGTGAGTTCAATTACGATCTTGTGCTAGCCACAGGCGATTTAGTGCAAGATAGCAGTAATGAAGGCTATCTAAGATTTTGTCAAAGCGTACAAAAACTAGGCAAAACCGTATTTTGGATACCGGGCAACCACGATTTTCAGCCGAAAATGTTCGAGATACTCAATCATAATAATGGACAGCTAAGTCCCGCGAAACATCTTTTATTGGGTGAACATTGGCAGATTATTATGCTTGATAGTCAAGTATCTGGTGTTCCACACGGACAATTAGAACCTGCGCAGTTAGATTTTTTAGTGGAAAAATTAAAGGCATACCCACAACGTTATGCATTAATTGTGTTGCACCACCATATTTTATCGACTAATTCTGCTTGGTTGGATCAGCATAATTTACGCAACGCCTTAGAGCTTGCCAATGTGCTATTGCCATTTAAGAATGTAAAGGGGATTTTGTACGGCCATATTCATCAAGCGGTTGATAGTCAATGGCAAGGCTACCAAGTAATGGCTACCCCGTCCACTAGCATTCAATTTAAGCCAGATAGTAATACTTTTGCGCTAGACACATTACAGCCGGGCTGGCGCGAGTTAGAGTTATATTCTGATGGCCAAATCAAAACTCGCGTTAAACGTATTACGCAAAAACAATTTTTGCCAAATATGTTAAGTGAAGGCTACTAAACGGAAAAAAGTGCGGTAATTTTTACCGCACTTTTTTGTTGTTTAGCGCTTTTAAATTCTTAAATATTATATTAGTTTTAGGGGCTGTAGTAGATTAGCCCTAAATTTCACACCATTTTCGCAATATTTTTAACTGCTCTTTTGGTGTCCCAAAGTTAAACCGAAATTCACATTCCTTCAAGAATAAAGGAAAGTTTTTTCGGTTAATTCCATTATATTTTCGCAGTATCCGCTTCGCCTGATTCCAAAAATTTTCAATGCCATTAATATGATTTTGTTTCACCGCAAATAGCTCGGAATGATTGATTCGTTCGTGGTGAAATTCACTCACATCAAGCGCATCATAACTGCGATAAGTGTCCGTATAAACCCAGCTATCAGGCTTGATTTTTCTTTTAATAACAGGGAGTAATGTTTCACTCTTGGTGTTTTCAACCACAACAGTAAATACCTTTCCTTGTCGTTTTAGTAACCCAAAAACAGCAACTTTTCCAGCCGCTCCTCGTCCTCGTTTTCCCTTTCGATGACCACCAAAATAGCTTTCGTCTAGTTCAATTTCCCTCTCAAAAATCTCGTTAACTTCAAGGGATAAATGATAGCCAATCACAAGCCTGATTTTATGGTAGAACAAAGCGGCTGTATTCGGTTGAATATCTAGCAAATTTGCTGCTGTTCTTGCAGTAACTTCTGCGACAAAAAACTCAAGCAGTTTTTTCTGTATGGATTTCTTTAATTTACAATATGTTATCTTCATTTTTGTAGTATAGCATTGTTGCTAATCTACTACAGCCCCTAGTTTTATATGTTATGCCATTTTGTTCTATAATTGGGGTAGATTTTTTATTCAAAAATCATTAAGTTAAAGATTGTTGATTTTTTGTTAATAACCTAGATGAGGTAAGATATGACAGTAGCGAAAACTCCACCCAAGGGAAGTAAGTTTCTACGAACCGTTGAATGGCTAGGGAATGCCCTGCCTCACCCCGTAACATTATTTGTTATTTTAATTACTTTATTATTGCTCGCTTCCGCATTAGGGGAGTATTTTGGCATTTCTGCATTAGATCCTCGTCCTGAGGGCGCCAAAGGCCGTAGTGCTGATGGAGTCATCTATGTGGTGAGTTTGCTAAACCAAGAAGGGTTAATCAAAATTCTCACTAATTTAGTGAAAAACTTTACCAACTTTGCACCACTTGGTACGGTGTTAGTAGCAATGCTTGGTGTGGGTATTGCGGAGAAATCAGGTTTAATTTCTGCGGCAATGCGTTTGGTGGTATTAAAAGCACCACGCAAACTCACCACATTAGCGGTAGTTTTTGCTGGGATTATGTCGAATATGGCAGCGGAATTAGGCTATTTAGTATTAATTCCATTAGCGGCGATTATTTTCCATTCTTTAGGGCGTCACCCATTAGCAGGTCTGGCTGCTGCTTTTGCAGGGGTATCGGGCGGCTATTCTGCCAACTTGCTATTAGGTACCATCGATCCATTATTAGCTGGGATTACGCAACAAGCAGCGCAAATAATTGATCCGAATTATACGGTAGGCGCAGAAGCTAATTGGTATTTTATGTTTGTTAGTACGTTCATCATTGCGATTATTGGTTATCTTATTACAGAAAAAGTGGTTGAACCACAACTTGGTGAATATAAAGGTTCATTAAGTCAAGATGAAATTGATGAACAACGCTCAGCTAGCGTTACCCCATTAGAACGCAAAGGGCTATTATTTGCTGGTTTAGCTTTCTTAGTCTGCTGCGTATTACTTGCGTTAAGCGTTGTGCCAGAAAATGGTATTTTGCGTAATCCAACCACAGGCTTAGTGACGGGTTCCCCATTCTTAAAATCTATTGTTGTATTTATTTTCGTATTATTTGCCATTCCGGGTATTGTTTATGGCGTGGTGGTAAAAACAATCCGTAGCGATAAAGATGTCGTCAATGCAATGGCAGAAATAATGAGTTCATTAGGCCTTTATTTAGTAATTATTTTCTTTGCCGCACAATTTATCGCCTTCTTTAGCTGGACAAACATTGGTCAGATCATCGCAGTTAAAGGCGCTAATTTCTTGAATGAATTAGGTTTACACGGTGGTTTATTATTTATCGGCTTTATCTTAATTTGTGCTTTCATTAACTTAATGATTGGATCGGCATCAGCGCAATGGGCGGTAACTGCACCGATTTTTGTGCCAATGTTAATGCTAGCAGGTTATGCACCAGAAGTGATTCAAGCTGCATATCGAATTGGGGATTCTGTTACCAACATTATCACACCAATGATGAGCTATTTCGGCTTGATTATGGCTACAGTGATTAAATATAGAAAAGATGCGGGCGTGGGAACTATCGTTTCAATGATGTTACCATATTCTATTGCATTCTTAATTGCTTGGTCAGCCTTGTTCTTCGTATGGGTATTTGTCTTTGGCTTACCTGTTGGCCCAGGTTCTGCCACTTACTATACGCCTTAATCGTAAAAAGTGCGGTGATTTTTCACCGCACTTTTTTGTTTAAAAATGTGATCTAGATCGCTAATTTCATTAATCTTTGTTTACAATTTTTTTACATTTCCATATATTGCTTGAGAAACGATTGATTATTCATCGTTTTTTTCTTTTTATCCTATGTTATGGAGGTCTGATTTATGGATAGCGCAACGCTACTTCCTCTTGTAGGTATTCCCATTGTTGTTATTGGGTTTGCCTTACGTTTTAACCCCCTGCTTGTGGTGGTTGCTGCAGGTTTAGCCACAGGTTTAATGGTGGGAATGGATTTTGGTTTGTTGCTAGAAACCTTCGGTGAGAAATTCATCAACAGCCGCTCTCTTGCCACATTTCTACTTATTTTGCCGGTTATTGGATTATTAGAATATTACGGCTTGAAAGAACGCGCTCAGGCTTGGGTGGCGAAAATGGCAAGTGTTACTTCAGCACGTATTTTAATGCTTTATTTTGTTATGCGTGAAGCCACCGCAGCATTAGGTTTGATGTCTTTAGGGGGACATGCGCAAACCGTTCGTCCTTTGCTTGCACCGATGACAGAAGGGGCAGCGGTCAATAAATATGGTGATTTACCACAACATATTCGCGATAAAATCAAAGCCCATTCCGCCGCTTGCGACAATATTGCCGTATTTTTTGGAGAAGATATTTTTATTGCCTTTGGTGCGGTATTGCTGATTGATGCTTTCTTGAAAGAAAACGGTATCACCAGTGTAGAACCATTACACATTGGATTATGGGCAATTCCAACGGCGATTGCGGCATTAGTGATTCATATGTTCCGCCTTGTACGCCTTGATGCGAGTATTCATCGCGATGTATTGGCGTGGCAAGCCCAAACAGGTAAAGCAACAGAGGAGGCGAGCAAATGACCTTAATCAGCATTAATTCCGTTTATTATTTAATTGGCATTATTGTGATGATGCTTGTGGTAATGACATTACGCGATAAAGCAAATGCTAAACGATTTACCACCGCACTTTTCTGGTTCTTATTTGGTAGTATTTTCTTATTTAGCGATTTAATGATCGCAACCTTAGGAAAAGCTCTCACTTACCGCATTGTTGGCGCCGTTGTGATTGTTATTGCGTTATTGGCTGGATTTGGCTTGGTTGGTAAAGGGGAATACCCAATGGCAACTGATGCGCAACGTGAAGCTTCTTCAAATAAATTGAAAAACTGGTTATTCTTGCCTGCAGTGTTGATTCCTGTGGTCACAGTAATCGGAACGATCTTCCTGAAAGGTGTGTCTATCGGTGGGGTATTCTTGCTTGATCAAAAATATCTCACCCTTGCCGCCTTATGTTTAGCTTGTATCACCGCATTATTAGCAGGTTGGAAACTTACCGGCGGTTCACCATTGCAAGCAGTTAGCCAATCTAGACGTTTGGTGGACACCATTGGCTGGGCAGCAATTTTACCGCAAATGTTGGCAATGTTAGGCGGCGTATTCGTGGCGGCGAACACTGGAGAATCGGTGCAAAAAGTGGTGAGCTTGTTTATCGATCCAAACAATCGCTTCTTACTCGTTGCCACTTATTGCTTAGGAATGGCTCTCTTCACAATGATTATGGGTAATGCCTTTGCTGCTTTCCCAGTGCTAAGTGCGGGGATTGCCTTGCCATTTTTAGTGACGATGCATAATGCTGATCCAGCACCGTTGTTTGCGATTGGTATGTATGCGGGCTATTGCGGTACATTAATGACCCCAATGGCTGCAAACTTTAATATCGTGCCTGCTGCATTGTTAGAATTAAAAGATAAATATCAAGTGATCAAAGTGCAGATTCCTTCTGCGGTATCTATTTTGATTGCCAATATTATTCTGATGTATTTCATTATTTTTTAGGGAGCAAGTATGAAACTCACTCAACAACAGGCGGCTGAATTTGCCAATATGCCCTTGCAATTTTTACGTCAAGAATATCCAAATCATATAATGCACCTGCTTAATTCTGAAGCCGATGTGCAATCGCCGCGTCAGCTACACCCGATTTTTTACGGTTGTTTTGACTGGCATTCCGCGGTACACGGTTATTGGCTTTTATTACGCTGTGTAAAAATTTATCCTAATTTAGACAGCAAAGCGGAGATCGAAAAATTATTCGCCGAACATTTCACGGTGGAAAATGTAGCGCACGAGTTGGCTTATTTTCACGCACCATTCCGTGCGTCTTTTGAACGTCCTTATGGTTATGCGTGGATCTTGGCACTTGCTCAAGAGCTTAAACAATCCGACTTACCGCAAGCAGAGCAATGGTATGAATTATTGCAACCGCTCACCTTGGATATTCGCCAAAAATTACTCGATTATCTAGGTAAATTAAGCTATCCAATTCGTGTTGGAACGCATTTTAACACCGCCTTTGCGCTTGTTTTGGCGTTGGATTATGCAAGAGCAATGCAGGATCAAGAATTGGAAAATGCCATTTTACAGGCAACTGAACGTTATTATCGCCAAGATAAAAATTACCCAGCCAATTATGAACCCGCAGGGGACGATTATCTTTCAGGCGCATTAACGGAAGCCTTATTAATGAGCAAAGTGTTAGCGGATTTCCCAGCTTGGTTTGCCGAGTTCTTGCCTGAACAACAGCTCAACACCTTGCTAAGTCCAGCAGAAGTGAGCGATCGCGCTGATCCAAAAATTGCCCATTTAGATGGCTTAAATCTCAGCCGTTCGTGGTGTTTCAAACACATCGCGAAAGCGCTACCAGCGGATCACGCCTTACAAACTATGCTTAAAAATGCCATTCAAGAGCATCTTCAAGCAAGCTTAGATCACGTTGTCGGCAGCCATTACAGCGGCGCGCATTGGCTTGCGACCTTTGCCTTGTTGGCGTTGGAATAATCCATCATTTTGCTTTCGCTTAAAAAGCAAACGATAAAAATTTGAGAAAAAATAACCGCACTTTGAGCGAACAGCCAAGGTTGCGGTTTTCTTTTGATCAGAAATAAAATCCCCTTTTCTTTTTCTTAATTCTCCCCGCAATTTGGTATATGATAGGCATAAATTTTTATCGTAATCAAAAACGGATTTATGGCGAAACAATACCCCTCAAGCTCGAAAGATAAAAAAGTTGAGCAGATTAACATTCCCCCTCATTCCATTGAAGCAGAACAAGCGGTCATCGGCAGTATGTTGCTGACAGATGCCCATTGGGACGCCGTATCTGAGCGTATTATTGCCGAAGATTTTTATACCTTTGAGCATCGTTTAATTTTTCAACACATAATGAATTTGATCCGCAACAATAAACCTGTGGATCTTTTAACCTTAGATGAAACCTTGAAAGCCGCTGGCGTGAGTGAAGAAGTGGGCGGTTTTGCCTATTTAGCCGAGCTTTCAAAAAATACGCCAAGTGCAGCGAACGTGCTGACTTATGCGGATATTGTACGCGAAAAAGCCATTTTGCGTGAGCTGATTGCGTCCAGTAACAAAATTGCTGAAATGAGCTATCAAACCAAAGGGCGAGATGTTAAAGAAATTCTTGATGATGCCGAACGCGAAGTGTTTAGCATTGCAGAAAAGCGTACCACGCAAGGTGAAGGGCCAGAAAATGTGGTGGATATTTTACGCGGAACAGTACAAAAAATTCAGCTTTTAAGCCAATCTGAACACAATAATGGGGTAACAGGGGTGAGTACAGGATTTTTCGATCTCGATCGCAAAACAGCAGGCTTGCAACCTTCTGATTTAATTATTATTGCCGCGCGTCCATCAATGGGGAAAACCACCTTTGCAATGAACTTGTGCGAAAATGCGGCGTTAGAATCGGATAAACCTGTGTTGGTGTTTAGTTTAGAGATGCCATCAGAACAAATTATGATGCGTACAATCGCTTCTCTTTCACGCGTTGATCAAACCAAAATTCGTACTGGACAGGGATTAGATGATGAAGATTGGTCGAAAATCGCTAGCAGTGTTGGTTTGTTTAAGCAAAACCCAAATTTGTATATTGACGATTCTTCAGGCCTAACGCCAACTGAATTACGTTCTCGTGCAAGACGGATATACCGTGAACACGGTGGCTTGAGCCTCATTATGGTGGATTACTTGCAGTTAATGCGTGCGCCAGCCTTTTCTGATAACCGTACCTTAGAAATTGCAGAAATTTCACGCTCTTTGAAAGCCTTAGCCAAAGAGCTGGAAGTGCCAGTGATAGCCCTTTCTCAGCTTAACCGTACCTTGGAAAATCGCGCGGATAAACGCCCAGTAAACTCGGATTTGCGTGAATCAGGCTCCATTGAACAAGATGCGGATTTGATTATGTTTATTTATCGCGATGAAGTGTATAACGATAATTCGGAAGAAAAAGGCATTGCGGAAATTATTATCGGTAAGCAACGTAATGGCCCAATTGGTAAAGTGCGGTTGAAATTTAACGGACAATTTTCCCGTTTTGACAACCTTAAAGATCAACCAGAATATATTCACGAGTAGGCATTATGATTGATGTAAAACCTGCAACAGCAAAAATTAGTTCGCACGCATTAAGACACAATATCGAAGTGATCAAACAAAAAGCGCCACATAGCAAAGTGATCGCAGTGGTAAAAGCCAATGCCTATGGACACGGCGTGGCGTTTGTGGCGCCCGTGTTGGAAGAATTGGTCGATTGCTTTGGTGTGGCGCGTTTAGAAGAAGCGTTGACGCTGCGTTCCAACGGCATTACCAAGCCCATTTTATTATTAGAAGGCTTTTTCCGCGCCAAAGATTTGCCGATTATTGCGGTAAATAATATCCAAACTATCGTGCATAACAAAGAACAATTAGAAGCCTTACAGCAAGCCGATTTACCTAACCCGATTAAAGTCTGGCTTAAAATTGACACAGGAATGCACCGCCTTGGTGTTGCCTTAGATGAAGTGGAAGCATTTTGCCAAGCCCTTGAAAAATGTCCAAATATTGAACCGCACTTTGGTTTTGTCAGCCATTTTAGCCGTGCTGATGAATTAGAATCTGATTACACGAAAAAACAACTTAACGCCTTTCTTCAAGCTACCGAAAATAGAGCAGGGGAGCGTAGTATTGCGGCATCAGGTGGCATTTTATTTTGGCACGAAGCGCATTTAGATTGGATTCGCCCCGGTATTATTTTATATGGCATTTCACCGAATAACGTACCAAGTCAAGAATACGGCTTAATGCCTGTGATGACACTCACTTCATCGCTGATTGCCGTGCGTAATCATAAAAAAGGCGAACCCGTAGGATATGGTGGAAAATGGGTGAGCGAACAAGATACCAAAATTGGTGTTGTTGCCATTGGCTATGGAGATGGCTATCCAAGAGATATGCCACAAGGTACTCCGGTTTATCTTAATGGACGTCGTGTGCCAATTGTGGGCAGAGTATCAATGGATATGCTCACTGTGGATCTTGGTCAAGACAGCCAGGATCAAGTGGGGGACGAAGTAATCTTATGGGGTAAGGAATTACCTATTGAAGAAATCGCAGCAATAAGTGGCATTTTAAGTTATGAATTAATAACAAAACTCACCCCACGAGTTTTGACGGAATATATTGATTAATTTTTTAATTAAACTTAATAAAAGGAAACTCAAATGAAAAACATCAACCCAACCAGCACGCAAGCGTGGAAAGCCTTAGAACAACATAAAAACAATCTAGGCGAAACCACTATTCAACAATTATTTGCGCAAGAGCCTAACCGTTTTAAAGATTATTCTTTAACCTTTAATCAGGATATTTTAGTGGATTATTCAAAAAATAATCTTACTCAAGAAACCTTAGGACTATTGCGTCAATTAGCGGAAGAATGTGGCTTGCAAGCCGCAACGGAAGCGATGTTCAGCGGGGAAAAAATTAACCGCACTGAAAACCGTGCTGTGTTACACACCGCATTGCGTAATCGCTCAAATACCCCTGTCTTGGTGGATGGTAAAGATGTGATGCCAGAAGTGAATGCGGTACTTGCTAAAATGAAATCGTTCTGCGATCGTGTTATTTCAGGGGAATGGAAAGGCTATACAGGCAAAGCCATTACTGATGTGATTAATATTGGTATCGGCGGTTCAGATTTAGGGCCTTATATGGTTACTGAAGCCTTACGCCCTTACAAAAATCACCTGACAATGCACTTTGTCTCTAATGTAGATGGCACACATATCGCTGAAACATTGAAAAAAGTGAATCCAGAAACCACGCTGGTGCTAGTTGCATCAAAAACCTTCACTACGCAAGAAACAATGACCAACGCAAATTCTGCGCGTGATTGGTTCTTAGCCAGTGCGAAAGATGAAGCGCATATTGCAAAACATTTCGCCGCACTTTCAACTAACGCAAAAGAAGTAGAAAAATTCGGCATTGATACGGCAAATATGTTTGAATTTTGGGATTGGGTTGGCGGACGCTATTCCTTATGGTCAGCGATTGGCTTATCTATCGCCCTTTCTATCGGCTTTGAAAACTTTGAAGCCTTGTTATCGGGGGCGCACGAAATGGATAAACATTTCCGCAATGCCCCGCTTACAGAAAATATTCCTGCAACATTAGCCTTAGTGGGCTTATGGAACACCAATTTCCTTGGCGCGCAAACAGAAGCTATTTTGCCTTATGACCAATATTTACACCGCTTTGCCGCCTATTTCCAACAAGGTAATATGGAATCAAACGGAAAATATGTAGGGCGTGATGGTAAAGTGGTGGATTACCAAACTGGCCCAATTATCTGGGGTGAGCCGGGTACAAATGGACAACACGCGTTCTATCAATTAATTCACCAAGGGAAAATTTTAATTCCTTGTGATTTCATTGCTCCAGCGCAAACTCACAACCCACTTTCAGATCATCACCTGAAATTATTGTCTAACTTCTTCGCCCAAACTGAAGCTCTTGCTTTCGGTAAAAGCAAAGAAGAAGTGGAAGCGGAATTTGTCAAAGCGGGTAAATCCCTTGATGAAGTGAAAGAGATTGTACCATTTAAAGTGTTCACTGGTAACAAACCAACCAACTCAATTTTATTGCAAAAAATCACGCCATTTAGCTTAGGGGCATTAATTGCAATGTATGAACACAAAATCTTCACTCAAGGTGTAATCTTCAACATTTTCAGCTTTGACCAATGGGGCGTAGAGCTTGGCAAACAGCTCGCCAACCGCATTTTACCAGAGCTTGAAAACAACAACGAAATCACCAGCCACGATAGCTCAACCAACGGCTTAATCAACCAATACAAAGCGTGGCGTTAATTCATTTCTAAATAATAAAGCAAAAGTGCGGTGAAAAAATGCAAAAAATTTCACCGCACTTTTTTCTTATCATAATCCCCTTTAGATATCCCGTAGTCGAACGTATAATAAGCGTACGTTGGATTTTTTATAATGAATTATGTTGAAACTCACACCTTTTCAGTGGTCATCTTTTAATTTCTTTGGTTTTTATTGCGCTTATGGCGTGATTGTTCCGTTTTTGCCGATTTGGTTGCAGCAATACGGCTATGATATGGAATTAATTGGTAGTTTGATTTCATTGGGGTATTTATGCCGTTTTGCTGGCGCGATCGCATTTACCAAAAATTTACGTCATCTCGACCAACTTATTCCATTAACACGCTTGCTTACTTGGTTGAGTGTGGCGGTGTTGCTTGCGGTGAGTTGGGCGGTGAAGTCTGTTTGGCTATTGTTGCCGATTTTAGCCGTATTTCATATGTTAAATGGTGCGATTATGCCCGTGTGCGATACCATTGCCGCAAGCTGGCATCGCCAGTTAGGAATGGATTATGGAAAAAGCCGACTCTTTGGATCTTTTGCCTTTGTGGTGGGATCAATGACTGCAGGCTATTTGCTTGGTTGGCTAGGTGAGAGTGCGATTATCGGTATTATTATTGGCTATTTGGTATTTTGGGGATTGGGAATTAGCCTTAATCCTACTCAGCGCTTTCAAGAAGATCAGCAGGAAAAAAATATTTCGTCAGTACGCTATTTAGAGCTATTAAAAAATCCAACCACGTTGAGAATGGTGATTGCCACCGCGTTAATTCAAGGATCTCACGCGGCTTGCTATGCTTATGGTACGATTTATTGGTCTGGGAATGGTATTAGCACGTCATCAATTAGTTTGCTATGGAGTTTAGGGGTGATTGCGGAAATTATCTTTTTCTATTTTTCTAAAGGCTTACTGAAAAATTGGAAAATCCATTATTTAACGATTTTTTCCGCAACCGCCGCCATTATTCGTTGGCTAACCATTGCTTATACAACGGATCTCAGTTTGTTGATGTTTGCGCAGATTCTGCACGCATTCACTTATGCAATGGGGCATTTGGCTATCATTCGCTATATTACTTCTCAACCAAGTGAGATGATTCCAAAATTGCAAAGTATTTATTTTGCGAGTTCCAGCTGTATTATGATGGCGTTATTTACCTTTATTTCAGGTATTGTTTATCCTTATTCGGCACAAATGAGTTTTGTGCTAATGGCAATTTTTGTTATTCCTGCGTTATTTTTAGTGCCAAAACGTTTTGCTGTGGATCTTAAAGAAAGGGTACAAGCCTAAAAATGCGGAAAGCACGCTGAAACAAAAAGTGCGGTGAGATTTTGTGGCAAATTTATAGCTGCAAAATCTCTTTCACAAAAGGAATGGTGAGTTTACGTTGTGCCTGTAAAGAAGCTTTGTCTAAATCTGCCAACGCTTGGAATAGGGTGTGCATATCGCGATCAAGGCGTTTAAGCAGAAAGTTAGCCGTTTCATCAGGCAATTCAATGCCACGAGAATGAGCTTTTTGTTGTAATACATTAATTTTTTGTTCATCCGTTAATGAGGCAAGCTGGTAACTTTCCCCCCAAGATAAGCGTGAAGCCAAGTCAGGTAATTTCACGGGCAATGCATTGGGAGATTGGTTGGCACTGATGAGCAAAATGCCACGCCCTTGTTCGCGCATACGGTTAATCAGGTCAAAAATGGCCAGTTCCCATTCATCATTGCCGATCACCGATTGAATATCATCTAGGCAAACTAAATCTTGCTGTTCTAAATTTTCTAGCACTTCTGGGGAGAAATATTGCGATTTGCTCAATGGCACATAAATAGAGGGGCGTTGCTGCACTAAAAATTCATTTGAGCAGGCTTTTAGCAAGTGCGTTTTTCCGCTACTTTCCGATCCCCAAACGTAGAAAAACTGCTGTTTCGGATCTGCAAAATTTTTATGCAAGGAATCCAGCAACAATAAATTATTGTCGGCATAAAAATTCTCAAGGGTTTCTTCATCAATTTGATGAATGGGAAGCGGTAACTGCAAATCTAATAACCAATGTGTTCGTAAACTAAAGTGCGGTAAGAATATACAAAAAAAATAGGGATAAATAAAGCCTACCCCTATTTTCTGCGTTGAATTTGGTGGAATTTTATTCTTGAATTTCGACCTGATCTTTCGCTTTCGGTAAAATCAAGTTAAGAATAATCGCCACAACCGCACATAAACTAATGCCTTTTAGTGAAATTTCGCCGAAGTTCACGAACATTCCACCGATACCAAAGGTCATCACCACGGAAATAATGCACAGATTGCGCGCTTCGGTAACATCAACTTTACCACGGATTAAGGTACTCATTCCCACAACAGCAATCGAGCCGAACACCAACATCATAATGCCGCCCATCACGATAGTTGGAATGGTGGAAAGGAATGCGCCCACTTTTCCACAGAAAGAAATAGCAATCGCCCATACGGCTGCCCAAGTCATAATATTTGGATTGAAGTTGCGTGTTAGCATCACCGCGCCAGTCACTTCAGCATAAGTGGTATTTGGTGGTCCACCTAATAATGAAGCCGCAGTGGTTGCCACGCCATCACCCAATAAAGTGCGGTGTAACCCTGGTTTTTTTAGGAAATCTTTACCTGCTACCGAGCTAATCGCCATAATACCACCAACGTGTTCAACCGCAGGTGCAATAGCGATAGGTAAGAGATATAAAATCGCTTCCAGTTTAAATTCTGGTGTGGTGATATTTGGCAGGCTGAACCAAGGTGCATCTAGTACAGGTTGGAAATTGATTAAGCCTAAAAATAAGCACAGCACATAACCTGCGGTGATCCCAAACATAATCGGGATTAATTTCATAATGCCTTTCGCAAACACCGCAACAGAAAGGGTAGTCAGCAAGGTAACCATTGAAACGAGTACCGCATCATTGTATTCATAGGCAGAATTTTTGCCTAACGCCATATCTACCGCCACAGGCGCTAAGCCCATACCGATAATAATGATCACAGGCCCCACCACTACAGGCGGGAACACTTTTTGCAGCGCTTCTGCACCTCTTAGTTTAACTAAGGTACTCAGTGCGAAATACACCAAGCCCGTGCAGGCAAGTCCACCCATTGTTACCGCAATGCCCCAAGTGGCCACGCCATATTGGATTGGTGCAATAAATGCAAAGGAAGACGCCAGAAAAATTGGCACTTGTTTGCCTGTGCATAATTGGAAAAGTAATGTCCCTACGCCAGCGGTTAATAAGGCGGTGTTGGCATCTAGCCCTGTAATTAACGGCACAAGCACTAACGCGCCAAAGGCCACAAACAACATTTGCAAGCCGACAAATGCCTGCTTCGCTTTACTTTCCACCTCGACAGGTGCATTTGGATTGGTTTTTGTCATTTTAAGTTTCAACTCTCTGTCTGAATTAACTTTAAAAAACGCTTTATTTGCATAAAACGCGCGGAAAAAAACGGCATAAATGCCGTTTCTAAAAAAGGTTATTTTGTGCCAAAAATCTTGTCGCCTGCATCACCCAAGCCAGGGATAATGTAGCCTTGCTCATTTAATTTTTGATCGATGGAAGCAGTGTATAATTCCACATCAGGGTGTGCTTTTTCTAACGCCGCAATCCCTTCAGGTGCTGCCACTAGCACTAACACTTTGATTTGATTACAGCCTTTTTCTTTTAACAAATCAATGGTTGCAATCATTGAACCGCCTGTTGCCAGCATTGGATCTACCACGATCGCTAAGCGTTCTTCTAAATCACTGGCGAGTTTTTGGAAGTAAGGCACAGGTTGAAGCGTTTCTTCATCACGGTACATACCCACCACGCTAATTCTCGCACTTGGGATATGCTCTAACACGCCGTCCATCATTCCTAGACCTGCACGCAGAATAGGTACAACGGTTACTTTCTTACCTTTAATGCGATCCACTTCCACAGGGCCGCACCAGCCGTCAATGATGACTTTTTCCGTTTCTAAATCTGCCGTTGCTTCATAAGTGAGTAAGCTACCCACTTCCGTGGCTAATTCACGGAAATCTTTGGTGCTAACATCAGCGGCACGCATTAAACCGAGTTTGTGTTTGACTAATGGATGTTTGACTTCAACAATTTTCATCTGTAACCCCTTATTTCGACCCGTAAAAATAAAATCGACAAATTCTAAATCAAAGTGATGAAAATGAACAGCGAAATTATGCAAAATCAGTGAAAAAAGTGCGGTGTGCTTTCACTGATTTTTTTATATAAAGGAAAAATTAGGCGGGAAAAGGAAACTCTGCGAGAAATAACTCTTTGATTTGTAAAGGATACCCTTTGAGATCAAAATCAGAATAGCGCGCATAAAGCCCCGTTTCAGGATCTTGCCGCCAATATAGTGAAACACGCTGCATAGGTTGTTTAAATAACCACAAACCAATAGGCTGTTCACCTAGTTGAAGCACATATTGCGCCACATTCTGCACGGTGGTTTCAGGAAGTGTCGTTTGTGCAAAAATCCACGGTGTGCCATCGCCTTTCAGCAATACTTCGCGTAGCCAAATTTTTTCAAGTGCGGTGCTTTTTGGCGAAATTTTTTCGCTTAAGTTTTTTTGCCAGCCTTGATAAATCACTCCTACGCTAAGTTGCTGGCAGGCTTGCTGTAATTTCTGTGTTAGCGAGCCGTGATATTGCACCCACTGGGCAATTTCAGGTGCAGCAAAATGCCCTGATGTTTGCCAATCAGGGCGAGCGAGTAATTGACGATAACGTTCAAAATCCATTTTTTAGACTTATTTTTGATGACGTTCTTTCAGCTTAGCGATAATATCTGCCCAGCTCAAGTCGGCATCTTGCAATAACACGGTTAAGTGATAGGCCAAATCCGCCGCCTCGCAAATAGTTTCTTCGCGATCTTTCACAGTTGCCGCCAGCGCAGTTTCCACGCCTTCTTCCCCCACTTTCTGCGCAATGCGTTTCGTGCCGCGGGAATACAGATGCGCGGTGTAAGAACTTTCAGGATTTGCCCCTTTACGGCTAGCAATCAAACGTTCTAATTTGCTAAAAAAGATCCAATCAGGCTCGCTTTGTTTTTCAAATTGATGAAAGCAACTTTCCGCCCCTGTATGACAAGTTTCACCAATTGGATAGGCAAGAATTAATAGGGTATCATTATCACAATCCAAGCTCATATCCACCACATTGAGGAAATGCCCCGAGCTTTCCCCCTTTGTCCATAAGCGTTGTTTGGTGCGTGAATAAAAGGTAACTCTCCGCTCTGCAAGGGTTTTCTCAAGAGCTTCCTCATTCATATAGCCCAGCATTAACACTTCGCAAGTGTTTGCATTTTGTACGATAACAGGGAGCAAACCGCCCACTTTTTGCCAATTAATTTGTTCTGTTAATAATTTATTGCTCATTTTATTCCTAACCTCTCACTTCAATTTTTTTATTGCGTAAATAACGTTTTAATTCGCCAATATCAATAATCCGCTTATGAAATACACTCGCGGCTAGCGCACCGTCCACATTGGCTTCAATAAAGGCATCACGGAAATGCACCATTTCGCCCGCTCCTCCTGAAGCGATCAGTGGCACGTTGCAGACTTCCCGTACCTTTTTTAGTTGCACTAAATCATAGCCTTGACGCACGCCGTCTTGGTTCATCATATTCAGTACAATCTCGCCTGCACCGCGTTTTTGCACTTCTTGCACCCAATCGAGGGTTTGCCAGTTTGTTTGGCGGGTGCGTTTTTCATCACCAGTGTATTGATTGACCCAGTATTTATCTTGTTCGGCATCATACCAAGTGTCGATCCCCACCACAATGGCTTGCACACCAAAGCGATCCGCCAAGCGAGAGATTAAATCAGGATCAGCAAGTGCGGGGGAATTTATCGAAATTTTATCTGCACCAAAGGTGAAAATTTGCTCGGCATCTGCAATGGTTTTGATGCCACCTGCCACACAGAACGGAATATTGATCTCTTTCGCCACACGTTCCACCCAGCTTTTATCCACGGTGCGCCCGTCTGATGAGGCGGTGATGTCGTAAAACACCAGCTCGTCCGCGCCTTCTTCCGCATAGCGTTTCGCCAAGGGAACAATATCGCCAATAATTTCGTGATTGCGAAATTGCACGCCTTTCACCACCTGTCCATCACGAACATCTAAGCAAGGAATTATGCGTTTTGCCAACATTGAATTGCCTCCTTGACATCAAATTTTCCTTCTAATAAAGCGCGCCCGACAATCACGCCAGCCACGCCAGTTTCTTTTAATGCCACAATATCGGCGAGTGAGCCAATGCCGCCTGAAGATTGAAATTCAATCTGCGGAAAAGCAGCGCAAATTTCTTGGTATAAGGCGACATTTGAGCCTTGCAATGTGCCATCACGAGAAATATCGGTGCATAAAACGTGCTGTAAGCCCACTTGGCGGAAATCGTCAATCACTTGTTCTAACGTTAGCGGGCTGGTTTCTTGCCAGCCGTGAATGGCGATGCGTTTTTCACCGTTCACAATATGAATATCTAAGGCGAGAACAAATTTTTCCGCGCCATAGTTAGCGAACCATTGTTTCACCATTTCAGGCTGTTTGACCGCCGTTGAACCAATCACCACGCGATTTGCCCCAACGGATAATAAATCTGCCACATCTTGCTCTGTGCGAATACCACCGCCCACTTGAATATTAGCTTGTGTGGCGGCAATGATTTCGCCAATAAGTTTAGTTTGGCGTTGGCTTGGATCTTTCGCCCCTGTTAAATCCACCAAATGCAACTGCTTTGCCCCTTGCGATAAATAATGTTGAAATTGTGCAATGGGGTTGTCGCTGTATTGTGTTTGCTGCGCGTAATCCCCTTGATATAAGCGCACGACCTTGCCGTTAATCAGATCAAGTGCGGGGATAATTTGTGATGTTTTTTTCATTGCTGTGTTCTCTTTTGTTTTTATTAACTAAGCCATAAGCGTAATTTCAAGCCCCACGGGCTGCTTAATCCTGTGGTAGTGTGAACTATTTTACCGTTTTTAATAATGATAATGCTTGGCGTAACCTGAATGTGCCATTGGGCGGAAAGTGTCCCTTGTGGATCATTTACGGTCAAAAAATCATATTGGTGTTGCTGTAGGTGGTCTTGTACCGCTTGATCATTGCCTGATTTTAAAGCCACGCTCACCACTTGCACGCCATCGTTGGCAAGGCTTGCAATGCTTGGCGAAGTGAGCGAGCAAATGCTGCACCAACTGCCCCAAAAGTAGAGTAGGACAGGTTTCTCTTTGCTGAGCTTAGCTAACTGAACGCTTTCCTCATTCAATGCAAGCAAAGTCTGTTGCAAAGCATTTTCTGGGGCATTAGGTCGCTGCCAATAATCCATTGCGAAAGAGATCGCGCCAAATAATAAGGCAAAAATGAGTAGATTTTTCACCGCACTTTTGATTTTATTCATTACAGATTTTCCATAAAATTCCGCAATAACTGCTCGCCCACCTTACCTGAACGCTCGGGGTGAAATTGCACGCCATAAAAATTATTTTTTGCAATCGCTGCCGAAAATGGCACGCCATAATCGCTAGTGGCAATGGTATTTTCATTCGGCAACACCGCATAGCTATGCACGAAATAGAAATAACTATCTTGAGGAATATCGCTAAAGAGCGGGTGATTATTCTGATAATGCACCTTATTCCAGCCCATATGCGGCAATGGCAGCCCTTTATTTGGCAAGCGTTGCGTGTTGCCGTTAATCAATTTAAGGGTTTCTATTTCACCTTCAGCGGAATAATCGGTCATTAGCTGCATTCCCAAACAAATGCCTAAAACAGGCTGAGTAAGCTGTTGAATTGTTTCAATTAATTGTCGAGATTGCATACTTTGCATTGCGGCTGACGCAGTTCCCACCCCCGGTAAAATAAGTTTTTTTGCACTTTGAATTTTGGCTAAATCATCGGTAATTTCCGCCTGATAGCCCAAGCGCTCAAACGCAAATTTCACCGAAGAAAGATTAGCGCAGCCTGTGTTGATGATAGTAATGGTTTGCATCGTTTTCTGAATTTCCTAGCTTTCTTGTTGTTTTTGTTCAAAATTTTCGATTTCTTTGCGTATTTCTGTCAGTAATAATTCTTCTGACGGCAGATAAAGTTGATATTGGCTAGCAAAAATTTGCTGTTGATTTTCAGGTAAAGAAAATTTCACCACGCTATCATTTTTATCTGCACATAATAAGATGCCAATGGTTGGATTTTCTCGTGGCAGTTTTTCAACCCGATCAAAATAATTCACATACATTTGCAACTGCCCCAAATCCTGATGAGTTAATTTGTGGGTTTTGATTTCGATAATCACAAAGCATTGCAGCAAGCGATTGTATAAAACGAGATCCACGAAAAAATCATCGCCATCAAGATGTAAACGTTTCTGACGAGCCACAAAAGAAAAGCCGTTGCCTAATTCAAGTAAAAATTCTTGCAAGTGAGTAATAATGGCTTGTTCAAGATCTTTTTCGTAATAGGCACTTTCACGTTGCAGGCCAAGAAATTCCAATACCATCGGATCTTTGATAATCTGTTTCGGATCGCTAGGGATAAGCTGATTATTCGCCACCGCAAGCACGGTTTCTTTATCGTTACTCAATAATAAACGTTCGTATAAACTGCTGTTGATTTGGCGTTCTAACTGGCGAGAACTCCAATTATTTTTGATGCTTTCACCAATATAAAACTCGCGTTTATCAGGATCACCGATGCGTAAAAGTTGGCGATATTGTGTCCAGTTCAATTGCGATCGCAGTGCGTTCGCAATTGGAAAAGTGCGGTAAAATTGGCGGAATAATTCCAATTGTCTGCGACCAAAATTACTACCAAACTCTGGCTCAAGTTGTTTGGCAAGATATTTGATTAAGTAAGTACCATAATCTGCCCGTTCTTGTCCTTGCTGTTCTTCTTCAAAAATACGCTTGCCAATGTGCCAATACATCAGCACACGCTGAAAATCCACCGCTCTCACTGCATTTTCACGTGATTGTGCGATGATTTGTTTAATATCAGTAATGATGGTTGTGTTGGTTAGCATTTCTAATTCCTTGAAATTTAAGGTAATAATTACAAAACACCCTTACTACTCGGCATTTCATTCCCTTCAATGCGAATAGCTTGTCTTAATGTCCGTCCGAATACTTTAAACAGGCTTTCGATTTTGTGGTGATCGTTGTCGCCACTGGTTTTTAAGTGTAAGGTGGCTTGCATTGTAAATGCAAGGGATTGGAAAAAATGTTCCGTCATTTCCGTGCTGAAATCGCCCACTTTTTCTCGTTTAAATTTGGCTTTGAATTTGAAATAAGGACGCCCTGAAAGATCTAACGCACATTCTGCTTTGCATTCGTCCATTGGTAACATGAAACCAAAGCGGGCGATGCCACGTTTATCACCGATGGCTTGTTTTAATGCTGTGCCAAGTGCAAGAGCGGTGTCTTCCACGGTGTGGTGTTCGTCAATGTGTAAATCCCCTTTGCAGTTTACGTTCATTCTAAAACCGCCGTGGGTGGCAATTTGATCAAGCATATGATCGAAAAATCCCACGCCTGTTTGAATTTGATTTACGCCTGTTTCATCTAGCCAAACTTGTACTTTAATGTCGGTTTCTTTGGTTTTGCGTACCACTTCAGCATAGCGCGGTTGGCGCTCGCCAATATTGGTTACAGGCTCGTTCAACAGTTTTTCGGCAATCAGATCCCAATTGAGTTTTTCTGGGTGATATTGCAAGGCTTGAATGCCTAAATTTTCTGCCAGTTGCACATCGGTGGCGCGATCGCCAATCACAAAGCTAGTGGCAGGATCAAATAACTGCTTTTCAATATATTTTTTCAGCAATTTCGTTTTTGGTTTGCGACATTGGCAGTTGTCTTCAGGCTTGTGCGGACAAATTAAAATATCGTCAAATTCAATGCCTTGTGAACGGAAAAGATCAAGCATTGCATTATGCGGTTTATCAAAATCCTCTTTAGGAAAGGAATCCGTGCCTAAGCCATCTTGATTTGAAACCATCACAAAGCGATATTTCTTTTTCAATTTTAATAGCGCAGGAATCACATTTTTTTCAAATTTTAATTTCTCTAAACGATCAATTTGAAAATCTGTTTTCGGTTCATCAATTAATGTGCCATCACGGTCGATAAATAAGATTGATTGCTGTGTCATTTTGGTTTTCCTTTTATTTGTAATAAATAAGTGCGGTGGTTTTTTTATTATTTTTGCGAGCTAATCGCCTCAACCACCCGTAAATTTTCCTCGGCTGTTCCCACGGTAATTCGGATACAATTTTCTAGCCCTAAGGCGTTATTTTGATTGCGTAGAATAATGCCTTGTTCCCAAAGTGATCTAAATATGTCGTTGCCATTTTTAAATTTCACTAAAATATAATTGGCCTCGCTTGGGAAAATATCCTCTACCTGTGGCAATGGTTTTAATTGTTCAATCAACCATTGGCGTTGAGCTTTTACTTGCGCGACATTATTTTGCATTTCGTTCAAACCCTGTGCAGACAAGGCTTGCGTGGCAAGATCCGAAACCGGCACGGGAATTGGATAAGGGGCGATAACTTTTTGTAATACGCCGATAAGCTCTTGATTAGCAAGCGTAAAACCGCAACGCAATCCTGCCAAAGCAAAGGCCTTGGAAAGGGTGCGAATGATGGCAAGATGTGGGTAGTTTGTCAGCATTTGTACCATCGTGCTTTCAGGGCAAAACTCAATATAGGCTTCGTCCACCACTACGATTGCACGGTTTTGGGTCATTTCTAATAATTGGATTAAATCCGCACGGCCTAAAAGATTGCCTGTGGGGTTATTTGGGCTACAAACGAAAATAATTTTCACCTTGGCAAGATTATTTGCAATATTAGCTAAATCTAACTGAAAATCTGCCGTTAATGGCACGGTTTTTGCTGTGATACCACAGGTTTCTGCGCTCACGGCATACATTCCATAAGTTGGCGGACAATAAAGCACCTGATCGTCTGCTTCGCAAAAGGCGCGAATAATCAGCTCAATGCCTTCATCGCCCCCACGTGTAACAAGTACATTTTCAGGAGCCACCCCCGCATAAGCAGCATAAGCATTCACCAGTTTTTCAGGCTGCGCTTCAGGGTAACGATTAAATTGGCGCTGTTGCAAATTCAAATCAGGGGAAAGCGGGTATTCATTGGCATTAAGCCACACATCGCCCTCTCCCCCCAAACGGCGCGCCGATTGGTAAGGGGTTAAGGCTTGAATATTTTTGCGTGATAATGTTGTGATTGTCATTTTTGTTCTCTCTAAAATTTTTGTTTTTTTGACCGCAGTTTTATTTAATTAAAATAAAATGCTCAATAAGTTTTATCATTAATTCTTTCTGTTCTGGCAAACTTTCTGCCACAAGCAGAGCAAGCGCCACTAAGGTATTATCATTAATCAGCTGTTCTACTGGCTTGGCAAGCAAATGTTGATTTAATCTTAAATACCAAAGAAATAGAAATGCGCCAGTTCGTTTATTTCCATCAGTAAGTGGATGATTTTTAATGATAAAATATAACAAATGTGCCGCTCGGCTAGCGATATTTGGATAAAATAATTCCTCACCAAAACCTTGTTCAATGGTATGAATAGCAGACGCCAGCCCGTCATTGCGAGGGTTGGCAAATAATGGTGTGGCTTCGCCTTTTTCAATGAGCGTTTGCTTTAATTGTGCAATCGCGTTTTCGACGTCTGGTATTAATAATGGGCGCATTTCATTTTGTTTTTGCTGATTGGAATTTAGATTTTGCTCGTCATAAGCCTGCAATAAGCTCCAGCTGCGTGAGTATTCTTGCACCACGGCAAGCACAGCTTTTCCTTCTTCATTCACTAATGTTTGATTACTTAATGTACGATCCAGCAGGGCGATAACTTGACCAAACTCTACACCTTTTTCAGCTAAACGTTTTTGATTTAACGTATAACCTTGAACAAGATATTCTTTAAGGCGTTGAGTTGCCCAAATACGAAATTGCGTGCCAGCTTTTGAATTAACTCGGTAGCCTACAGAAATAATTGCGTCAAGATTGTAGAACTCAATATTACGTTCAACTAGTCGCTCCCCTTCTTTTTGAACTGTTGCATTTTTTGCAACAGTTGAAGTTGGATCTAATTCTCCTTCTTTGAAAATATTACGCAAATGGCGTGAAATAACGGATTTATCACGCCCGAATATATCTGCCATTTGCTGTAAGCTAAGCCAAACCGTTTCTTGATTAAACTGCACTTCAACCTGAGTTGAACCATCTTGCGATTGATAAATTTCAATTTGATTTTGCATATTCTCTCCGACATAAAACTGTATATAAAAACAGTTAGCTGTTCGTTATTTGTGCAATTTTTGCAACTTTTCCAACCGCACTAACACGGCATTTTTATGGGCATCGAGCTGTTCGGCGGTGGCCATTTGGATCACTGTTGGTGCGAGATCTTGGAAGCCTTGTGGGCTGAGTTCTTGCACGGTCATTCGTTTGCTGAAATCCGCTAAGCCTAAGCTGGACGTGGTGCGGGTGTAGCCGTAAGTGGGCAGAACGTGGTTGGTGCCGCTGGCGTAGTCGCCCATACTTTCAGGGCTATATGCGCCGAGAAAAATCGATCCTGCGTTATCCAGCTGATCGAGCAAGGCACGGGCGTTTTCCACTTGTACCACCAAATGCTCTGGGGCGTATTGATTGCTGATTTCCACTGCTTGCGCTAAGTCTTCGGCAATAAAAATATGGCTGTGGGACAACGCTTGTCGCGCAGTTTCGGCACGGGGTAATTGGGCAAGTTGGCGTTCGATGGCAAGTGCGGTGCTTTTTGCTAACGTTTCGCTCGGGGTAACCAAAATCACTTGGCTATCTGCACCGTGTTCCGCTTGTGAGAGCAGATCGCTGGCGACAAAATCGGGATTGGCATTTTCGTCTGCTAAGACCAGCACTTCAGAAGGGCCAGCTTGCATATCAATGGCGGCACCGTTCAGTGCTTGGCTCACTTGGCGTTTGGCTTCAGTAACAAAGGCGTTGCCGGGGCCGAAAATTTTATCCACTTTCGCCACAGTTTCCGTGCCAAAGGCCATTGCTACAATGGCTTGCGCACCACCCACGGCATAAATGGTTTCGACGCCACATAAATTTGCTGTATATAAAATTTCATCGGCAATCGGTGGGGGAGAGCAAAGCACGATTTTTTTACAGCCTGCAATTTTGGCTGGAATAGCAAGCATTAACACGGTAGAAAAAAGTGGCGCTGATCCCCCGGGGATATACAATCCAACGCGATTAATCGGGCGAGTAACCACCTGACAACGCACGCCAGCCTGCGTTTCAATATCCACCGGTTGCGGAATTTGTGCTTGGTGAAAGCGTTCAATATTGGCTTTCGCATTCTGAATAGCGGTTTTGAGCGCTTTAGGTAAACGTGCTGTGGCGGCTTGAATGGCTTGTTGTGGCACAATCAGGCTGTCTAACTTCACCTTGTCGAACTTTTCACTGAGTTCAAATAACGCCTTATCACCGTTGCCTTGCACATTCTCACGAATGGCGTTTACTGCCTCTTTAATGCTTTCTACCGCGGAAAGGGCAGGGCGCATTAGGGCTTGTTGTTTTTCTTGTTCTGTTAAGTTTTTCCAAATAAGCGTTTGCATAATTATTCCTTATTTTTCCTTAAAATTTCGCAAATTTTCACCGCACTTTATGCCAGCATTTTTTCAATCGGTAGCACTAACACGGAGCTTGCGCCTTCGGCTTTGAGCTGTTCCATTGTTTCCCAGAACAGGGTTTCTTGGCTAACGGCGTGTAGCGCCACTTTGCTTTCATCGTGCGCAAGGGGAAGAATGGTCGGGTTTTCTACCCCCGGAAGCAGAGCGATAATGCGTTCGAGCTGTGCTTTAGGGGCGTGGAGCATAATGTATTTCGATTCGCCTGCTTGCTGCACACCTTGAATGCGGGTGAGGAGTTTGTCCACAAGGGCTTGTTTTTCGTTTGATAACGGTTCTTTGCGTTGAATCAGGCAGGCGGAGGATCGATAAATCACTTCCACTTCTTTTAAGCCGTTCGCTTCAAGGGTTGCGCCTGATGACACTAAATCACAAATAGCATCAGCTAAACCCGCAGACGGAGCAACTTCCACCGAACCATTGAGCAGGGTGCTTTTGAAGGCAACGCCTTGTTCGTTCATATAGCGTTTGAGTAAATTAGGGTAGGAGGTAGCAATGCGGCAGTTGGCGAAGTCTTGCACGCTGTTGTAACTGCGATCGCGATCTATGGCTAAGGATAAACGGCAGCCGCCAAAATCTAAGGTGCGTAATTTTTTGTAAGCCACGCTTTCGCCTGTGGCAAGGCGACCGAGTTCTTCCTCTTCCAGCACGTTTTCGCCGATAATGCCGAGATCCACAATACCGTCAAAAATTAAACCGGGAATATCATCATCACGCACGCGCAGAATTTCAATGGGCATATTTTCCGCATAAGCGATTAAACGTTGTTCGTTCCAGTTAATTTTTACGCCACATTGCTTGAGCAGCTCGGCGCAATCTTTGCTGAGGCGACCTTTCTTTTGTAAGGCGATTCTTAAGCGAGTTGGGTTAGTCATTGTGTTTTCCTTCTAATTAAAAATATTGGGTATAAAAAAATCTCTCGAAAGAAACTTCCGAGAGATCGCTAATTTTTAAATTAGTAGGATTGGCAACACTCGCTCGGAAGTCCTATCTTCCAAGCAATAGCCATCGCCTGAAAGATTATTCAGGATGATGGTGATGATGAGTGTTGCGATTAAAATTCATTTTGTGTTTCTCCAAAAACTAACTGGTTATTAATCTATGCAAAAAAATTTTTTTATGCAAGCAAAATTTTCAACTTTTTTTCGCTTTAATGAAAAGTAACACGGGACGATGCTGCAAATCCTTGAATTCCTGCTGCCATTCGGGCCGATCTGCCAGCATTGGTTCAGCCATTTTTTCGATTTGAAAACCTGCGCGAATTAGATCATTTACAATGGTAGAAAGGGTGCGATGATAGGTTTTAAAAGGTTGTTTGAACCAATTTCGATCCCGTTCTCCTTCATCACGATAATAATTTAAACGATAAGCAAGCTGTTGTTTATGCTGATCTTTTTCCCAACGCTCACCGCCTTGATAGCAAGTTACAATGGGGTGTTCTTGTGAGAAAATAAGCGTGCCGTTGGTGTTGAGTTTGGCATAAATATCCGCGAGCAGCTGGGGAAAATCCTGCACATAATGAAAGGCGAAAGAACTGGTAACCACATCAAAATTGTCATCAGGCAGAGTGTTGAGTTGTTCCATTGCCAGTTGATATAACGCAAAGTGCGGTTGTTTTTCGGCGAGATTTTTTGCTGCTTGTTGCAACATTGCTTGAGATAAATCCATTCCCACCACAAATGCTGCACCTTTTTGCAAATAAAGCTGCAAATGTTCACCCATTCCACAACCCAGATCGAGCAGCTTTTTGCCTGTTAAATCAGGCAGTAAACTGAGCATTGTGGGCTTTTCCACAATTTCATTCAGGCTAATGGGATTTTGACGTAATTTTTGGTAAAGCTCAAAAAAGCCTTCTTTATCGTAAACAGAGGTTTTCATTATTGTTATGCGAAAAAATTAGCACGGTTTCCCGTGCTAATGGTTGAAATTTAAGCCTATTTTAAGGGATTTAGGTTTATCTGCCAAATACCGGTAACAAGCCAAAGAGATCAGCCAGTTGAATAAAGATATTGAGCAGACCGAACAGGATAACGAAGTAAATCATTCCGCTGCCACCATAAACTTGGTAGGTTTGATTTGGATATTTCGCGCGACAAGCCTTGGCAAGAAGTGCAGGAATAATCACCGCCCAAATGGTCGCCGCAAGCCCTGCGTAGCCAATGGCGATCACAAAGCCATAAGGGAAAAGCAGACTTAAAATCAACGGCGGTAAGAAAGTGATTAATGCGGTTTTTGTTCTGCCCGCGCTGCTGTTGTCGAATTTGAATAAATCCGCAATGTAATCAAATAAGCCAAGGGTTACGCCAAGGAATGAGCTGGCGATCGCCATATAGGCAAAGAAACGCAACATTAAGCCCACAAAATTCGTTTGAATTTGGCTATTCAAGGCTTCAAGTAATGCAGCAATGTCGCCGCCTTTTTGGATTACAGGGATAAATTCATTACGCGGCAAATTGCCCTGAATGGCAAGCTGCCATAACATATAAATGATTAATGCGATGAATGTGCCGTAAATAATAGATTTGGTCACTTTGCTGCTATCGCGATCATAATATTTCACTAAGCTCGGCACATTTTGGTGGAAACCAAAAGACACCAAACAAACAGGTAAAGCAGCAAGAGCGAATGGTAGATATTGACTATTTTCTGTGGCTAGGCTATCAAGCAAAATATCGGTGTTTACCATTCCTAACAAATTGGTTACAGAAAGTAAGAAGGCGACCACCATTCCCGCGATTAAAACGGTACTAAAGCGATCCACGGCTTTGGTGGAAAACCACACGAAAAAGGCGAGTACTGCACAGAAAATCAGCGAGCCAGAAACACGTCCAATTTCCACCACACTTTGTTCGCTGCTAAATAATTGATTCAGAAAACTTTCCGTTAAACCACCGCCAGAGGTGATATAAGCGTAGGTGAGAATATAGAGTACAAACGCCACGGAAAGCCCATTTAGCACGTTCCAGCCTTTGCCGAGCAAGTCTTTCACAATGGTGTCAAAACTTGCCCCTGTGGGATAATGCAAGTTGGCTTCAAGCAGCATCAAGCCTGATGTGGTCATACAAAACCAAGTGTAGCAGAGGATCAAAATAGAGCCGATAAACCACACGCCAGAAGTGGCAATAGGGTTTGCCAACATTCCTGCACCAATGGTGCCGCCAGCGATAATCATTGCACCGCCGAATAAGGAAGGATTTTTTTTCATAAATTCACCTATAAGTTTAATACTGGTATCGATGAACTATTATAATAGTACAAAATAAAAATACAATGGCTAAATTGCCCATTTATCTTGGCAAAAGCAAAAAAATCAAGCTATAATTCAAGAGTTTTATTACCATTCATTAACTAGAAGGAAAGACCAAATGGGTTTAGAAATCGTTCCAGCAGGAAAAGAACTTCCTGATGATATTTATGTTGTTATTGAAATCCCAGCTAATTCAGATCCAATCAAATATGAAGTGGATAAAGAAACTGGGACATTATTCGTTGATCGCTTTATGGCAACCGCAATGTTCTACCCAGCGAACTATGGTTACATTAACCACACCTTATCTTTAGATGGCGATCCTGTTGATGTATTAGTCCCAACGCCTTATCCATTACAACCAGGTTCTGTGATCCGTTGCCGCCCAGTGGGTGTGTTAAAAATGACGGACGAATCAGGTCAAGATGCGAAAGTGATCGCCGTGCCACACACAAAATTAAGCAAAGAATACGATCACATTAAAGATGTTGGCGATTTACCCGCTTTATTAAAAGCCCAAATCCAACACTTCTTTGAAAGCTACAAAGCCCTTGAAGCGGGTAAATGGGTGAAAGTTGATGGTTGGGAAGGTGTTGAAGCCGCTCGTCAAGAGATTTTAGAGTCTTTTGAGCGTGCGAAAAAATAATTTTTCCTTTACTTTTAATACCGCCTTTTCGTAGGGCGGTATTTTTCTATGTGTAAACTTAAGGAGTGAAAATGTTAAAAACCTTGAAAAAAATCACCGCACTTTCTGTATTGGCATTAATGCTTAACGCCTGTGCGGATTCCGCGAGCATTAACCAACAAGCCGCGGCAAATTACCGCCAAACGGTGAATCAAGCACAACAGCAAGGAGCAGTGGATACCACTTCCACCACCGCAAAACGCATTCATAAAGTCTTTAACAAAATGTACCCTTATGCGAATCAAGAAAACCACACAGGGCAACCGTTCAACTGGCAAATTACGGTGATTAAATCCGATGAGCTAAACGCATGGGCAATGCCAGGTGGAAAAATGGCATTTTATACCGGATTAGTGAATAAATTGCAGCTCAGTGATGATGAAATCGCAACCGTAATGGGACACGAAATGGCGCACGCACTCAAAGAACACGGTAAGAAAAAAGTAAATATGGGCGTATTTACCGAAGTGATTGCACAGGTTGCGCACGTTGCACTTTCAACCCAAATTGGCGCTGATGGCAGTGGCTTAGTGGTCGGCTTAACCAAAGACTGGGCGCTCGATAAACCTTATTCTCGCAGTGCTGAAACAGAAGCCGATGAAGTAGGCTTATTATTAATGGCAAAAGCGGGCTACAACCCAGAAGCCGCACCTAGATTATGGGAAAAAATGCAAAAAGCGTCATCGGGTTCACAAGGTGTACTTGCCGCACTTTCTTCCACTCACCCAAGCGATAAAGATCGCCAACAAAATCTCCTTCGCCTAATGCCAGAGGCTGTGGCAATTTATAAAGCACATAAATAATCTTTTGCCCTGCAAGTGCGGGGCTTTTTTCATTTTTTTACTACTTTTTCACTACTGATCCTACCAATTTTTAGCCTATTTGAAATAAGCATATTTTTTCTTAAAATTCGCGTTGAGAAGAATTCCTATTTGAGGTGGGTATGAACGAAAATTTTTCTTTTGCGAAACTATTAAATTCATCTATTTTCCTTGCATTTCTGGTGCTAGTTGGCTGGTCGGTCGCTTATGGCTATAACTGGGGATTGGCTTGGTATTATGGCTATCCTTGGGAAATCGTAGAAGTTGGCAAAGCAGACATTGCACGCAGTTTATTCCACGTTATCGTTGTGTCTACTGTGATGATTTCTGTTTATATTGCAGGAATTAAACTTTTAATTGCCATTAAAGATAAACTTTCTTTTGTGCGATTTAATTTTATCCGCACATTAATTACTTGCTTTATCCTAACCTTTCCATTGTTTTTAGAAGTTACCGTGCTAATCAAAGTGATCAGCCTTTACAGTTTATTAATTTATTTAGCCGTATTATTTACGATTACTATACTATTAGCAGGATTTCTAAAGAAATATAATATTTGTATGCTTTGGTATTTTATTACCCGTGCCGATCGTAATATTTTACCTTTGATGATCGCAGGCTATTTTTATTTTATGATTTTGTCTTGTTTAGTGGGCTATCTCAGGCCTTTTAATAAAGAGACTTACCATAAACTGGAAGTGAATAATGAACAATATTTTATTCTAGGTAAAAACTGTAATAGTCTAATTTTGGGGAAAAGCTATGAAAAAGGAGGTAAGGATTTTTATTTAATGCCTTGCCATTATAATAAAGGGGAACTTTGCCATATTTTAGGTGGGAAATAATAAGGCATAATAGAAAAAAGAGCGGTAAAAAATAATAAAATTTTTACCGCTCTTTTGCTTTTTATTAATTATTTCGCAATCCGTTTGTATTTAATACGGTGAGGTTGCACAGCATCAGCGCCGAAGGTTTTCTTTTTCCATTCTTCATAGTCTGAGAAGTTGCCTTCATAGAAGGTAACTTTGCCTTCATCGCCGTAATCCAAAATATGGGTCGCGATACGGTCTAAGAACCAGCGGTCGTGGGAAATCACCATCGCACAACCAGGGAATTCTAAGATCGCGTTTTCTAAGGCGCGCAAGGTTTCCACATCAAGATCGTTGGTCGGTTCGTCTAATAACAGCACGTTACCGCCTGCTTGCAATAACTTGGCTAAATGTAAACGTCCACGTTCCCCACCTGAAAGCTCACCAACGCGTTTTTGTTGATCGACACCTTTGAAGTTGAAGCGTCCCACATAAGCACGGCTTGGGATTTCAAAGTTGCCAATACGCAAAATATCTTGCCCGTGTGAAACTTCTTCCCATACGGTTTTGCTGTCGTCCATTTCATCACGGAACTGATCCACAGAAGAAAGCACCACAGTATCACCAAGGGTGATGCTCCCGTTATCTGGTTGCTCTTGTCCTGAAAGCATACGGAAAAGGGTGGATTTCCCTGCGCCGTTCGCCCCGATAATGCCAACAATCGCGCCTTTTGGAATGCTGAAAGATAAGTCATCAATCAAAGTGCGATCGCCATAGGATTTACTCAAATTGCTCACTTCAATTACTTTATCCCCTAAGCGTGGGCCAGGTGGAATAAATAACTCATTGGTTTCATTACGTTTTTGGTATTCGCCACTGTTTAATTCTTCAAAGCGAGCCATGCGGGCTTTGCTTTTCGCTTGGCGACCTTTTGGATTTTGGCGAACCCATTCTAATTCTTTTTCAATGGATTTTTGACGAGCCGATTCAGCCGCAGCTTCTTGAGCTAGGCGTTTTTCTTTTTGCTCTAACCAAGAAGAATAGTTGCCTTCCCAAGGAATGCCTTCGCCACGGTCGAGTTCTAAGATCCAGCCTGCCACGTTATCAAGGAAGTAGCGATCGTGAGTGATTGCCACCACCGTGCCTTCATAATCGTGTAAGAAACGCTCTAACCAAGCTACAGATTCGGCATCTAAGTGGTTGGTTGGTTCATCGAGTAAGAGCATATCGGGTTTTTCGAGCAATAAGCGGCAAAGTGCCACACGGCGGCGTTCGCCCCCTGAAAGATGCTCGATTTTTGCGTCCCAATCTGGTAAACGCAAGGCATCAGCGGCACGCTCCAGTTGGTTATCCAAATTATGCCCGTCGTGCGCTTGGATAATGGCTTCTAGCTTTGCTTGTTCTGCGGCAAGTTTATCAAAATCCGCATCAGGATCAGCATAAAGCGCATAGACTTCATCTAAACGATTTAACGCGGTTTTCACTTCCGCCACGGCTTCTTCTACCGCTTCACGCACGGTTTGTTGCGGATCAAGTTTGGGTTCTTGTGGAAGATAGCCAATTTTAATGCCCGGTTGTGGACGCGCTTCGCCCTCAAATTCTTTATCCACGCCTGCCATAATGCGCAACAGGGTAGATTTCCCCGCACCATTTAACCCCAGCACACCAATTTTTGCGCCTGGGAAAAAGCTCAAGGAAATATCTTTTAAAATATGACGTTTCGGCGGCACAACCTTACCGACACGGTGCATCGTATAAACAAATTGTGATGACATAAATTGTTCTCTTAGCTGTAAAAAGTGCGGGTTATTTTACTTGAATTTTTGCTTAATTAAAAACTGAATTTCGTAGCATTAATATAACTCTTGATTTATAAATCTCCCTGTCTTATTATAACTTAAAGTTTATGGATTATGAGGGCGAATGATGTTTGAATTGCTTTTTCACCCTGAAGCAATTGCTGAAATTGAAAGCTTAACACCATTAATGAAAGCAAAAGTATTAAATGCGTTAGATAAGTTAGAAGCACAAGGCAATTTACTTCGTTTTCCCCATACCAGGCCGATTAGGGAAGGATTATTTGAGCTAAGAGCGGGCAGCAAAGATATTTCTCGCACTTTTTTTGCTTTTGCCATTGGGCAGAAAATTTATATTTTGCGTACTTTTGTGAAAAAATCACAGAAAACCCCGCTTAATGAAATTGAATTGGCATTCAAGCGTTTAGAGGAGATGATGGATGAAAGTTAAACCAATAAGTTACAAAACAGTAAAAGAAAAACTATTGCAAGATGAGGAAACCAAGGCGCTTTATATTCAAGAACGAAAAATAGAAGAATTACAGCTTTTGTTAAAATCATTACGTCAACAAGCAGGCCTAACCGTTTCACAAGTGGCAGAACGTATGGGGGTTTCTCAGCCAGCGGTCAGTAAATTAGAAAAAAATGCCAGCCGAGCTTCCGTGATGACATTACAACGCTATGCACAGGCTTGCGGCGCTGAATTATTGATTTCTTATAGTTAAATTTAGTACAAGGCTATTTTTGCTATCGCCCTGATCGTAAATGGTCAGGGCATTTTTATGGATAACATTTTAGGCTGGGTCTACCTTTTGGCGAATTGAAAGCGAAAAAAAACCTCCCAAAAGGGAGGTAGGAAAGTAGTTTAGCTATTTATTTTGATTATTTTATTTAGGAACTTTATGAATATCAAGCAATCACTCGACAGGGCATATACTACCTATAAGCTGTTGATAAATAAATGATGAATTTACATTTTTTTGATATAAATCACAGAAATAGAGTTTTTTTGTGAGATTTTGTTGTTTAAATCAGCAAATGGCATTTTGTCTGCCTTTGGATTTAGTGGTAGGATTTTGCTTTCTTTTGTTTTAGTAAGGAAGATTATGTTCAAAAAATGCTTGGGGCTATTGGCTTTAGTTCCGTTGCTCAGTGTTGCCCACCCGCACGCCTTTATTGATATGCAAAGTAAGGTGTTGGTGGAAAAAGGGGAGTTAGTTGGGTTTTCGATGCAGTGGGTGCTTGATGAGCCAAGCTCTGCCAGTATTATTTATGATTTAGCCCAGTCCACGCAACCGAGTGATAAGCAAAGGTTGATTGATGAAGCAATGAAAAATATTGTGAATGAGCATTACTTTAGCTATCTCTTTGATAAAGATAATAAAAAGATTAAGTACAAAGCACAGCCACAAAATTATGGAATGAAATCAAATGGCAAACAAGTGATGTACTATTTTGATTTTTTGTTGTCTAAGCCCCAAGTGCTGAAGGAAAACCAGTTTGAATTAGCGACATACGATCCCACTTATTTTGTGGCAATGACTTATCCAACCGAAAATAAGCCTACAGAAAATAAACAAAGTGCGGTGGATTTTTCACAACTTCCTGCCCAATGTACGGGCAAGGTGATTGAACCAAATGTTGATGAAAAGGTGCGTGAATACGCGGCGTCTTTAGATCGTAGTCAGCGTGATGAGGACAGTTCCCTTGGCGAAGTGTTTAGCCAAAAAGTGGAGATTGTATGCAATTAAACAACCGCACCCAAAAGGCCTGCAAGTATCTGGCAATATTGCTGTTACTCGTAGGGCTAGGGTTTTATATCTTGCCTTATTTATTTGAGCAAACCATCAGTTGGCAAAAGGCCTTTAACCAGAGTATTTCTAGCTATTTACATCAAATAAAACAATATCCTGTGCAAGCAGGTTTAGGCTTAATGTTTATCAGTTTTTTGTATGGCGTGTTGCACGCACTTGGCCCGGGGCACGGTAAATTTGTCATTGCCAGTTATCTATCCACTCACCAAGCAAAGTTAAAAACCAGCGTTCAGCTCACCTTGTTGTCTTCTTTAATGCAAGGCGTGGTGGCGGTGGCAGCGACCTCCATTATTGTGGTGGGATTGCGCTTGTCTTCCCATTATTTCAAATTGAGCCAACTTTGGCTTGAGCGATCCGCCTTTATTTTAATGTTCTTGCTAGGCGCATATTGGATTTATCAAAGTGCGGCGAAATTTTTGCGAGAATTTTGTCACAAGAAACGCACCATTTCAGTGGGAAAAATTCACGCCATTAAACCCATTTCGGCAAAAGCGATTTCAGAAAAACCAGTTCAGCTTGTGCAATCCCATTGTGATCATAGCGATCACGCAGAAGGTTGCAGTTGTGGCCATCAACACTTGCCGAGTTCGCAGCAATTAGAGCAGGCGACCAATTTTAAATCTCGTTTGCTTGTGATTTTAACCATTGGGATGCGACCTTGCTCAGGGGCGATTTTTATTCTTTTTCTTTCCTATATGCTGGATCTTTATCACTGGGGAATGGCAGCGGCAATGGCGATGGCCGTTGGCACAGGGATTACGCTTTCTTTATTTGCCTTGATTGTGCAATATGCAAGGCAGACCGCGGTGAAATTAGGGCGTTGGTATGTGAGCGCAGAACATTCCCCTTATGCCGAAATTGCGGTGAAATTGATCGCAGGATTTGTGGTGATCTTCTTTGCGACAGCATTATTTTATGGCACAACCTTGCCTGTGCGTGGTGGGGCGGTGCTATTTGGTGGATAATCTTTCAGATGAAAAATAGGGGTGAAATTTCACCCCTTTTTCTTTTCATCGTATCAGGCTTTCAGCTTAAAGTGCGGTGTAAATTAACAAAGAATTATAAGCTACATAGCACAGAAATAGCACCAATCCTTCAACTCGGTTAATTCGCCCATTTTTTCCTTTGAAACCATAACCAAATAAAAACAGCAAGCCTGTTAATACAATCATAACGAGCATATCTCGGCTAAACACTTCTGGCGTGGCTTGAATTGGGCTGATTGCGCCAGCAATGCCGACCACCGCAAGGGTGTTAAACAGGTTCGAGCCAATAATATTGCCCACCGCGAGATCTAATTCATTTTTTCTCGCTGCCATAATGGAAGCCGCCAATTCAGGCAATGACGTGCCAATGGCGACAATGGTTAAACCGATAATCAAATCGCTCACGCCTAAATAGGTGGCGATATTCACCGCGCCCCACACTAATAATTGCGAGCTAGCCATTAATAGCGCCAAGCCAATCACTAACCACAACACCGCAGTTTTCAACGGCATTTGTGATTTTTCTTTGAGTTCATCGTTAATGTCTTGCTCAAGGCTATCGCCTGAATGTCTTGTGCCTTGCCAAATTGTCCAGCTCATATAGAGGGTGAATACCGCCAGTAAAATCACCGCATCAAGGCGAGAAATGGTGGCGTCATAAATTAAAAAGGCAGAAAGTAGGGTAACTAGCATTAACACGGGCAATTCTTTTTTTAGCACCTGTGAATTGACCATAATCGGCTTAATCATTGCGGTTACCCCTAAAATTAAGGCAATATTGGTGATGTTTGAGCCGTAAGCATTTCCCAGTGCAATCCCTGGGCTGTGGTTTAATGCAGAAAGCGCTGAAACAATAATTTCAGGCGCAGAAGTACCAAAACCAATAATCACAATGCCGATCAACAAGGGCGACATACCTAAATAACTGGCGAGAGAAGCCGCACCGTCAATAAAACGATCTGCACTCCAGACTAAAATCGCCAATCCGACCAGTATAGCGAGAAAAGATAAAAACATTTGCGTGTCCTATAAATGATGAAAAGTAACGAATATTATCATTATTATGAAAGGCTGATGAGAAAAAAATAAAAGCCCATAAGGAGGATATGGGCTTTAAGCTCTTTTGGAACGAAATAGCTTTTATAAAAGGAGACAAATAAAAACTGCCAAAAGAGAAAATTGGCTCCTCCTGCTGGACTTGAACCAGCGACATACGGATTAACAGTCCGCCGTTCTACCGACTGAACTAAGGAGGAATAATTCTGTATCACAAGGAATTGGTCGCAGATGATAATGATCTGTCTTTCCTTTGTCAACAGTGAAATTAAAAAAATGTTGAAAAATTATGTTCTTTTTTTATATCCACAGCGCCTGTGGATAAGTCTGTGAGTTTTAATTTGAAAAAATCGCCGATCCCTTGAAAAAACTAGGGTTTTGCGAATTGGCAATAAAATTGATTGTAAAATAGCATTTCTTTATTTATCAATAAGTTAATAAAAATCTAGAAATTTTTTTAAAATTTTTTTTGATTTTGTGAGATTTCAATCTTGACAAATATAAGTCTGTGTAAAACTTAAAATTTTGCTCAAGCCGAATGTAAAAAATTATGCTAAAATTGACCGCACTTTTCGGATAGGCAGTTTTTTATGAGTAACAAAATTCACAGCAAACCTTTTATTCTTCATTCTGATTTTTCGCCGTCTGGCGACCAACCGCAGGCGATAGAAAAGCTGAGTGAAAATCTCAATGATGGTTTAGCGCACCAAACCCTGCTTGGGGTAACGGGATCGGGCAAAACCTTTACCATTGCCAATGTGATTGCCAAGCTCAATCGCCCTGCAATGTTGCTTGCGCCAAATAAAACCCTTGCCGCTCAGCTTTATGCGGAAATGAAAGCCTTTTTCCCTGAAAACGCGGTGGAATATTTTGTTTCTTATTACGATTATTATCAGCCAGAAGCCTATGTCCCAAGTAGTGATACGTTTATTGAAAAAGATGCGTCTATTAATGACCAAATTGAACAAATGCGTCTATCTGCAACAAAATCCTTTTTAGAACGGCGTGATACCATTGTGGTTGCCTCCGTTTCTGCTATTTATGGTTTGGGTGATCCCGATAGTTATTTGAAGATGATGTTACATTTACAAACGGGCGCGATTATTAACCAGCGACAAATTTTAGCGAAATTAGCGGAGTTGCAATATACTCGCAATGATCAGGCATTTCAGCGCGGGACATTCAGAGTGCGGGGAGAAATTATTGATATTTTCCCAGCGGAATCTGATGATCAAGCGGTCCGTATTGAATTATTTGATGATGAGATTGAACGTTTAAGTTTATTTGATCCGCTCACTGGCGCCAATTTCGGTGCCGTGCCACGTTACACTATTTATCCGAAAACCCACTATGTTACCCCGCGTGAACGGATTTTAGATGCCATTGAGCAAATCAAAGCGGAGCTGGCGCAGCGCCGAGAGTATTTCATCAAAGAAAATAAATTGCTAGAGGAACAACGTATTACCCAACGCACTCAGTTTGATATTGAAATGATGAACGAATTGGGTTATTGCTCAGGCATTGAAAATTATTCTCGCTATTTATCTGGGCGTAAAGAAGGTGAGCCACCTCCGACGTTATTTGACTATATTCCCGCTGATGGCTTATTGATTATTGATGAATCTCACGTTACTGTGCCACAAATTGGCGGAATGTATCGTGGCGACCGTTCACGTAAAGAAACCTTGGTAGAATATGGCTTTCGATTGCCTTCCGCGTTGGATAATCGCCCATTACGTTTTGAAGAATTTGAACGCCTTGCTCCGCAAACCATTTATGTTTCAGCGACGCCCGGCCCTTACGAATTAGAAAAATCAGGCAGTGAGATTATCGATCAAGTCGTGCGCCCAACGGGGTTACTCGATCCTGAAATTGAAATCCGCCCCGTAGCGATTCAAGTGGATGACTTACTTTCCGAGGCTCGCCAAAGAGCGGATAAAAATGAACGCGTTTTAGTTACTACACTCACCAAACGAATGGCAGAAGATCTGACCGATTATTTAGAAGAACACGGTGTGCGCGTGCGTTATTTACATTCTGATATTGATACCGTAGAACGGGTAGAAATCATTCGAGATTTACGTTTAGGGGAATTTGACGTATTGGTCGGAATCAACTTATTGCGTGAGGGCTTAGATATTCCCGAAGTGTCTTTAGTCGCAATTTTAGATGCAGATAAAGAAGGCTTTTTGCGTTCCGAACGATCATTGATCCAAACCATTGGACGTGCGGCACGAAATTTAAATGGTAAAGCCATTTTGTATGCTGATAGTATTACCAAATCAATGGACAAAGCTATTAACGAAACCAACCGCCGCCGTGAAAAACAAATGAAATATAATGAAGAACACGGCATTGTGCCACAAGCGTTGAATAAAAAAGTCGGTGAATTGCTTGATATTGGACAAAATGCAACCAATAACAAAGCAAAAAGCAAGCAAAAACAAAAATCAGTGGCAGAACCTACCGCACTTTATCAACCAACCAGTACAAAAGAACTTCAGCAACAAATCAAAAAACTGGAACAACAAATGTACAAACACGCCCAAAACTTGGAATTTGAAAAAGCCGCTGCGGTACGTGATCAGTTGCATCAGTTAAGGGAAAGGTTTTTGGTAGAAGAATAAACTAGATAATAAAAAATGACCATATTTGGTCATTTTTTTATCTTCTAAAGTACTTTTACAATACTTTCACAAAGGTAACGAATGTTATCTTCGGTGATACCTGCAACATTGATTCGCCCTGAACGCACAGCATAAATAGCAAATTCTTCTTTTAAGCGATCGACTTGCTCTGGTGTTAAACCACTAAATGAGAACATACCGTTTTGTTGCTCAATAAAGCTGAAGTCTTGCTGTGCGCCGTATTCTTTTAATAATGCGACGAATTGGTGACGCATTTCTTTAATACGATGACGCATTTCCCCTAGCTCGGTTGTCCATTCTTCTCTTAATGCGGGATCGGCGAGTACGATCGCCACGCTGGAAGCACCGTGAGATGCTGGGTTAGAGTAGAGTGTGCGGATAATGGATTTCACTTGAGTCAATGCTGTTGTAGCGATTTCCGCGGTTTCGGCAACTAAGGTGAACGCACCAACACGCTCATTATATAAGCCGAAGTTTTTAGAATAAGAACTCGCAATTAATAATTCTTTATGGTTCGCTGCGAAAGTGCGTAAACCAAAGGCATCTTCTTCTAAACCATTTGCTAACCCTTGATAAGCGAAATCGAATAGTGGTAACCAGCCGTTTTTAGCAGACATTTCCGCCAGTTGTTGCCATTGTTCAGGGGTTGGGTCGATCCCCGTTGGGTTGTGGCAGCAGCCGTGTAATAACACCACATCGCCTTCGCCAGCGTTGCTTAGATCGGCAATTAGATTATCCCAGTCTAAGGCTTTGCGTTCTGCATCATAATAGCGATATTCACGAATGGTGATCCCTACCGCATTAAAAATTGCATTGTGGTTTGGCCAAGTTGGCGTGCTGATCCACACATTTTGTGCTTTAGTTTGGCGTTTGATAAACTCTGCGGCAATGCGTAATGCCCCTGTGCCGCCAAGGCTTTGCACAGTTTTGGCACGTCCTTGTTTCACAATGTCAGAATGTTCACCGAACAACACGCCTTGCGTACGCGCATTGAAATCGGCAACGCCGTCAATAGAAAGATAATTTTTGGTGGTTTCTACATCAAACAAACGTTGTTCGGCAGCTTTCACCGCTTTCATAATTGGTGTGTTGCCTTTGGCATCTTTATATACACCAATCCCTAAGTTGATTTTGTTAGCACGATCATCTGCTTTGAACGCTTCACCTAAACCTAAAATTGGATCCGCAGGAGCAGCATTAATATGTTCAAACATAGTCATTATCCTTCTAATGTTGTGTTTTGTTGTTAATAATCCGATTTTCTTTTTGTGAAGAAAATCCTGTGCCAAGTTATACTTGAGAATTAACCCTTTTCGCAAGTATTTATTGATACTAAATAGGCTTTCTCCTTAAGAAAGCCAATATTTATTCAAAAATTACAATAATTATTTAGATAATTTCAATTTTTCTTTTGCCCAAGTTAAACCAGATTGATAATCTTGTGGCAGTTGTTGCGCAAATTGATCTAATAAACGCATTAATTCTTGGCGATTTGGGTGAGCTAGATTAATATGTCCCACCTTGCGTCCTTCGCGTACTTCTTTGCCATACCAATGTAGCTGGCTAAACGGTATATTGAGCCATTGAGGATTATGTGCCGTGCCAATCAAATTAATCATCACCGCAGGCATAGTGCTAACTAATTCTGGCGTTGGTAAATTCAGTAAGGCACGCAAATGCAATTCAAATTGGCTAATGGAACAGCCCAGTTGCGTCCAATGTCCGCTATTATGAACCCGTGGCGCAAGTTCGTTAATCAATAACTTATCGCCCACCACAAAACATTCCATTGCCATCACACCGATATATTCCAACTTGTGCATTATTTTGGCTAACATTGCTTCCGCTTGCTGTTGTAATACGGCCTGTTGTGGCAGCGCGGTATCCGCTACGCTATAACGTAAAATACCGTTTTGTTGCAAATTGTGGGTAACAGGATAAAAACGGGTTGAGCCGTCTTTAAATCTTGCCCCCACGAGGGAAATTTCACCGTCAAAAGGAATAAATTTTTCTGCGATCACTTGGCCAAATAATTCATCGCCAATCAGATCTTGATTTTCTTGCGTGATGATCCACTGTCCACGTCCGTCATAGCCGCCAGTACGGCGTTTTACCACCACTTTCTCGCCAATGTGTTGCCAAATATCTTGCCATTGAGAAGCAGAATGAATGAGTGTCCAAGGAGAAGTGGGAAGATTGAGTTCATCAAGAAGCGATTTTTGTGAAAGGCGATCGGCAAGCAAGCCAAAAACGGAACGATTAATAAACTGCGAATGATTGGCTAATTTTTCCGTCAGCGGGGTGCTTTCCCAACGCTCAATTTCCGCGGTAATCAGACAGTTCTCTTGCAGCTCAAACACAGTCGCATTGAAAGGCAACGGCTCAACCTGAATATCTAAAGGCGCGCCAGCATAACGCAGCATTCGCCCAAGCTGCCCATTACCTAAGACATAAATGACGGGATATAAAGCACTTTTTTGCATTATAAAATCCTTGATGATGTTGGTTAAAAGAATAATCTTGCACGCAAAGTGCGGTGTATTTTTTGCTTATTTTTCTGTATTTTCAGCGTTGTTTTCCGCCTCTTCTCGTTCATCTTCATTTTGTTTTAACAGATGAGAAATTGCACTTAAATAAGAAATTTCCAAGGTTTCACGGCTGGTTGCCATCACCCCTTGATCAATCAAATAGCCGTCATTCACATCATAAACCCAGCCGTGTAAGGAAAGTTTCTTCCCCCTTTTCCACGCAGATTGCACAATAGAAGAACGCCCAAGATTATAAACTTGCTCCGCCACATTCAGCTTGGTCAGCATATCAGCGCGTTTTTCAGGCGGAAGTTTACCCAATAAATGGCTATGTTTAAACCAAATATCACGAATATGTAGCAACCAATTATTAATCAAGCCTAAATCCTGTTCCGACATCGCCGCCTTTATCCCACCGCAGTTGGTATGCCCGCAAATGATAATATGCTCAATATCCAACACGTCCACCGCATATTGCACCACAGAAAGACAATTGAGATCGGTATGAATAACCTGATTGCCTACGTTGCGATGCACGAAAAGTTCACCCGGCCCTAGGTTAGTGAGTTTTTCTGCCGGTACACGGCTATCAGAGCAACCAATCCATAGGTAACTCGGTTTTTGATGATCCGCCAGTTCACGAAAGTAGTCAGAGTTTTCCTCTTTCATCCGTGTTGCCCAACTGTAATTATTGGCGAAAAGTTGCTCGATTTTTTTCATTGAAATACTCCAAAATTAACGAAAGCACAGTATAGCGAATAATAGGGAAGTGGTAAATTAATCTATGTGGGATAAACAACAGGTATGAGGTGGTGGGGAAAGCGCGGTGAAAAATAGTGAAATTTTCCACCGCTCTTTTTGGCGGCTTGCCCAAATAAAAGTTGTCTTTGTAGTAAATAGCTATAAACCCTTCTTGATTTCTTATAAAGTAACTTATAAAATAAGCCTAAATCACTAATATTGTGCCAAAATGAAAACTTTAATTATCCAACCCAAAGCCTTAAAACAACTGCGTCGCATTCCCGAGCGTTCTGTTATTATTGATAAATGTGAAGAATTAAAGCAATTTCCTTTGTGTGCTAATGTGAAATCCTTAATTAATCATAAATACCCTTATCGCTTCCGTGTGGGGCGTTATCGGGTATTTTTCCAGTTGATTGGCGACGCATTAAGCGTGGTCTCCATTGAAGAGGTGAAAAAACGCGATGAACGCACTTACTAATATCCAATATATTAACGATGAGCAAGGCAACCCTGCTTTTGCTGTTGTACCACTTGCAACCCTAGAATGGTTAAAAAGCAAAGCAGGCTTGAAAAATCCCCTTGATACTGGTGTTCCTTATGAGGTTGCAGCCCTTGCACTTAAACAGGATATTTCTGCCGTGCGGGCGTGGCGAGAATATTTGAATCTTACGCAAGCTGAGGTCGCAGCTCGCCTTGGGGTATCGCAATCCGCTTATTGCCAGTATGAAAATGCCACTCGACTGCGCAAAACCACTAAGCAGAAAATTGCTGATGCGTTAAATCTTCATCTTGAGCAATTGGATTTTTAATTCTCTTGGGAAAATTAAATGCAAAAGAGCGGTGAAAAATGTTGAATTTTCCACCGCTCTTTTATTTTAGCATTGACGCTGCTTTACAACGTTGCACCTTTCATCGCTTTCACAAACTGAGCCAATTCGCTCAAGCATTTTTGATGATTATCTAGATTGCGTTCGATAATTTTGACTGTTGCAGAGCCTGAAATAGCCCCGGCTGCACCAAGTTGCAAGGCTTCTTTTACTTGTTGAGGCTGGGCGATACCAAAACCTTGTAGGATTGATGGGGCTTGGTGGGCTTTAAGCTGTTCTACAAGGGTATCTAAATTTGCTGCGTGACTTTGGTTTTCGGCACTGGTTACGCCAGCGCGAGAAACTAAATAGGTGTAGCCTTCGCTATGTTGTGCTACGCCTTTAATGGTTGCTTCATCGGCATTTGGTGGGCAGATAAACACAGGTTGTATACCGTGTTTTTTCGCAGCACGGATATAAGGTTCAGATGCAAGTAAAGGAATATCTGCCACAAGCACGGCATCCACGCCCACTTCGGCACAACGTTGATAGAAATGATCTAAGCCCTGTGCATAAATTAAATTCGCACATAATAATAAACTGATCGGAATTTCAGGATATTTCGTCCGCACTTTTGCCAGCAGCTCAAAACTTTCTGCCGTACTACAACCTGCATTTAAGGCACGATTGTTAGCCGCTTGAATGACGGGGCCGTCTAATAAGGGATCAGAAAAAGGAAAACCCAGTTCTAACGCATCTGCACCGTTATCCACAAGGGTACAAATAATCTCAAAAGAGCGTGCTAAATCGGGATCGCATAGCGTGACAAACGGCACGAATGCGCCTTCATTTTTAGTATTAAGTTGGGTGAATAAGGTTTCAAAACGGCTCATTACATTTTCCCCTTTTCAGTTAAGATTTTATCCACCGTGAAAATATCTTTATCCCCACGCCCTGATAAATTTACGACGATTAATTGTTCTTTGTTTGGATTTTGTTGGATTAATTTTAACGCATAAGCCAACGCGTGCGAGCTTTCCAACGCTGGGATAATACCTTCGTGTTTGGCGAGCGCTTGGAAGGCATCTAGGGCTTCACCGTCTGTAATACTTTCATATTCTGCACGTCCGATGGCGTGTAAATGGGCGTGTTGTGGCCCCACAGAAGGGAAGTCTAAGCCCGCAGAAATACTGTAAGATTCTTCGATTTGTCCATCATCAGTTTGCATAATTGGCGATTTCATTCCGAAATAAATCCCGACTTTACCGTGGCGAAGTGGCGCGCCGTGTTGCCCAGTGGTAATGCCTTTTCCCGCAGGTTCAATGCCGATCAAACGCACTTGTGGTTGATCAATGAAATCAGCAAACATTCCAATGGCGTTAGATCCCCCGCCTACGGCAGCGATAATCACATCGGGTAAACGCCCTTCTTTTTCTAAAATTTGGCGTTTGGTTTCTTCGCCGATCATTTTTTGAAATTCACGCACGATAGTTGGGAAAGGGTGAGGCCCTGCTGCGGTACCAAGTAAATAATGTGTGGTTTCATAGTTGGCAGACCAATCGCGCATCGCTTCACAACAGGCATCTTTTAACGAGCAAGAGCCTTTTTCGACGGGGATAACTTCCGCCCCCATCAAACGCATACGAAACACATTTGGTGATTGACGCTCCACATCTTTTGCCCCCATATAAATACGGCAAGGCATATCCAACATTGCACAAGCAAGGGCCGTGGCAACCCCGTGCTGACCAGCACCTGTTTCAGCAATGATGCGTGTTTTTCCCATTCGTTTAGCAAGTAAAATTTGCCCTAAAACTTGGTTAGTTTTGTGCGCACCACCGTGCAATAAATCCTCCCGTTTTAGGTAAAGTTTCGTTTTAGTACCTTTGGTGAGATTACGACACAGGGTCAATGCGGTAGGACGACCGGCATAGTTTTTCAGTAAATCTTGAAATTCTGCCTGAAATTCAGGATCGGCTTGCGCCGTTACAAAGGCGTGTTCCAGTTGTTTTAGCACAGGGACTAAAATTTCTGGCACATACATTCCGCCAAATTCACCAAAATAGGGGTTAAGCTGGGTTTCTGACATAATTTTTCCTTATGCTTAATAATCTAAAATTTGTTGAAATAATTGCGCGAGCTTGTGGGCGTCTTTCACACCTGCACTGCTTTCTACGCCTGAATTAATATCTAAACCTAAGCAATGTTGCGATAGGGCAAGTGCGACATTTTCCAGATTAATGCCCCCTGCGAGCATTGCTTTATTTTTTATTTCAGTAGGAATGAGCGACCAATCAAAGGGTTGCCCTGTACCACCTTGTTGCTTGGCAAGTTGGCTATCGAGGACATAGCGATCAATATGTGAAATGGGTTCAATTTGTACCGTACTTTGTCTTTCTACTGGAATAGAAATGGCTTGCCAAATTTGGCATTCAGTAGGCAATTGCTGACGTAATTGTGCAATAAATTCTGCCTTTTCACTACCGTGTAACTGGACCGCAAAAAGCGTTAGCTGAGAAGCAATTTTTACAATAAAATCAATTTGTTGATTTTGGAATACGCCAACGAAGCGCAATGGGGCTTGCGTCACAAGTTCTTGCGCTTGACGTAAAGACAATTTGCGTTTTGAGGTTTCAGCAAAAATCAATCCACCATATAAACCACCTTGTTGATACACGGCTTGAACATCTTGAGGGCGTGTTAGACCACAGACTTTATTTTCACCAAATATCACCGCCCTTACCGCATTGTTCAAATCATCACTTCCCATTAGGCTGCTGCCAATTAAAAAGCCATTGACATAAGGTTTTAATTGTTGAACTTGTTGATGAGAATAAATGCCTGATTCGCTAATGATGATGCGATCCGCTGGGATCTGGCGAGCAAGAGGCGGCGTGCGGCCAAGATCCACTGAAAGATCGTGTAAATCACGGTTATTGATGCCAATCACTTTCGCCCCCAAAGCAATGGCTCGTTCTAATTCTTGCTGATTGGAGGTTTCCGTGAGCACGCCCATTCCTAATTCGTGGGCTAAATTTGCCAGTTGCACATAGGTGTCATCGTCTAACACGGAAAGCATTAGCAAAATGGCGTCCGCTTGGTGATAACGCGCCAGATACACCTGATAAGGGCTTATCATAAAATCTTTGCACAGCACAGGCTGGCTGACTTGATTGCGCACTTGCGCGATGTAGGCAAAATCCCCTTGGAAATATTTTTCGTCCGTCAGCACGGAAATGGCTGCAGCATAATGTTTATACACTTGAGCGATTTCATCAAGGTTAAATTCTGCGCGGATTAAGCCTTTAGAAGGCGAGGCTTTTTTACATTCTAAAATGTAAGCAGGGCGTTGATGCGTGCCTTGTGCCAACGCTTGATAAAAAGAGCGGTCAGATTTTTCAAGTTTTTTTTCAAACGCTTGCAAAGGGAAGGCTTGCGATTTTGCCTCCACCCATTGCACTTTATCTTGCACAATTTTTTGTAAAATCGTTGGAGTTTGGTTGTTAATGATCATTGTGTTTTCTCTTGATTATTCTACTGCACGCAATGCGATTAAGGTTTCAAACGTTTTTCCTGAGGCAAGCACAGCAAGCACTTTTTCAGCATTTTGTTTCAAATCTTCATAGCCGAATAATTTCATTAATAAGGCGGTATTCATTGCCACCGCTTGGGCGTGTTCTGCTTTGCCTTTGCCTTGTAAAAGTGCGGTCAAAAATTTTGCATTTTCTTCTGGCTCACCGCCACGCAGACTTTCTAATGGTTGTGGTTCAAAACCAAAATCGTAAGGGCTTAGGCTATAACGTTCAATTTTTCCATCACGAATTTCTGCTACTTCCGTTTTACCGTGAATCGCCACTTCATCTAATCCAGCGCCGTGTACCACAATGCTGTGTTTATGCCCTAAACGCAGGGCGGTTTCTGCATAAGGGGCAATGAGATCGGGGGAATACACGCCTAATAATTGATGTTTTGGGCGTGCGGGGTTACACAATGGGCCTAAAATATTGAAAATGGTGCGAGTTTTTAGGGCTTGACGCACTGGCACGGCGTGTTTAAATCCAGGGTGATATTGTTGAGCGAAAAGGAAGCAGATCCCAATATCATCAAGGGCTTGGCGAGCTTTTTCCGCAGGAATATTCACATTGACCCCTAACGCGGTTAACACATCACTTGCCCCCGTTTTACTCGATACACTACGGTTGCCGTGTTTCGCTACTTTCAGCCCGCAAGCCGCCCCGACAATCGCTGAAGCTGTGGAAATGTTAATCGTATTCGCACCATCGCCGCCTGTGCCGACAATGTCCGCAAAAACATAATCAGGCGTTGGAAAAGGCTGAGCGTTGGCTAATACTGCATTCACAGCACCGCTGATTTCTTCGGCGGTTTCACCGCGTAATTTCAACGCAGTCAAGGCAGCGGCGAGCTGTTCGTTACTCAATGCCCCTTGCAACACCGCATTGAACAGGGTTTCCGCTTGGGCTTGAGTTAAAGGTTGTTTCTCAAAAAGTTGGTTAAGAAGTTGTTCTGTTTGCATAGGGTATTCCTTATGGATTTTGTTAATTTTATTTTCTAAACTTTATCGTGCATATCTATTTTAGCGTTTCGCCCTAAGGGCGACCTACTTTTCTTTGCTTGTGCAAAGCAAAGTAGGCAAAAGAAAGCACACCCTGCAGTCTTACTTTTCCTCATTCCAGCTAAATTTTTCGGGCGGCGAAAAAAGAGATTTTGTTCCGCTTCGCTACACAAAATTACAATTTTTTTCGCCTAAAAATTTAGCTTCCATTCGGGCAAGACTGAAGGGAACCCGAAGGTACGTTATTTAAGATTTCATAATAATCAAAGTACAAAATTTGTTTAACGATAAATGCTGTAGCTGAGATCTTTGGCCTCATCACCTGTCATTCCGCGAAATCCCCAGCAGTGGGCAGGTTGCTCTTTGAGGGTTATTTCCACGTCAATCGGGGCGAGATTGAGTTTATTTTCGAGTTCGCAAAATAGCATTTTTATTAAACGTTTTTTGGTAAATTCTGTGCGTCCTTGCATTAAATTAATTTCAATGGCGGTGAAATCTTCGCTGCGGCCGCTTGGGAGATACAAATCGTCCGCGTCTGCGCCTTGGAAATAAATAAAATGTTTGCCTGCAGGAATGTCCATTTCTAGGTTCAAACAATGATAAATAATTTCTGCAAGCTGGGCTTTGCGTGAATAAAGGCGTTCTTTTAATCCATAAACAATAATCATCGGTTTATCCTTAATCGCGATTGAGCAACCAGTTTACTGAATTTTCCAACAATTTTCCCCCTTGCACTGTGAGAATGCTTTCTGGGTGGAATTGAAAACCGCAAATAGGCAGCATTTTGTGGCGAATTGCCATAATAATGCCGTTATATTCCGCGTTTACGATAAATTCATCGGGCAAATTTTCACCCATTAAGGAATGATAACGAGCCACAGGCATTGGGTTGCTTAACCCTGCGAACATTGCTTGTTCATCGTGTCGAATATTAGACACCTTGCCGTGCAGCACTTCACCAGAATGTACCACATCGCCGCCAAAGGCTTCGATTAAGGCTTGATGCCCTAAACAGATGCCAATAATTGGCACTTTACCTTTAAGGCGTTGAATGAGTGGCAGCAAAATGCCCGCTTCTTGCGGATTGCCCGGCCCCGGTGAAAGCGCCAGAATGCTGTTTGGCTGCAAGGCCATTTTTTCCACGAGTGCAATATCGCAATCATTACGATAAATCTGCACTTGATGTCCAAGTGTGCGGAATTGATCCACCAAGTTATAGGTGAAAGAGTCAAAATTATCTAAAAAAACAATGTTAGCCATAATCTGTCCTTATTGAGCAAGCTGGTTGGTTTGCATAATCGCATTAATCACAGCACGGGCTTTGTGGCGCGTTTCATCAGCTTCCATTTGCGGATCGGAATCTAGCACTTCACCGCAGCCAGCTTGGATATAAGCAATGTCGTTTTGCACAAAGGCAGAGCGGATCACAATACAGGTATCAAAATTGCCGTCAGATGAAAGATAGCCCACCGCACCGCCGTAACTGTGGCGCTTTTGTTGCTCCACTTGGTAGATTAATTGCATCGCTTTGATTTTTGGCGCACCCGTGAGCGTGCCCATATTCATACAGGCTTGATAGGCGTGTAAGGCATCGAGTTCAGGGCGAAGTTTGCCCACCACGCGAGATACCAAGTGCATAATGTGCGAATAGCGATCCACCTGCATTAAATCTTTCACTTGGCGCGTGCCACTTTGGCAAACGCGAGCCACATCATTACGGGCCAAATCCACCAGCATTAAATGTTCCGCTAATTCTTTTTTATCTAAGCGTAATTCTAGTTCTAAACGTGCATCTAATTCAGGATCGATATTGCCTTGGGCATCAAAACCGCGTGGGCGCGATCCTGCAATCGGATAGATTTCTAATTGGCGCGAATCTTGGCTATATTTCAACGCACTTTCAGGGGAAGCGCCAAATAAGGTGAAATCTTCGTCCTGCATATAAAACATATAAGGGCTTGGGTTGTTCACTTTTAATTGACGATAAGTGGCAAGGCTGTTTGGACAAGCCAAAGAAAAACGGCGCGAAGGCACGATCTGGAACACATCGCCAATATTGATATGATGTTTTAAGCGGCGAATAATGTCTTTAAATGGCTCATCTTCAATGTTTACGCTCACTTCCGTGGAAGCTGGTTGAATCGTTAAGTGCGGTTCAATTTTTTGTAATTTTTGCGTAATTTGCACCGCACTTTGTTTTACTGCACTGAGAGCATTTTCGCTAAAACAAAAGCTGTGAAGCTGAGCTTGCTGTTGCTGATGATCGAGAACGAGCAACTGCTCCGCGACATAGAAAACATAATCGGGGCAGGTTAAACCGTCATATTGGAGTGTAATGTTTTCCATTGGAATAAAATTCGCCACCAAATCATAGGCGAATAAACCGCCTAAAAAAATCGGCGTTTCATTTGTTTTATAAAGATCCGTTAAACAACGCAAACCGTCAAAAATTGTCGGCGCTTGTAATTTGCTGTCTTCATCTAAATTCGGGTTAAGTGGTGCAAATTCTGCGATCATTTGATTATCTTGGCGGGAAAGGCGTTGAGCAATCGGCTGCAATTTTTCTTGCACTAAAGGCAACAATGCCGCACCGTTTTCATTTAATGCAGTAAAGGTAACACATTGCCCTAAGCAGCTGATTTTTAATGCGGCGTTAATTAATAACAGGCTTTTTAAGCTATTTTTACTGCTGATTTCTGCTGATTCAAGTAACAGCGTATTTTTTTGATCTTGGCACAAGGTAGCAAATACTGCAGTGGGATCGCTGTGATAAGCCACTTCTTGTGAAAAAACGTGGAGAAAAGGCGTTGTCATTGGAATTCCTTTTTTGCATAAAATAATTATGCACTATTAAACTAGTACAAAAGGGTTTTGTCAAGCGCTATCTTAGCTTGAAATAAATTATTTATTTTATGGATATTTTCTGCGGCTGTGGATGACTTTCAGAATAATGACTTCAGTGGCAGTTTCGGTATAAATAATGCGATAGCTACGGCAAAAAATTTCTCGAGTATTTTCTACAATACCTTTCTTTCCCATTTTAGGTAAGAAGCCTAACATTGTGATTTGAGTGCGGAGTGCGTTGAGCAAACTTTCACCGCTTGAATAATGGGAAGTGTAATCAATAACGCCACGAATAATGTTGGCAATATCTTTTTCTGCTAAAGGAGAGATCAGAACAGTTTTTTTATCAGGCATAGACGGCATTATCTTTCACTTCTGCAAGTGCTTGATAAAGTTCCTTTTCTGCATTTTCAAAGCATTGTTCAAGCGAAACTAATTTTCCGTTTTGAACTTCTTTAAGGGCAATATTGACTTGTTCAATAACATATTCGTCATAGCCTTGCTCTTTTTTAAACATAAGATCCCTATATTTTTTGATTAGATATTGGCGTTAATATAATCTCATTTGACAATGCTATCAATAGTAAAAAAGGGCTTTCGCCCTTTTATTTGAAGATTAAATCAATGTATCCACTTTCGCTCTAGCTTGTTCTTGCGATTTTGCCGCGACTTCTGTGCCAGAACCTACGCCTTCCACATAAACAAAATCAACATCATCAATGCCGATAAAGCCAAGGAATGTTTTTAAATAAGGGGTGATAACATCTGTGGCTTGTCCTTGATGTACGCCACCGAAAGAGGCTAAAACAATCGCTTTTTTGCCTTTCACTAAGCCTTCAGGGCCGTTTTCTGTGTATTGGAACGTAACACGCGGACGAGCAATGAAATCAATGTAGCTTTTTAATTGAGTTGGAATATTAAAGTTGTACATTGGGGCATTGATAATAATGGTATCCGCATCTTTTAATTCCGCCACTAACTCATCGGAAAGGGTGAGCAATGCTTTATCTTGTTCTGTTTTTGGCTCACCACGCAAGGCATTGGCAGCAACGCCATCAAAGTGTGGCAATGGATTAGCGCCTAAATCACGCACAACCACCTCTGTTCCTGCGGGTAATTTTGATACAAGATAGTCCGCAAGTTGATTGGTTTGTGAATAATTGCCGAGAATACTCGATTTTAAAACAAGAACTTTTGACATAATAAATCCTTAAACTGTGCTTATCATAAAGTGCGGTCATTATAGAGCTAATTTTTTCTAGAACAATGGTAGAAAAGGAAAAAGATTTTTTCTTAATGGTAAATAATCAGCGGAAAATTGCACTTTGCCAGAAATGCTTTATGATCGCATTTTGATTTTTATTTAACAAAAAAGGACAGCTTATGTGGTCAGAATTAGCAATGGGCTATGGCTTATTTATTCTAGAAATTCTTACTGTGTTATTGGTTATCGCAGGGATTGTTGCGATGATTATGGCGTTTAAACAGAAAAAATCTCACCAAGCAGGGGAGTTGGTGATCACCGACTTATCGCAAGAATATGAAGAAAACACCAAGCGTTTGGCAGAGTTTCATCTTTCTGAAGATGCGTTAAAACAGGCAGAGAAAGCGCGTAAAAAAGAAGAAAAACAAAAAACCAAAGCCGAAAAAGAAAAGCGCAAAAAGGGCGAGAATCTAGAAAACGAACGCAAGCCTCATTTATTTGTGTTGAGTTTTAAAGGCGATATTTCTGCCTCAGAAACCACCGCACTTCGTGAAGAAGTGAGTGCCATTATCGCTGTCGCTAAACCTGAAGATGAAGTGCTGCTGCGTTTAGAAAGCCCTGGTGGCGTAGTACACGGCTATGGCTTGGCGGCTTCTCAGTTAGCGCGCTTGAAACAGCATCAAATAAAATTAACTGTAGCCGTGGATAAAGTAGCCGCCAGCGGTGGCTATATGATGGCGTGCGTGGCGGATAAAATTATTGCCGCACCTTTTGCCATTATTGGTTCAGTTGGCGTAGTGGCGCAAGTGCCGAATATTCATCGTTTACTGAAAAAACACGATGTTGATGTGGACGTGATGACAGCAGGCGAATATAAACGCACGGTAACCTTACTTGGCGAAAACACCGAAAAAGGCAAAGAAAAATTCCAACAAGAGTTAAATGAAACTCATCAATTATTTAAACAATTTGTCGCCCAACACCGCCCACAAATTGATGTGGAACAAATCGCCACGGGAGAACATTGGTTTGGTCAGCAGGCATTAGGATTAAACTTAGTCGATGAAATTGCCACCAGCGATGATTTGATCTTACAAGCCATTAAAGACAAACTCGTGCTTTCAGTGAAATACACAATGAAAAAATCTCTTGTGCAGAAATTAGGAAAACAAGCTGAAGAAAGCGCCGATAATCTGTTGTTGGGCTGGGTGAAGCGTAATGAGCGGACTTTGTATTAAGGGTAAAATATAAAAAACGTTATCTTTACATTATTTGACAAAAAACTTGTGGGATTTCGTGTAGTAAAGGGTTTTGTTAATTTACTTTATTGGTGATTAGCTTTACTATATATGGCCGAACCAAAATGCGATTTGAGCATTCCGTTCATTTTCAGTAATGATTTTATTCAGTGTTAAGGTAAAAATATGAAATTATCACATCTTTTATTCTCTGCGGTTGCTGCGACTACATTAGTAGCTTGTGGTAACTTAAGTAAGGTTACTGATGAAGGTACATCAGATAACCTAGTTTGGCCTAAGGTTGAAGATTCTAGTTTTAATCACGATGGTTCTCAATATGGTTCTTGGCCAAATTGGGATAATGTTCGTATGATTAATCGTGGTATGAACAAAGACCAAATTTATAACCTAATTGGTCGTCCACATTTCTCAGAAGGTTTATTTGGCGTTCGCGAATGGGACTATGTATTTAACTACAAAGAAAACGGCGAACACAAAATTTGTCAATACAAAATCTTATTTGACAAAGATATGAACGCACAAAACTTCTATTGGTATCCAAACGGCTGTAATGGCAGCTTGTCTTTCAGCTTAAAAGGTGATTTCTTATTTGATTTCAATAAAGATACCCTTTCAGCGAAAGGTTTAGAAGTTGTTGATAATGTAGCCGCTCAGCTTAAAACAGCTGGTGCGAAAGATGTTAAAGTTGCAGGCTATACAGACCGTTTAGGTTCAGATGCGTATAACTTGAAATTATCACAACGCCGTGCAGATCGTGTTAAAGCACGTTTAATTCAACAAGGTGTAACTGCGAACATTGAAGCAGTGGGTTATGGTAAAGCAAATCCAGTTAAAGCTTGTAATGATGTAACAGGACAAGCATTAAAAGACTGTTTACGCGACAACCGCCGTGTTGAAATTTCGTCATCTGGTCAGTTAGTTAAAGCGGAAGAAGTGAAAAATGAAGCAGGCAATGTTGGCCCAGCTCCGCTTTATGCAAAATAATTAATCTATAAAAAAGACAAGCTGACCTTGGTTTTCCAAGGTCAGTTTTTTTTATGTCTTTAATAGAATAAATGCTGATGCAAAGCTTGGATCTGCGTTTTCTCGCTTTCAAGGGAAAGCCCATTTAGCGCATAATCTAAATCTATTTTGGCTTGTTTGAGTGCTGCTTCGCGAATCGCTTGGTTGTCTGATTGTGTCCGTAGCACCGCGAGTGCTTTTTGTACTTTGATGTGAATTTCTAACATTGCACTTCCATCACGACAAATCGGCGTGAACGGTTGTAAAACAAGTTCTTGTTCATTGAGATTTAACATTGCCAGACGATCATATTTCACCGCTTGTTTTTCAGTTTTGCTATCAAGTAGTAAGCGCAATAAGACGCTAATCACTTTAATTGCCGTGCCGGGATCGTTCACCGCTTGAGATAAAGCACGTTGCGCCACTTCGCTTAACACGATCAAACCAAATTTCGGATCTTGTGCATAAGAGCGGTTGTTTTCGATAATAAAATTTTCTTGCAGCTGAGCCATTTCTTCAATGGATTTATTGACATAAGCCAGTGGCATATTCGTATGAACCAATTTTCCCGGTTGAATGGCAATTTCAATTTCGCATTCATTTTTGTCAGCAAAATCTTGCAAATTTTGCATATTGATATGGCTTAAATAGCCTGTTTTATGGGCGTGGATCGCATAAGTAAAGCTGATTTTATCAAGAGATTTCGCCCCCATATTGGGATATTGCCAGTAATTGATTAGAGCTTGTTGCGAAGCCGTTTCAATTTTTTCTAAGGTATTATTTAATAGCCCGAGTTGTGATAAGGCGCTCACCCAAGTAATTAAGGTAGTGATTAAATAAATCAGCACGCAAATTGTGCCAACAAACAGCACAAAGCGTCCTGCTTCGTTGTAATAACCCATTCCGAGTGTGATTTTGGCAATCACCGCATACACAAAGGCGGAAATAAAACTTGAAATGGCAAGGCGAGTGGTATTATCGCCCATCACCAATTCCGTGGCTCTTGGCGTGGCGCCGTTAGAAGCAGACGAAAAGGCGGAAACCATAATAGAAAGGGAAAAGGTACTCACCGCCAGCATACTTGATGCCATAATGCTGAGAATATCATTGAGCAATGCTTCGCTAATATCAGGCATTATATCTATCGGCAGTGCTTGGTTTTCAATCAACGCTGAGAAAAGCGCCAAAAATACGGCAAATAGCGCCCCTAAAATTGGCGTGAGCCATAACCCATTACTTGGTTTTTTTAGCCATAAAATTAGGGTAAAAAAATGCTCTTTAAGATAGCTTAACATCCGTTTTCCTATATTGAGAGAGAAATGCTTACCATAGCAGATTTTGCGCAGAAAGAAAAAGGGCTGAGAGATCAGCCCTACAGATATAATTATTTCATTACCATTTATAAGATAACGTGGCTTCGACTTTACGTCCTTCCCCATAATAACAGCTATAGTAACAGCCTGATACATAGCGTTTATCGGTCAAATTAGTGATGTTAGCACGCAAAACCCAATTATCATTAAATTGATATTTCGCCATTAAATCAACTAAAGTTACGGCAGGTACTTTATAGCCTTTATTTCCCGCTTCATCTGTAGAAGTTCCGGTATAACGTAATCCGGTTCCAAGGGTGAGTTTTTCCCACTGATACATGACTCTTGCAGTAGCAGTATGGCGTGGAACAATTGGTTTACGGATTAGCACTCCTGTATAAGGTCCAATTTCATTCGCTTTTGTATAGGTGTAGGTTAATGCTGTTGAGATATTATCAGTGAGTTTCATATCAGCACTTAACTCAATGCCTTTACTGATATTTTTAGCCACTTGTGTAGTAATACCATTTGTCTGCACTAAACTATTTTCTTCTTTTAAATGGAAATAAGCGGCAGAGAAAATTCCATCGACAAAAGTAGGTAGATATTTAATCCCAACTTCGTGTTGTGTGCCTTTAATTGGCTTATAGGACGTGCCTGCACCATCATTGCCTGCAATTGGTTGGAAAGATTGTGAATAGCTATAATAAGGCGAAATTCCATTTTCTGCAGCGTACATTAAACCAGCAGAATAAGAGGTATTATTAACGTGATAACTTTCTTTCGTATCAAATGTATCTGAATTACCACGTGCTTTATCGTGTCGAATACTACCACTTAGTAACCAATTATTAATTTTCAATTGGTCTTGCAAGTAAGCCCCTAATTGATATTGTTTGACTTGATAAGCGGGAACGCTTGGTTTTGCTACACCAGCATAGTTCGGTGATAGTGCATTAATATTATTTCCGCTACCATAACCATAATTTCCTTTTGCACTACTGCGTTGATAATCAATCCCTACGGTTAATGTATTTTCAATATTATCCCATTGCCATTTTTTAGTCAGTCGATTGTCTAAGGTATGATTATGAGTTGCCACATCGACAAACAATGATCCTTGTTGGATTAACGGAAATGCCGTTGCATAGCTATAGTAAGCACTTAACTGCTCACGTTGTTCTTCACTATAACGATAATTTTGGCTAAACGTGAGATTGTCGCCAAAATCATGGCTTAATTCATAACCAATAGAATAAGCACGGCGATTCATATAATCTGTGGTTGGATCACCTAAATTAGTACGGCGTGAAATGCGTCCTTTACTAGTATCAAGTGTACCGAGTAGTGGATAGAATGATGTTGTTGGCACACCTACATCTTTTTGCACACTAGTAAGTAAGGTTAGAGTTGTTTTATCGCTAATTAACCAAGTTAAACTTGGAGCAAAATAGTAACGTTCACGCCAAGTTCCGAAAGTCTCCCCTTTTTTATATTCATAATCACCAACAAAACGAGTGAAAAGATTTTCGTTTACGGCTTTATTTACATCAAAGCTGACGCCACGTTGAGAACGGCTGCCACCATAAACATTAATTTCTCCCATATCTTGATTTTTCGGGCGTTTGCTGATTAAGTTAATGACACCGCCTGTCGATGATGAGCCATAAAGCAATGAGTCTGCACCTTTCACCACCTCAACAGATTCAAAACCATATAAATCAGGGTTCCAGCCAGAATACCCACCTTTGTAAATAGCGGTTCCATCTAAGCGTAAGGTTGCATCAAAACCACGTAGTTTTAACCAATCACTATCATCTAAATCTGCCCCATAAATTTGTGATAATGCACCACTTTCATAGCGAACAGCTTCATCAAGTTGTGTCGCACCGATGTCTTGTAGGGTTGTTTGATCAATTATATCTACTGATTTTGGTGATAAAAATTCAACACGACCAGCTTTAGCCACCGATCCAACAACATCAATTTCGTCCAACTGTTCCACCTCTTCTGCAAAAACCCCTTGGCTTGCAGCGAAAAGTGCGGTGGAAATTAATGAGAGTTTAAAAATATTTGCTTTCATACAGCTCCTATTATGTTAATAAAAAATGGCGTGCGGTGAACACGCCAGTTAAGAAAAAGGTTATTTCACTTTAAAAGTATAAGTGCTATAAAGTTTACGTTTTTGGCACACTTTTTGATCTGGGTAATCCATTTCATAAATTGCCTTGATTTTCCAAGTCCCCGCTAAAGCAGGAATGAAATTCACCTTGCCTTGAGCGTCCGTTTTGCCAGAGAAAGCTTGCGGTTCACGGTGATCGTAAACGGCTTTTTCATCAAGTTTGGTAAATTCGTTGGTTGTGCCGATCACGCTCACGCCTTTTGCGGGCTGACCTTGATACAACACTTGTACGGGGAATACTTCCATCGGGCTTAGCGTGGTTGGATCAACCAATGGCACGATTTCCAACGGTAATCCCACTGGGGCAATGGCAAAGTCGCTCACATCAACGCCCGTGTTCACATAGGTTGAAGCGAACATACTGGATTCTTCGCAGTAATTGGCATCTTTCATTTGAGTGAGATTTTCACGCTTCCAGCCGTTGTCATTTTTCGACCAAAATGTCGGTTTATAGCTGCCCGAAATTTTGTATTCCGCTTTCGCCAACGGGCTGGTGGTTACATAGTGAAAATTTTCGCCCTTTTGGGTGAGGGTAGTGCTTTTGCCGTCCGCACTGTGCAACACCAGCGGATTTAAAATATTTAAACGCCCCTCAGCAATTTTTTCCCCTTCAGGAAAACGATCGCCATAGCCAAGCACCGCAAGCAAATCTTTGCCCGCTTCCGCTTGTTGTGCATATGCCCATAAATCGTGTGCTTGCCCTGCCAGAGGGAACGCCAAGCTACATACTAAGGCGAGATGAGTAAGTTTTTTCATTTGATGTCTCCTATTTTGTAAATAAAAAAAACGTGGAATTTTCTGACCGCACTTTTCTACCTCTATTTTCAAAGTGCGGTGTAAAATTCCGCCATATTGCCGTTCAATTTCAACCGTTGAAAGCAAACGGCGATAACTTTTTAGTTTTTGGAACAATATCTTGCATTACAGCGAATTTCATTGAGCGAATCTGATACGTTCAGCAAAACAAGGCTTACGCACGCCTTTTCCCGTCAAGCCAATGGCTAGATTTTTTTCATCAGCCATAAAAAATACGTTCCACCGAGCAAGGTGGCAACCAAGCCCGCCGGGATTTCATAAGGGAACAACAACTGTCGCCCGAGCCAATCCGCCATAATCATCACCGTTGCCCCTAATAAGCCTGCCGCCAACAGTTGGTTTTTGCTGTGGCGGAAGCCGAGGCTGTATGCCAAATGCGGGGCAAGCAAGCCGATAAAACTAAGCGATCCCACAATTAAAGTGGCGAGCAAGGTGAGTAAGATGGCAAATAAAAACAAAATGCTACGCGATTGTACAAGGTTCAGCCCAAGGGATTGAGCCACTACGCTATTTAAGCTGAGTAAATCTAGCCAGCGAACAAAAATGAAGCTCAAGGCGAAAAGTACCGCCGCGATAATCAGCATAGGGATTGCTACCTCATTGCTGGCGTAATAGGTCGACCCCGAACCCCAGCTTAATAATTGCCACGCACGGGGATCGCCGCTAGCGATAAGTATGCGTTGCACGGCGTCAAATAAGGCGGAAATGCTGATTCCTGTGAGCAACACTTGATCAGGTTGCAAGCCGTTGCGGCGGTTGATAAGCCAGATTAATCCTAAGATCAATAATGCTCCCAACGCCCCCCATAACACATATTGGCTAAGTACGCTCGCCCCTGCAACAAAAATCGCTAATAACACGCCAAAGCTCACACCGGAAGTAATGCCCAGTAATTCAGGGCTTGCCATTGGATTGCGGCTTAAGCGTTGTAAGAACGTTCCCGCCAAAGCGAGCATTAGCCCCGCACAAAGGGCATAAACCAAGCGAGGGAAACGCAAAGCGAAGAGGGTTTCGTTTAATTCAAGTTGCCAGCCGTGGCGACCTTGTGCGAACCACAGCGAACATAGTCCCGCAAGGCAGAGCAAGCCAAGTAAAAGTGCGGTGCTTTTTGATGATGTTTTTTTCCACGCATTTTGCCCAAGGGGTGAACTGTCCACCACTCGTCCATATTGTTGGCGATGACGAAACACTAGCCACAACAGCAACGGCGTACCGAATAATGCGGTAACCGAGCCAGTCGGCAAGCCTACGCCCCATTGTTTTTCGATCAGTTGCAAGGTTAAATCAGCGATCAATAACAGCACGCCCGAAAAATAGGCACTTCGCCATAATAAAATCTTAAAGCGATAATCAGGATATTGCCGCGCGAGCGTGGTAGCGGCTAAGCCAATAAAGGCGATCATTCCTACGCGACTGACGATAATGGCGACTAAATAAGCGGCAAGCAACAGGCCGAGCAGGCGGATTCTTTTCACATTTACGCCTAAACTTTGTGCGTTACTTTCTTGTAATTGCAGAATTTGTAACGCAGGGCTAAGTAGCACAATGCCAACAATGGCAAGGGCGAGTAACGGCAGCAGGGTTAGGCTGTCATACCAGCTTTCCTGTACCAGTGAGCCGCTGCCCCACACGAGCAAACCACGGCTTTCTTCAGGGTAAAACAGCATTAAAAGGGAAGAAAACGCTCCAAGATAAAAACTTACCACCAGCCCTGCAAGCACGATCAACAATGGCGAAAGCATTTGCCGCCACGCCAGTAATAGCACTAAGCCTAAGGCGAATAATGCCCCAATAAAGGCTATCGGCGTGGTGCCGAATTGCAATAAATTTGGCAAAAACAGGGTAGCCAGAAACAGGGCGAATTGTGCGCCACCGCTTACGGCAAGGGTGCTGTCGGAAGCCAGCGAATTATTCATAATTTGTTGTAATAATAGCGAAGCCACACCTAGGCTCGCTCCTGCTAAGATTGCCATTAGCACACGCGGCAAGGTGAAATTGAAAATCAGCAGTTGGCTGGTTTCACTTTGTTCGGGCTGTTGCCAAAGTAGCAATGCAAATAACGCCAGTGCAATCAGCCCAAGGCTTGGCATTAAACGAATTTTCACCATTGGCTTTCCCCTTGTGGCTGACGTAACCCTTGGCTTAAGGCAAGGGCTAAACGCTGAGCAGAGGGCAGAGCGCCGAATGTCCAAATGGCAGGTAAAATCAGGGGATCTTTCGCTAAAGGCAAGGCTTGCCATAGGCTATTACTCGCCAGTTCTTGTGGTACATTTTGCGGATAAGGCTTAATGATCACCAATTTTGCGTGGGGGAATTGTGCGAGCTGATTTAGGCTAATTTGGCTAAATCCCCATAAATTTACCTCTTCTTGCCACGCATTTTGTAAGCCTAAATGGCTTAGCACTACACCGGGCAGACTTTGTTTGCCATAAACACGCAAATGACGGCCATCAATAAATTGTACAATTAATAAAGGACGTGCTTGAAATGGGGTGAGCAAGGCTTTTTGTGCGGCAAAAAGGGTTTCGGTTTGATCAATTAAGGGCGTGGAATCCACACCTACCACACTGGCAAGTTGGCGTGTTGCTTGAAGTTGATTTTGCCAAAAATCGCCTGCTTGGTAGAAATTAACGAGATCCAAGGTTTTTACGTTGGACAAATAAGGCAAATTGGCTTGTGCGGTGGCGAAATACATATCACTATTGGGGAAAATTTCAATATCAAGTTGTGCCAATAATTCTTTATTAGGTTGTAATCTTGTGCCTAAATCCACCGCACTTTGTGGTAACGCAGGTTCGCTCACCCAGTTCTGATAGCTTTGTTTATCGCCTATGGCAACGGGCGTTACGCCAAGTCCGAGTAAGGTTTCGGCGATCGTCCAATCTAAGGTGGCAACCTTTGGTGTCGCTAACGCGGGCAAAGTAACAATAAGCCAAAGGGCGTGTAATAAGTAAGCATATTTTTTCATTATTGCCCCTAAAAGAACGCCACAGGAACCTGATCTACAGGGTGAGATTGCACTTGCAGATCAATATGATAAATTTGCTCAAGGGCTTGTGGAGTCATAATCTCTTGTGGCGTGCCTTGCATTAATAATTTGCCTGATTGTAAGGCGATGAGTTCATCACAAAAACGCGCGGCAAGATTGATGTCGTGGATCACAATGATTACGCCTAAATTGAGCTGCTTCACCAGCTTTTGGATAAGTTGCATTACTTCCACTTGATGAGCAATATCCAATGCCGCCAAAGGTTCATCTAATAATAAAAAGCGGCTTTGTTGTGCCAACAACATTGCAAGCCAAACGCGAGAACGTTCGCCGCCGGAAAGAGTATCCACAAATTGATCGGCATAGTCTTGCATATTCGTCCACTCAAGGGCATTTTGAATGGCTTGCTCATCTTGTTTAGGATTGCGTCCTAACAGCCCATTCCACGCATATCGCCCCATTTGTAGCAGCCCTTTTACCGTTAAATTTTGTGCGTTCGGCAAATATTGTGGTAAATATGCCACTTCACGGGCAAAGGCTTTGTTTTTCCATTGCTGAATAGGTTGATTGGCAAAGTGTAACGTGCCGCTCGAAGGAAATTGTTGACGTGCCAAGAGTTTAATCAGGGTAGATTTACCCGAACCATTTGGCCCAATAATGCCATAGATTTTTCCCGTGCCGAATTGCAGTGAAATAGGCTGCAACAACACTTTTTCAGGTAACGCAAAAGACACTGAATCTAATTCAAACACAAGATTTCCTACGGCGAATAAAATAAAGGTGGTGGATTTTAATTGATAACCGTTATCATTTCAATAGGCGATAGCAAAATTTATTAGTCAAAAATGAGTAAAAAATAACCGCGCTTTTATTGGGGATTTAGCGAAATTGGTGATCAATATCAATAATATTAGGCGTGCAGACAAAAAAAGTGCGGTAAAAAAATGACTGAAATTTTTATAAAAAATGGGTGAATACCCTGTATTTCACCCATTTCAAAGAGATTAAAGGGGAATTATTGCGCTTTCGCTACTTTCTTATCTTGCGGTAAGATGAGATTTAAAATCAACGCTAATAAGGATCCTACAGTAATGCCCGAACCTAACACTTCTTTGAAAAAGTGCGGCAGTTTTTCGAGCAATTCTGGGCGAGTGGTTACGGCTAAGCCACAACCAATGGAAATCGCGATGATTAAGCCGTTGCGTTTGCTGCGTTCAATGCTATCTAACATTTGAATACCTGCGGCAATAATCATTGCGAACATCATCAGGCCCGCACCGCCAAGTACTGGCAGTGGAATTGACACGATTAACGCACCAAATACTGGGAATAAGCCTGCTAGCACTAATAATGCCCCAGTTAAAGCAACCACATAGCGACTTGCCACGCCAGTAAGAGAAATCACACCGATATTTTGTGAGAAAGAAGAAAATGGCGTGGTGGACATAATCGCCGCAAGGGCTGAGCCTAAGCCATCACACAACACGCCGCCGCGTAAATGTTTCCCTGTGATTTCCGTTTTCGTAGCGTTCCCCAAGGCTAAGAAGTTGCCGCTTGATTCCACAATGGTTACCAAATAGGCGATGGACATACCAATAATTCCTGCGATAGGGAAAGATAAACCAAAGTGCAGCGGTTGTGGCACGGCGAAAATTTGCGCTTGTTTCACCCCATCAAAATTCACCCAACCTAGGGCGAGAGCCACCACATAGCCTGTCATCATTCCAATCACAATGGCTGCAGCAGAAAAAATGCCTTTGCCCCATTGCACTAAAATCACCACAATGACTAACACGAAACTTGCCATTATCAGGTTTTCTGGCGTGGCATAATTCGGATCGTTGCGTTGTCCGCCAGCGAACCAGTCCACCGCCACAGGAATAAGGCTAAGACCGATCATCATCACTACGGTTCCTGTTACCACAGGCGGGAATAATTTACGGATATAAGGCATAAAGAAACTACCGATGATCATCACCAACGATCCCACCAGCGAAGCCCCTAAAATCCCCGCAACGCCATCTTCACTAAAGCCAATGGCAAGAGCCGCGGCCACAAAGGTGAAACTTGTTCCCATTACGCTTGGCAAGCGAATACCGATTGGGCCTAAGCCACGGCATTGAATAATGGTTACCACACCTGAAATAAGTAGCGCTGCATTTACTAAGGTGATGGTGTCTTCGGTGGGTAATTTTAATACATTCCCGATCACCAATGGCACAGCGATAATCCCCCCTAAGGCGGCAAGCAAATGCTGAGCGGCTAATAATAGACTTAACCCGAAAGGCGGTTTGTCTTCAACGGAATAGAGTAGGTTGTTGTTCATAAGCTTTCCTGAGTAATAAAAAATAGCGCGCATTATACTTGAAAATGGATTTTAAGCAATCGTTTGCTTTTGTCGGGAACTAGATTAAACCTAAGGGATAAAAGAGATGAAAAAGGGAATGTTTTGAGATGGAGGAAAATTACTGAGCAAATTGTGTAGCCAAGCAGGAAAATAAGTAGAAAAGTGCGGTGATTTTTTGTCAAATTTTGCCCTTAAACTGGTTAAGGGCAAAATTGAAATAGAAATATTAGTGAGATTAATTGAGATAGTTAAACACTTTCACCACTTTTACTACGCCCGAAACATTTCTTGCAACTTCAGCGGCAGCATTGGCTTGTTCTTCGGTGAGATTGCCCATTAGGAACACTTCGCCATTTTCGGTGATCACTTTCACATCGGTGGCTTTTACCCCTGAATTGACAAACATTTTGGATTTAATTTGTGTGGTGATCCAGCTGTCTTTAGCAATTTGCGATACCGAAATAGGTGAGCCAATACGCAGTTCGTTATACACTTTGGAAACATTGTCCACGCCTTCCGCTAATCCCGTAGCGAGATCTTTTAAATTTTCATTTGGTACTTCGCCGATAAGCAAAATGCGTCCGCTATAAGACACCACGCTAACACGGCCTTCGCTTTTGATTTGCCCATCTTTATAGATTGCACTTAGCACTTTTTCTTCAAGAACTTCATCATCAACTTGTGTTCCTGTTGTTCTTGGATCGGTGGCGACTTTTGTACCAATGGCGGCTGCACCCGCTACACCCGCAACGGTTGCGGTTACACAGCCTTGTAATAAAAATGCGGTACCGAGAATAAGGGCTAATTTTTTTAAATTCCTTGTTTTCATTAGTTGTACTCCTTTTGATTATCTATAAAGGGTTGATATCTATGAATGAGAAAAAAGAGAATGATCAATTAACTCACAAATCGTATTAATAATAAATAGATGATGTTCCAAAATACGGCTTTCTTTTACCGTTGGGGCGGTGATTTCCAAATCCTGTTCGGTGAGAAAGCCTTGAATATGATCATTGTTCGCGCCTGTTAATGCTATGACACTAATTTCTTTATTTAGTGCGGAATTAATTGTGTCTAGCACCATTTCTTCATTGCCAAAGGGGGAAAACACCACCAACAGATCCCCTTGTTGTGCCACTGCATTGAATTGGCGTTGGTAGAATTGTTGCTTGGGGCGATCGGCAATAATCGCTGATCCAATGGCGTTATCCAAACTTAATAACACGGAAGGAAAGCTCGGTCTTTCTAGCTCATAGCGGTTGAGCAAGTTCGCCACCAGAAACTGTGCATTGGCATAAGATCGTCCTTGCCCACAGACGATAATTTTATTGCCACGCAATAGGCAGGCGACAATGTTTTGCACTGCTTGAAAAATGGCATTGGGCAATAAGCTCGAAGCAGAAATCTGGGTTTGTATGCTTTCGCTGTAAAGATCTTTTATTTTATCTAACATTGTGATTTATCAGACTTATTCATCAAGAAAATTAGGAATCCACTGTAAGTCTTGTATTGTATTACCAAATGCCACTAAGTCAAAACGGCAATCGGTATCTTCTAGGCTGCAATCTTGTTTTGCCAGCCACATATTGGCGGCATCTAGCCATTTTTGTTGTTTTTGCCAATCTACACTTTCCACGGCAGAACCAAAAAAATCATTTTTTCTTTGCCGCACTTCAACAAAAACAATGGTTTCGCCATCTTGCATAATTAAATCCAGTTCACCACATTTAAAATGCTGGTTGGCGGCAATAAATTTTAGCCCTTTAGATTGCAAAAAAAGGCGAGCTTGTTGCTCAAAGCTCGCCCCTTGCTGACGTTTGGATTTAAACATATTAATTGCTTAATACAACCACTGACGCATTTTGGTATTGATACCACGTCATATCACGTTCGATATTACAATTCGGGCCTGCGCTTAATTTACCGGTTAAACCGTTAATGTTGAAGCCAGGAACTTGGCGTAACTCATTGAATTGATTGATCAATAACCACGCATCTGCGCCCATTGCATATAAACGCATTAAGGAATAATCACCATTGGTAAAGCCTGCCACTTTTTTGTATTGTGCAGAATCCACATCTTTAAAGAATGGAATATCACTAAATTCTAAGCCATTCATTAATAAGCGATATTCAGGGCCGTTGTTAGATGAATTACTGCGCGAACTTGCATAAAGTTTTAAGTTTGCATTGGTGTTGTCAATCACGGTTTTTAATTCGCTTAATTGAGTATTGGTGGCAACGATATATAAGCCTTTAATATTCTCATTAATGCCTGCTTGTAAAGCAAAGCTAATATCATCAGCACGGTTATAGAATTTTACGTTAGCATCGGTGCCAGATAATTTTTGCCAACGGGTGTTGAACGCTGATGCAGTACGCTGGCCTAAATCATTTTGTGGCACGATCACTAACGGATTGTGAATGCCCTCATTCCAAATGCGATTTGCCGCAGATTCTGCTTCATCTTCAGGCGCTAGGCCATAATAGCAAAGCTGACCAATAGCACGAGAGTTTGCCGTAGAATTAAGGGTTAGCACATTCAAGCCTTGTAGAAGATCGGCACGATTGGTTAATTGATCCACATTTTGTTTCAGCAATGGTCCAACGATAGTAGTAATGCCTTCTAGTTTGGCTTGTTCAATGATATTTTCAACAGGAGTAGAAAGGGTGTCAAACACCTTAACCTGAATGGCTGAATCGCCTTTAGCATCATCAAAACCACGTTTGATGGTGCTACCAATAAGTTGTGCATCACCGCTTAATGGCAATAATAATGCCACTTGTCCAAGTTGCGTTTGTTGGAAATTAAATAAGCCTTGTAATTCTGTTGGGAACAAATAGCTCGCAGAATGGCTTGGATACATTGCTTTCCAATTTTGTAATGCTTGGCTTAATTGTGCGGGCTGATTTAAGTTATCGTTATAGGCTTTGGCTAACGCTAACCAACCCCCTAATGCCGTATTACCATTTGCTGGTGTGCCATTGATTAAGCCACGATTTGCACTGCGCAATAACGCCCAAGTGCGGTCGTTATTTTCTTGTTTTCTTTTACTATCAGTTAATAACGCATCAATTTGAATACGCGCTTTTACCGCATCAATAACCTGATTACGATTTTGCGCCACACGCGCCATTACTTCATAATAACGCGCTTTTTGTGAAGGACTTAGTAACGCTAAGTTGATCATTTTTAAACGCGTTTCAGCATTTTGATTATTGCCTTTCACGGCAGCAATATGCGCTTCAATCAGCGATTTATCTAAAAGTTGCTCTTCGTTTAAATCTTTCAATTCGGAAAGCATTGCTTGTGCTTGCGGGATTTTATTCTCACGCACCAACACACGCGTAGCTAGCAATTTATAAGTTTGTTGATCTTCAAGATTTTGTGTACGTTGAATTTGATTGATGTAATATTCCGAACTGGCATTTGCATCATTTTTCAGCACATTTGTAAAGCTGTTACCGAACAAATTGGTACAGCCCGCCAAAACCAATGCAAATAAAAAAGGCATTAATCGATTTTTTAAATTAATGCGTTGTAATAGAATAGTCATAATTACTCCGTTGTTGAAAACAATCTCGGGGATCTTACTTATCTCAATAATTAAAATCAAATAAAAGAAGTAAAAATGGACAATTTAACTGGAATTTTATATATCGTGGCAACGCCCATTGGCAATTTGCAAGACATTAGCCAACGCGCATTACAAGTGTTGGAACAAGTGGATTTAGTCGCTGCAGAAGATACGCGCCATAGTGGTTTATTGCTGAGTCATTACGGCATTAAAAAGCCTTTTTTTGCCTTGCACGATCATAATGAGCAACAAAAAGCCGATATTCTGTGCGAAAAACTATTGCAAGGCACAACGATCGCCTTAGTTTCAGATGCAGGTACGCCACTGATTAGTGATCCGGGCTTTCATCTGGTGAGAAAATGTCGCCAAGCTGGGATTAAAATTGTGCCAATTCCAGGCGCTTGTGCCGCAATAGCAGGGCTTTGCGCCTCAGGCATTGCTTCCGATCGTTTTTGTTTTGAAGGCTTTCTGCCTGCCAAATCCAAAGCCCGTTGCGATAAATTGGAAAATCTCGCAAAAGAAGACCGCACTTTGATTTTCTATGAATCCACCCACCGCATTTTAGATTGCCTTGCGGATATGGAAAAGGTATTCGGCGCAGAGCGTTATGTGGTGCTAGCACGCGAGCTGACCAAAACTTGGGAAACTATTCACGGCGATGAAGTCGGCGTATTACGCAAATGGGTGAGCGAAGATCCAAACCGTAGCAAAGGCGAAATGGTACTGATCGTGGAAGGAAATGTGAGCAGCGAAGAAGAAAGCTTTTCCCCCGAGGCCATCAAAGCCTTAACTCTTATCGCCAAAGAACTCCCGCTCAAAAAAGCCGCCGCGATTGTCGCAGATCTTTATGGCTATAAGAAAAATGCGTTATATCAGTTTGGGTTGGAGAATTTGTAAGTTTATTTTAGATAAATTTATTTTCCCCTAACCCTATAATCAACGGGGAATTTCGGTATAATGCCCAAGTTAATGATGACAGGATAAAGGTTATGAGCCAATTTTTTTATATACATCCAGAAAATCCGCAGCCGCGTTTGATTAATCAAGCGGTGGATATTTTGAAACAAGGTGGGGTGATTGTTTACCCAACGGATTCAGGTTATGCCTTGGGCTGTATGCTCGGCGATAAGCACGCAATGGATCGCATTGTGCAAATTCGCCAACTGCCAGAAAATCATAATTTCACCCTTGTGTGTAGCGATTTATCAGAACTTTCAACCTACGCCACAGTGAATAATATGGCGTATCGACTGATTAAAAATAACACGCCTGGGCGCTATACCTTTATTCTTACCGCAACCAAAGAAGTGCCACGCCGTTTGATGACATCAAAACGCAAAACCATTGGCTTACGCGTGCCAGATAATCAAATTGCGCTGGCCTTATTAAATACTTTAGGCGAGCCGATTTTATCTTGTTCTTTGATGTTGCCAGGGGAAGAATTTATTACGCAATCTGATCCAGAGGAAATTCGCGATCGTTTAGAACATCAAGTGGATTTAATTATTAACGGTGGCTATTTAGGGCAAGAGCCAACAACGGTGGTGGATTTAACCGACAACACGCCAGTGATTTTGCGTGAGGGTAGCGGTTCAACCACGCCATTTATTTAATCTTTTCAAGCTGTTAGACGCTTGGGAAAGCGACAAGAGGAAATATGAAAACAACATCTTATTCACAACGTAATGCCGCCAAGGGAATGCGTTTTGCTGAAAAAAATAACACGGAAAGAAAACGTACAGACAAGCCTTTCGCATCAAATGCCGAAAGCAAAGAAAAAAGTGCGGTGAAAAAGACCGCACTTTCTGCCTCCCATAAAGTGGAAGGGGAAAAATTACAAAAAGTGTTAGCGCGCGCAGGGCAAGGATCTCGCCGTGAAATTGAAGCGATGATCGCCGCCAATCGGGTCAGCGTAAACGGCAAAATGGCAACACTGGGCGATCGTGTTGTGGTGAATGCGAATTTAAAAATCCGCATTGACGGACACGTTGTGAATTTACAACAAGCGCAAAAAGAAGTGTGTCGCGTGTTGATGTATTACAAGCCTGAGGGCGAACTTTGTACTCGCCACGATCCAGAAGGGCGCGCCACCGTGTTTGACCGCTTGCCACGCTTAACAGGATCGCGCTGGATTGCGGTAGGACGCTTGGATATTAACACCTCTGGCTTATTGCTGTTTACCACAGACGGCGAATTAGCAAACCGCTTAATGCACCCAAGCCGTGAAGTGGAACGTGAATATTCCGTGCGTGTTTTTGGTCAGGTGGACGAAGCAATGATCGCCCGTTTACGCAAAGGCGTGCAGTTAGAAGATGGGCCTGCCAATTTCAAAGCCATCAAGCCAATGGGCGGACAAGGAATGAACCAGTGGTTTGACGTTACCCTAATGGAAGGGCGTAACCGTGAAGTTCGCCGTTTATGGGAATCGCAAGGCATTCAAGTCAGCCGTTTGATCCGCATTCGCTACGGCAATATCAAATTAATGAAAACCTTACCGCGCGGTGGTTGGGAAGAAATGGATCTCACCAATGTGAATTATCTGCGCGAATTGGTGGGGCTTGAGCCAGAAACCCAAAGCAAACTAGACGTTACCAAACAACGCAGACGTGCCAAAACTGGGCAAATCCGCCGTGCGGTAAAACGTTATGCGGATATGAATAAACGTTACAAAAAAGCTTAAAAATTCTATAAAAAGCCTAAAAAATTTCATAAAAAAGCACCGCACTTTGATCAAGGAGTGATGATGAAAATTCAGCAATTACGTTATATCGTTGAAATCGTAAATCAAAATTTGAATGTAACCGAAGCGGCAAATACTTTGTTCACCTCGCAGCCGGGGATCAGCAAACAAGTGCGGTTGTTGGAAGATGAATTAGGCTTAGAGATTTTTGAGCGCAACGGTAAACATATCAAAGCCCTTACCCCAGCGGGCAAAAAAATTGTTGCGATTGCGCGCGAATTATTGGTGAAAACGCAAAGTATTAAAGCTGTGGCAGATGAATATACGCAGCCTAATCACGGCGTGTTACGCATTGCCACCACCAACACGCAGGCGCGTTATATGTTGCCTTCTGTGGTAGAGCGTTTTTCCAAAAAATATCCCGATGTGAGCTTACATATTCATCAAGGTTCGCCAACGCAAATTTATGACGCATTGCTTTCTGGCGAAGTGGATTTGGCGATCACCACGGAAGCACAATATTTATTTGATGACTTGGTGCTACTGCCTTGTTATTTATGGAATCGTTCTGTGATCGTTAAAAACGATCATCCCTTGGCGCAATGTCAACATCTGACGATTGAAGAACTGAGTAAATATCCCCTTGTTACCTATACCTTCGGTTTTACCGGCGTTTCTGATTTGGATTATGCTTTCAACAGCGCAGGGTTATTGCCGAATATTGTGTTTACCGCCACTGATGCTGATGTCATCAAAACCTATGTGCGTTTAGGCTTAGGCGTGGGGATTATGGCTTCAATGGCACATACGCCAGAAGATAAAGATCTAGTGGCGATCGATGCCAGCCATATTTTCCGTTCCAGTATGACGCAAATTGCTTTCAAACATAGCATTTTCTTGCGCAATTATATGTACGATTTTATCAATATGTTTTCACCGCATTTAACCCGCCCAATGGTGGAGCAAGCGGAGCGTTTGCACGATAACAACGCCGTGAAAAAATTATTTGATGATATCGTGTTGGAAGTGCGGTAATTTTTTATCAATGTTTATCCGCCTGAAATAGAAAGAAATTTCAGATAACAGGTGAGTTTTGAGCGGAAATATGGTAAAAATAACCCTTTAAATTTTTATTTCATTTGAATAGGAAACAAAATATGTCAAATTTACAAACTATCATTGAAGCGGCATTTGAACGCCGTGCAGAAATCACGCCAAAAAGCGTAGATGCAGAAACGCGTGCTGCGATCGAAGAAGTGATCGAAGGCTTAGACAGCGGCAAATACCGTGTTGCAGAAAAAATTGATGGTGAATGGGTAACTCACCAATGGTTGAAAAAAGCGGTATTGCTTTCTTTCCGCATTAACGACAACCAAGTGATTGACGGCGCAGAAACCAAATATTACGACAAAGTAGCCCTTAAATTTGCAGATTATGACGAAGCACGTTTCCAACAAGAAGGTTTCCGTGTTGTGCCTTCAGCAACCGTGCGTAAAGGTGCATATATCGCCAAAAATGCGGTATTAATGCCATCTTATGTAAACATTGGTGCTTACGTTGGCGAAGGTACAATGGTAGATACTTGGGCAACCGTTGGTTCTTGCGCGCAAATCGGTAAAAATGTTCACCTTTCAGGCGGCGTTGGTATCGGTGGCGTATTAGAGCCATTACAAGCTAACCCAACCATTATCGGCGACAACTGCTTTATCGGAGCGCGTTCTGAAGTGGTTGAAGGTGTTATCGTAGAAGACGGCTGTGTAATCTCAATGGGCGTATTCATCGGCCAATCCACCAAAATCTATGATCGTGAAACTGGCGAAATCCACTACGGTCGTGTACCAGCAGGCTCAGTGGTTGTATCGGGCAGCCTTCCATCAAAAGACGGCAAATACAGCCTATACTGCGCCGTTATCGTGAAAAAAGTTGATGCCAAAACCTTAGGCAAAGTAGGCATCAACGAATTATTGCGTAGCATTGAAGAATAATTAGTATTCATAATCAAATAATAAAAAATCTGCACAACAGAAATGCGTGCAGATTTTTTTATTTTGAATTATCGATAGTAAGTTTAGGAAGAAATTTACTAAGTTTCTCTTAAGCACTTCCAAAAACAATGTGAAATGTATCACAAAATTTTGTTTTGCTGATTGAAAGATAAGGGGATTTTTATATACTTCCGCCTAATGATGAGCATTTAAAGCGGTAGCGTGTATGGTTTTTTTCGCACATTCAACAGAAGATCCGACAGAGAAAGATTGGCAGTTGTTAAGTGATCATTTGATCAATGTTGCGAAAATGGCAGCTGATTTTGCGCAATATTTTGGCGCTCAAGAGATTGCATATCATATGGGATTGCTACACGACTTTGGTAAGTATAGTGAGCCATATCAAGCGCGTTTGCGTGGTGGGCCGCGGGTTGATCATTCAACTGCAGGGGCAAAATTAGCCATAGAAAAATACCCTCAACTCGGTTGGCTGATGGCATTTTGTATTGCAGGGCATCACGCTGGGTTAGCGAATGGTTCGCGAGAAGGGGAGCTAACAACCTTAGCTCAGCGCTTAGAAAATATCATTCCTGCTTTAGATAAAGCTTGGCAAGATGAAATTCCGTTAGCCGATAAACTTTCTTTTCCTGCTATCACACCATCAAAAACAGAGCAATTTTTCTCTTTGTCTTTTTTTACCCGAATGCTTTATTCTTGTTTGGTCGATGCGGATTTTTTAGAGACAGAAGCTTTTTATGCCAAAGGGCAAAATGTTTCCGTTGAACGGGGTAATTATCCAGATCTTATTACCTTACAGCATCATTTCAATCAATTTATTCAGTCAAAATTTAGACAATCTTCAGCTAATCAGAAAGCTTCTTCGCTGAATCAACTGCGTAGTCAGATTTTTGATTATGCGGTACAGCAAGCCGTACTACCACCTGGACTTTTTACTTTAACCGTGCCAACTGGTGGTGGAAAGACTTTTACCTCAATGGCATTTGCTCTTGAGCACGCTAAGATTCACCAACTTCGCCGTATTATTTATGTGATTCCTTTTACGAGTATTATTGAGCAAAATGCTGCACAATTTCGCCAAGCATTTGGCGAGCTTGGTGAGAAAGCGGTGTTAGAGCATCATAGTACCTTTGATGATGGAAAATTGGCGGATAAAAATAGCAAAGATAAATTGCGCTTAGCTTCTGAAAATTGGGATATGCCTGTTGTGGTAACCACAGCGGTGCAATTTTTTGAATCTTTATTTGCAAATCGTTCATCTCGTTGCCGTAAGTTACATAATATTACGGGAAGTGTGATTATTTTAGATGAAGCACAAATGTTACCGCTCAATTTATTACGTCCGATTATGGCAGCCATTGATGAACTTGCGCATAATTATCGCTGTTCGGTGGTAATGTGTACCGCGACTCAACCTGCGATTCATCAGCAACACGGTTTCTATAAAGGATTTGAGAATTTACGCGAAATTGCGCCAAATCCTGAGCAATTATTTGAACGATTGGCGCGTACCACTGTACAGCATATTGGTGAACAAAAAGATGAGTCGTTACTCAATTATTTAACTGAAAATCTACAAATTCTGATTATTGTCAATAATCGCAAGCACGCTCAGCATTTGTATCATTTAGCGAAATCCTTGGAGGGATGTTTTCATCTTTCCACCTTGATGTGTGCTAAACATCGTACGCAAATACTTGATGAGATTCGTCATTGCTTGAAAGATAGCAAGCCTTGTCGGGTGATTTCCACATCCTTAATTGAGGCGGGTGTTGATGTTGATTTCCCGATGGTAATGCGTGCGGAAGCAGGCTTAGATTCCGTTGCTCAAGCGGCAGGACGTTGTAATCGTGAGGGTAAACGGGCGCAGAGCGAAAGTTTAGTCTTTATTTTTAAGCCAGAAGAGCAGTGGAAGCCGCCAGCGGAGTTAAACGTACTTTCGGCCTGTATGCGCTCGGTTGTACGCTCGCATCAGTCTGATTTACTGGCACCAGATGCTATTTTAAATTATTTCAAGCAGGTTTATGCTTCAAAGGGGAGTGAACTTGATAAAGCAGGCATTTTAGCAGATTGCCATAATGCAAGGCTAAATTTCCCTTTTGAAACTATGGCGAAGAAATTTCAAATGATTCAAAGCCATCTTGTGCCTTTGATTATTCCTTTTAATGAAGAGGCTGAAAAACTTATCGATAGCCTGCAAAATGCCGAACAAATTGGGGGGATTTTACGCAAGTTGCAACCCTATACGATCCAAATTTCTGAGAAAATTTTGACCGCACTTTATCAGCGTGGCGCGCTTGATTTAATCAATAGAGAGCGTTTCGGTGAGCAGTTTTATTATTTGATTAATCGGGATTTATATAGTGAACATTCTGGATTAAATTGGGATACGCCAGAATTTATTGCTGCGGAAAATTGTGCTTGGTAAGTTGTCATAGCATAACCATAGAATAAATGGAGTAGTGAATGAAAAATAAAGTGAGATTACATATTTGGGGGGACTATGCCTGTTTCACCCGCCCAGAAATGAAGGTGGAACGGGTATCTTATGATGTGATAACCCCTTCAGCTGCGCGGGGGATATTATCAGCGATCCATTGGAAGCCCGCAATAAACTGGGTGATAGATAAGATCTATGTGCTGAAACCTATCCAGTTTGAATCTATTCGCCGAAATGAATTGGGCAGTAAGCTACCAGCCACTAAAGTAAGTGGGGCAATGAAACGTAAAAGTGTTGAAGGACTTTATACTATTATTGAAGAAGATCGTCAACAACGAGCTGCTACCGTATTAAAAAATGTTGCTTATGTTATTGAAGCTCATATTGTAATGACGGATAAAGCGGGCGAAAGTGATAATCTAACCAAGCATTTAGAGATGTTTAAACGACGAGCGATGAAAGGACAATGCTTCCAACAACCTTGTATGGGAGTGAGGGAGTTTCCTGCTGAATTTGCCTTTATTAATGAAGATGAGGCGTTACCAGAATGTTTGTTAGATGAAAATGATCGTCAGCGTGATTTAGGTTGGATGTTGCACGATATTGATTTTCAGAATAAAAATACACCGCACTTTTTTAGAGCCAAAATGCAAGATGGCATTATTACGGTGCCGCCTTTTATGGCCGAGGAGGTGGTATCGTGATTTTGTTATCACTTGTTCGTTATTATCAGCGTTTATCTGCCCAAAAGGATCGTGATACCGGTGAGCCTAAAGTTCCTTCTTATGGATTCAGTGAAGAAAAAATTGGCTATATCTTAGTGTTAAATTCAAAGGGTGAGTTGGTTGATGTCATTCCTAATTTTACTGATGACAAAAAGCCGAGAGCGAAGTTAATCAATGTTCCCCAAGCAGTGAAACGAACATCTGGCATAAAACCGAACTTTTTATGGGATAAAACGGCTTATGTGCTCGGGGTGGAAGCCAATCAGGATAAAGCCAGTGCGAAAGTGCAGCCAGCGTTGCTTTCTCGTCATACTTTCGATGCGTTCAAACAGTTTCATTTAGAGGCATTCGCGGATACCCAAGATAAAGGCTTGCAAGCCTTGGTGAAATTCTTAACAACTTGGGAGCCTGAAAAATTTACGGACTCTCTTTGCCCAATTGAAATATTAGATGCCAACCTTGTATTTAAGCTAGATGGTGAAAATCAATATATTCACCAAAGTGTTGAAGCGCAAAATTTATGGGCAGGTCTATTATCCACGAATGATAAGACGGAAGGAATTTGTTTAATTACGGGGGAAAAAGCCCCTATTGCACGCTTGCATCCTTCTATTAAAGGTATTCAGGGCGGACAAAGCTCGGGCGGCTCAATTATTTCTTTCAATAAAGATGCCTTTACTTCTTTTAATAAGGATCAAGGTGATAATGCGCCTGTTTCAGAACAAGCTGCGTTTGCTTATACCACAGCGTTAAATTATTTATTACGCAACAAAAATCATCATTTGATGATTGGCGATACAAGTACCGTTTTTTGGGCAGAAGCAGAAGATGTTGAACAAGCGGAGCTGGCGGAACAATTTTTTGCAGGTTTTTTGACACCGCCTGATGATGAGCAAGAGAATAGCCCTATTTTTGATATGCTAGAAAAAATGAGTAAAGGCAGACCTTTGCAAGAGATTAATCTCGGGATAGCGCCGAGTACCCGTTTTTTCATTTTAGGTTTAGCGCCAAATGCCTCAAGAATTTCTATTCGTTTTTGGTTGGAAACCAGTTTTGGTGAGCTAGCCAATAATTTAGCGATGCATTGGCAGGATCTTGCACTTAAGCCTCGCCCTTGGAAGACTCCGCCTTCTATTTGGCGTTTATTATTGCAAACAACGCCATTAGATCGCACTGGTAAAGGTAAATCTGAAAATATTTCCCCTGTACTCGCAGGAGAGCTGGCTCGAGCTATTTTTACTGATAGTCTCTATCCGATGAATTTATTATCTCAATTACTGATGCGATTTAGAGCGGATGGGCAAATAACAGGATTAAGAATTGCAATGGTTAAAGCCGTACTTCAGCGGCGATTTAGAAAAGATTTGATAAAACAAGGAGTTCCTATGGAATTAGATGAAAATACGGATCATACAGCTTATCTTCTTGGACGATTGTTTGCGTTGTTAGAACGCGTTCAATACCAAGCGTTGGGTGATCTCAATGCAAATATTGTCGATCGTTATTATGCCTCGGCATCTACTGTGCCGTATTCAGTTTTCCCACGTCTTCTGAAAGGGGCTCAGCATCATTTTTCTCGCTTAAAGAAAGACAAAGTGGGGATGGCGATTAATTTAAGTAAGGAGCTTGCCGCAATTTTAGCAAAATTACCAACCGTTTTCCCGCGTCATTTGAATATTGAGGAACAAGGACGCTTTGCATTAGGCTATTATCAAGAAAAAGAACGTTATTTCAGCAAAAAAGTCAATGCTGATGAAACCGAATCAATCAAGGAGTAAAAAATGACTATCCAGAATCGTTATGAATTTGTATATTTTTTTGATGTTACTAACGGGAATCCAAATGGTGATCCTGATGCAGGAAATTTACCGCGCATGGATCCTGAAACCAGCAAAGGCTTGGTTACAGATGTTTGTTTAAAACGTAAGATCCGTAATTTTATTGAATTATGCTATGAAAATGAGCCAGGCTACGAGATTTATGTGAAAGAAAAAAGCGTGTTGAATTTACAAAATAAACGTGCCTATGAAGCTTTATCCATCAAGCCTGAAGCGAAAAAACTACCGAAAGATGAAGCCAAAGCACGCGAAATTACCGCATGGATGTGCAAAAATTTCTTTGATGTTCGTAGTTTTGGCGCAGTAATGACGACTGAAGTCAATAGTGGCCAAGTTCGTGGTCCAGTGCAATTTGCCTTTGCACAATCAATCGATCCAATTGTTCCAGTGGAGCTTTCTATTACGCGTATGGCAGTAACCAACGAGAAAGACCTTGAAAAAGAGCGTACTATGGGACGTAAAGCCATTGTTCCTTATGGACTTTATCGTGTACATGGCTTTATTTCAGCAAAATTAGCAGAGAAAACGGGCTTTAGCGAGGAAGATTTACAGAAGTTATGGCAGGCTTTACAGCTGATGTTTGAACACGATCATTCTGCCGCGCGTGGTGAAATGGTGGCGCGCAAACTGGTGGTATTTAAACATCAAGACGCCTTAGGCAATCAACCAGCGCATAAATTATTTGAGCGAGTTACCGTTGAGCGCGTGAATGGTGATGTAGCAATGCCTGCACAATCATTTGATGATTACCGTATCTCAGTGAATACCGATGGGTTAACAGGCGTAACGATTGAAGAATTAATTTAACCAATGTATATCGTTTCCCTTTCGGCATTACAGCATTATGCTTTCTGCCCACGCCAATGTGCGTTAATCCATAATGAGCAAGCGTGGGAAGAAAACTTGCTTACGGCACAAGGAAGAACCTTGCACGAGCGTGTCGATTCAGGCGAGCCTGAAAGCCGTAAGGGAATTCGCTTTGAGCGAACCGTCCATGTTTGCGCGCAACAGCTTGGATTAGCTGGGATTTTGGATCTCGTAGAGCAAGATCTTAGCTCAGGTCAATTAAAGCCCGTAGAGTACAAACGTGGCAAACCCAAACTTGAACCTATTGATGAAATTCAACTTTGCGCTCAAGCATTATGTTTAGAAGAAATGACAGGGCAGTCTATTACGGAAGGGGCGATATGGTATTTACAAACGCGACATCGCTTACCCGTTCTGTTTTCAGCTGAATTAAGAAACAGAACATTAGATACCATTGCGAATGTACAAGCATTGTTAGAAAGCGGTATAACGCCTGCACCACAATATGGAAAACACTGTAAGGCTTGCTCTTTAATTGAGCTTTGCCAGCCTGCATTATTGGAAAAAGATAAATCGCAATCTTATATCAAAAGGTTGTTTGATGAGAAAGAATAAAAGCAAAGTGCGGTATAAAAATGATGAGTTTTTTAATCTTAATTAGGTGAATTTTTACGATGAAAAAACTACAAAATACCATTTATATCACGACACAAGGCAGTTATTTGCATAAAGAAAGAGAAACGCTTGTGATTGAACAAGAGCGTAAAAAAGTGGCACAGCTTCCTATTCATTCTATTGGACATATATTCTGTTTTGGTAATGTGTTAGTGTCTCCATTTTTAATGGGATTTTGTGGCGAAAATAATGTAAATCTTGCCTTTTTCACTGAAAATGGGCGCTATTTAGGGCGCCTACAAGGCCGGCAAAGTGGAAATGTATTATTACGTCGAGCGCAATATCAATATTCAGCAGAAAAACCTACCACCATTGCACGTCATATTATCGCAGCTAAAATTCAATCATCTAAGCGTGTGTTGCAACGCCAGTTACGAAATTATGGTGAAAATCAAGAAATTCAACAGGCTATTTATGGTTTAAATGCACGTTTAAGGGAGCTTAAGCAAGCTGACGAGTTGGATACTATTCGTGGCATTGAGGGCGAAGCTGCATCTCGTTACTTTAGTGTTTTTCATCATTTATTGCGGGATAAGAACGGTTTTACTTTTCACGGACGTTCACGCCGTCCACCGCGTGATGAAGTGAATGCGCTGTTATCATTTTTATATAGTATTTTAGGTAAGGAAATTAGCGGTGCTTTGCAAGGTGTGGGGCTAGATCCACAAATTGGCTTTTTACATGCTGATCGTCCGGGCAGAGATAGTTTAGCACAAGATATATTGGAAGAATTTCGTGCTTGGTGGGTGGATAGAACCGTATTAAGCCTAATTAACCGTGGGCAAATTAAACTAAGTGATTTTGTAAAAGAAAGTAGCGGTGCAGTTAATTTGAAACCTGAAATGCGAAAAAGCCTATTCCAAGCTTGGCAAGCGAAGAAGCAAGAAAAAATACTCCACCCATTTTTGCAGGAAAATGTTGCAATAGGATTATTACCCCATATACAAGCAATGCTACTAGCACGGCATTTACGCGGTGATTTAGCGCAATATCCCCCATTTTTAATGCGTTAGGATAACAATATGTTAATGCTGATTACTTATGATATTTCTCTTGATGATCCACAAGGTCAAGCGCGTTTGCGTCGTATTGCGAAACATTGTCTTGATTATGGTGTTCGCGTGCAATATTCCGTGTTTGAATGTGATATCGCCCCTGATCAATGGGTGGTATTAAAATCCAAACTATTGGATACCTATAATCCTGAAACTGATAGTTTGCGTTTTTACCATTTAGGAAGTAAATGGCGCAGAAAAGTGGAGCATCACGGAGCCAAACCATCGATTGATATTTTCCAAGATGCCATAATTCTATAATCGCTAACCTACTGTTCTCATCAAATTCCTACTAGCTTAGCGAAGTATCATCGTTCTTTAAAAATCAAATAATTAATTCTAAATTTTATTTGGCAATGATTATGCTATAATCCATTCTCGCACAGAAAAGAATGATTAGCGAAATAATAAGGTTAACACCTTATTTTTGTTATGTTTTTCCCCTGTGCTCGGCCATCTCCCAGATGGCCGTGAATTGAAACATCTTTAGTACTTAATGTTGAACCATCTGACGTAGCGGCCATCTCCCAGATGGCCGTGAATTGAAACAATGGTTGCATCAGTGGGATCGTTGTGGTGTTAAACGGCCATCTCCCAGATGGCCGTGAATTGAAACTCGTTACTGTTCACCATATACCGCAACGCTTGGAACGGCCATCTCCCAGATGGCCGTGAATTGAAACTTTCGTCATACTGCTCAACGCCTAAGCGGTAAAACTCCGGCCATCTCCCAGATGGCCGTGAATTGAAACGCCTATTATTTACAAGGTGATAAAAACACAGGTGCGGCCATCTCCCAGATGGCCGTGAATTGAAACCCTGCCCTTTGTAACTTCACATTTTGATTAATGAACGGCCATCTCCCAGATGGCCGTGAATTGAAACCTTTAAAAGTAAAACCACGGACAGCCGAGCAATTTCGGCCATCTCCCAGATGGCCGTGAATTGAAACTAACTACCCTGAATGTAAAATCACGAAGCCTGCATCGGCCATCTCCCAGATGGCCGTGAATTGAAACTTACACAATCTTTTTCGATTGTGCCAAAAACAGAACGGCCATCTCCCAGATGGCCGTGAATTGAAACTTTTTGTGGGTGTAGTATTACATTTTGGAGCAAAACGGCCATCTCCCAGATGGCCGTGAATTGAAACTTATCCGAAACAGATAAGAAAAAACAACGCACTTTCGGCCATCTCCCAGATGGCCGTGAATTGAAACCCACCGAAAAAGAAATAAACGTAAAAAAAATCACCGGCCATCTCCCAGATGGCCGTGAATTGAAACACTGTTGCAGTAAAGCTATAGTCTTTATTACCAATACGGCCATCTCCCAGATGGCCGTGAATTGAAACCACTTACCTTATTCAACGCAAAGTTTGGACAACCGGCCATCTCCCAGATGGCCGTGAATTGAAACATAACAAAAATCGATAGATTAGGAAAACGTAACTTCGGCCATCTCCCAGATGGCCGTGAATTGAAACGAGCAACAGAGAGAAATCGAACAAGGTAATTTAAGCGGCCATCTCCCAGATGGCCGTGAATTGAAACTATCATTATATTACTCTCCAATTAATTTATCGACTACGGCCATCTCCCAGATGGCCGTGAATTGAAACACAATGCCTGCAATGAAAATCAAAGAGCTTAAGCAACGGCCATCTCCCAGATGGCCGTGAATTGAAACTGCTATCTAGATCCGTCTATATGTTAGATCTTGCCGGCCATCTCCCAGATGGCCGTGAATTGAAACGCGATTTAACGCAAAAAACCGCCACGATCTAGCGGCGGCCATCTCCCAGATGGCCGTGAATTGAAACTGAGATACAGATCCAACAAAAAACGCAGAAATTGCACCGGCCATCTCCCAGATGGCCGTGAATTGAAACCGCTAAGCGGTCGCTTTCTGCATACCAGGCGATCCGGCCATCTCCCAGATGGCCGTGAGTTGAAACTAGGCTTGGTGGCACTAAAAGTGTGGTAGGGCGCCGGCCATCTCCCAGATGGCCGTGAGTTGAAACAGCACGTCTGCTTTGGTTAAAGCTGGTGAAGTCACCGGCCATCTCCCAGATGGCCGTGAATTGAAACCCTGCATTAGGGGCGGTAAATATCCTTGCTGACGCCGGCCATCTCCCAGATGGCCGTGAATTGAAACTAATTCTGGATAGGGATTTTGCGAATATTGTAATACCGAGCATCCGCATATACTATGAACAAATAACTTCCCCAATTTCCACCGCACTTTTGATTATCACTCTTACCACAAAAAAAATCCTCCCGCAGGAGGATTTTGTGTATTCAGTATTCATCAAATTAGAACAAAATACTTCCTACTAAAGCAAAGCCGAAACCGGTGAAACCGATAAGGGTTTCTAGCACAGTCCAAGTTTTTAATGTGGTTTTGGTATCCATTTCTAAGAAACGGCTTACTAACCAGAATCCACTGTCATTAACGTGGGAGAATACGGTTGCGCCAGATGCAATGGCAATGACGATAAAGCATAAATCAAGTTGGCTTAATCCTGCCGTTGCAGCAATCGTTGGAGCAATGAGTGCAGATGTTGTTGTTAATGCCACAGTGGCTGAACCTTGTGCTACACGCAATGTCATTGAAATAATGAACGCTGCAACAATCACAGGCATACCCGTATCGGCAAACATTGCAGAAAGTTGATCGCCAATGCCACTTGCACGCAATACGCCACCGAACATACCACCAGCCCCTGTTACTAACACGATTGAACAAATTGGGCCAAGGGCATTATCGCAGATTTTCTCGATTTGCTCGTTGCTACGCTGATCTTTCAATAACAAAATAGTAACGATTAGGGTAATAAGCAATGCCACAGGCGTTTTGCCTAACAAACGTAAGCCTTGAACCCAAGCTTGCGAGCCATCTACCACACCCACAACAGAAAGGGTGTTCAATCCTGTATCAAATAGGATCAGCACTAAAGGTAACAGAAGAATGGTTAAAACCTTGCCAAAACTTGGGGGATTTAACACCGCAGTTTCATTGATTGCATTGGCATTTAAGAATGCTTTTGGCAAATCAACCATAATTTTTTTGCCTAAATATTGGCTGAATAAATAGCTTGCAATGTACCAAGTTGGGATACCGCACACCAAGCCAACAATGACTAATAAGCCCATATTTGCGCCGAGTAAATCACCCGATGCCACCGGGCCAGGGTGTGGTGGAACAAAGGCGTGCATTACAGCAAATGCCCCTGCGGCAGGTAAGGCATAGCGTAATACCGAGCCACCAAAACGTTTTGCTACGCTAAAGATAATCGGCAACATCACCACTAAACCAGCATCAAAGAAGATTGGGAAACCAAATAATAAAGAAGCAAAACCAAGTGCGAATGGGGCATTTTTCTCACCAAATTTATTGATAAGCGTATCTGCCAACACTTTTGCACCGCCAGTGATCTCAAGTAAACGCCCAATCATTGCGCCCAAGCCCACAAGCAATGCGACAGAAGCTAACGTACCGCCAAAACCTTTTGTTAAAGTTGGCAGAATATCTTTAAAAGGCACGCCTGTCGCAAGTGCGGTGAGTAAACTCACAATAATTAATGCCACAAAAGCGTGAACTCTGAATTTCATAATTAATAAGAGCAACAGCAACACTGAAGCAATCATAATGAAAATTAACATATAACGTCCTCAATTATAGATGAAAGCGTTTTCTTAACCGAAAGGAAAAGAACGAATAGCTAATTTACCCGTAACATCAAAAATTATCTGGAAAGGTAAAGTAGATGCGTCTATTATTAGGGAAATCCCCCCTTAAGTTCAAACAATAACGACAAAAATTGCGATCTTTGTTAAAAATTTGTGAAACGGATCACAAAATAGAATGTTACCAGTAACGCCAACTGGCGATTTTTTGCTATGGTTAGCACAGAACCAATTCATTATTGCGTTAGCATAATAAAAATGAGGAAAACAAAATGGAAAAAGCAAAAGGCAAAAGTTTTATCCTAATGGGCGTCTCCAGCACGGGCAAAACCTCCGTAGGTACTGAAGTTTGCCACCGTTTAGGTTTAAAGCTCATAGACGGTGATGATCTACACCCAAGAGCCAACATCATCAAAATGGGTAATGGCCAACCGCTTAATGACGAAGACCGAGCGCCTTGGCTTGAACGCATTCGTGATGCGGCATTTAGTCTTGAACAAAAAAGTGAAGTGGGAATTATCGTGTGTTCTGCGCTCAAGAAAAAATACCGTGATCAAATCCGTGATGGTAATGAAAGCGTGAAATTTCTTTTCCTAGAAGGCAGTTTTGATCTTGTGCTAGAGCGAATGAAAAACCGCAAAGGGCATTATATGAAAACAGAAATGCTCAAAAGCCAATTCGATACCTTAGAATCGCCACAAGCGGACGAACCAGATGTGATCCACATTGATATTGACGGCACTTTTGAACAAGTGGTGGATCGCTGTGTACAAGCCTTAACGCCTTTATTGCAAAACTAGGCATCATTTAGTGATATAAAAAGAGTTAAAGAGCGGTGAGATTTTCACCGTTTTTTATTTGCCAAATGTGAAGAAAATAAATTTCTTATTTTTAAAACAGTATTCTTAAATTATAGAACATCATTAATTTAATTATTTTTATTTTTTCAGAATACTTTGATTTTATTTATTAGTTTCGCTACACTGTTTTGCATTAGTCGGGGTGCTTATTTAAGCTGAGATGATACCCGTGAACCTGATACAGCTAACACTGACGTAGGAAACTAATTATGAACGATCTTCTTTTTTTATTAAATTCTTACCGCACTTCTATTATTGCTTTTTTCAATCACGTTGATTTGTGAGTGAACGATGAAAGCGATCGACATTTCCGATCTTCAACTTAACTTTGCTGAGCAACCTTTATTTTCGCATTTTCATTTTACGGTATCGCAAGGGGAATGGGTGGCGTTGCTTGGTGCATCAGGAGTGGGAAAATCCACTTTATTGCGTGCTATTGCAGGGTTAGAACATCAGGCGATTACACAGGGTAACATTAAATGTTCAGGGAAAATTGCTTGGCTTGCACAACAAGATAGTTTGTATCCTTGGCTTTCGATTTTAGATAATGTTCAGCTTTATCAACATCTTACTCATAGCAAAACGAAAAAAACGGAAGAAAAAGCGCGGGCATTATTAAGTGCGGTGAAAATGGAACAACATTTGCACAAACCTTGCTATCAACTTTCCGGTGGACAACGTCAGCGCGTTGCACTGGCTCGCACATTAATGCAGGAGGCGGAGATTATTTTAATGGATGAGCCATTTTCTGCTTTAGATGCGGTAACCCGTTTGCAATTACAGCAACTTTCACATCGTTTATTAAAGGATAAAACCGTACTGCTAATCACCCACGATCCGCAAGAAGCCTTATTGTTAGCAGATAAAATTTATATTTTACGCCAGCAACCTGTTCAGCTTTCTGAACCTATTTGCCCGCAAGGTAATGCACCACGAGATTTTTCGCAAGAAAAATTATGGCAATTGCAGCAATATTTGTTTGCGCAATTAATGGAGGAACAATAATGTTGGCGTGGCAAAGTTTATTCCGAGCATTGATGATGACGTTATTTTTTGCCTTATGTTGGCAAGGGGCAATTTTCGTCTTTTCGATCCCTCATTATTTATTGCCTGAACCCGTTTCCGTACTTAATGAAATCTCTTCGCAATGGGGATTATTGTTTATGCACGGCAAAATTACCTTATGGGAAATTTTGTTAGGATTGGTGCTAGGTTTTTTATTTGGTTTGCTTTCTGCCTTATTGCTTGCTTCTTCACAAACACTTTCTGCTTTTTTATTACCCATTTTAATTGCTTCGCAGGCGATTCCTGTTTTTGCGATTGCCCCTTTATTGGTTCTTTGGTTTGGTTACGGTATTGCATCAAAAATCGCAATGACGATTTTGATTATTTATTTTCCTGTTACTGCTGCCTGTTATGACGGCTTGCGTAACACCCCAAAGCAATGGTTGGAGCTGGCTCGAACAATGGGAATTTCATCAGGGCAATTATTATTTAAGGTTCGCTTACCTGCCGCTTTGCCTGCGTTAGCCTCGGGCTTGCGTATTGCGGTTTCCGTAGCCCCTATTGGAGCGATCGTGGGGGAATGGGTAGGATCATCACAAGGGCTTGGTTATTTAATGTTGCAAGCCAATGCTCGAATTCAAATTAGCTTAATGTTCGCGGCGTTGTTTATTTTGGTGGTTATCGCGCTCTTGCTGTATTTCGTGATAGATAAATTGCTTCACCGCATTATTCCTTGGGTCTGTCATTTACGTTAGGAGAAAAAATGAAAAAACAATGGTATTTATGCAGTTTAATTTTCGCTTTAGGTATGAGCATTAGCGCGCAAGCCAAAGAAAAATTAACCTTATTACTGGATTGGTTTGTCAACCCCGATCATGCCGCCATTATTGTGGCACAGCAAAAAGGCTTTTTTGCGGAAAATGGGTTGCAGGTTGAGATTATCGAGCCTGCTGATCCTTCAATGCCGCCTAAATTAGTGGCAGCAGGGCAGGCAGATTTAGCGGTGGATTATCAGCCACAGCTGCAAATGCAAGTGGCGGAAGGTTTGCCGCTAGTGCGTGTTGGCACCTTAATTTCAACGCCGTTAAATAGTCTTGTGGTGCTAAAAGATAGCGGTATTGAACAAATTGCCGATTTAAAAGGGAAAAAGATCGGCTATTCAGTGAGCGGTTTTGAAGATGCGTTACTTGGTGCAATGTTGAAATCCGTCCACCTTTCTTTAAATGATGTGGAATTAGTGAACGTCAATTGGTCGCTTTCTCCCGCATTATTTAGCGGACAAGTCGATGCGGTGATCGGGGCATTTCGTAATTTTGAGCTAAATCAGATGGCGATAGAAAAGAAACCGGGCAAGGCGTTTTATCCAGAAGAACAGGGCGTGCCAATGTATGATGAATTGATTGTCGTGGCCAATAAAAATCAGCTTCCTGCGAAAAAAATTCGTGCATTTTTGACCGCACTTGAACAAGCCAGCGTTTATATTTTAAACCACCCACAACAAAGTTGGCTGGCGTTTGTGAGTTATAAACCGCAAGATTTAGACAACGAACTCAATCGCTTGGCTTGGCGCGATACCTTGCCACGTTTAAGTTTACGCCCAAGCGCCCTAGATAACGCACGTTATGAGAAAATGGCACAATTTATGCAACAACAAGGCCTGATTAAGCAGGTTCCTAAATTGTCTGATTATGCCATTCAGGTGGAATAAGAAATAGGCTAGGTAAAAAGTGCGGTGAAAAATACCGCACTTTTTTATGCACAAATCTCAGGAATTTGAGCTAGCTGTTCTAGTTGATAATCCGCTAATGCCCAACGTGGATCCTTGCGTTCAACGGGAGCTGGGATAACAGCGCAGCGCATTGATGCGGCTTTGACTGCAGTCATTCCTAGCACCGAATCTTCAATGCCTAAACAGTCTTGGGGTTCAACCCCTAATTGTTGTGCCGCGTGTAAATAAACCTGCGGGTGCGGTTTGTTGTAATCTAATTCTGTGGCGGAAGAAAGATATTGGAAATAAGACGCAATGCCGCAGCGTTCAGTGATTTGTTCCAATAAATAACGTGGCGAAGCGGAAGCAACCGCCAGTTTGCAGCCAAGTGCGGTGAGTTTTTCAAGGGTTTCTGGCACATTTGGCATTAACGGCTTATTTTCTAAAATCATTGAAATGGCGCAGTCATTCATTCGTTTGACCATTTCTTCAATAGGAACAGACGTTTTTTGATAGCGTTGATAAACGGTTTTGACAATGCCAAGCGCAGGCATTCCCGTGAGTTCTTGCATTTCTTGCAAGCTAACAGGAATACCAATTTGCCCAAATACTTCCACGCCCGCTTGTTTCCAAAAAGGTTCGGAATCAATCAGAACTCCGTCCATATCGAAGATTACTGCTTGAAATTTCATAGATTCCCCTTGAGTATTTTTTCAATGATCGCTTTGGTGAGCGCCACATAATGAGCAGAAAAACGATGGCTAAAATTTAACAAATAATAAAGCTGATAAAGCGGTTTGCGTTGCGCATAGCCCTCATCAATCGGCAAAGTACGGTGATAATTTTGATAGAATGTTTCAGGGAACGGTTGGAATAATTCACTAAATGCCAGATCGCATTCGTGATCACCCCAGTAACACGCAGGATCGTAAGTAAAAGGTTGGCCATTTGCTACAGCACAGTTTTCAATCCAAAGATTGCCGTGCAACAAGGCTGGTTTTGGCTGATGTTTGGCCAGCCCTTTGGCGACAACGGCGACCAATTGATCAATATCAGTAAACGTTAACCCTTTCTCTTTACAGATCTGTAATTGCCAGCCAATGCGTTGTTCGCTGAAAAATTTTGCCCAATTATCCGACCAACCATTTGGCTGATAAACCGGCCCTAGCCAAGTGTCAAAATCGAGTCCGTAATGTTCGGCATTGCCCCATTGGTGCAAGTTGGCTAATTGCGTGCCAAATTGTGCCATTGATTGCTCGTTCGGTTCGCTGAAAGGAAGGGCTTCGAGCAGTAAAAAACTGTGGTTTTGTGAACAGCCTACGCCGTAAACTTGCGGTACTTGAATTGTCCCTGTTTTGGCTAGTAATTCCAGCTGATCGGCTTCGGCACGAAACATAGAGCGGTAGGATTTTTCATTAATTTTCACAAAAACGGGCTGGATTCCATCATCAATAATCCAAGCTTCGTGCATTTCGCCAGTATGCACTTTGCGTTTTTGCTTGATAAAATAATACGCACCAAGATGTTCGGCTAAAACTTGAGAAATTGATTTCCACATAAGTCCCCCCCATATTCAACTTGCGCCACGCCTCGATCATAAAGGAAATGGGCAAAATAATCTGTGATGAACTTCAAGTTTTTTATTTGCGGAGAGAAAAATTTGCGGTAAGGTAGCGTCTATTCGCTTAAATTGTTTAGTAAGGAGCAAAAAATGAAATTATACGTTTATGATCATTGTCCATTCTGCGTGCGTGCCAGAATGATTTTTGGCTTGAAAAATTTGCCCGTAGAAGAGCACGTGTTATTGAGTGATGACGAAGCCACGCCAGTCGCGCTCATCGGCAAAAAAATGGCACCAATTTTGATTAAAGAAGACGGCACGGCAATGCCAGAAAGTTTGGATATTGTCCATTATGTGGATCAAAATTATGGTGATCTGTTGTTGCCAGATGATGATGTGCGTAGCGATCTTCAAGCGTGGATGCAGGCAGTGAGCCGTTATTATAATCATCTTTTATTACCGCGTTTTGTGAAATTAGGTTTACCTGAATTTGCTACCCAAAGTGCGGTGGATTATTTCGTTAAAAAGAAAACTGAAAATATTGGTGATTTTGCAGAAAATCTGGCAAATTCCGCTCAATATATCGAAAAATTACAGCAAGATTTCACCGCACTTGAGTATTTGATTTTGTCAGAAAATGGCGCAAATGATCAGCTTTCTATGGAAGATATTTTGCTTTTCCCAATGTTGCGTAACCTCACTTGCGTGAAAGGGCTTGTATTCCCGCCGAAAGTAAAAGCCTATGTGGAAACAATGGCAAAATTATCTCAAGTGGAATTATATTTCGATAAAGCGGTTTAACCCACAAAAAGCCCAGTAAAATGGGGCAGAAAGTTGGTTTTCAGCGCAAAATAGCGTATGATCACGAGCTTGCATCGAAAGTCATTGCAAAAGCAATTCGATAACCTATAAAGCATGGTGCGAAAAATACATTGTAGGTATAACAAAGTGCGGTGCTTTTTTACTTTATTTTTATTTTAATCAACAAGTTACCTCTCGTATGGGTAACCACTGTATAAGGATTTAATATGCCAATTATTACTTTACCCGATGGCTCACAACGCCAATTTGATAAACCCGTTACAGTGCTTGACGTTGCACAAGATATTGGTGCAGGTTTAGCCAAAGCGACTATCGCAGGGCGTGTGAACGGTGAACGCCGTGATGCGTGTGATCTGATTGATCAAGATGCCAAGCTAGAAATTATTACCGCCAAAGATGAAGACGGGCTAGAAATTATTCGCCACTCTTGTGCGCATTTATTAGGACACGCGATTAAACAGCTTTTCCCTGATGTAAAAATGGCTATCGGGCCAACCATTGAAAACGGTTTTTATTATGATGTGGATTTAGACCGCTCTTTAACGCAAGAAGATCTTGACGCCATTGAAAAAAGAATGCTTGAACTAGCAAAAACCAATTATGATGTGGTGAAAAAACGCGTAACTTGGCAAGAAGCAAGAGATACTTTTGAACAACGTGGTGAGCCATATAAAATGGCGATTTTAGATGAAAATATCGAAAAAACAGCCACCCCAGCGCTGTATCACCACGAAGAATATATTGATATGTGTCGTGGCCCACACGTACCAAATATGCGTTTTTGTCATCATTTCAAGTTACAAAAAGTGGCAGGCGCATATTGGCGTGGCGATAGTAAAAACAAGATGTTACAGCGTATTTACGGCACAGCGTGGGCGGATAAAAAACAACTTGCCGCCTATTTGCAACGTTTAGAAGAAGCAGCAAAACGCGATCATCGTAAAATTGGTAAAGCGCTTGATCTTTATCATATGCAAGAAGAAGCACCGGGTATGGTGTTCTGGCACAATGACGGTTGGACGATTTTCCGTGAGCTTGAAACTTTCGTGCGTACTAAATTAAAAGAGTACGATTATCAAGAAGTGAAAGGGCCATTTATGATGGATCGTGTTTTATGGGAAAAAACAGGGCATTGGCAAAACTATGGTGATTTAATGTTCACCACCTCATCAGAAAACCGTGAATATGCCATTAAACCAATGAACTGCCCCGGACACGTGCAAATCTTCAATCAAGGCTTAAAATCTTACCGTGATCTGCCAATTCGTATGGCAGAATTTGGTTCTTGTCATCGTAACGAACCGTCAGGTTCATTGCACGGATTAATGCGTGTGCGTGGTTTTACCCAAGATGATGCACATATTTTCTGTACGGAAGATCAAATTGAAAGCGAAGTAACCAGTTGTATCCGTATGGTTTATGATATTTACAGTACGTTTGGTTTCAATAATATCCAAGTGAAACTTTCTACGCGTCCAGAGAAACGCATTGGTTCTGATGAAATGTGGGATCAAGCAGAGCAAGGTCTAGCAAATGCCTTAAAACACAATGGCTTAGAATACGAAATTCAAGAAGGTGAGGGCGCATTTTACGGGCCTAAAATTGAATTTGCTCTGCGTGATAGCCTTGATCGTGAATGGCAATGTGGCACAATCCAGCTTGATTTTGCTTTACCGGGTCGTTTAAATGCGTCTTATGTTGCGGAAGACAATGATCGCCGAACTCCAGTAATGATTCACCGTGCGATTTTAGGTTCATTAGAGCGTTTTATCGGCATTATCACCGAAGATTACGCGGGTTTCTTCCCACCTTGGCTTGCTCCAACTCAAGCGGTGGTGATGAATATTACCGATAGCCAAGCGGATTATGTAAAAGAGGTGGTGAAAGCCCTTTCTGATGCGGGCTTGCGTGCTAAAGCAGATTTACGCAACGAGAAAATTGGCTTTAAAATCCGTGAACATACCTTAAAACGCGTACCTTATATGTTAGTTTGTGGCGATAAAGAAATTGCCGAAGGCAAAATCGCCGTGCGTACTCGTAAAGGCGCAGATTTAGGCACGTTCACCGTGGCAGAATTCACCGAAATTCTGAAAAACCAAGTGAAAAACCGCGAGTTAAAATTGCTTGGTGAGCTTGGACAAGATTAATTCACAAAAAATAAGAAAGCGAGCTAAATGCTCGCTTTTATTTTGTGATAAAAAACCACCGAAAAATCACCGCGCTTTTAAGCGTTTTTGCGTTTTTAATAAGTGCGGTGATTTTTTCCAGATTTTATTTCTCTTGATATTTTTGACGATAATTCTCACCCCACGCCGCCATTGCACTGAGCACGCTTTTAAGGCTTTTACCATCTTCTGTCAGCGTATATTCCACTCTTGGTGGCACTTCTGCATAGACTTTTCGCGTTAATAATCCTTGCGTTTCCATTGCTCTTAAATTCGCCGTTAGCACTTTTTGCGAAATGCCAGTTAAGGTTTTTTTCAATTCACCAAAACGCTTTGTGCCAGATAATAATTCACGAATAATCAACACACGCCAGCGTTCGCTCATCATCATTAAGGTAATTTCCACTTCACAATCAGGTAATTTTTTCTCTTTTTCTTTCACAATTTTTCCTTATTTTTCAATATAAGTTTCTTAAAGGTAACTACTGCACTTTTTGGTGCTTACTTTCTTTTTGTTTGCTAGGGGGATATTATCACGCTCAACAAAAACGAGATACAACAATTTTTATCATTAAATAGGAGAAAAAAATGAAAGTCGCAGTAATTGGTGCAAATGGAAAAGCAGGGCGTTTGATCGTAGCTGAAGCAGTAGCGCGTGGTTTAGAGGTTACCGCAGTGGTACGCGGTGAAAATCACAGCGCGGCACAACATGTGCTTAAAAAAGATTTGTTTGATTTAACCAAAGCAGATCTTGCAGGCTTTGACGTGGTAATTGATGCTTTTGCTGCGTGGACGCCAGAAACTTTACCACAACATAGCACATCGCTTGCCCATTTATGTGATATTTTGGCGGGAACAAAGGTGCATTTGCTTGTTGTAGGCGGAGCAGGTAGCCTTTATACTGATGCTAGCCTAGCCGTACAACTTGTTGATACGCCAGATTTCCCAGCGGAATATAAACCTTTAGCTCAAGCAATGGCACAGGCATTGGCAGAATTGCGTAAGCGTGATGATGTGCAATGGACTTATCTTAGCCCAGCAGCGGTGTTCGATCCTGAAGGGGAAAAAACAGGCGCATACCGCTTGGCTGGTGAAGTATTCACGGTCAATGAAAAAGGCGAAAGCTATGTGAGCTATGCCGATTATGCTATTGCAATGATTGATGAAGCATTGAATGGCAAACACATTCGCGAACGCATTTCGGTGTTGTCATAAATCATAAATAAAGTATAAAAAGAGCGGTCAAAAATCTGAAAATTTTGACCGCTCTTTTTTATGATTTGAATGATAATATTCGCCCAAAACCACCGCACTTTATAGCACGATAGTTTTGTTTTTATAAACAAAAATCCGATCTTGCAGGGCGAGATCTAAGGCTTTGGTGAGAACGGTTTTTTCCACATCACGACCTGCACGCATCATTGCATCTGCACTGTATGTGTGATCCACGTTAATCACGTTTTGCATAATAATTGGCCCTTCATCTAATTCATTATTAATGAAATGCGCGGTTGCACCAATAATTTTCACGCCACGCTCATAGGCCTGATGGTAAGGTCTTGCGCCAATAAAGGCAGGCAAGAAAGAGTGGTGGATATTAATCACGCGGTTTGGATAACGGGCAACAAATTCAGGGTTTAATACACGCATATATTTCGCTAGCACAATATAATCTGGCGCATATTGATCGATTTTATCTGCTAATAATTTGTCGTGTTCAACGCGGGTCAATCCTTCGTGGCTAATACAATGAAACGGAATATCAAAATGTTCCACTAAATTTCTTAAGGTATCGTGATTTCCAATGACAGCAGCAATTTCAACATCTAAACCACCGTAGTAGTTTTTCATTAAAATATCACCCAAACAATGGGCTTCTTTGGTGACTAAAATAACAATACGTTTTTTCTTCACGCTAATTAATTGGTTATTGGTGCCAACTGGCAAGCTAAAATTGAGATCCGCAAGTAGGGTTTCATCATTAAAAATCCCTTCTAATTCGGTACGCATAAAGAAATGTTTTGTTTCAAAATCAACAAATTGATTATTATGAATAATGTTAAGCTGATGTTTATAACAAATGTTGGTAATTTTGGCGATTAGGCCTTTATCATCGGGACAATTTGTCAGTAAAATTTTCTTTTCTAGCATAATGTTGTGTAATAGTTATGATGTTATAAAAAAGAGAAATAAAAAAAGTAAAGCACAGAATGCTTTACTTTTTATCGTAAGAAATTAAATTTCGAAATCAGATAATGATTTACCCGCATTTAATGCACGTTGAATTGGAAGCGGGGTTCTGCCTTGGCCTGTCCAGGTTTTTACGTTGCCATTGTCATCAGTGAATTGATATTTCGCTGGACGAGCAGGGCGTTTTTGACGTGGTGCTTTTGGCGCATTAGTTGGTTCAGAAACTAATTCTTCTGGCGCAATACCTCTTTCTTTTAGGAAATTATGGGCTTCTGCAAGGGCTTTTAGTCTTTCAGCTTCTTGCTTAGCTGCTTGCGCTAATTCTTCACGTTTTTCTTCTAATACAGTTTTTAATTTCTCTAATGAAGACTCAAGTTCGTCTAAACTTAACTCTTTTGCTGCTGCACGCAGACTACGAATATTTTTTAATGATTTTAATAAATCGCTCATTTTCATCTCCTCAAATAACGATATTAAATTAATACTACCAAGGATATAATAACTAAAATATTATTAAAGGTAAACAGAAAAATTAATTAAATAAGCAATATGTTTATTTTTGTAACTAATTCCTTGCTGAAAGTGCGGTTATATTTTTATTATTTTTAATAAGTTAGCTTATTTTTAGTATACGCAATCCTTTGCGTAAGAAATTTTCTTATATAAAGATAAAATGTCGGGATTTTTGCGTTCAGCCCTTGCTTTTTTGCTGACTTGTTTGTAATCTTTGCATTGTCCTACGTATGTAGAGGTGCAACTATTATAAGTATTTTTTCTGAGTGGATAACGATGAGGAAAAAGGAAAGGAATCGTTGCCGAAATCAATTAAAAGTCATTTTAATTGGTTGGGAGCGTTTTCGAAAGAAACGTTACTGTCATAGTCTTTTTAACAACTATGGAGCGCTACTGGTTAGGTTGGGTAATTTTGCCTGCCTTTTTATTTTAAATTTTCACCCTTCTTTAAAATAGTAAACTTCAGTGGTTCTCCCTTATTTTAGGTAGAACAATAATGGAACTCTTAGATTATTCCACATCAATTTGGTCGGTTGTCCCGCCCCTGTTAGCCTTATTATTGGCGATTTTCACGCGCAAAGTGATTTTATCCTTAAGCATTGGTATTTTAATTGGCTCATTAATGTTGGCTGATTTCAATATTGCCAACACAGCGATTTATTTAAAGAATACCGTGCAATCTTTGGTATATGGTGATGACGGTTGGAACTTTGATACCATCAACATCATTTTATTCTTATTATTATTGGGAATTTTGACCGCACTTTTAACGGTATCTGGCAGCAATCGTGCCTTTGCGGAATGGGCGCAGAAGCGTATTAAAAATCGCCGTGGAGCGAAATTAATGGCGGCCTCTTTGGTCTTTGTTACCTTTATTGACGATTATTTTCACAGTCTTGCGGTGGGTGCGATTGCCCGTCCTGTTACGGATAAATTCAAAGTTTCTCGTGCAAAATTAGCCTATATTTTGGATTCTACCGCCGCGCCAATGTGTGTGATTATGCCTGTTTCAAGCTGGGGCGCGTACATTATCACCTTAATTTCAGGCTTGCTTGCCACTTACGCCATTACAGATTACACCCCAATCGGGGCATTTATGGCGATGAGTGCGATGAATTTCTACGCAATTTTTTCTATCTTAATGGTGTTCTTCGTGGCGTATTTCTCTTTTGACATTGGCTCAATGGCAAGACATGAAAAACTCGCTCTTGAAAGAACGGAAGAAGATCAAGATGAGCAAAACGGCGTGAAAGGCCACGTTCGCAACTTGATTTTACCTATCGTTACCTTAATTGCCGCAACGGTATTTATGATGTTGCACACAGGTAATGAAGCCCTTGCCGCAGACGGTAAACCTTTCTCTGTATTAGGTGCATTTGAAAACACTACGGTAGGGATTTCTTTAGTGGTGGGCGGCTGTGCTTCAATTGTTGTGGCAACCCTTTGTATTTTAATTGATCGTCAAGTAAGTTTTGCAGAATACGCCAAATCTTGGATCGTTGGCGTGAAATCAATGCTTGGTGCGATTTTGATTTTATTCTTCGCTTGGACAATCAACAATGTTGTGGGCGATATGAAAACAGGGACTTATTTATCTAGCCTTGTGTCTGGCAATTTACCTGTGGCAGTGTTGCCAGCGTTATTATTCGTATTAGGTGCAGTAATGGCATTTTCAACAGGTACTAGCTGGGGAACATTTGGAATTATGCTTCCAATCGCAGCAGCCATTGCTGCCAATGCCGCGCCAGAATTAATGTTGCCTTGTCTTTCAGCGGTAATGGCAGGGGCGGTGTGTGGCGACCACTGTTCACCCGTTTCCGATACCACCATTTTGTCTTCCACTGGCGCGAAATGTAATCATATGGATCACGTTACCACCCAGTTACCTTATGCCTTAACCTTAGCCGCCGCAACCATTGTGGGCTATCTTGTGGTCGGTTATACCGCCTCAGGCGTGTTTGGCTTTATTGCCACAGCAATCACCTTGGTTGCGCTCATTTTCTTATTTAAAAGACGTTAGAGTGTGATCTAGATCACAAAATTGGAAATAAAATTTTATTTCGTCTATTTTATAAAATGCGGCAGATTGTCGCATTTTTTTATTTTAAGCTGAATTTTATTTTACAAAATATTGCGATTTTAGGATTTTAAAAAATCTTATCCTAAAATTCTTCGCTATTTTTACTCAAATCTTGCTAGACAAGCCATTCTCAATCCGTTACAAATACTCATCGTTAATGAAAAAACAGAAGTGCGGTGAAAATTCCGCAAATTTTTGCGAGGTAACAATGAAAAAATTATCAGGTGCGGAAATGGTTGTGCAATCTTTGCGTGATCAGGGCGTAAAATTTGTCTTTGGCTACCCCGGTGGCTCGGTGTTGGATATTTATGATGCCATTCATACACTCGGTGGTATTGAGCATATTTTGGTGCGCCACGAGCAAGCCGCCGTGCATATGGCAGACGGCTATGCACGTTCCACAGGAGAAGTGGGCTGTGTGTTAGTTACATCGGGCCCCGGGGCAACCAATGCCATTACAGGGATTGCCACTGCGTATATGGATTCTGTCCCTCTGGTTGTAATTTCAGGGCAGGTAATGTCTGGCTTAATCGGTAGTGATGCGTTCCAAGAATGCGATATGGTGGGGATCTCTCGTCCTGTGGTGAAACACAGCTTTTTAGTAAAGCGAGCGGAAGATTTGCCTGAAGTGATCAAAAAGGCGTTTTATATTGCTTCCACAGGTCGTCCGGGGCCAGTGGTGATTGATTTGCCGAAAGATGTGTTAAACCCGGCTAATAAATATACTTATACCTATCCGCAAGAAATCAGCTTGCGTTCTTATAATCCGACTGTGCAAGGGCATAAAGGGCAGATCAAAAAAGCCTTGAAAGCCTTATTGGTGGCGAAAAAGCCCGTGCTTTTCCTTGGTGGTGGTGCCATCACGGCAAATTGCAGCGAGCAAATTAACCAATTTGCCAAGCAGTTGAATTTGCCGGTTACGACGTCTTTAATGGGATTAGGTGCATTTCCAAGCACGGATAAACAGTTCTTAGGAATGCTAGGAATGCACGGCACATACGAAGCGAACAACGCAATGCACCACAGTGATTTAATTTTCGCCATTGGTGTGCGTTTTGATGATCGTACCACCAATAATTTAGAAAAATATTGCCCGAATGCCAAGGTGGTGCATATTGATATTGATCCAACGTCCATTTCTAAAAATGTGCCAGCGGCGATCCCGATTGTGGGCAGTGCAGAAAATGTGTTAAATGAAATGTTAGCTTTATTGGAAGAAGATAACTTAGCCAAATCTCAAGCAGATCTGAGTGATTGGTGGAAACAAATTGATGAATGGAAAGCGGTGAAATGCTTAGATTTTGATCGCAATAGTGGCGTGATTAAACCCCAGCAAGTGATCGAAACGGTTTACCGTTTAACTAAAGGTCAGGCTTATGTGGCATCTGATGTGGGACAGCATCAAATGTTTGCAGCGTTGCATTATCCTTTTGATCAGCCTCGCCATTGGATTAACTCAGGCGGGCTTGGCACAATGGGCTTTGGCTTGCCTGCAGCGTTAGGCGTGAAACTGGCTCACCCAGAGGCAACGGTGGTGTGTGTAACGGGGGACGGCAGTATTCAAATGAATATTCAAGAACTTTCTACCGCACAACAATACGGCATTCCTGTAGTGATCATTAGCCTTAATAACCGTTTCTTAGGAATGGTGAAACAATGGCAGGATTTAATTTATTCAGGGCGTCATTCGCACTCGTATATGGATTCACTGCCTGATTTTGTGAAATTAGCCGAATCTTATGGACACGTCGGCATTCAAATTGATCACCCTGAAGAATTGGAAGAAAAGCTGGCACAGGCTTTTGCTATTAAAGATAAATTAGTGTTTGTTGATATTAAAGTGGATGAAACGGAACACGTTTACCCAATGCAAGTGCGTGGCGGTGCGATGAATGAAATGATTTTAACTAAACCGGAGAAAGCCTAATGCGTAGAATTTTATCAGTGTTATTAGAAAATGAATCAGGGGCGTTATCCCGCGTGGTGGGCTTATTCTCTCAACGTGCCTTTAATATTGAAAGCCTAACAGTTGCTCCCACTGATGATCCTACGCTTTCGCGTATGACTATCGAAGCTTACGGCGATGAGCAAGTGCTAGAGCAAATTGAAAAGCAACTACATAAATTGGTAGATGTGTTTAAAGTGATCAGCCTAAGCGATTGTGAACACGTTGAGCGTGAAGTGATGTTGGTAAAAGTGCGTGCGCAAGGCAGTTCCCGTGATGAGTTAAAACGCTTGGCGGAAATCTTCCGTGGGCAAATTGTGGACGTTACCACCAAATCCTACACCATTCAATTAGTGGGAACGAAAGACAAACTTGATGCTTTTGTGAAAGCATTAAAAGAAGAAAGTTCGCTGATTGAAATTGTCCGTTCGGGCTTAATCAGCCTTTCGCGTGGTGAGAAAAATTGTTTGTAATAATAAATAAAAAGCATTTAGGGGTTATCCTAAATGCTTTATTTATTCATAAGTTAGGGAAATTTATCGTTTTTCCACCGCACTTTTTACTTCATCAATCATAATGCCCATACTTTCTAAACCGCCAAAAGTTAAGTACCAATTCGCTGCGTTTAAGTAAACAATGTGGTTATTTTTATAGGCTTGAGTTTGCTGAATAATGGCGTTGTCTAACACGGTTTTTGCGTTGTTGGCTTTATCGGTAATTGCCGCAGTGCGATCGACAACCAACAAATAATCTGGATTTTTCTCTAGTACATATTCAAAACCAATGCTCATTCCGTGCGTGGAAGATTTGATGTTTTTATCAATTGGGGTGAAGCCAAATCCGCTGTACACAATGCCATAACGTGAGTTTTCGCCAAAGGCACTCATACGGCTTTCATTGACTAAAGCGAGTAGAGCGGTTTTGCCTTTGGTTTTCTCGGCAAGGGCTTTCATTTGCTTGTCTAGCTGTGCCAGTTTTTCATCGGCCAATTGTTGTTTATCAAAAATTTGTCCAAAGGCGTGGATATTTTGTTGAAAACTTGGATAGAAATTGGCGTAATCCACTTTCACGAAAAACACGGGGGCAATTTCTTTTAAGCGATCCAACACTTTTTCTTGGCGACCTGTGGCGATGATCAGATCAGGGTGAAGATCATTGATTTTCTCAAAGGCAGGCTCTGGTGGCACGCCAACGCTTGGGTAATGTTCTTTGCTAAACTCGCTCAAATAGTCAGGCACTTTTCCCGCGTTGCTAATGCCGACAATGCTGTCTTTCGCCCCCAACGCACGAATGGTATCCACTGCAGAAAAATCAAGCACCACCACACGCTTAGGGTTTTGTGGCACCACCTGTTTGCCCGCGGCGTTTTCTACCGTGATGTCCGCCGCATTGGCGCTGGCAACACCGAGTAACGCACAAAGGCTAAGGGCAAGGGTTGATAAGGTTTTTTTCATAGCATACTCCTGTATTAAGCTGATTGATGTCGAAAATACACAGCAATTTTATGCTGATTAATTTGTTGAATTGGGATTGGCATATCATAAATGCTGGCTAAAATCGGCTCTTGCATCATTGTGGCAACGTCCCCTTGATGCATCAATTTGCCGTCTTTCATTGCGATAATGTAATCGGAATAGCAAGATGCAAAATTAATATCGTGGATCACAATCACCACGGTTTTATTTAATTCTTTGGTGAGCTTGTGTAGCACCTGCATAATTTGTACGGAATGTTTCATATCCAAATTATTCAGCGGTTCATCAAGCAAAATATAATCGGTATCTTGCGCCAAGGTCATTGCGATATAGGCGCGCTGGCGCTGCCCACCGCTGAGCTGGTTGATATATTGATGGCGAAACTCGCCTAAATCCATATATTCAATGGCATTATCAATAAAAGTGCGGTCGTTTTTGGTTAAATTTCCTTGGCTATAGGGAAAACGCCCAAAAGCAACTAATTCTTCCACCGTTAAACGCAAATTAATGTGGTTGGATTGTTTCAAAATAGAAAGTTGCTTGGCAATGTCGCTGCTTTTTTGTTGATCTAACGGCACACCATTTAGGCTCACCGTACCGCTATCGGCACGCAATAAACGGCTGATAATGGCAAGCACCGTGCTTTTCCCTGCACCATTTGGGCCAATAAAAGAGGTGATTTTGCCGCGCGGAATGGTTACCGAAAGGTTATCCACCACTTTTTTCGTGCCATAGGTTTTATTAATATTTTTAATTTCTATTGCCATTTTTTATTTGCTCTTAATAACAGATAAAGGAAATACACTCCACCGACAAAATTCACAATAATGCTTAGGGTTGTATTAAAAGTGAAAACTTGGGAAACCAATAATTGCCCGAAAACAAGGGTGATCACCGCAATTAACATTGCCGCGGGGATTAACACTGCGTGGCGATAAGTGCGAATAAATTCAAAGGTAACGTTCATTACCAGCAAGCCTAAGAAGGTTAAAGGCCCCACAAGTGCGGTGGAAATTGAAGTCAAAATTGCCACGACAATGAGTAACCGTTTAGTGATCGCCAGATAATCCACGCCTAAATTAATTGCCTGTTCACGCCCAAGGGCAAGCACATCAAAATAACGCACATAGCGCAGGGTATAAAGAATGGTAGCGAGCAAGCCAACCAATGCGATCCATAAAATATCAATATTGATGCGGTTAAAACTGGCGAAGCCAATATCTTGCGCAATCTGAAATTCATTCGGATCGATCAGCACCTCCATAAAGGAGGTTAAGCTTTGGAAAAATGTACCGAAAATGATCCCCACTAAAAGCAGGAAAAATAGACTTTGCTGCTCCGTTTTAAACAGAAAATGATATAGCCCTATTGCGAATAAAATCATCAAACTGGTGCAAGCAAAAAATAACACAATGGGGTTCATTGAGGTTAAGGTGCTAGAACCAAAGAGAAAAATAATCAGGGTTTGAATGAGCAAATAAAGGCTATCCAAGCCCAAAATACTTGGCGTTAAAATGCGATTATTTACAATGGTTTGAAAGATCATTGTCGCCAGTGCAATGGCCACACCTGTCATTACAATGGCAAGCACGGCAAGGGCGCGGTTGTATAAGGCATATTCCCAACGGCTAGGCAGATGATAAAACACATACAGCACCACACTCAGTAAGGCAAAAATACTGAGTAAAATCAATGATTTTTTAGGATTATAGAAACGCTTAGCCATTTTGAATCCTTTGTTTTAACAGCATATAAAGAAAAATGGCACTGCCGAACACGCCCACAATGGCGTTAATGGAAATTTCGTAAGGATAAATCAGCGAACGCCCTAAAATATCACAAAAAAGCACAAAAACAGCACCCAGTAGCGCGGTGTGAGAAAGCACTTTTTTCAAATTATCGCCTAAATAAAGAGTAACAATATTAGGGATAATCAGCCCGAGAAAGGGAATCACCCCCACAGAAACAATGATGATTGATGACACCGTTGCCACAATCGCCAAGCCTAAATACAGCACTTGCTGATAGTTCAAACCGAGATTAACGGCAAAATCTTGCCCCATTCCCACAATGGAAAAGCGATTGGCAAAAACATAAGCAAGAACAAGCGCTGGCACGCTGAAATATAACATTTCATAACGACCAGCCATCACTAAGGAAAAATCCCCTTGCAACCAACCAGAGAGATTTTGTAACAGATCTTGTTGGTAGGCGATAAAAGCGGTGATCGAGCTAATAATATTGCCAAACATAATGCCCACCAACGGCACGAAAATGGTATCTTTAAATTTGAGACGAGAGAGTAGCGTCATAAATAATAACGTACCGAGAAAAGAAACCAGAATCGCCACGCTGGTTTTGAGCAACATTGACGCAGAAGGAAACAGCAACATTGCAATTAAAATGCCAAGCCTTGCGCTATCCATCGTGCCTGCGGTTGTCGGAGATACAAAGCGATTGCGGCTCAACTGCTGCATCACCAATCCACAAATACTCAATGATGCCCCCGCAATTAAAATACTCACCAAACGCGGCACACGGCTGATTAAAAAGATCTGCCACTGGGCGGAGTCAAAGGCCAGCAAACCTTGCAAATTAACCGTACTCACACCCAAAAACAGCGAAATACCCGAAAGCAACAATAATAAGATAAACAAATAACGGCGTTTAACCATATTAATAGAATTTACAAATGAGAATAATTAGCATAAATAGTTATACTGATATTAACACGCGAATCCATCACTGAAAAGAAAAAAGTGCGGTTGTTTTTGGGGTAACATTCAAGAGGGAGAAAAAGCTCGGAATTGATAAATAAAATAGGATAATAAATTGGTGAATTATTATACCCTTAGTATTTATCCATTACTTTTTTCATTGTAAGTAAAAGTAAATAGAATATGAAAAATCGAGAATTTAAATTATTTAGGAAAATATTAATTTCAGAATAGTGTTTTAGATAAAAAAGAATTTATTATAATGGCACGCCCTATTGGATTCGAACCAATGACCTACGGCTTAGAAGGCCGTTGCTCTATCCAGCTGAGCTAAGGGCGCATTTCAAATGGATATATATAAAGAGAAGTGGTCGGCGAGATAGGATTTGAACCTACGACCCACTGGTCCCAAACCAGTTGCGCTACCAAGCTGCGCTACTCGCCGAAAGATGTGTGCCATTATAGTTTTCTTTTTAGATCAGTCAATAAGTTTTTTCTGATTTTGTGCTAACTGCTTAAATTTATTCCAGTTAGGCTTACATTATCATCATTTTTTTGAGAAAATAGCCAGAAATTCAGTTCTTATGTTAACAGCACCTATTTTCACAGAAGGAAATGCAATGACAGCACAAATCATCTCTGGCACAGCTCTCTCTAAAGAAATTAAATCAGAAATTGCTGAAAAAATTCAACAATATGCTCAACAAGGCAAGCGCGCGCCGGGGTTAGCGGTGATTTTAGTCGGAGCCGATCCAGCCTCTCAAGTGTATGTTGCTAGCAAGCGCAAAAGTTGCGAAGAAATAGGAATGTTTTCTAAGTCTTATGATTTGCCTGAAAGTACGTCTGAACAAGAACTGCTTGCTCTGATTGATGAGCTGAATGCAGATCCACTAATTGATGGTATTTTAGTTCAGCTGCCTTTGCCTGCTCATATTAATAGCGCTTCTGTTATTGAGCGCATTTCGCCAAACAAAGATGTAGATGGCTTCCACCCATATAATGTAGGGCGTTTATGCCAGCGTATTCCTACACTGCGTGCTTGTACTCCTTACGGTGTCATTAAACTATTAGAAACTACAGGCATTGATTTTTATGGTCAGCACGCCGTGATTGTGGGGGCGTCCAATATTGTAGGGCGTCCAATGGCGTTAGAGCTATTACTTGCAGGCTGTACTGTTACGGTAACGCATCGTTTCACAAAAGATTTAGAACACCACGTTAAACAAGCGGATATTCTAGTGGTTGCTGTAGGAAAACCACAATTTATTCCAGGCGAATGGATTAAAGAAGGTGCAGTGGTGATTGATGTAGGAATTAACCGTGTGGACGGCAAACTTTCAGGTGATGTGGAATTTGACAAGGCAAAAGAAAGAGCTGGTTACATCACCCCAGTACCAGGTGGCGTTGGCCCAATGACGGTTGCGATGTTAATGTTTAATACATTGTATGCTTATGAAAAGCATTTAGTTGATGAGAAATAGGGGATCGTAGAGCAATTAAGAAAAAAGCTAATACCAAAGTATTAGCTTTTTTTGTATTTTAACTATTGAGCAGAATGTTTATTTTTCTGCTTTTAGTGGTTCGGCAGAAACTTGGGGGGCTGCTACGTCTGTTGTTTCGGTGCTTTCAGTGGTTTCAGGTTTTTCTTCTGAAGCGTTTGGTGCTTCATTTTCAGCTTTATTTTGCTCAATAAGTTTATTTTCAAATAAAGGTTTATTCTCTAATTGAGGTAGCAATTCGGCAGAAGAATTCGCTAAATGTTGATACAATTTTTGATAATCCTGCGCGAGGGTTTTCAATAAATCTGCACTTTCAGAAAAATGTTTTTCTAAATGTTGTTTTTGTTGATCCAACTCTGCTTTTACTTTTTGTAATTCAGCTTCCGTTTTCACTTGTTTTTTCACTGAATCCTTAGTAAAGCGTAATAATAAATAAGCGAGGACAAAACCTACTACTAAACCAATTAGGGCAGGTTGCCACATTTCGGGTGTCCAATTTTGCATAAAAAACTCCTTATGGTAAGAAAAGAACCTTTTGTATCATAACCTTAATTTCAATTTATTTCTTTGGCACAGATCACAAAAAAATACATTGGATAAATAAGGCGGCAGTTGCACGCCTTATTTTCTATTTTATCTTAAACTGCACTTTGCCAGTAGTCTGTTTTGGCTTTTTGCAATTTATGATAGGCGTTGAGCAATTTTTGATGCGCGTGGAACTGTTGTAAATGCTCATCATCAGCCAATAAATCATAGAACGGATTGCCACCTTGAATGGCATTCCAAGCAAATTCCACCGCACTTTTGCCATACATTTTCTCAAATACGGCACGATATTGAGCGGGATCGCGGTTTTCATCAAGGAATAATTCTAGGCTGTTTACTAAACAGCGGTAATAATTCGCACGCTCTGGCGTGAACACCGATTGATTCATATTCAGCGTCCAGTTTGCCCAATCTAAGGCATTTTCTAAATCTTGTGTGGCAAGATAGAGCATGGCTTTGAGTTCACCAATGCGTAAGGTGGTCCAGCCCGATTTTGGCGGTGGCACGATGCCAATAAACTCACGCACGCGGGTAGCATCATCAATGCCTTGTTCATCAAGCTCATCAAGTAATTCTTGATAAGTGTCTTGATCGTGATGGAAATGGGGCAGATCAAGCAAGATCTCGCGCCAATCCATTCCCATATTGTTATTGGCGTAGATTAAATCGTCCGCAGGATAAATATCCGACATTCCCGGCACAATAATACGGCAAGCGTACACGCCGAGATGCTGATAATCCATAATATAGACTTCTTGATTGAGCGTTTGAAAAATTGCCATCAGATTTTGATATTCTTGCTCTGTTGTGCCAGAAAAATCCCAGTCCACAAAAGGATAATCACTGTCTTGTTTGAATAAATCCCAAGAAATTAAACCGCTTGAATCAATAAAGTGCGTTTCCAAATTGGCGTGTTCCGCTACATCATCATTATTGAAAGAAGGCGGCGTAAACACATCAAGATCTTTCAAACTACGGCCTTGTAATAATTCAGTTACCGTGCGTTCCAAGGCCACGCCAAAATTAGGGTGCGCACCGAAAGAGGCAAAGCAAGTGCCATTTTGTGGATTGAGCAACACCACACAGATTACAGGATATTTTCCCCCTAAGGACGCATCATAAGCGAGAATTGGGAAGCCTTCTTGCTCAAGGGTTGCAATGGCTTCTTGCACCGTAGGGTAGCGATCCATTACATCTTGCGGAATAAGCGGCAAGCTAATGGCCTCTGCAATGATTTTGTTTTTAACATAACGCTCAAACACTTCAGAAAGCCCTTGCACACGCGCTTCAAATAAGCTGTTGCCTGCAGACATTCCATTGGAAACATAAAGATTAGCGATAATGCTTTGTGGAATATATACCGTTTGGTTATCTGATTGACGTACATAAGGCATTGCCACAATGCCACGTTCTGCATTGCCCGATTGGAGATCGATCAATAAATCCGGCGTCAATTCATCATTGGGATCATAATAAGCCAATAAATGCTCATCTAAAATGCCTTCGGGCAGTTCGGTTTCATCTTCAATTTCAAACCATTTTTCATTGGGATAATGCACAAAAGGCGCATTGGCAAGATCTTGTCCAAGGTAATAATCGGCAAAGAAATAGTTGGTGGAAAGACGTTCAAAATATTCCCCTAAGGCAGAAGCCAGCGCCGCTTTTTTGCTTGCCCCTTTACCGTTAGTGAAGCATTGCGGGCAATCTTTATCACGAATATGCACAGACCAAACATTCGGCACGGGATTGAGCCACGAGGCTTCTTCAATATCAAAGCCAAGTGCGGTCAATTTTTGCTGAAATTTTGCAATGCTGTCTTCAAGGGCGGCATCTTTGCCGGGAATAAAGGTTTGTTCAGTCATTTTATGTTCTCCAATGGGGGCAAATGATATTGAGCTGTGCATAATAGGTAAGTTTCACCTATTCAGCAAGGGGAAATCCTGTTAAAAAGCAAAACCTGCTTGTTATTTCAATGGATTGTCTTTAATAAGCCTTTCCGCTTTGGCGGCTTGGCGAAAAGCATTAGCTGGGTTGAGAACAGGGGAAAAGGGCGATGTTTGGGGATTTAAGGTCATTGGCAACGTGCGCTTTTGGGCCACAATGATCATCATTTCGCCAAAATAATGGGGTTTCCCTTGCAAGGATAAGCATTGCTGATCAAGTAGATCGAAATTGAGCAGGCTTAGCCAATCCACAATCCTAGTGGCAAAATAAGGGTGAAACGGCAATTTATTTGTGCCAAAAGGCAAATGTTGTTTAAGGGAAAATAGGCTGAGCGGATTAAATAATGAAAGAAATAAGATCCCTTCTTGATTGAGTGTGCGCGTAATTTCGCGTAACACTTGGTGCGGATCTGCGGTGAAATGTAAGCCGTGTGTGAGTAAGCAGGCGGAGAAACATTCATCGACAAAAGGCAGTGCCGTGGCTTGAGCTTGCACTAAATCGATGTGTGGGCATTGTGAAAGTGCGGTCAAATTTTGCGGAATTTTTTCGCTGACAATAATTTGGTGATCGCAAGGGTAATACGCCACTTCACCACTTAACGCGCCCAATTTTAAACAATAATCCCCAGCCTGCCGTGCAAAGTGCTTTGTTAAATATTGCCCAATTAGGCTACAATAACGCTCACCTTGTGGCAGTTGTTGCCAACTTAGCGGGGCGTCCATTTTAGGATTGCCGAGAATATTCCACTTCATTTTCAATAAGGATCAATATGTTAGTTTCCATTCCTGCCCTTGATGATAACTATATTTGGCTGTATGCACGAGAAAATTTACCTGTAATTGTGATCGACATCTCAGAAAGCGAACCTTTATTAACCTATTTGCAACAGCACCAGCTTGAAGTGGAAGCAGTGTTGCTTACCCATAAGCATCAAGATCACGTTGGCGGCTTGGCAGAATTTAAACAGCATTATCCTAATGTCCCTGTGTTTGGCCCACAAGAAACTGCAGACTTGGGTGCAACGCAAATCATTAATGAAGGAGAAATTCGCACCACGCATTATCAAATCCAAGTGCTGCCCTCGGGTGGCCACACGGAAAATCACGTGAGTTTTGTGGTGGACGGCCATTTATTCTGTGGTGATACCTTATTTTCAGGTGGCTGCGGACGCGTGTTTACAGGGGATTACGCACAAATGTTTGATTCGCTCCAACGGCTCAAAGCCTTGCCTGATAGCACCATTGTTTGCCCTGCGCACGAATATACCTTAAGCAATTTACAGTTTGCCGAGAACCTGTTAGGCTCATCTGACTTTCTAACCGATTATACGAGAAAAATTGCAACATTACGCCAACAGAATCAACCGAGCTTGCCCACTACCTTAGCATTAGAAAAACGGATTAATCCTTTTTTACAGGCGGAAAATTTAACCCAATTTACCCAATGGCGAAAATTGAAAGATCAGGGCTAGGAACAAAAGATTGATGCAAAAGAGCGGTGTAAATTATTGTTATTTTTAGATTTTAGAATGTTATAAAACGATGAGTTTAGTGATTAAAGAAATTCACTCTCCACCTTCGTTTGAAATGGTGGAATCCGATCAAGCCTTAGCTGCGGCTTGCCAGAAAGCAGCACAATGCGATTATATCGCATTGGATACTGAATTTATTCGTATTCGCACGTTTTACCCGAAATTAGGGCTGATCCAGCTTTATGACGGGCAAACCGTGAGCTTGATTGACCCAAGCAAAATTAGCGATTTTTCACCTTTTATTCAATTATTGGCAAACCCAAAGATTGTCAAAGTGTTGCACGCTTGCAAAGAAGATTTGGAAATTTTTCACCATTATTTTCAACAAGTGCCTACGCCTATTGTGGATACGCAAGTGGTGGCGCATTTTTTAGGGTTTGGTGCATCAGCAGGGTTTGCAGGTTTGGTGGAGCATTTTTTTCAGCTTAAATTAGATAAAGGCGCTTCGCGTACGGATTGGCTGGCACGTCCATTAAGCGATAGCCAGTGCCGTTATGCAGCGGCTGATGTGTGGTATTTACTGCCGTTACATCAACAATTGCAACAGCAACTTGCACAAAGCCCTTGGCAAAGTGCGGTGCAATTTGAATGTGAAAATTTAGTGAAAAATAGCCAAAATAATAAATCTAGTGATGTGGCATATTTGGATATCGCAAATGCATGGCGCTTGAATTCACTTGAATTAATGCGATTGAAATTATTAGCAAAATGGCGTTATGAAGAAGCGATAAAACGTGATTTAGCGCTAAATTTTGTGGTAAAAGCGGAACATCTATGGTTATTAGCAAAAAATGATCCAAAAAATACGTCACAGTTGTTGGAACTAGGTTTAACCACCGCTGAGGTGCGTATTCACGGCAAAAAAATGTTGCAAATTTTAGATAAAGCAAGGCGAAGCAGTGTAGATGATTATCCAGCGACAATTTCTCGCTTGGCTGATGATGAACGCTATCGCCCAGCTTTAAAAGCGTTACAGCATTGTTTAAAAGAGATAACGCCAGCGAATTTACCCGCTGATGTCTTGGCCACCAAACGTAGCTTGGAAGGGTTAATGAAATGGTGTTGGATTAAACAACAAGATCCAAATCAGCTGCCTTTGTTGTTACAAGGTTGGCGTGCAGAATACGGTCAAAAACTGCTGCAATCTTTACAAAACTTTTAACGATATATTTTGCAATCTATAAGTGGTAAGGATAGAATGCGCACTTCTTAAGCCGATTAGTGGCTAGGAAAATTAATTCATAAACTTTAAAGGAACATTGAATGAATAAATTAGTAAAATTAGGTTTGGCGGCATTATTTGCCTTTTCTTTAGCAGCTTGTAATGAAAAAGCAGATCCTAAAGCAGATTACGCAAAATTGGTTGAGTGGACACAAACGAATGAAAGCACGCAAGCAGCTTTTCAGGCGGAGTATCAGCAGAAACTTCTTAGCCGTGATTTGGTTCAAGTAAAAGAAGCAATGGATAGTTTGGTTGCGCGTAATAGCAAATCAATTGATTCATTAAAAGCAATTAAAATTAGCGATCCTGAAGTGAAAAAATTACAAGAAAAAACCATTGAAGTATTGGGTATTTCTTCTGATTTAACAAAATCAGCAGTAGCATTAATGAACAATCCAAATGATCAAAAAATCATTGAAGAAGTTCAGGAAAAAACGCAACAAGCGCAAGTACAAACTGCTGAATTGAAAAAAATGCAAGCTGAGTTAGCTGCTAAATATGGTGCCGATGCAAAATAGTTTGTAAATCAAATACGTTAAAATGACTAAAAAAAGACCCGCACTTTTGAAGTGCGGGTTTATTTTTGCTGATTTTTATTCTTTATCTAAAGGTTCAAAAGGGCGTTGGGTGTGGCCTGTGTAAAGCTGGCGTGGACGCACAATTTTCATATTACCCGGTTTGAACATTTCTTTCCAGTGTGCGATCCAACCCACCGTTCTGGCAAGGGCAAACATCACTGTAAACATTGAAGTTGGAATGCCAATGGCTTTGAGAATAATACCTGAATAGAAATCCACATTTGGATAGAGCTTATGCTCAATAAAGTAAGGATCACTTAACGCAATGCGTTCTAGCTCCATTGCTACGTCAAACAATGGATTATCAATATTGAGTTCTTTCAGCACTTCGTGGCAGGTTTGACGCATTACTTTTGCACGCGGGTCATAGTTTTTGTAAACACGGTGTCCAAAGCCCATTAAGCGGAATGGATCGTTTTTATCTTTCGCACGGGCAATGTATTCAGGAATACGATCAATGGTGCCAATTTCCTCAAGCATATTAATGCAAGCTTCATTTGCCCCACCGTGTGATGGCCCCCAAAGTGAGGCAATACCAGCTGCAATACAAGCAAACGGGTTAGCGCCTGATGAAGCAGCGGTACGCACTGTTGAGGTAGATGCATTTTGTTCGTGATCTGCGTGTAAAATAAATATACGATCCATTGCGCGTTCTAATACAGGATTCACCACATAAGGCTCACAAGGTGTGGCAAACATCATATACAAAAAGTTACCCGAATAAGAAAGGTGATTTTGCGGGAACATAAACGGTTGCCCAATGGAATATTTGTAACACATTGCAGCAAGGGTTGGCATTTTCGCGAGTAAGCGAATCGCGGTGATTTCACGGTGTTCGATGTCGTTAATGTCCAAGGAATCGTGATAGAACGCCGCTAATGCACCGCTTACCCCACACATTATTGCCATTGGGTGAGAGTCGCGACGGAAACCGTGGAAGAAACGGGAGATTTGTTCGTGAACGAGTGTATGTTTACGTACCAACTGAACAAAATTCTCATATTCTTGCTTGTTAGGGCGCTCACCGAACAGTAATAAATGTGCTACTTCAAGATAAGTTCCATTTTTTGCTAATTGATCAATAGGGTAGCCACGGTGTAATAAAACGCCTTCATCACCATCAATATAGGTGATTTCTGACACGCAAGATGCGGTGGACATAAATCCAGGATCGAAGGTAAAGAGTTTATTTTTGACTAATGATTGCACATCAACAACGTCATAACCTAAAGTACCTTGTCTTACAGGCAGTTCCAGTTCACGTCCATCACTTAATGTTAATTTTGCGCTTAATTCGCTCATAAACACTCCTCTTGTAGTTATCTGGTTGAGTATGAAGTTAGTTGTCTAATAATGTTGTGTATAGTTGTGTATAAATGATTTTAGAATTGTTTTTCACTTCACTATAACCTTTTCTCTCTAAACTGTCTTTATAATTAGCAAAAAAATCCTGTTAAAAAAATGTTATTTTTTCAAAAATGAGATAAAGATCAAAAAATGAAAAAAATGTTAATGTTTTGTTAAGTGGAACAGTTGCTTATTTTGGCAATTTGTTTTTAAACTAATCAGTAAAATAGGGAAAATCAAAACATAGCGGTTTTGTTGTGTAAACCTATGTATAATAGAAAAAATTCTCACTTTATTCTGTATGTTTAATAAATGAAATCAGGTGATTTTAATGAAACAAACGAGCCCAATCAGTGAATGGTTAGCCTCTAGCTCTTTAAACGGAGCAAACCAATCTTATATTGAAGAACTTTATGAAAACTATCTCCAAGATCCCCATTCTGTCGATGAAAGCTGGCAACAAATTTTTAATACATTGCCAAAACACACCGAAGTTGAGCAAGCGCACACCCCAATTCGTCAATATTTTAAACGTTTAGCACGTGATAATGGTGCTGATGGGGTAAGTGTCATTGATCCTAAAGTGAGTGCAAGATTAGTTAAAGTATTACAATGGGTGAATGCGCACCGTAACCGTGGACATTTGCACGCTGATCTTGACCCACTAAAAATTTGGCAGCGTATGGATGCACCAACTTTAGATTATAAATTCTATGGTTTTAGTGATGCCGATCTTGATGAAGTGTTTGATATAGGTGGCTATGTTTACAACAAAGAACAAATTAGCTTACGTGAACTAACCACGTCATTAAAAAACACTTATTGTGGTACGATCGGCTTAGAGTTTATGCACGTTAATGATCTGGAAGCAAGAACTTGGTTACAGAAAAAGTTAGAAAATTGGTTAAATCAACCTTTATTTACTAAGCAAGAACAAATTAAATTTCTTGAAGAATTAACCGCCGCAGATGGTTTAGAACGCTATCTTGGTGCAAAATTCCCTGGGGCAAAACGTTTTTCTCTTGAAGGCAGTGATGCGTTTATCTTGCTAATGAAAGAAATTATCCGTCAAGGGGCCAAAAACGGCATTAAAGAAATTGTAATGGGAATGGCACACCGTGGACGTTTGAATTTATTGGTGAACGTGCTAGGCAAAAAACCGGCGGAATTATTTGATGAATTTGCAGGAAAACATCAGGGTAACGGAACGGGTGATGTGAAATATCACCAAGGTTTTTCTTCTGATTTTATGACTGATGATGGCTTAGTGCATTTAGCGCTTGCGTTTAACCCATCTCACTTAGAAATTGTAAACCCAGTGGTACTGGGTTCAGTGCGTGCGAGACAAACCCGCATTAACGATGTAGAACGCTCGCAAGTGTTGCCGATTACGGTACACGGCGATTCCGCAGTAGCAGGGCAGGGCGTGGTGCAAGAAACCCTGAATATGTCGGCGACCCGTGGTTATTCCGTGGGTGGCACAATTCGTATTGTGATCAACAACCAAATTGGTTTCACCACCTCGAATCCGAATGATACCCGCTCTACGGAATATTGTACCGACATTGCGAAAATGATCGAAGCGCCAGTTATTCACGTTAATGGTGATGATCCTGAAGCTGTGGCTTATGCGGCACAAATGGCGGTGGAATTTAGAACCAAATTTAAGCGTGATATTTTTATTGATCTGGTTTCTTATCGCCGTCACGGACACAATGAAGCGGACGAACCTTCTGTTACTCAGCCGTTAATGTATGATCGCATTAAACGCCACCCAACCCCACGCAAAGTGTACGCCGATCGCTTAATTGCAGACAATGTGATTGATGAGGCTTACAGCCTAGAATTAATGAATAAGTATCGCGATGCCTTAGATAATGGCGATTGCGTTGTGCCAGAATGGCGTGAGCGTGATGTGGAAGCCTCGGATTGGATGAAATTCCTCAGCCAAGAATGGTCAGATTACGAGGGCAGCTTCGATGAAGAACGCTTTACCGCGCTTGCCTTAAAAGTGTGTGAATATCCAGAAAATCACCCACTTCATTCGCGCGTGAAAAAAATTTATGATGATCGCCGTCTAATGGCAAAAGGCGAAAAACCATTTGATTGGGGAATGGCAGAAACAATGGCTTACGCCACCTTGTTGGACGAAGGCTATAACGTTCGCTTATCTGGTGAAGACGCAGGACGTGGCACATTCTTCCATCGTCACTCTGTTTTACATAGCCAAAAAGATGCCACAATTTACACCCCACTTACCCATTTGCATAATCAGCAAGGGCATTTTGAAGTGTGGGATTCCGTGCTTTCAGAAGAAGCGGTGTTGGCTTATGAATATGGCTATGCCACAGCGACACCAAAAACGCTCACTATTTGGGAAGCACAATTCGGTGATTTCGCCAACGTAGCGCAAGTGGTGATTGACCAATTTATCAGCTCGGGCGAGCAAAAATGGGGCAGAATGTGTGGTTTAGTGATGCTATTACCACACGGCTATGAAGGGCAAGGGCCAGAACATTCATCAGCCCGTTTAGAGCGTTATTTACAGCTTTGTGCGCAACAAAATATGCAAGTTTGCGTGCCTTCAACGCCAGCGCAGATTTACCATTTATTACGCCGTCAAATGTTGCGTAAAGTGCGCCGTCCATTGATTGTGATTACCCCAAAATCCTTACTGCGCCACCCACTTGCGGTATCCAGCAAAGAAGAATTGGTGAACGGCACTTATCAAAACGTGATTGGCGAAATTGACCAGCTCGATCCAAAACAGGTGAAACGTGTGGTAATGTGTTCGGGCAAGGTTTATTACGATTTATTAGAGCAACGCCGTAAAAATAATCAAACCGATGTGGCGATTGTGCGCGTGGAACAGCTTTATCCTTATCCGCACGAAGAAATGAAAGCGGCGCTTGCCCCTTATCATCAGGTTACTGATTATGTATGGTGTCAAGAAGAACCGCAAAACCAAGGTGCGTGGTATTGTAGCCAACATAACTTTGTGAGTTCATTGCCAGAACACGGCAAACTGCGCTATGTGGGCAGACCGGCTTCAGCATCGCCAGCGGTGGGCTATATGTCTTTACATAATGAACAGCAACGCGCCTTAGTGAATGAGGCTTTAGAATAATTTGTAAGCAAAAAGTGCGGTCAAAAACCACCGCACTTTTGTACAACCGAACGCAAATAAAACGCAAACCAAAGAAGGAACAGAAAAATGAGCGATTTTGAGATTTTAACTCCCGTGCTACCTGAATCTGTAGCAGATGCAACGGTTGCCACTTGGCATAAAAAAGTGGGCGATGAAGTAAAACGTGATGAAGTTTTAGTCGAAATTGAAACCGACAAAGTCGTGCTTGAAGTGCCGGCGGTTGCTGATGGTGTGCTAGAAAGCATCATTGAAGCCGAAGGCGCAACGGTGATTAGCAACCAAGTGTTAGGTAAAGTTTCAGCCTTAGCGGCGGCAGGCAATGCCACCAAAGAAAGCGTACAAAAAGTGGAAAGCACGCCAGCAGATCGCCATTTAGCCAACTTAACATCAGAACCGACTAACGCCGATGTGGTTAGCCCAGCGGCGCGCCGTTTATTAGCAGAAAACGATCTTAAAGCTGAAGAAGTGCAAGGTACTGGCGTGGGCGGACGCATCACGCGTGAAGACATTGAACGCACCGTGGCACAAAAAGTGGCGCAAAAAGCCGCACAGGCACAATCTCAACCACAAGCACCTGAAACATCTGCATTAAATTTATCAGGGCGTGATGAAAAACGTGTACCAATGACCCGTTTGCGTAAGCGCGTGGCAGAGCGTTTATTAGAAGCGAAAAACAGCACGGCAATGCTCACTACCTTCAACGAAGTGGATATGCAACCGATTATGCAGTTGCGTAAAAAATATGCAGAGAAATTTGAGAAATCTCACGACACTCGCTTAGGCTTTATGTCTTTCTATGTAAAAGCCGTGGTGGAAGCGCTAAAACGCTATCCTGAAGTGAATGCGTCTATTGACGGCGATGACATTGTGTACCACAACTATTTTGACATCAGCATTGCCGTTTCCACTCCGCGTGGTTTGGTGACCCCAGTGTTACGCAACTGCGATAAACTGAGTATGGCGGAAATTGAAAAGCAAATCAAAGCGTTAGCGGAAAAAGGCCGAGATGGTAAATTAACGGTGGAAGATCTCACGGGCGGAAACTTCACGATTACCAACGGCGGTGTGTTTGGATCACTGATGTCCACACCAATCATCAACCCTCCACAAAGTGCGATTTTAGGTATGCACGCCATTAAAGATCGTCCAGTGGCAGTGAATGGTGAAGTGGTGATTCGCCCAATGATGTATCTTGCTCTTTCTTATGATCACCGTTTAATTGATGGGCGTGAAAGTGTGGGATTTTTAGTAACCATTAAAGAAATGTTGGAAGATCCAACACGCTTATTATTAGAAGTGTAGTCTTGACATAGGGCGATAAGGGATCTTATCGCCTTATTTTTATCAATTTATCACGGATTTAGTGAAGCACTGCGCAACTACAGCGCAACAAAGGGAGAAAGATAACTCTATGAATTTACACGAATATCAAGCAAAACAACTTTTCGCCCAATACGGCTTGCCCGTCGGTGAGGGCTATGCGTGCGAAACCTTAGAACAAGGATTGGAAGCCATCAAAAAATTAGGTGGCTCAAAGTGGGTACTAAAATGTCAAGTGCACGCAGGAGGGCGTGGCAAAGCGGGTGGTGTACAAGTAGTGAGTTCCGAACAAGAAGTGCGGGCGTTTTTTGACAAATTTTTAGGTAAGCGTCTGGTTACCTTCCAAACCGATGCGAAAGGGCAGCCGATTAATCAAATTTATGTAACGGGCTGTGTGGCAGTGAAAAAAGAGTTGTATCTCAGTGCGATTGTGGATCGTAGCTCGCAACAAATTGTCTTTATGGTTTCCACAGAAGGTGGCGTGAATATTGAAGAAGTGGCGGAAAAAACACCGCACTTATTACACCGTACTAGCATTGATTTACTAGTTGGCGGAATGCCGTACCAAGGCAGAGAATTGGCTTTCAAACTCGGCTTAGAGGGCAAACAAATCAAGCAATTTACTGATCTATTTTGTCAGCTTAGTCGCTTATTTATCGAAAAAGATCTGGCATTATTAGAAGTGAATCCACTGGTGATTTTGGAAAATGGCGATCTCGATTGTCTTGATGCCAAAGTGGTGGTGGACAGCAATGCCTTATATCGCCACCCAGATTTGCTTGCAATGCGCGATCTGAGCCAAGAAGATCCTCGTGAAGCCCAAGCAGAAAAATGGAATCTCAACTATGTCGCTTTAGATGGCAACATTGGTTGTATGGTTAATGGCGCAGGGCTGGCAATGGGAACAATGGATATTGTGAAATTATACGGCGGACAGCCAGCCAACTTCCTTGACGTGGGCGGCGGTGCAACCAAAGAACGTGTGGCAGAAGCCTTTAAAATCATCTTAACCGATCCTTCGGTGAAAGCCATTTTAGTTAATATTTTTGGTGGCATTGTACGTTGTGATCTCATCGCCGAAGGCATTATCGCAGCCAGCAAAGAAGTGGGCGTAAATGTGCCTGTGGTGGTGCGTTTAGAGGGGACAAATGCGGAATTAGGCCGCGCAATGTTGGCCGAAAGTGATACCAACATTATTTCAGCACAAAGTTTACAACAAGCGGCAAGTGAAGTCGTGAAAGCAGCAAAGGGAGAATAAAATGTCAATTTTAGTGAACAAAGACACCAAAGTGATTTGCCAAGGTTTCACTGGCGGACAAGGCACATTTCATTCCGAACAAGCCCTTGCTTATGGCACAAAATTAGTGGGTGGCGTTTCCCCAGGGAAAGGCGGCACAACCCATTTAGGCTTGCCTGTGTTTAACACCGTGCGCGAAGCCGTTGAACAAACTGGTGCCACAGCAACAGTGATTTACGTTCCTGCGCCATTTTGTAAAGATGCCATTTTTGAAGCGATTAACGCAGGATTATCCTTAATCGTCTGCATCACCGAAGGCATTCCTACGCTGGATATGCTACAAGTGAAACAAAAACTGAATGAAACGGGCGTTGTGATGATCGGGCCAAACTGCCCCGGAATTATCACCCCTGAAGAATGCAAAATCGGCATAATGCCAGGTAATATTCATAAAAAAGGACGTATCGGCATTGTTTCTCGCTCAGGAACATTAACCTATGAAGCGGTTAAACAAACCACCGATGAGGGCTTTGGACAATCCACCTGCGTAGGCATTGGCGGCGATCCAATCCCCGGTTCAAGTTTTATTGATATTCTCAAACGCTTCCAACAAGATCCTGAAACAGAAGCCATTGTGATGATCGGTGAAATTGGCGGTAGCGCGGAAGAAGAAGCGGCAGAATTTATCCGTCATAATATCACCAAACCTGTGGTGGCTTATATTGCAGGCATCACCGCACCAAAGGGCAAACGAATGGGGCACGCAGGCGCGATTATCAGCGGCGGAAAAGGCACCGCCGATGAAAAAATCCAAGCCCTTCAACAAGCAGGCGTAACCACCGTAAAAAGCCTTGCAGAAATTGGTGCCGCGTTAAAAACTGTCTTAAAATAAACTGCACTTTTAACGATTTACCTCAATAAAAATCCACCGAAATGGTGGATTTTTTACAATATTCGTTCAGTAAAATAGAATTACTTCAACGACTGAATTTTATTAATCACATTACTGCTAGAAAAGCCGTTTTCGAAGTTTAGCACTTTGACTTCACCGCCGTTGGCGATAACCTCTTTGCCACCTGCGATTTCTTCTGGTTTGTAATCACCGCCTTTGACTAACAGATCTGGTAGCACTTCGCTGATTAAACGTTGTGGCGTGTCTTCGCTAAATTCCACTACCCAATCCACTGCGGCAAGCCCTGCGAGTACAGTCATTCTGGCTTCCAGTGGGTTGATTGGGCGGCTTTCGCCTTTTAAGCGTTTCACTGAGGCATCGCTGTTTACTGCGACAATTAAACGGTCGCCGAGCTTGCGGGCGTTATCTAAATAAGAAACGTGGCCGGGGTGAATAATGTCAAACACGCCGTTGGTCATTACGATTTTTTCACCGCGCTGCTTGGCTTGCGCCACCGCTTCTTTAAGTTGTTGTTCGTTCATCACGCCAAAGCCAGTGGTTGTGCGTCCGTGAATGGCGTTTTCTAATTCTACGTTCGACACCGTAGAAGTCCCTAATTTACCCACTACAATGCCTGCGGCAACATTGGCTAAATAGCAAGATTCTTCAAAGCTGCGGCCATCTGCCAATGCCGTTGCCAAGACACTGATAACGGTGTCGCCAGCACCGGTTACATCAAAGACTTCTTTCGCTTCTGTTGGCAAATGGAATGGCGGTTGATCTGGGCGGAGTAGGGTCATTCCTTTTTCAGAACGGGTAACCAATAAAGCACTTAATTCAATATCACGGATTAATTTTAGCCCTTTTTCAACGATTTCCTCTTCGCTATGGCATTTGCCCACCACCGCTTCAAATTCTGACATATTTGGGGTTAATAAAGTTGCGCCGCGGTAGCGTTCAAAATCCGTGCCTTTGGGATCAATTAGCACTGGCACGTTGGCTCGGCGGGCAATTTGGATCATTGCTTGCACTTGATTAAGTGTGCCTTTGCCATAATCAGAAAGGATCAAAGCACCGAAATTTTGCACCGCACTTTGTAATTTTGCTAATAATAAATCGCTTTCTACGTTATGAAAATCTTCTTCAAAATCAAGGCGTAATAATTGCTGATGGCGAGATAGCACGCGTAATTTGGTGATGGTTGGGTGGCTGGCTAATTGCACAAAATTGCAATCAATGTTTTGCTTTTCCAACATTGTTGAAAGCGCTGTGCCCGCTTCGTCTTGCCCTGTTAAGCCAAGTAACTGAACAGGCACATTAAGCGAGGCAATATTCATCGCTACATTTGCCGCCCCGCCGGCACGTTCTTCATTTTCTTGCACGCGTACCACTGGCACTGGTGCTTCAGGGGAGATGCGATTGGTTGCACCAAACCAGTAGCGATCTAACATCACATCGCCAAGAACAAGCACTTTTGCTTGCTGAAATTGAGTAGAATATTGCGCCATTTTGACCTCATTCTTTTCTATTAAATGACAAATTTTTGCAGATTTTACCATAGGATAAATGCTATTTACTAAAATTTCCGCTAAACTACCGCTTTGATTAAACCAATTTTAACGAACAGCTCTCTTTTAGTTATGGCAAATTCATCACTTCCAAGATTTCAACGTGCATTTCTCGCCCCAAAATATTGGGGATTTTGGATTGGTTTAGCCATTTGGCGGCTCATTCTTTTCTTACCTTATCCCCTTTTGTTAAAGGTTGGGAATGGATTAGGCTGGCTATTTTCTAAGTTAAGCGTTGGCAAGCGGCGAATGAAAATCGCTAAGCGAAATCTTACCCTTTGTTTCCCTGATTATAGCGAACAGCAAATTGATAAAATTGCGCAAGAGAATGTGAAAGCCACCGGAATGGCGATTATTGAAACAGGAATGGCGTGGTTTTGGTCGGATAAACGGATAAAAAAATGGTCGAAGGTGGAAGGCATTGAATACCTAAAAACCTACCAAAAAGACGGCGTGATTTTAACCGGTGTGCATTTTCTCACCCTTGAGCTAGGGGCAAGAATTTTAGGACTTTATACTCCGGGGATTGGCGTTTACCGCCCGAATGATAATCCGCTAATGGATTGGCTACAAACCTGGGGACGGTTACGCTCTAACAAAGATATGCTTGATCGCAAAGATTTACGTAATATGATCAAAGCCTTACGCCGTGGTGAGATTATTTGGTATGCGCCCGATCACGATTATGGGCGGAAAAATGCCGTCTTTGTGCCTTTCTTCGCGGTGAAAGATGCTTCCACCACAACGGGCAGTTATTATTTATTGAAATCTTCCCCAAACAGCAAAGTGATTCCTTTCGCACCATTACGCAATGCGGACGGCTCAGGCTACACCGTGAAAGTATCCGCCCCCGTAGATTTTTCTGATCTCAATACCGAAATTGGCATCGCCACTCGAATGAATCAAGTAGTTGAACAAGAAATCTTGCAAGGCGTGGAACAATATATGTGGTTACATCGGCGTTTCAAGACCCGTCCGAACGAAAGCGATGAAAGTTTGTATCAGGAATAAGGGTAATCTGAAAAAAGATCATTCGATTTGTCTGATGGTATAGAATAGGGATACGATATTCATTTGTAGAAGATCCCTCCAATCTAACAGTCTCCCGTTTAAAAACTCGTGTCTGTCAGATTAATTCGAGCTTAAATTCTTTTCTGCCCAAATACGTTTTCCATCAAGTAATGTTTCCATAAGCGTTCTTCCGCAGCACATTTTACCTTGATGCGTGCGATGATGGTTATAATACAATAACTATTCATCTAAATCAGCTTGCAATGGCTCTAAATCCGCATAAATTTGCTTTCTAAAGACCACTTGGTAGAACGCCTGTAAAATCGTTTTGTGAAAACGCTCACAGATGCCATTAGTTTGTGGGTGTTTGACTTTCGTTTTAGTGTGCTCAATATCATTAATCGCTAAATAAAGCTCGTCATCGTGATTTTCCACTTTCCCACAATATTCACTGCCTGGGTCGGTTAAAATGCGTAATATCGGCAATCTTTGGCTTTCAAAGAAAGGTAGGACTTTGTCATTGAGCATATCTGCTGCGGTGATAGTCGTCTTCATGGTATAAAGTTTTGCAAATGCCACTTTACTATAAGTATTGATAAAGGTTTGTTGGTAAATGCGTCCGACGCCCTTGAGATTGCCCACATAGAAGGTGTCTTGAGCGCCAAGGTAACCCGGATGAGCGCTTTCGATTTCGCCACAAGCGATATCGTCTTCTTTCTTGCGCTCTAAAGCTTGCACTTGCGATTCACTTAAGATAATGCCTTTTTCAGCAACTCATTTCTCAAGTGCAGTTAATCTTTGTTTGAAATTAGCCAGATTATGTCTTAACCAAATAGAGCTCCCCCACTGGCTGAGACAAGAATCCCTTGTTTACGTAGTTCATTGCTGCCCCGAACTTGCCCAAAAGCCGGATTTTCTAAGGCAAATTGCACCACAGCTTGTTCAATTCTCATCGACACGGTTTTCAGGTTAGGCACGCATCGATTTTGATTGAGCAAGGCTTCAACGCCAACTTGTTCTACCGATTGTCGATAACGATAAAACGTATCGCGACTCACGCCCATAATTTTACAGGCTTGTGAAATATTACCTAATTCTTCAGTTAAATTAAGTAAACCGGTCCTGTGTTTAATGAGGGGTTGTTAGAATAAAACATGAGCGTTTCCTTTTTTGTTTAGATTGATTTTAACACTCATATTCTAAACGGGACACGCTCACTTTCATAGTGATTTGTCAGATTAGGTCTGATCTTCTACAGTTTATTTAACATTCTCTATTCTAATAAATTAACTTTTCTTACCAAATCAGCAAGGTTTTTGGCTTGCATTTTTTCCATTATATGCGAGCGATGCACTTCTACAGTGCGTACAGCAATATTTAATTCATCAGCAATTTGCTTATTTATATAACCATCTACAATGCGTGCTAGGATCTCTTTTTCTTTTTCACTTAATCGCTGATAGTTCTGTTCAATTTGATATTGTTGATAGCGCTTTTGGCTTAATGTCTTAGCATTCTCTAAGGCGACTTTTAGTTTGTCAAATGCAAGCGGTTTTTCTAAAAAATCAACCGCACCTAGTTTTAATTCATTAACTGCCATTTTTACATCCGCAAAGGCGGTCATAATAATTACTTGTAATAGGCTGTTCTTTTGTTTTAATAAGCGGTGCAGTTGACTGCCATCTATATAAGGCATTTTCATATCTAGTAAAACAATGGCAGGTTCAAAAATTTCGGCTTCTTCTAAGAACGATCGACTATCAGACCAGCTGATTACTTCATAACCAGCTTTTGCTAACATAAATGTTGCAGCATCTAAAATTGTTTCATCATCATCGACGATATGAATTTTCATCAATTTTCCTCCAATGGCAAGATTAATATGACAACCGCCCCTTTTTTGTCTTGAGAATTAGATAAATGAATTTCACCCGACATAAAGTGCATTAAACGTTGAGATAGAGTAAGGCCTAATCCTAAACCTTCTTTTTTACGACTCCTAAATGGGACAAAAGGAAAAGCTAATTCTTCTTTTGTAAATCCAATTCCGTTATCGATTAAAATAATTTGCAGCTGTTCTGCTTTTTCTATGACATTTATATTAATTTTATTTGCTTGAGCTTGCACAGAATTAAGTAAACAGTTGCAAATCACTTGTTCTAACATCATTTTTCTTATTTTTATTTGCCTATTTGCTGAGCAAGATAAGCTGATTTCTATTTTAGACGCATAATGCTTTTTGATAAAATCAATGATCTTTTGTAAATAGGGTTTTAGTGAAAGTAATTGGGGTGGCTCATCACTTTTTCCTTTTGTCCAATCAATTAGATTACGCATAATTTGCCGACTTCTATCCACCTGTGTATGTATTTTATCCAAAATATCTAATTCATTACTTAAATCAGATCGTTGTTTTAGCTGATATTTTAATCCTTCACTATACATACCGATTGCGGTAAGAGGCTGATTAATTTCATGAGCAATGCCAGCACTCATTTCACCTAAGATACTTAAGCGATCCACTTTAATTAATTGCTGTTCATATAAACGTATTTCATTATGTGCTTGCATTAATGCTTTGCTTTTACGATGAATTTGATAGCTCATCCATAAATAATTAAATAAGATAAATAATATTGCAAAAAACAGTTGCCATTTATAGTTTAAAAGCCAATATTGTATTTCTTTCCATAAATTTTGTTGCTGTGGATGCCGATGCAAAGAGCGAAGGATATTATTGGCTTGTTGATCTGAATAAGGCGGACCCCATTGCGGTAAATCTATGGGAATTTCACTGAGAAGTCGCGTTATTAATTTTTTTACAAGATTATCCGGGACGGAAGGCATAGCTGCTAACGACCAATTAGGTAATAAAGGCGTACTTGACTGACATCCTGTATTATTTGGTTGTTGTCCGAGCACTCTGAAATCAGTTAAATTAAATTTCCCTTCATCAATAAGTTCTTCTAACAAGCATACGGGAGTAATCACGGCATCTACTTTGCCTTGCTTTAACCAAAACAGCAGATTGTCAACAGGAAAACCACTAAAACGGAAAAAGAGATTTTTCCCTTCTTTTAATCCTGCTTGATAAAGTTCATTATAACCGAGTAAAAAACCACCAAAAGCATTTTCCCCAACTGCACCTAGCGTTTTTCCTGTTAAATCAGTTAATTGATAAAAAGGGCTATTTTCTTTCACTAAAATAGCACTTCCTACCTTTTTGCTATCCATATTTTGTTGTCTGTGAGTCGTTAATGTGGCTAACCATCGCACAGTACTATCATTTATATAAAAAAACTGCGATTGATTGGTCAAAATAAAATCTACATTTTTGGCTTTATCTTTTGAAAGATCATTGAGTTGCAAAGGAACAAGTTGAAAGTTTTGCTCGGGTAATTGTTGATTTAACCAATTGATCCAAGGCTGCCATTTTTGTACAGCATAGTGCTCTCCCCGTTGGGCTAAAATACCGACTTTCCAAGTTTGTGCCATAACATTTGGTATGCCTATGAAGAAGATTAAGCAATAAATGATCCTTAGTGTTTTCAACAGTGGCTCCTTTTTTGACTCAGATCAATATCCATACTATTTATGTGGTAAACCACAATAGAGGCTCAAGTTTAAATCAATCACAATACCTTTGCACAATAACATAAAATCATGATGTGGGGGAGATTATGGATAAGGATAAGCGATCAACAATTCAGGCATTTGGCGCTCTTACTTTGGGAGCAAGCTTGGTACCACTAGAAGCATTGGCCTTTCAACCACCAAGGCAGGGCGGTGATCCGAAACATCGTTATGCAATGATTATTGATTTACGTCGTTGTATTGGCTGTCAATCTTGTACTGTGAGTTGCACCATTGAAAACCAAACTCCAATAGGGGAATTTCGTACTACGGTTAGGCAATATGAAATTACGGATGGAAATCAAACCATCAATAATGTGTTACTGCCTAGATTATGTAATCACTGTGATAATCCGCCTTGCGTTCCAGTTTGTCCGGTCCAAGCGACTTACCAACAAAAAGACGGCATTGTTGTGATTGATAATGAACGTTGCGTTGGATGTGCCTATTGTGTTCAAGCTTGCCCGTATGATGCACGTTTTATTAATGAAGAAACCAAAACAGCAGATAAATGTACATTTTGTGCTCATCGGTTAAACGCGGGGTTGTTACCAGCTTGTGTGGAAAGTTGCGTTGGTGGTGCGCGTATTATTGGCGATCTTGCCGATTCAAATAGTCAAATCCGAAAACTTTTTGATTTACATACAAATGAACTCAAAGTGCTAAAACCAGAAGCAGGGACTCAACCACATGTTTTCTATCTTGGGTTGGATGAGGCGTTTGTAAGTCGAATACAAGGTCAATCAATGCTATGGCAAGGAATGGAGGATGATTTATGATTCGCGAAGTTTTAGTAGAACCACAAGCAATTGCTTGGCTACCTTGGGCGGTAAGTTACTTCTTTTTTATCGGTCTCGCCTTATGTTCAGCATTAATTGCGTGCTACCTGCATTTTGGAGTTAAATCTTATCAAATCCAAGCAGAATTAATGGCTTTATTTGTAGCCTTAAGCTTTGCTATTGTAGCACCTATTGCATTAACTGCTGATTTACATCAGCCGGGTCGAGTATGGCATTTTTATGCTTATTTTGCTAATTGGTCTTGGATGGCTTGGGGATCTATATTTTTACCTGTTTTTATGCTGAGCTTAACGGGATATATTTTTTTCTTAATTCGCCAACTTCCTCAACAGCCAACGCAATCTTGGCTTGCTTGGATTTATTCAGGTGATTTAAATAATCAGTTATGTTGCCAAATTTTTAGAATACTTACCATTATTAGCAGTATTCTCATTCTGCTTTATACAACGATGGAAGTGTATAATGTGGCAGCTCGCTCTCTGTGGCATCAACCTTGGTTAATTCCTTTAATCTTGTTCAGCGCGTTTCCAAGCGCATTAATATTAATTCATTTAGCAATTTATCTCGCCACAGGTGAATCTATTGCGATATCAATGAAGGCAGTGATTTTGTTCTGTCTAATATTGCTTGGTTTAACTGTACTTGCAATTAATTTTTATTCAGATGCAACCCACTATGATTTATTGTTACTCTGGATGCATCGTCCTATAACGCACTTCACACTCGGTATTTGGGGGATTACTGTAATTTTTACGGTATTGAGTGATCGTCATCTATTACTACAAGTTTCATTGCTTATTTTTTCTTTATCTTTAACGCTATTAGTACGTTGGGTGCTATTACTCGAAGTTCAAACTATCGCGAAATATAATGCATTAATGAATCCATATTACTTCACTTGGAGTACGGACTACGGGTTAGGTATGCTGTCTGTACTCGGTTTATGGATAACAATTAGCATCATTTTATGGCAAATCTTTAATTTAATTAAGAAGGGGGAAGTTGCGATAAGCGGTCAAGATGCGAGGAAATGGAATTTAACGCAAGGTGATCTTGTAGAGCTATCAACCCCTGGTGGAAAAGCGCAGGTTCAACTTATGGTACTTGATGGGGTGATGCCAGGTGTTATTGCTATTGAACATGGCTATGGTCATAAGCAACTTGGCGCAACAAGTTATGAAATTGATGGTAAAGTTATCAGGGGTAACCAGCAGATTCAACAAGGTATCAATATTAACGATTTGGGTTTATTGGATGAAACCAAGGAAATTAAATCTCCTTGGCTAGATTGGGTATGTGGTTCGGCAGTTAGGCAAAGTTTACCAGCAAGATTAAAGAAAATTTAAGGTATCATTAAACAAGAAGGTGTGTGTACACCTTCTTGTAAGGTGAAAACCGCGTTGATCCCCGAAGTGGGGAAGTTATACATTGCCTTCTTCTAGTTCATCAGCCATTGCCGCAAGCAGATCGCGTGAAAGCATAGCCAACGCGCGGTAAAAAGGTAAGTTCGCTTGTGTTTCCACAGCGGATAAAAATTTGCTTGCACAAGGTAGAAGAAATTCGGCGAATAAGGTTTTTTGAGCTTCTGTGGAGTCAAGATTATCTTCAATCCAAGAGGCTGTGAGAAAAACGAGCGGAAACCCCACCGCACTTTGCTCAACTTCGGGCATTCCCCGTTCTTGACGAAAGGCAAGAAAATCCGCTGGATCAATATCATAAGCCGCAAGATCGGTTTTCACTAAGGGATTTTCGCCTGCGAATAAACGTAGGTATTCTTGATCGAGCAAGGCTAAGTCGATTTTCATTTGCAATGCGGTTAATGCTTGTTCGCTTTGCTTATCAGTTTCCAAAGGCCATAGTCCATTGAGTGGCTTTTGCTGCAACCAAGCAAAGACATTTTGCAAGGTGGCATCTTGCGGTGAGCGGTAAAACAGATTGCCGAATAAGCGGCTAATGAGAGAAAAATGGTTCAGGCTATTTTCGTTGCTCATTATGAGGTTTCCTTGCTGTTTGGGATTTCTTTTGCGGATAAAAGTGCGGTCAGATTTTGCGTTGTAATTTTCGCGGCGTCATCAAGCATTTGCTGACGTGCTTTGTCGTCAATAATATGAATATCGCCGAAGAAGCAATGCTGAATATCGCTAATGCCACAGAAATTAAATAAGCCGTCCACCAAGCAATCACGCAAGGATTTATCAATGCCGAGCTGTTGATATTTTTCGACATTGCTGCCGAGGGTGATAAATTGTTGCATTTTTTTGCCTTGTAATAAGCCGACAGACTGTCCATCTTCTGTTTTATACGCAAAGCCGTGGCTTAGCACGCGATCTAAATAGCCTTTCAAAATGGCTGGAAAACCCATCCACCATAGGGGATAGACTAAGGTGATGAGATCCGCTTCACGAATTAAATGATGTTCATAGCGGATTTCTGCAGGGGTAATGCCCTGATTTGCCCCTTGCAATTCTGCCCAAGAAATCACAGGGTCAAAATCGAGCTGATATAAATCCCGCACTTGAGTTTCCACATTAAGCTCTTGGCTACTGCGAACAACCGCTTCTAATACGCTGCGATTAAAACTGCCCTGTCCATTTGGGTGGGCGAAAATAATTAAATGTTTCATTGTGCTATTCTACTTTCTTAACAAATAAGGTGATCCCTTCCACGTTATACACTTCAATGGCATCGCCAACCTGCAAATGCTTGCCTTGAATTCGCCAAGTGGTGTCGCCAAAATGACCACGCCCAATGCCGTTTTCATTGATTTCTTGCACGATACCTTTTGTTCCAAGCATTGCGTGATCCCGTTGGTTTAATGAAGTGTACGATTGATCTTGGAGATCTTTGCCGTGTTGGTATTTCCACCAAGAAAAACTTAAAATAATGGCTAAAATGGCATAGCCAATTACTAAAAAGGTTAAGGATAAGGTGACAAATAATGCCATTACACCTGCGATAATAATTGCCGCCAAGCCCCACCAGAGCAAAAATACACCCGGAATGAGAATTTCGGCAATTAATAAGCCAAAGCCTAAAATAAGCCAGTGCCACACTGACCAAGTTGCGAGCCATTCCATACTTATCCCCTTAGTTTATATTTAAAGGGGCAATGCCCCTGATATTGATAGGCAAATTATTGCTTTTCACCTTTTAATAGCTCGGCAATGCCTGCCACTGAGCCAATTAAATTGCCCGCTTCAAGTGGCATTAACACCACTTTACTATTATTTGCGCCGCCAATTTCTTTTAACGCTTCAGTATATTTTTGTGCGATAAAGTAATTAATGGCTTTGGTGTTCCCGCCTGCAATGGCTTCCGACACCATTTGGGTGGCTTTGGCTTCTGCTTCGGCGGCACGTTCGCGAGCTTCCGCTTGTAAAAAGGCTTCCGAACGTTCCCCTTCCGCTTTGAGAATACGGGATTGTTTTTCCCCTTCTGCGCGTAATATTTCCGCTTGACGAATCCCTTCTGCTTCTAAAATTTCAGCCCGTTTATTACGTTCTGCTTTCATTTGTGCATTCATTGCGGCGATTAATTCGTGCGGTGGACGCACATCGCGGATCTCAATACGCGTTACCTTAATGCCCCAAGGGTTGGTGGCTTCGTCCACAATGGATAACAAACGTCCGTTGATATTATCACGCTGTGAAAGCATTTCGTCCAATTCCATTGAGCCTAGCACAGTACGAATATTCGTCATCGTTAAATTGATGATCGCTTGCTCTAAATGGTTTACTTCATAAGCGGCACGGCGCGCATCAATCACTTGCACGAAACACACGGCATCAATGGATACATTGGCATTATCTTTTGAGATCACTTCTTGCGAAGGAATATCTAACACCTGTTCCATCATATTAATTTTGCGCCCTACGCGATCCACAAAAGGCACGACAAAATTTAGCCCTGGGGTGAGCGTGCGAGTGTAGCGCCCAAAGCGTTCAATCGTCCAATGATAGCCTTGCGGTACGGTTTTCAATGTGGAAAACAGCACAACAATCACAAAGATAACAAAGACGACCACAGCAACAGGAAAACCGTCTAATAATTCCATTTTCTTCTCCTTAAAATGGGTAATAACTGATTGAAGTCTAACAAATTAAATAGGCTTTTGTACATAGCGATAATGTCCATTTTCATTGACAAATTCAAATAAATGAGTGATACAGCTCGGCGCATCTTGATCTTGGTGGGAAACAAAAAGTAATTGCGTTTCGCTGTTCATCACCAGTTGATCAATAAAGCCTTTAACCAGTTTACGATTCACGCCGTCTAGCCCTTGCAAAGGTTCATCTAAGATCAACACAGGCGGATGTTTTACCATTGCACGAGTGATCAGCAATAAACGCTGTTGTCCCCAAGACAAGGATTTAAACGGCTGATTAGCTTGCGCGGTTAAATTCAAACGGGCAAGCCATTCCATCGCTTTAATATGCAAGGCATCTGGCACTTTTTGATAAACGCCAATGCTGTCAAAAAAGCCCGATAGGATCACATCTCGCGCGGAGCAATTCACACGATAATCCATATGCAGTTGGCTGCTGACATAACCAATTTTTTGTTTGATTTGCCAAATCGTTTCGCCCGAACCGCGTTGATTGCCAAATAAACGAACTTTATTAGCGTAAGATTGCGGGTGATCACCGCTAATCACCGAAAGCAAGGTGGATTTTCCTGCACCATTTGGGCCTTTGATCCACCAGTTTTCGCCACGCTTAACTTGCCAATCAAGTTTATCGAGAATTTTTTTCTCGCCATATTGAATGGTAACCTGTTCTAATTCAAAGAGCGGTTGATTTTCATCGAGTTTTATCTCAGGGACAGCGCGTTCAGGCAAGGGGATATGCTGGGCGGATTCTGCATAGTGAAGTTGTTGATAAAGACTTTGTTGCTCAATAGCCTGGCGCTCTCCTTGCAAAATAACCTCTTGATGTTCCAGCAGAGCGAGATGATTGGCTTCATCAGGAATATCTTCAAAACGATTTAAGATCAGCAAAATCGCCATTTTTTGTTGTAACTGCGCGAGCAATGCTTTCCATTCTTTGACGGATTGCTGATCCAGCCCTTCAAAAGGCTCATCTAAAATCAGCAAATCAGGTTGTTGCACTAAGGCTTGGCACAGTAATACTTTACGGCTTTCCCCCGTGGATAGCTGGATAAAAGGGCGATCCAAAAGTGCGGTGATTTTTAACAGAGAAATATATTCTTCAAATAATGCCAGATCGTTCTGCTGAGCCAAAATAGTCTGCTTGGCCGTTTTGCCGAAATCATCAGGGCTGACGCCATCATTGTTGCGATCTTTAAAGGTTTCACTCACAATTTTCTGTTGTTTTTCAAAAGAAAGGGAACAAATAGTTTGGAAGCGATTTTCCATTGTGCCTTCCAGTAAAGGTAATTTTCCTTCTAGCGTCAAAGCGAGCGCGGTTTTGCCACTGCCATTGCTGCCCACCACGCCCCAATAATCATTGGGCTGAATGGATAATTCATCAATTTTTAAGCGTTGATGATGGGCAAGTTGGAATGTTGCATTTTCGATCTTAATCATATTAGCCACCTATAAAAAAAGCGGAAATTTTCATCCGCTCTTTTTTCTTTTTTATCTTGAGTAAAGATTAGCTTTTTTGCGCATCTTCTTCAGAGATACACACTGCTGCGGTAAACACCACGTCAGTTGATGAGTTTAACGCGGTTTCTGCAGAATCTTGTAACACCCCAATGATAAAGCCCACGCCCATTACTTGCGCAGCAATGTCATTTGAGATACCGAATAAGCTACAAGCTAATGGAATTAATAATAATGAACCACCAGCCACACCAGAAGCACCACAAGCACATACGCTTGCTACCACACTTAATAATAATGCTGTTGGGAATGAAACTTCCACGCCTAGCGTATGCACTGCCGCTAAGGTTAATACGGTAATGGTGATTGCCGCACCCGCCATATTAATACTTGCACCTAACGGAATAGATACAGAATAGGTATCTTCATTTAAGTTTAAGCGTTTCGCTAATTCCATATTTACAGGAATATTTGCCGCCGAGCTACGCGTGAAGAACGCAGTTAAACCACTTTCACGCACACAAGTCCAGATCAATGGATATGGATTATGGCGAGTTTTCCAATATACTAAAATTGGGTTTACGACAAAAGCAGTAAATAGCATTGCACCAATTAATACGCATAATAAACGTACATAATCAAATAATGCGCCTAAGCCTTTATCTGCAAGGGTTTCAGCCACTAAACCGAACACCCCAATTGGGGCAAAACTAATGATGAAGTGAACGATTTTTGATACCCCTTCAGACAGATCATTCATCACATTTTTAGTGGTGTCTGATGCGTGGCGTAACACTAAACCTAAACCAATCGCCCAAGAAAGAATCCCGATAAAGTTTGCATTAAACAGTGCATTGATTGGATTATCCACCACATTTAACACTAAGGTTCCTAACACTTGAGAAACTTCGCTTGGTGGTGATAAAGAATTTTCTTGTGTTTGCAATGCAATTTCTGTTGGAAAAGCAAAGCTAAATAACACCGCTGTTAATGCCGCAAGGAAGGTGCCTAACAAATATAAAATCACCACGGCTTTCATATTGCTTTGCGTACCAATTTTTTTATTCGCAATGGCTGAAATAACCAATAAAAAGACAAGAATTGGTGCAACCGCACGCAATGAGCGTACAAATACTTTACCTAAAAAACCTGCTTTTTCAGCAAGGTTGAAACCGAGTACAGATTGCAAACTTGGCGCAATAATCGCAAGTAGCAAACCTAGCACTAAACCAATGGAAATTCTTTTCACTAAACTTCCGTGAAAAAACAGAGAATATAAACGAGATGTGTTCATAATTATTTACAATGTTGTGTTTAAAACTGAAGATCAATGACTTCAGAAGATTGTTGATATTCAGATCTAAAATTAGATCCCCCATAGCGAGTGTAAAGATAGCCTAATTTTGTGCTAAAGAAAATATAAAATCAGCAATTTCTTCATATTATTTGCACAAACAAAGAAATATTCCGCTTAAAATTGAATAAAATCGATTATTTTTACCTTTCAGCTTGATTTTTTCCTTAGATAGATAAAAGATAGATAAAAATGCAAAAAATTTTAACATTGCATATTGACTAACTGTATAAAATACCAGTACTATAACCCTGTATAAACAAACAGTGTTTTAACAAGTAGTATTAGTAAGAGATCACATACACACACATAGTAGATAATAACAGGGGTTTACGATGAACTATTTCAATGAACAAAGCCAATTATCTTATCAGCCAATGCCATTTTTAACTGATCGTGCTTCTTTAAAATCAGCATTTAATAAAAAGCTTGATTTGAATCTTCATTGCATTAAACGCCCACAGCAAACTTGTGTCATAGAAGTCACTAACCCAAATATGCTTGCTTGGGGAATTGAAGCAGGTGATATGCTTGTGGTAGAAAAAAACGAGCATTTAAGCATTGGCGATTTAGTGGTAATGGAACAAGATAATCAATTTTGCATTTATGAATTAGCAAACTATGACGGCAAAGCATTTCTTTTCCTTGCTCTTGACGCCAAAATGAAAAGTATTAAATGTGAAAAATGGACTGAATTGCCAATCATTGGTGTTATTACCAATACCATTCATCAAATTAAACCTAGAACACAAATGAAGTTTGCTGCTTAGAGATTTAGTAGGGTATGAGAAGTAGTAGGCTTTTGCTTTGCTTACTCGCTGATTAATTTAATAATACAAGTTAATCAGCGAGTGGTATTTTAATTAGAAAATTATAGCTTTAATTTCCGCTCTACATCTTTCGCTTTCACTAAAAACTGCTTACGTTCAGCAGTGGACATTTGGCTACTTGTGCCTGGTAATTTTACAGTAAGTGGATTAACAGGGCGGCCGTTAATATGGAACTCATAGTGTAAATGTGGGCCAGTAGAGCGCCCAGTGTTACCTGAAAGAGCGATACGCTGACCGCGTTTTACTTGCTGGCCAGCTTTCACTAATGGTCTGCTTAAATGCATATAGACAGTCTGATATTCGCGACCGTGGCGGATCATAATATAACGACCTGCACCATTAGCTTGGTAAGCAACTTTTTCAACAGTACCATCGGCAGGGGCGATAATAGGCGTCCCGATTGACATTGAAAAATCAACCCCTTTATGTGGACGAATTCTACCCGTAACAGGGTGGCGTCTTGCTGGATTAAATGGGGAAGACACGCGAGCTTGGCGTTGCATAGGGTAGCGAGCAAAACCTTTGCCTAAGGTTTCACCTTGACGGTTATAATAACGTCCATTATTAGATTGAATTGCATAATAGCTTTTTCCGCCAGAGCGAATATGGATAGCTTCTACGTTACCTTGGCCTGTGAGTTTGTTATCTAAATATTCACGAGAAACTAAAACAGCAAATTTATCTCCTTTCTTGAGTTTTTTTATACTCACTTGCCATTGAAGTGCGGTGGTTAATTGGCTAATTTGTTTGGAACTCAATCCTTGCGCTTTTAAACTGCTTGAGAACGAGCCGCTAATTTGGCCTTTTAGCACATCTTTTTTCCACACACTTTTTTTCTGTAAAATATCACGTTTGAATTTTCCATTAGCAGAAAGTGCGTAAATTCGTTCTTCTTTTTGTGATACAAGCCAGTTGAGATATTCTAGTTCGCCTTCTTTACTCAAAATCCAATAGAACTGTTGGCCAGCTTTGAGGTTTTTCAATTCTGGATAAGCAGAGATCAATTTTTTGCTTGTGCTATCATCAAGCCCTGATTGTTCTAAAACGTCTTTTAATGTATCACCACGCACAACGGTATGGCTAAATTGATCTTTAATACGAATAGCTTGATCGGCAATATCTAGTAAATCATTAACTGCATTTTTCGCATTTTCTGGCAGTTTTTCAATTTCATCATCGTCATCTAAATTGACTTCATCAACTTCGTCATCTTGACCTTGTAAATCGTCATCATAAGAAGTAGCATCACTTTCTTCACTGCCCGTATTATTTGCTACATTATCTTGGTTATCATTAACCGCCGTTTGAGAATTGGCAAGTTGATCAGTAACATCTTTAAACGCTGTATCGAGATCTGCATTAGGCTGATCTTCTATTGGTTTAACAGGGTGATATTCAGTGTTTTCGTTGGAAAGCTGTAAGGGATCGTTTTTCGCATTATCTTTTACGCTTAGTACAATGCCGACAAAAATAGATAATACAGCGGAGAGAAAAATCACCGCTTTAATCCGTGATTTTCTTTTACGTCTATCTCTTGCTAATTTAATATATCGCACTATCTATTTTCCTTTATTACTTCATTGCTTGATAACTAAGCTGGATAATTGTTACTTCACTAAGACTAGTAAGACCAGTTAAAAGAATAAAAATTCCCTATATTTCGCTAAAAACTTGCCAAATGAATAAATTATAAGCATTTCTAAATGCTGCTTGTTAATCTTATAAAAATAGGCTATTTTAAGCCAATTTTTCGTAATGTATAGAGATAAAATGCAAATTCACGCTATTAAACAGCCATTAATTGAGTTAAAAAATATTAATGTGCAATTTGACCAACGAAATGTCTTACAAAACATTAACTTATCTCTTTATTCTGATTCCGTTCTCACCATTGTTGGCCCGAATGGTGGTGGCAAATCTACATTACTCAAAGTCTTGCTCAAATTGATTAAGCCAAGTTCGGGTGAAGTGATTTATCACAATAATGTGCGTATTGGCTATGTGCCACAGAAAATTCACCTTGATCATAGCTTGCCCTTAACGGTAGAAAAATTTCTTGCACTAAAAAAAGGCGTGAGCAAATCTGAGATTGAAGCGGCGTTAGATCTCCTTTCCATTTCTCATTTAAAGCAAAATGCAATGCAAAAGCTATCGGGCGGTGAAATGCAACGGGTGTTGCTCGCTAGAGCCATTTTGAATAAACCAAATTTGCTCGTGTTAGATGAACCCACACAAGGGGTGGATATTACTGGGCAGGCAGAGCTTTATCAGCTCATTCATCAAACACGAAAACAACTGAATTGTGCGATTTTGATGGTATCGCACGATCTGCACATTGTGATGGCGGACACCAACGAAGTGCTGTGTATTAATCAACATATTTGCTGTGCCGGCACGCCTGAAATTGTGTCGCACGATCCGACATTTATGCATTATTTTGGTAATCAATTTTCACAAAATATTGCGCTTTATACACATAACCATAATCATAAGCATAATATGCACGGTGATGTATGTTGCGGTAAAAATTTTCAATCACAACAATGTGAACATAAGTAACTAAGGAACAAAAATGTTTGAGATTTTACTTCCCGCTTGGCTCTCAGGTTTTTTGCTCTCTTTTATCACCGCACCTCTAGGTGCATTTGTGGTGTGGCGAAGAATGGCGTATTTTGGCGATACCCTTTCTCATTCCGCTTTGCTAGGGGTGGCAATCGGAATATTTTTACAAGTGGATCCTTACCTAACCATTTTAATTCTCACGCTCTTGCTCGCCTTAGGAATGGTCTGGCTAGAAAGCAACACGCAATTTTCCGTGGACACCTTGCTCGGCATTATTGCCCACAGTTGCCTTTCTTTAGGTGTAGTCACCGTGGGGCTGCTGCAAAATGTGCGGGTGGATTTAATGAATTATTTATTTGGCGATCTACTGGCGATTAGCTATGAGGATCTTTACCTTATCGCCATTGGCGTTCTCGTGGTGGTGGGCTGTTTGTGGTATTACTGGAAACCGCTACTTTCCACCACAGTTAGCCCAGAGCTTGCGCAAGTGGAAGGTATTGACATTCGCAAAATGCGTTTTGTGTTAATGATTTTAACCGCCTTAACCATTGCCTTAAGTATGAAGTTTGTCGGCGCGCTAATCATCACGTCTTTGCTGATTATTCCTGCTGCCACCGCACGGCGTTTTGCCCGCACTCCAGAAGCAATGGTGGCTATCGGTGTGCTTATCAGTATTCTCGCCGTTTCTTTCGGCTTAATGCTCTCCGCTTTCTACAACACCGCCGCCGGCCCTTCTGTGGTGATTAGCGCAACTTTCTTATTCTTACTATCCTTATTTAAGAAACAAGCTAATTAAAGCTAATATTTTGTAAAATGGCGTTCCTATTATGGAACGCCGTTTTTTATGCCTTATAACAACCCTTTCTTACGCAAATCCCGACTAATACGAATAGCGGTTTCTGTTTCGCAGCCAGCGTATTCACCAATTTCACGGTGTGTCCAGCGGTATTCTGGGAAGTTTTCTTTTAAGAAATAAATGCTATCAATCACCCGATCAAGGCTTTTTAAATAAGCGCTTTTGGCAAGGCGATCTTCCGCATCTCGTAATTCATTAGATAAAATTTGGAATAATAACCGAATGGTTTCAGGGTTATCTAAAAAGAATAAATCAACATCTTGTGGAGTGATCTTGATTATTTCAGCTTCCATCAACACTTTCGCAGTGCAGTGATATTTTTTATCGCCAAAAAGCGTGCGAAAACCAAAATAATCCTCTGCTTTATAAATTCTGACCAAGCTTTCTTTACCATTTTCAAGGGTATGATACAACCCAATTAGCCCATTTTTGACAAAATAAAAAGACTGTGCGGTATCCCCTTGGCGATAGATTTGTGTGCCTTTCTCAAGGGCAACTAAATGATTATATTGACAATTTTTTAAATTCATCTGTTCAAGCATTTTCATATCCTATGAGATTTATCCTTGTATTACGCGCAATATTAGCATATAGCAGGCAATAAAAAGTAAGATCATACCGAGCAATTTGCGCGCCGTGTCTTCTTTGATAATGCCACGAATTTTCATACTGGCAAAACTCATAAAAAAAGAACTTAGCACTACAATCAACACAATAGAGAAGCTCACATAGCCAACTTGCAAGGAATGGGGAATCATCACTTCGGGCGTTTTGGCTAAATAGCCATACAGGTTGCCAATGCCCCCAATCACCATCATATAGTTGGTGTAAACCGCCACACTTTTAATGTTGACACTCGGCAACTGGCTAATTAATGGTGACATAATCGAACCCCCGCCGATTCCCGTAATTCCTGCAATTCCTCCACCAAAAAAGCAGAAAAGGCTACCACGCAAACGATCATTTTTCTGTGTTTGTTGCTTTTTCTCATTGCGCTGATGTAAAAACGTTTTCAATGCCAGCACCGTTAGCGTAATCACAAACACCCCAATAATCACGTTGTCGGAAACTTCAAAACTGAGATGAAAGCCAAGCTGCACGCCAAGGATCATACTTAACGACCAAAGCAGCAATTTTTTCTTATCGATCTGAATGTTAAGCCTATGAAAGTAAAACAAATTGATCAACGCTGATCCCATCACAATAGTCAGTGATGTGGCGGAAATCATTTGGATTGGCATATGGGGAAAAAGCGTATGCAAAATCGGCACCATCAACACCCCGCCACCAATACCAAAAATGGCTGACATCAGGTTAGTCAATATACCGCATAAAATAAGAATAATGATCAAAGAAAATGTCATAGGCGATCCTTATGATTTTTTCTTTATTATGAATAATCAAACCAAGAATCTTTATGATCGGTATCATAAAAACAAACATCAAAACATTGTTTCAATATTTTTGTGATCTTGATCTTATTTTTGAAATGTTATACTTTTTCCCGTTGAAATATTTGCCTATCATAATAGCGAATGATCAGTTCTAGTTACTTTTGTGTTGTATTTAACCAGCTTGAACATCGCAATGGCCCAGATTAATCGTATTTAATTTGGGGTGTCTTTTCACAATGAATAATGAGGATTATTGTTATATGAAAAAATCACTTTCTCTTCTTGCGCTTTCACTTCTCGCAGCAACAAGCACAGCAAGTGCGGTAGAAATTTATAAAAAAGATGGCACGAGCGTGCAGATAAACGGGCAATTCAGACCAATGCTTGCGCACACCGAAGGACAACGCTCAGACTTGCGTGATCGTGGTTCGCGTGTGGAATTTATCTTTGCACAAGAAATGGCAGAAGATTTGCGATTAATCGGTAAAACCAGAATTGTTTTTAATGGGAAAGATGCTAGCGGTAGCAATCATTCAGGCTTTGGCGATCCGCGTACAGCACAACTTTATCTTGGCGTAGAACACAAATCCGTAGGACGTTTATATTTAGGCCGCCTACCAACCAATGGTGATGCCATTATGTTGGGCGATTGGCAGTTAGGGGGAAGTGGGCGTAATCCACTTACCGCAGAAGCCCATAAAGGCGTACATTTACGTTCAGTGGAATTTGCAGGTTTCCAATTTGGTGCAGATTATTTATTTGGTTCCGCTGAAAAAGGCGTTGATAACTCACCTAAGCACTTAAAAAATGGTTATGGGGTTGCGCTATATTATACGAATAAATTAAATGATGACTGGCGTGTCCGTTTTAGAGCAGGTTATACCCGCGATAACTACGATAGCCACCAATTCTCAGCACCAGATAGCACTGGAGCAAATAAATCTTGGATTGAAAAAGATGTAAACCGCTCTGCGTGGCGTGTGGCCGGTGAAGTGAAATACCGTAATTTAGAAGTTGCTTATAACTATGGTGAATTAAAAGATCTACAACGTGCAAACTATCTTGATACCAATGCAGTAAAAGAAAAAAGACATTTCCTCGCGGCGAAATATTTCATTACGCCAAAATTTGCAGGTTATAGCCAATTCCGTTATGAAAAACGTGGTGAAAATGTAAATCACGGTTACACCTTAGGGCTTGATTATCGTCCAATCAAAAACTTGATCACCTTTATCGAATTTGGGCGAGATCGCAATATCAGCAACGTAAATGTACATAATAAATATGTAAACCAATACTACACGGGTTTCCGTTTCTTATTCTAAGGGAGAACCTATGAAAGCGAGCTTATTTCCAAAGCTGAGCCTATTAACTGCCTGCGTTATTGCAGGCAGTGTTAATGCGGCGAATTATGCGTGGGATTTTTTTGAAAATGCACAGCCACCAGCTTATTTAACGGTAACCAATGGGCAAGTTGCGCCGAGTACGTTGCATTACAAGGACGGTAAGCAGGCGTTGCATTGGCAGTTTGACCCAAAAGGGCGGTTGGTTTTTGCGCAAAATTTAGATTTTTCACAAAATGACGATATTTTACCGCAGACCTTTATGCTATGGCTTTATAACGATAAAGCCTTAAAGCAGCCTTTGCAATTTGCCTTTGAACAAAATGGTCAGGTGAAAAAATCCTTTAAAATTAATTTAGATTTTGTCGGCTGGCGTGGTATTGCCGTGCCGTTTCGTGATATGCAAGGCGAAATGGTAGCAAGTCTCGATAAATTGGTGATCCAAGCCCCTGATGAAGCGGGATCGCTTTATTTAGATCAGCTTTTATTCAACGTACCAGTGGATAATCGTTACCCAATTCCAGATTACCAAGCGGATTTTGTGAACCCTGCGGCAAGCACGGCGGTGAATAAAAACTGGAATGGCTTGCTGATGTATGATCAAATGTTAAGCAAAAATTACCCGCACTTTGATTTTAATGCGAGTTTTCATTCTGATCCGCAAAGTGAAAGCATTTACCAACGCTTTGAACAAGTGCTAGATGTGTTTGCAAATAAACTAAGCGCGGTGGATTTTTCACAAATTTTGCAGAAATATCAAGCGTTTAATATTAGTGAAAAAGATGGCGTAATTCAAGGTGCGATGCTGGATTTCCCTGCAAGACAAAAATTTATGAAGAACGCACAGGTGTTTAGCAAACAAGATCAAGAGTTTCTACTGCGTTCTGTGTCAATGCGCGAGCTAGGCAAAGTGATGTTAGAAAGTGCAAAAGCCTTGCGTACAGGCAAACTGACAGACGAACAACGCCAACAGCTGGAAACACAATTCTTACTCGCCACCCGTTATTTATTTGATCAAGGTTTTGTACGTGGTAGCAGTATCCAAATCGTTACCCATATGGGCTATCAAAATCGTGAGATTTTTGATGCGTGGTTCTTAATGCGTGATTTACTCGAAAAGCAAGGATTGCTTGAGCAAGCACAAGGCGCTATGGCGTGGTTTAGTGGGGCTGGGCGAATTTTTGAGCCAGATAATCGCATTGTAGAAGCCAATGTGGATATTTTGAATACCCAATTACAATGGATGCTAAAAAGTATCTTATTACTGCCGAATGAAACCCAGCGCGCAGACTTGCTTAAACAGTTCTCTCATTGGTTAAGCACCACCGTGTTGCAATCTCAAGGTGTAGCGGGCGGCTTTAAACCAGACGGTTCAATTTTCCACCATTCGCAACATTATACCGCTTACGGCAAAGATGCTTTTGCAGGGCTTGCACCAGTGGTTTACGCCATTAGCGTATCGCCTTATGCACTCAGCCACGCTGCCAAAGCACGGCTTGATGACGTGCTATATAAAATGTGGGTGTACAGCAAAGATGGCAACATTCCAATTGTGCTTAGCGGACGCCACCCAACGGGGAAATTCACCATTGCAGCCTCCCCATTTAAGTGGTTTGCTTTAGCTGGCGATGAACAGAGTAGTGAAAAGAGCGGTGAAAAAAATTCGCAAAAAATCAACCGCACTTTTGCAGGCATTTATGCGGCATTAGCACATCAAGCGGAATTTAAAGGCGTGCCAGCAGCGGCAGAACCGACTGGGGCGTGGACGATGAATTATGCTTCAATGGTGGTGCAACGCCGTCATCAAGCTGATCCAAAACTTTCTTGGCTTGCTATTGTGCGCGGCTTTAGCCGTTATTTAGTCGGCAATGAATCCTACGAAAAAAACAATCTGTACGGACGTTATATGTCCTACGGCGCGTTAGAAATCATTCCTGAACATTTCGATGATCGTGGCTATCGCTATGACGGTTGGGACTGGAATCGTTTCCCAGGCACCACAACCATTCATCTGCCATACCCTGAGCTAAGAGCCAAATTATTACAGCTCCCAGCCGCAGGATTGGAAGAAATGCTGCTTTCTACCGAAACCTACGCAGGTGGAACGGATCTGCATAATAATAGTATGTATGCAATGAAATTGCGCGGCCATAGCAAATATCAGCAAGAATCCTTGTTCGCGAAAAAATCCTACTTCCTTTTTGATAATCAAATTATCGCCTTAGGATCGGATATTCGTAATGATGACAAACAGCACGCAACGGAAACCACCTTGTTCCAGCATAATGTCGCGGATCTCAAGCCAATGTTTATCAATGGAAAAGCGCTGGCAACCTTAGGGACAGTGGAAGAATTATCCAGCCCTGTTACCTTGGCAGATCCAACGGGCAACCGCTATTATGTGAGCGCTGGTCAAAAATTGACGGTGCGTTATCAAGAGCAAGAATCTGTTGATGATCGCAACGATAAACCAACCCAAGGCAAATTCGCTAGTGCAGTGTTAGATCACGGCACAGCACCAGAAAATGGGCAATATGAATATGCTGTACTCATTGCGCCAAACGATGATGAAGGAGTGGACTACCAAAAATTATCCCACAGCAGCAAATTGCACGCAGTACGCGATAAGCGTAGTGGTCAAGAAGGTTACGCCTATTTTGAAGCGGAGCAAAAAGACGTGGGCGGCGTATTGCTTGGAGCAAGCCAACCACTAATGGCAATGGCTCAACAAGGCAACGAAGCAGGCAAGGATTATCTTGATCTATCTATTGTGAACCCTGATTTTGCTTTCTATCAAGGTACGGAAGAAGATCAAGTGAAAGACGGCAAACAAATGGAAGTGAGCATTTATTCCCGCACTTGGCGTAAAACCCCTTCCCAGCCACAGCATTCTAGCGTAACGGCAAAAGGCAAATGGCAACTCGCCCAAGCCAGCCAATGCGCCAAAGCCGAAGTGAAAGGGGAAAACACCTTAATTTCCACCCAAACCACAGACGCAACCCCTTGTAAAGTGAGATTAGTCGCTGTGAAATAACGGCTAAAAATCCACGAAAAAAATACCGCACTTTTAGATAGAACATTTAAAGTGCGGTATTTTTGTGTGATTTTTTTGTAATTAATTTTCTATCACTGGGCGTTTTTCTCCCGCTTGTTCCATTAGTTCACATAACCGCTCTCGTAAGTCTGCTTTAATTTCCGTATAAGCAGGATCAGCGACAACATTGGTGAGTTCAAATGGATCTTTATCCAAATCATAAAGAAAATCATCGCGATAGTAATCACTACCAGCTTGCTCGCCACCTTGTACATTAGGGGCATAGACGCTGTAAAGATATTTATCGGTGCGAATACAACGTCCGATGCGGCTTTCACTAATTTGAGCGAAAATTTCATTTGGACGCTGTGGATCAGTATGTTCTACAACATCGTGTAAGTTCTCGCCGATCATTTTATCGCCGACATTAATTCCAGCCATTGCAAGGAAGGTTTTTGGTAGGCTTGCGGTGCTGACCAAATCTTTTATGCGTAAACCACCACGATAACCAGGGCCAGCAATGATGAGCGGAACGTGTAATGCAGAAGAATGACAAGTTCGTTTGTAATCATCATAACCGTTAAGATGTTCATCTTTATTACGCGTCATAAAATGCGAGCCGTGATCAGAGGCATAAATAATGATGGTGTTATCGAACAGATTTTTTTCTTTCAGTTTGTCAATGACTCGTCCTAAATTATCATCAAGGCTACGGCAGCAACCTAAATAATCAGGATACATTTCATCTGCATTGCCTTTTAGCACTTTGAGATCGTGTGGCAGCTGATATTGGCTAAAACGCGTTTTCGATCCTTCAGGGCCTTCATAGGTTTGGCGATCGTTTTGATGATGCGGTTCAATATGGGAAATCGTCATAAAGAAAGGTTTATCGCCATTATATTGATCTAAATATTCCAAGGCAAAATCGGTAATGCAATCAACACGATAGCCTTTGAATTCACATTTATTCATATTTTCGTCAAAAACAAAGCCATCATAGCCGTGAGAAGTAAATTCTAACACGTCCGCAGCACGCCAAAAGCCTTTGTAGCCACCACGGCGTTCAGGAGGAATGGCGGTGATGGTGTAATCTACCGTTGGAGCTTGCTCCAATTCGCCATCGCTCGCTAAATGCCATTTGCCGATATAGGCGGTGTCGTAGCCGTTTTCAGTAAAGTAATCGGCTAAGGTTTTGGTATTTTTCGGTAGTGCAATATTATTGCGGAAACAACCTGTTTGGGTTGGATAAAGCCCTGTTTGGAAAATTGCACGGCACGGGCCGCAAACAGGTTGTGGGGAATAAGTTTCTTCAAACAGCACCCCTTGTTTAGCGAGTTCATCAAGGTGTGGGGTTACATCAAGCGGCTGACCATAAGCACCGATGGTGTCCCAACGTTGTTGATCGGAAAAGAAAAAGAGAATATTTGGACGGGTCATTTTACAAGCTCCTTGACCACTTTATAAGTGCGGTCGGTTTGTTTAGATTTTTTATAGTTAGTGTAAATAATCATTGCTAATGCCAAAATGAGCAGAATAAGGAAAGCAAGGGCATAAGGTCGAGTAACGAAAATATCCCAGTTACCGTCTGAAATCATCAGTGAACGGCGGAAATTCTTTTCTGTTAATGCTCCAAGCACTAAGCCGAGTAATACTGGAATGGCGGAAAATCCAAGTTTATTAATCACATAAGATATGACGCCGAAAGCAATAATCGTTCCTACATCAAACATTGAATTTTTGATGGAATAAGCGCCAGCAAAGCAGAAAACCGCAATAATTGGCACAAGGATTACACTTGGAATTTTCACTACTTTGGCAAAAACACGAGTGAGATATTTGCCTTGAATAAGCATAAATAAATTCACAAAAATGAGTCCAATCATAATGGCATAGACTGTGCTGCCGTGATTTTGGAATAAATTAGGCCCAGGTGTTAAGCCATTAATCATTAAAGCACCAAGCATAATTGCCACGGCACCATCACCGGGGATACCTAGGGTTAAAAGTGGGATCAAGGTTGCCCCTGTTACCGCATTATTGGCTGATTCTGCTGCAGCAATCCCTTCAATAGAACCTTTACCAAATAATTGGGGTTTTTTAGAGATTTTCTTTGCCACATCATAACTTAAGAAGGACGCCATTGATGCTCCTGTCCCCGGGATAATCCCAATAATTGAGCCGATAATGGAAGAAAGTGTGAGTGGCTTACTAATGCTTTTCCATTCTTCACGGCTCATTTTTTCATTTTCAAAGGTGATTTTTTGCTCGGAATTTGACCGCACTTTTTCTTTTAAGAATAAAGCGCTTTTATTGATGATTTCCACCAAAGCAAACAAGCCAATAAGAACAATGACTAAATCGAAACCGCCATAAAGATACACATTATCAAAGGTGAAACGCATTGTGCCACCGCTGATTTGATCTTGTCCTACCGTTGCGATGAATAATCCTAAACAACCAGAAATAATGCCTTTAAGCAAGCTATCACCACTGACTCCCGCAATAATTGTTAAGCCAAAGGCACAAATAAGGAAATATTCAGGCGATCCCATTTTCATTGCCACCTTGGCAACTTCTGGCGCAAGGAAAAGTAGCACTAAGGCGCTAAATGTTCCCCCAATGAAAGAGGCATAAAGGGCAATATTCAAGGCTTTTTGTGAATGTCCTTGCACAGAAAGCGGATTACCATCCATCATTGTTGCCGTTGCGTGAGGCGTTCCGGGAGTACGGATTAAAATGGCTGAAATTGATCCACCGTAGCTACCTGCACAATAAATGCCGAGCAGAAACATAAAAGAATCGATTGCGCCTAAGTTATAAGTGAGAGGTAGAAGTAGCACAAGACAAAGCATTACGGTTAGCCCCGGCACAGCACCAAAAATAATCCCAAGGAATAGCCCGAGATTCATATAAAAGAAGCTACTCCAAGAAAAGAAAGCTTCAAAGCCATTTACAAAATGTTCTAACATCATTGACTCCTTAAGGCAGGGAAACCCCTAAAACATATTCAAAAACCAAGCTAATCGCTAAAATTGTTAGCACGACAATGAGATAATAAAGCCATTTTCGACAATGACTTAAATAAAGAAAAAGTAACGCAAAAATCAGTGAGGCGGCCAAAAAAGGTAATACATAGAGCAGTCCCCAATATAAAATCAGCAAGCCAATGATTAACAGTGAACGGCTTTCTTCTTGCAGATCTAAGGTCATCACTTTGACAGGTTTTTGGCACACCATTCGCCATATTTCACGGCCTAATAAAATCAGACTAGCAATCCACATTAGACCAACAATCATTTTAGGGAAGGTTTGTGAATTAATCGCTTCTGCATTTTTACTTAATTCAATTTGAGAAGGGATAAGCCACCATAAGACGGTGGAAACACCCAAAAATAACACCGCACCAACAAATTCTTTATAAATTTTAATTTTCATTGCTTATCCCTTATTTATGTTTATTTCACCAACTCAGCATATTTTTTCGCTTTCGCCATGGTGGAATCAATATAGCTTTTCACCCATTGACTATCTTGAATATCAATGTTTACGCCAATATTTTTTGCCACTTGCTGGAATTTTGGCTCTTGCATAATATTTTTTAGTGCATTGTAGGCTTTTTCTACATTGGCAGGATCGGTGCCGGCACGCATAAATACTGCACAGATATTGGTCATCCAAGTATCGTGGCCAAATTGAGTAACTGCTGGCAAGTCATATACATCATCTTTTAACGGTTTGTTATCAAATGCCACAACAGGAATGATATTGCCCGCTTTAGCAAATTCTTTTGCAAGAGAGGCGTGGGTAACCGCAAAATCAATTTCGCCAGAAACAACGGCAGCAAGCGCTTGGTTTGCGCCTTCATAAGGGATAATTTTGAATTTACCACCCATTTCATCAATTAACGCCGCAGATTGTAATGCTTCAGAAGAATTTATTCCGTTCGCACCAATCTTGATTTCTTTACCGTCTTTGATGGCTTGGGCTAAATCTTGATAGCTTTTCACGCCAGTTTTTGGGTTAGTCAATAAAATGAAAGTGGAAGAATACACATTAATAACAGGGACAAAGTCATCGAATTTGTAAGCCACTTTCATTGTGAGTGGCGCAATAGCAAAGCTACCTTCACCACCAAAAATCATTTTCGTTGAGTTTGGTTTTTCTTTGAGATATTCCGTAAGTGCTACCGCACCGCCAGAACCTAAAATATTGTCTGCCAGTAACGGCTGACCAAATTGTTCTTTACCAAATTCAGACATCGCACGATTGACTTGATCAGCCAAACCGCCCACCGCCCAAGGGGTGATAATCGTCACAGGGCCAGATGGCCATTCTTGCTGTGTTTTTTTATCTTCTTTGCAGCCCGTTAATAAAGAAAGACCAAGCACACTGGCTAAACTTACGGCTAATAATTTTTTCAATGATTTCATTATTTCCTCCTAGGAATGAATAAGAGACATTAATCCCTGTTGTTAGACAGAGTTAGCTTAATTAAAGAAAGCGGGCTGATGTTATGATGATTGTCATAAACACAGAATGATCGAGATCACAAAATGGGAAAATTTTGTTAAATGACTGTGAAAATTGAGGGAAGAATACTTAGAGAAAATGGAGGGAATGATTTTTGTATTTGATTTGAAATTGCTAAATTTCTCTTGACCCCTCTTTGAAAAAAGAGGGCTAAGGGGAGATTTATAGATCAGAAAAATCAAATCGTCACCAACACAATCTGTTCAGGATCAATATAGCAAAACAGCTTGTCGCCTTGTTGAAAATTTGCGTTATCGTCAAGGCTGGCGGTGCATTGTAAGTTTTCGCCTAAGGTGAGTGTGGCTTCTTGGGCGTTGGTTTGTTGGTTGATGTGGGATAAAAGTGCGGGGAAAATATTGCACGTTTTTTGCGGTTTTTCGGTGAATAATTTTACCCACGGCGCTTTGATCATCAGCATCACTTCTTTGCCAAAAACAAGCTGTAAACGCACCGCACTTTGTGGTGTGATAAAGGCGGTAATGGATTGATCTAAATGGGGAATTTTAATTTCCACGGCACAATGATTGCCTGTCTGAGTGAGGCTTTTCACCGTGCCAAAAAATTGATTTCTGGCGCTACTTTGTAAGGAAAAACGCGCAGTGGCGGAAAGCAGGCTGTCAAGGGAAACCTGTTCGTCTTGCAAGATGGAAAAGGCTTTTTGTTGCGTTTGTTCTAAGAGATCATAAAGTTTTAGCAGGCGTTTGGCGTAGGTTGTGAGTGTTGTGCCACCGCCATTTTTTCCGCCAGTATTGCGTTCTAGCAAGGGCATTGGGCTAAGGCCATTCATCGCTTCAAGGTGATCCCACGCACTTTTATAGCTCACTTTGGCATTTTTCGCCGCTTGGCTGATTGAGCCTGATTTGGCAATTTCACGCAACAGACGAATCCGTTTCGGATCAACAAAAAGTTGTTGTTGCAGTTTTATGGTGAGTAACACTTCGCTATCTAACATTGGGTTTCCTACGTCATTATCTTTAAAGTGCGGTGGAATTTTTTGTCATTTTACGCAAAGTTCAGTTTTTAATGTAGCTTTTATTTTATTAATCGTTATATAATTTATTTTATAATGGTAAGCCCAAAGGGAGAAAATCTATGTTAAGAATAAAAAATCGACTGGTTTCTGCGCTAGCGATTTGCGCGTTGATGTCATTTTCTGCACACGCGAAATTAACCGTCTTTGCTGCCGCCTCAATGACCAATGTGTTAGAGCAAGTGAAAGCGAGCTATCTCAAGCTTCACCCTAAAGAAGATATTGATTTTTCTTTTGCCTCTTCTTCCGTATTAGCACGTCAAATCTCGCAAGGTGCGCCGGCTGATATTTTTATTTCTGCCAATCAAAAATGGATGGATTTTTTAGCTGAACAGAATGCAATTGAACCCAAAACGCGGGTGAATTTAGTGCAAAATACCTTGGTGATGATTGCGCCGAAAAACAGCAAGATTGAAAGCGTGAAGCTAGAAAATCCGCAATGGCAAGCGAATTTAAAAGAGAGTTATCTCGCCGTGGGCGATCCTGCGCACGTTCCCGCAGGGAAATATGCGCAACAAGCCTTAACCAGCCTAAATCAATGGCAGGCTGTGCAAGAAAAACTCGCGCGGGCAAATAATGTGCGTGCGGCATTGGCCTTGGTAGAACAGGGCGAAGCGCCCTTAGGCATTGTGTATGGCACTGATGCGGCGGCAAGCCAAAAAGTAAAAGTGGTGGTAATTTTTCCTGCAAATTCTCACGCCCCGATTGAATATCCTGCGGCGATTGTAACAGGGCATCATAATCAAGAAAGTCAAACTTTTTTAGATTATTTAACATCTGACGAAGCGAAGCAAATCTTCATTCAAGCTGGCTTTGCGGTGAAATAAAAGGATTTAATGCAAATGGATTGGCAAATGTGTTTTCATTTTTCCCCTGCTGAGTTGAATGCCATTGCCTTGAGCGTGAAAGTGGCGTTGGTGTCCGTGTTGGCAGGATTACCTTGCGCGATCTTGGTGGCTTGGCTGTTGGCGCGGAAAGATTTCTGGGGAAAATCGTTGCTCAACGGCATTATCCATTTGCCTTTGGTGTTGCCGCCTGTGGTGGTGGGGTATTTATTGTTAATTGCAATGGGGCGAAATGGCATTATCGGGCGCTATTTATTGCAATGGTTCGATTTTAGCTTTGGTTTTAGTTGGTATGGTGCGGCGTTGGCCTCTGCCATTGTGTCTTTCCCTTTAGTGGTGAGATCGATCCGCTTGGCGATCGAAAATGTGGATTTCAAGCTTGAGCAAGCAGCGCGCACCTTGGGAGCGTCTGCCTTGAAAACCTTTTTTACCATCACCTTACCTCTTGCGTTGCCCGGCGTGTTGGCAGGTGTTATTCTGGGGTTTGCGCGTTCGCTAGGGGAATTTGGCGCGACCATCACCTTTGTTTCCAATATCCCAAAAGTTACGCAAACCATTCCCCTTGCAATGTTTTCCTTTATTGAAACCCCAGGGGCAGAAAGTGCAGCAGCGCGTTTATGTCTGATAGCCATTGCTATCGCCTTGATTTCCTTACTCATTTCTGAATGGTTAGCAAAATACACACAAAAACGCTTAGGACAATCCAATGTTAGAAATTAATGTACGCAAACAATTAGGCAAAATGGCGTTTGCGGTGGATTTGCAGCTGCCCACGCAAGGCGTAACGGCATTATTCGGCTTGTCTGGTTCGGGCAAAACCACGCTGATTAATTTAGTCAGCGGTTTGCTACAACCCGATCAGGGCTATATTCGCTTGAACGGGCGAGCGTTAGTTGATACGCAAAAGCAGATTAATCTTGCGCCTAATCATCGCAATGTGGGCTATGTTTTTCAAGAGGGCAGATTATTCCCCCATTATTCGGTGAAAGGCAATTTGTGTTATGGAATGAAGCAGAAAAATAGCGCAGAATTTGCACGCATTGTGCAGCTTTTGGGGATTGAACATTTGCTTAAACGCTATCCAATTACCTTATCAGGCGGGGAAAAACAGCGTGTTGCCATTGGACGAGCGTTACTCAGCCAGCCTGAAATTTTGCTGATGGACGAACCGCTCTCCGCTCTTGATCTGCCGCGCAAATTAGAATTATTGGATTATTTGGATAAGCTCGCGCAAGAAATTGCTATTCCCATTTTATATGTTACCCACAGCCTTGAAGAATTAGCACGCTTAGCGCAACAAGTGGTGTTGTTGGATCAAGGCAAAGTGATCGCCTATGATCAGTGGCAAAATATGCAAGATAGCCCATTGTTCGCCCTTTGGCGCGAAAGAGAGAAGTAAAGCGAAAAACAAAAGTGCGGTAAAAAATTTCAACATTTTTCACCGCACTTATTTTCTTTTTCTTTGCTATTTTTCTTTCCTATGATTTTTTCTTCGCTAACATCGTGACAAATTTCATTTTGATGCGATTGCCGTTTTCATCGGTTTTGTGCAGTTCGCCCATTTCTTCTTGGTATTTAATCAATTCCCAATCTTGATAATAATTTTTCAGCTCGCCCTCTTTAAAAGTGAAAGAAAACGGCATTGGACAAGGCACATCATCGGTACTCATTGCCGCTACAATCAAGTTATAACCGCCTGCGTTTGTGTGATTTTGCATATTCTCAATAATGGCAGGAATGGCGTTGCGGTCAAGGAACATAAACACCACAGTGGAAAGAATAAAATCGTAATTTTCCTGAATATTGGCATCATTGATGTTGTAAAGTGCGGTCTGAATATTGAGATTTTCTTTTTCTGCCGTGCTGGTGAGGAAAGCAAGGCTGTTTTCGTTGTGATCCCAAGCGGTAACATCATAGCCGAGTAGGCTTAAAAAGAGCGAGTTGCGTCCTTGTCCACAGCCAAGATCCAACACTTTACAAGGAGGAATAATTTCCACCGCACTTTTCACTTCAGAATGGGTTGGCGTCATATTGTATTTTTTGCTGAAGTAATCTTCTTTTTTGCAATAAAATTCTAAATAACATTCCAGATCATCAGACGCGGCTTCCACGCGGTGCCAAAGTTGGGGTTCAACAAAAGGCGTGTCATCTTGCGCGGTGAAAATATGTTCACTCACCACTTCGCCATCTTCTGTTAAAACATAAAACTTCAATTTGCCTTGTAACACGGTGATTTTGCCCCAAGTGCCAACTTTGGTGTTATGTTTTTCTTGGAACATTTTCGGCAGGCTGTCTTTATTCCACACGGGCATTTTTTTGTAGCAAATTAATTCATTTTTCATTGTATTTCTCCAAATATGAAAATAGTTGAGTGATATAGTAGGAAATTAATCCTCCTAAGGCAATAAGGCAAGGCAAAAAGTCGCAAAATACCTGCGTAAGATCATTTTTTGCCCTATAAAGATCGTAAAAAAAGGGAAATTTTGCTACAATCCAAGCCTTTATAAGAAGAATTTTTACGCTGTTTTAGCGCTTAAAATGGAAAATACCATTTAAAAGGGGATTAGGAGGATTTATGCGTTGTCCTTTTTGTTCAACAGAAGAAACCAAAGTGATCGATAGCCGTTTGGTGTCCGATGGCTTTCAGGTTCGCCGCCGCCGTGAATGTGGCCATTGCCACGAGCGTTTTACCACCTTTGAAATTACCGAATTAGTGATCCCAAAAATTATTAAAAGTGATCAATCCCGTGAACCCTTTGATGAAGAAAAACTGCGCCGTGGTATTCAGCACGCCTTAGAAAAACGCCCAGTGAGTTCTGATGATGTGGAAAAATCCATTAACCGCATTATTCATCAACTGCGTGCGACTGGGGAACGTGAAGTGCCAAGCCATTTTGTCGGTCAGCTGGCGATGAATGAGCTAAAAAAATTAGACAAGGTGGCCTATATCCGTTTTGCTTCCGTTTATTTAAGTTTTGACGACATCAACCAATTTACCAAAGAAATTGAGAGCCTGAAGGATTAATATGCAACAAAATGCACAACAATTTACCCAGCAAGATCAGCAGTTTATGCAAATGGCGTTGGATCTTGCTAGCCAAGGGCGTTTTACCACCACGCCAAATCCTTCCGTAGGCTGCGTTTTGGTAAAAGACGGCAAGGTGATCGGCAAAGGTTTTCATCTAAAAGCAGGACAGCCCCACGCAGAAGTAATGGCATTACGCGAAGCCGGGGAAAATGCGCGTGGCGCAACGGCTTACGTTACCCTTGAGCCTTGTTCCCATTTTGGCCGCACGCCACCTTGTGCCAAAGGGTTAATTGAAGCAGGCGTGGCGAAAGTGATTGCCGCAATGACCGATCCCAATCCGCAAGTAGCAGGGCGTGGATTAAAAATGCTCGAACAAGCTGGCGTGCAAACTGCGGTGGGATTATTGGCCGAAAAAGCAGAGTTGCTCAATCAAGGTTTTCTAAAAAGAATGCGTAGCAATCGCCCATTTGTGCAACTGAAAATGGCGATGAGCATTGATGGACGTACCGCAATGGCAAGTGGCGAAAGTAAATGGATTACGGGAGAGCAGGCTCGCCAAGATGTGCAACAATACCGTGCGGCCGCTAGCGCAATTCTTTCTACCAGCCAAACGGTGTTAATGGATAATCCTATGTTAAATGTACGTTGGGAGCAACTTCCGTTGAGTGTTCAGCAACAATATCCTGATACTGAACTGCGTCAGCCTGTGCGGATCATTTTAGATAGCCAACACCGCGTAACGCCAGAATGTCAATTATTTCAACAACCTACACCAGTTTGGTTGGTGAGTTCTGGTGCAAGAGATATGCAAGGCTTCCCTGATTTTTGCCAAGCAATACAGATTGAAAAAAGTGCGGATTTTTTCACCGCACTTTTAACCGAACTGGCAGAACGCCAAATCAACAGTTTATGGATTGAAGCGGGCGCGCAATTAGCTGGTGCGTTAATCGAAGCAAAATTGGTTGATGAATTAATCGTTTATATTGCGCCGAAATTATTAGGCGATGCAGGCAAAGGGTTGTGCCATTTGCCGCATTTACATAAATTGGCTGATGCCCCTTTATGGCAGCTACAATCTGCAACGCCAGTGGGGGAGGATTTAAAGCTCATTTATCAGCCGAAAAACTAACCCAAGTTCAAATTTAACAAAAGTAAAGCAACAACTAGAAAAAACAAAAAATACAAAGAGAATCAGAATGTTAAGAAAGATTATCCAATCGATCATCATTGGTTTACTTGCCGCAGGGGCAATTTTGTTGATTAGCCCTTCCCTAAAGCAAGGTCAGCCTTTGTTTCAAAAAGAAATCTTTTCTTTTAAAGATGCGGTTCGGCTTGCTTCGCCTGCGGTGGTGAATGTGTATAGTCAATCTTTCACTTCAGTGAGTGGGCAACCGCAGATCACTAATCTTGGCTCGGGCGTGATAATGGCGAAAGAGGGGTATATTCTCACTAATAAACACGTTATTCAAAATGCCGATCAAATCGTGGTGGCAATGCAAAATGGACGAATTTTTGAAGCGAGTTTAATTGGCTCTGATAATCTCACTGATTTAGCCGTGCTAAAAATCCGTGCAGATAACCTGCCGACCATTCCTAACACCAAGCGTAAATTACACGTTGGTGATGTGGTGCTTGCCATTGGTAATCCTTATAACTTGGGACAAAGTGTTTCGCAAGGCATTATCAGTGCCTTAGGGCGCAATGCTGTGGGTGATTACATTGGGCGACAAAATTTTATCCAAACTGATGCGTCCATTAATCGCGGAAATTCAGGCGGTGCGCTGATAAATTCCCTTGGCGAATTAGTGGGAATTAGCACCCTGAGTATTGGTAAAAATGCCAATGAAATTGCCGAAGGGCTGAATTTCGCCATTCCCATTGATCTTGCCAATGACGTAATGAAAAAAATTATCCGTGATGGACGTGTGATCCGTGGTTTCCTAGGTATTCAAACGGACGTATTGTTTAGCGATGGGCAAACGAGCAGCAAAGGCATTGAAATCACCAGCGTGAGAGAAAACAGCCCAGCAGCTAAAGCTGGCTTGCAAGCAGGTGATATTATGTTGCAATTTGGCGATGTTAAAGCAGAATCGCCCGCGCAAATGATGAATGTGATTAGCAACACCAGACCAAACACCACGGTGAATATGGTGATTTCCCGTCTTGGTAAAGTGATGACTTTACCTGTAACTATTGAAGAATATATGGCGAATTAGCCAATTTTGAACATAGCATTATCAGTATTAAAGACAGATTAAGGACATAATGTGGCGTTAATTAGTTTAACTAACGGTTATCTTTCTTTTAGTGATCACCCCTTGTTAGATCACACGGATTTATACATTGAAGCCGGCGAGCGCGTTTGCTTGGTGGGGCGTAATGGAGTAGGCAAATCTACCTTAATGAAAATTTTGGCAGGCGAAATGGTAATGGACGATGGCCGCCTGCAATTTGAGCGTGATCTGGTGATCTCGCGCCTTGAACAAGATCCCCCACGCAATGCACAAGGCAATGTGTTTGACTATGTGGCGGAAGGCATTGCCCATTTGGCCGATTTATTGAAAGAATATCACCGCACTTCGGATTTGCTTGAGCAAGAATATAGCGAAAGCACGCTAAATCGCTTGGCGGAAATTCAAGCCCAACTTGAACACGCTGATGGTTGGCGGTTTGAAAATAAAATCCGAGAAACCCTAATGAAATTAGGGCTTGAGCCAAATATGCGGTTGGCGGATTTATCAGGCGGCTGGTTGCGTAAGGCGGCACTGGCGCGCGCTTTAGTGTGCGATCCTGACGTATTGTTGCTTGATGAACCCACTAACCACCTTGATGTTGATGCCATTGAATGGCTAGAAAATTTCTTACTGAGTTTTGCGGGTTCGATCATCTTTATTTCTCACGACCGTGCTTTTATCAGCAAAATGGCCACCCGTATCGTTGATCTCGATCGGGGAAAATTGGTGTCTTACCCCGGTGATTATGCGAAATATCTCATTGAAAAAGAAGAAAATCTGCGTGTGGAAGCCCTACAAAACGAGCTGTTCGATAAAAAATTAGCGCAAGAAGAAGTGTGGATTCGCCAAGGGATTAAAGCGCGGAGAACCCGTAATGAAGGGCGAGTGCGTGCCTTGAAAGCCTTGCGTGAAGAACGCCGTCAGCGTAGAGATGTGCAGGGTAGCGCCAAGTTGCAAGTGGATAATTCTACCCGTTCAGGCAAAATCGTCTTTGAAGTGGAAGATGTAAGCTATGAAATTGCAGGGAAAAAACTGATTTCACATTTTTCAACCACCATTTTGCGTGGCGATAAAATTGCCTTAGTGGGAGCAAATGGGATCGGCAAAACCACCTTGATTAAATTGCTTTTAGGCGAAATTCAGCCAACTTCAGGGCGCATTAAATGCGGTACAAAATTAGAAATTGCTTATTTCGATCAATATCGTGCCGATCTCGATCCTGAAAAAAGCGTGATGGATAACGTGGCGGACGGCAAGCAGGATATTGAAGTTAATGGCGTGAAACGCCACGTTTTAGGCTATTTGCAAGATTTCTTATTTCCACCTAAGCGCGCAATGGTGCCAGTCAAAGCCCTTTCTGGCGGTGAGCGTAACCGCTTATTATTAGCAAAATTATTGCTTAAACCCAATAATTTATTGATTTTGGACGAACCGACCAATGATCTTGATGTGGAAACTTTAGAGTTGTTAGAAGAGTTACTCGCGGAATATCAAGGCACATTGCTGATTGTGAGCCACGATCGTCAATTTATTGATAACACGGCGACTGAATGTTACATCTTCGAAGGCAATGGCGTGATCAATAAATATGTGGGCGGTTTCCACGATGCGAAACAGCAACAAGCCAATGTGTTTGCTTTGAAAGAAGCGGAACAGGCCAAAGAGAAAAAAGCGAAAGAAAAACAAGCGGAAAGTGCGGTGGAAATGAACAAAGTTTCTCACAAACCCGTGAAAAATCGCCCGGTGAAACTTTCTTACAATGAGCAACGAGAGCTAGAGCAACTGCCACAAAAATTGGAAGATTTGGAAGAAAAAATCACCGCACTTCAAGCGGAAGTGTCTGATCCGAATTTCTTTCAGCAAGATCATCAATATACGGCGGACAAACTACAACAGCTTGCCGATGCGGAACAAGCGTTAGAACAAGCTTTTGCCCGTTGGGAAGAATTGGAAGAAAAACGCGCTGGACAGTAATATCAAAATCCGATTAAAAAACACCGCACTTTAAAAAGTGCGGTGAGATTTTTGATTATTTTTTCAATTAAAAAGCGTTGTTTAGCAGAAAATTACACATTAAAACGGAAGTGCATTACATCGCCATCTTGCACGATATAATCTTTTCCTTCTAAACGCCATTTGCCCGCTTCTTTTGCGCCGTTTTCGCCTTTGTATTGAATAAAATCATCATAAGAAATCACTTCAGCGCGGATAAAGCCTTTTTCAAAATCCGTGTGAATGACAGCAGCGGCTTTTGGTGCGGTTGCGCCTACGGAAACTGTCCACGCGCGCACTTCTTTTACACCAGCGGTGAAGTAGGTTTGCAAGTTTAATAAGGCATAGCCTGCGCGGATTACGCGGTTTAAACCTGGTTCTTCAATGCCAAGATCTTGCAAGAATTCTACTTTTTCTTCATCGTCAAGTTCAGCAATTTCCGATTCAATGGCGGCACACACAGGCACAACCACTGCACCTTCTTTTTCTGCAATTTCACGCACGCGATCCAAATAAGGGTTATTTTCAAAACCGTCTTCGTTTACGTTAGCGATATACATCGTCGGTTTTAAGGTTAAGAAGTTATAGCTTTTAATGGCGTGTAATTCGTCTTTGTCTAAATCTACCGAGCGAATCATTCCTGCATTTTCTAATACAGGCAGAATTTTTTCCATTACGCTTAATTCAAATTTCGCTTCTTTATCGCCACCTTTAGCACGTTTTTGTAAACGTTGAATGGCACGCTCACAGCTGTCTAAATCAGCCAGTGCAAGCTCGGTATTAATGGTATCGATGTCTTCAGCAGGATCGATTTTCCCTGCAACGTGAACGATGTCATCATTTTCAAAACAACGCACAACATGGCCGATAGCATCTGTTTCACGAATATTCGCAAGGAATTTGTTGCCCAAGCCTTCCCCTTTACTTGCGCCCGCTACAAGACCTGCAATATCCACAAATTCCATTGTGGTTGGCAATACACGTTCAGGCTTAACGATTTCCGCTAATGCGTCTAAACGTGGATCTGGCATTGGCACAACGCCGGTGTTTGGTTCGATGGTACAGAACGGATAGTTCGCCGCTTCAATACCTGCTTTTGTTAATGCGTTAAAAAGGGTGGATTTACCCACGTTTGGTAAGCCCACGATACCACATTTGAATCCCATAATGTTTCCTTAATTGTGTTATGTTTTAAAGCGTTATGTTTTACGCTTTAAAGCTATTGAGTCGATTTGTTGCTTTTGTAATGCCTTCTTTGATGAGAATTTCCACGCACGCGGCGGCTTCATCTAAGGCTTTGTCAATCAGTTGCCAATCGCTTGGCGAAGGTTTGCCTAGCACATAGGCAGAAACCAGATTTTTATCACCAGGGTGTCCAATGCCTACGCGCAGACGGTAGAAATTTTTATTATTACCCAACTGAGCAATGCTATCACGCAAACCGTTATGCCCACCGTGTCCGCCCCCTTGTTTAATTTTGGCAACACCGGGCGGGAGATCAAGCTCATCGTGAATAATCAGAATTTCTTCAGGTTTAATACGGTAAAAATTGGCTAATGCACTCACGGCTTTACCGCTTAAATTCATAAAGGTGGTAGGAACGAGAAAACGAATTTCTTCGCCAAAAATCACCGCTCTTGCTGTTTTACCGAAAAATTTACTTTCTTCTTTTAGTTGAAAATTAAATTGACGAGCAAGGCGATCAATCACCCATTCCCCTGCATTATGGCGCGTGTCGGCATATTTATCGCCGGGGTTAGCCAGCCCAACAATGAGTTTAATTTCTGACATACTTTCTTTAACTGGACAAAAAATAGTGGGCTATTGTAGCGAAAAATCTCGCAATACTCAATTTAAACCCTTTGCTGTTAATAATGATAAACCTTGAAGTGAAAAGTGGGTAAGTCGGTTGCAGCAAGAAAAGCTGTGAGAAAAATAACGGCACTGTTGCCAGTGCCGTTAAAATGCGTTAAGTGATAATTACCATTGATAACCTACGGTCATCGCACCACCCACATCACCTTGGCTGGTTGTCATACCACTAAGTTTCACACCGATATGGCCGTTATCTGAAAGACGAGATGCCCCGATTGCAATGGCATTTTGTCCGCGGAATGTACCCACCCCAACAGACACCATAGAATGGCCTGGAAGATAAGCTTGGTAAAGGTTCGCTGTCGCTAATGCACCAGCAATACCTGCACGGGCTGATTTATCCACATCATCAATTTGACGTTTCACCCCATTTAATTGGCTTACATTCACCGCATCAGTTGGCGCAACCCCTGCTGCAACATTGGTAATACGTTTACCACCAGCATTCACCCCAGAAGTAGTAATGCTAGGGCCATTGCCACCGTTGGTCATAATGCCGTGGTTATTAATGACAGTGCCATTTTGTCCACCAATACGCACAGTGTCGTTTAATTTCATATCAACATTAATTTTGTTGCCATTTCTTGTTTTAACAAGCTTAATGTTGTTATCTGAGTTGTTGAAATTAACAGTATCAGTACGCGCAACAGTTTCAGGCGATTCATCATTAACAGACATACTCCAATTGGTATTGATTACGTTGTTAAGCTGATTTCTTACGCTATCTAATTGGCTTACATTCACTGCATCAGTTGGTGCAATGCCTGCTGCAACATTGGTGATGACTTTATTGCCAGCATTAACCCCCACAGTGGTAACGCTAGGGCCAGTACCGCCATTGGTGGTTAGACCGTTTTTATTAATGCTTGTGCCAGTCGTGCCACCTACATTAACTTTTTCCTTAATGTTGACGGTGTCATTTAGCGTCATATCGACATCGACTTTGTTATTTTCTTTTTTACTTTTCACAATTTTAATATTGTCATCAGTATTTTTGAAATTAACGGTATCAGCCGTGCCAATGTTTACTTTGTCTTTATCGTTATCGTTAGCAGATAAATTCCAAGTAGTGTGAGTTATGCTTTCAACTTGATTTTTAACGTTAGTAACATCACCTTTTACGTTATTCACATCATTTTTGACATTGGTCATATCAACTTTCATGGTGTTCATATCGTTTTTAACGTTGGTTACATCAGTTTTCACACCAGCGACATCTGTTTTAACTGTGTTCATATCGTTTTTAACATTGGTAACATCGTTTTTAACGTTGTTCATATCAATTTTCACATTATTTACATCAGTTTTTACTGCGTTTAACTGACTTACATTTACTGCGTCTGTGTCGGCTGTGCCAGCAGCTACATTAACAATCTTGTTGCCGCCGTTATCCAAACCTGCATCTGTTAATGATACGTTGTTATCGCCTTTGATGGTGATGCCATCTTTATTGATCACTGTTTGGTCGGCTGCATCTGTACCAAATGTTGCTGAATCAAGATCTTTGAGATCTTTGGCCAATTTCACAACTAGCGCACCATCTTCAACATCAACACGAGTATTTGCATCTGTAGCAGTAGCATTATTAGCCAAACCCCCTTTAACGGTTACGGTTTCATTGAGTTTCTTATCAAGAGTACCACCTTGATTGCCCTCAAATTTCAAGCCGTCATTTAAGGTTGCTACTTCTTCAGTGTTGCCATCAGGTGTGGTGTAAACAACACGGGTTTTGCTATCACCATTAGCACCATCATTGCCATCAAGGCCTTTAGCACCATCTTTCACGCCAATAGCAGCAGAAACACCGTCTTCACCATCAGCACCACGTGGGCCTGTTAAGCCAATAGTGCCATCTTTACCGTTCAATACCGCACTTGCACCATCTTTGCCAGTGGCACCGATTGAGCCGTCAACGCCATTTTTGCCGTCTTTGCCCACGGTGATGTTGTCAGCCAAATCGACTTTCACATCCACGCCTGATTTGTCATCTTTTGGAATGGTGGTCACTTTGGTGTTGTTGCCATCAATGAAGTTTACTTTGTTGCCTTCGGTGATGGTGGTTGGGTTGACATCATTCGCCGTAACATCAAAGCCGCTCATGCCACCTTCAGGGGCTTTCACATCGATAGTAATAGTGCGAACGCCATCTTTGGTTTCGCCTGTCACTTTCGCAGCGCCAGCGCCCACAAAGTTTACTTGGTTGGCGTTTTTCACTTGCTCGGTGTAGTCATTGCCTGGTGCGCCCACAATCCAGCCCATCTTACGCAAATCGCCCACTGTAGCAGCCGTGCTATCTTTAACATTTGGGATATCCAAATTCACCAAGCCTGCTTTCGGTGCATCTGTATAAGTTGTAAGATCACTACCGATGTTGGTTAGGGTCATTGGGGCAGTGGTTGAACCTTCGCCATTGTTCATTGAGGCGATAACGTCAGTAGGTAGCACTTCTGTGCCTGACTCATCAACAAATGTGCCATCAGGTTTTTTATACACTTTTGTGCCATCAGCTGTTGTATATACCACCGGCATTTGGTCGTTTAAGCCTTTAGCAACGAGATAAAGCTGGCTACCATTGATGGCATCGGTTGATGTTTCACTAATTTCACCTGCTGCCACATTTTGTACACGGCGCTCTTTACCTGCTGAACCTACAGATACAACGCCATCAGCAGTAGCACCGGCAAAACCACCATAAGTTACACCGTTTACTGTTGCTGTTTCTACATTGCCTTTATCGCCTGCAGTTGTGGTTGCGCCATCTGTTCCGTCCGTTGCTTTAACTGCTGTTCCAACGGCAGAACCAGCAGTCATCGCTGAATCTTTACCTAGTGCAACAGAGTTTTCGATGGTTTGGCTAACATTGCTACCCAATACAAATGAATTATTGGTTGCAACAGTATTATTGTTACCAATTGAATATGAGCCTGTACCTGAAACAGTGCTTGGATCACCAATTGCACCTGAACCTTCACCAGTTACCACATTGCCTGTACCGATTGAGATTGCTTTATTTGCCAATGCTTGAGCGGTATGACCAATTGCAATTGCATCTGATGAGCTGATGTGTGAATCATCACCAATCAATACACCGTTGCTTGTGTTTTCTGCAACTGTTACATTTGAGCCGATAACTTGGCTATGTTTCAGATTTTTGCCGATTTTATCAGCATCTTTATCTTGGAAGCCTAACATAACATTACGTTTGGCATCGCTACGATCAACATTATCACCAAGCACTTTATTGTAATTACCCATTACAATATTTTCTTCAGCGTTGGTTACTTCATTGTGGCTACCTTGCTCGCTCAAATGCTTCACATTGGTTGCTCTGTTCATATAACCATCAATCGAAACAAATTCGCTTGATGTGACATCTTCTGCGCCTTTCAACTGGTTATCCACACCGCTAACATTCACATAGTGAGAATTATCCACTTCATTTGCACCACCAAAGATACCCACAGAAGCCAATGCTGGTTTCACACCATTGCTGTCTGGCGTATTTAATTTTTTATTAAATGCTTCAGGGTCTGATGCCATTGAATAATTTAAGCCAGAGATTGAAACTGGTAATAATGAATTAGAAATTTTATTACCCGCACCCATAATCAACGCACCATTACTATGCTCGATCACGTTGGCTGTACCATTAATTGCATTGGCCATACCATCAAATGCAGCTGCAGTCTGAGTTGATGGGCTGTTTGCTTTGATGGTATTGAGCGTACCAGTGATACTTGAAGCAAAGCCTTGGGTCGGCAAGCCTGCATATTGTACGTTTACATCTGAAGTGATTGATGAGTATGAACCGAAAATGCTTGAGAAATGTGCGGCTGCATAAGATTCTGTACCCACAGAAGTTACCGCACGGCGGTTTGCGCCACGTCCTTCACTACCCACAACCGTACGGCTTGGTGCTGCTGGATTCGGGCCTTCAGCCTTTTTCATACCAATATCAATAGTACCTTGATTGGCATAAGTATTTGCACCAATCGCAATACCGCCTACGCCATTTGGTAGGGCATTGGGTTTCATAGATGGAATTGTAAATCCAAAGATGGTTCTAGGTTGAGTAGAATACGAATCCAATGATTTCGCATTTGTACCAATAGCGATGCCTTCTTCGGAAAGTGGACCCATATTATCACTTACTGCACCATTACCAATGATAATAGCATTTTTGGCAGCGGCATAGCCAGAACCGATACCAATAGCATTGTCGCCATAGATATTAGTTTTACCAATTGAAATTGAGTTGATATTTTTCGCTGCAGCACCAATACCTACCGCCAATGAGTTTTCACCACTTGCAGTTACTTTCCCTGCAGCCATAGCATTTTTACCTGTGGCGCCATCATTGTTGTAGTTAGGGTTACCTGTGGTATTTACATGGTAATAGTGGGTTTGTAATGCTGCTGCCGCACTTCTTAATTGTGCCACGTTTACCGCGTCCGTATCAGCAGAACCTGCTGCTACATTGATAATTTGACGAGTATTGTTGGCATTACCCACAGAAACTGCTGCTAAATTACCTTTTACTGTTTTCTTAACAGCAGCTTTATCAGCATCTGATGCAGCTTTTAAAGCATAAACTTTATTTGTTTTAGCTGCATCATTTTCAGGAATTTGATCCGTAGATGTATCTACTGATGCAGAATTAATTGCTTGACGATTAGCTACGGATTTTGCCCCCATTGCTACCGCACCATCTAATGCTGTTGTATTATCCACATTAGAAGCGGCAATTTCCGCTTGATCACCAATAAGAACACCATTTTTCGTGCCTTCTTTAACCGTAATATCTGAACCGATTAATTGGTTGTTGGAAATGTTTTTACCGATTTTATCAGCATCTTTGTCTTGGAAACCGAGCAATACATTGCGTTTTGCTTGAGATTGATCGGTATTTTCACCAATTACTTTATTATGGTTACCCATTACGATATTTTCAGTTGCATTAGTTACTTCGTTATGAGAGCCCATAATATTGGTATGTGATACATTTGTTGCAATATTTTCATAACCTGATATAGCGGAAAATGCACTAAATCCAGGATAAGTTTCGGCACTATTAGCGCGCACATTATTTACGCTATCAACCCCAGATCCGATTAATTTATTGCGAACACCTGATACTTGAGAAAATAACGCGTAATTTGCCTTATTACCGCCACCAATTACAGAAACAGAACCTGAACTATCAGTTGTTGCCAAGTCTCGGAATTTATCAGCCATTTTTTTGACGGTATCAATTGAACTAGTTCCCAGAATGCCTTCTGATAAACCGTCAGGCATACTGATTGCTAAATAGGAATTAGTAATTTCATTCCCTGCACCAAAGATAAGAGCACCATTTGATTTTTGAGAACGGTTAGCCACCCCCACAATACTACTTGCCATACCATCTACATAATGTCGATCTGTAGAAGACTCAATAGAGTTAAGTGAACCTAATATAGTAGCCCCAAATCCTTGGGTGGAGTGTTGGGCATTATCTGCTTTATTTTGTAAACGGGTAAAGAAATCAACCCAGCCGCCCGTAGATTTTAATGGCGCTCTTGTGATAGAGGAATATGCCCCGTTGATAACCGCAAGTTGCCCACTGTTAAAGGAATTATCCCCTACGGTAGTTGCACCTACTGCACTTAGAATATCTACACGGCTTTTATCTGTGCTGAAATCGCCCATTTCGCCACGATAATCACGGTTACCAATATCAATAGTGCCTACACGAGCGTGAGTTTCTGTACCAATGGCGATTCCACCAGTATATTTATCGCCTGTACGTCCAAAAGCAACAAGTTTTTCTGTGTTTCCATCACGATAGATAGGTGCTAAGGCACCATAGCCGATGGCAATACCACCAATGCCACCACCGCTAGTACTTGCTTTGCCAATAGCCACTGCTCCTGTATTGTCTGCGCTAGATCTTCCAATCGCAACCGCATCGATTTTTTTCGCTGCTGCGCCACTACCCACCGCAATAGTGTATTCTTCGGCGGCATTCGCATTTTTACCCACAGCAATCGCTTTATCTCCCGCAGAACTTGCACCTTCACCGATTGCAATTGCACTATCCCCAGTTGCCGTTGCGGTTTTATCTTTCGGTGCAATGGCTACAGTATTAGTAGGTGCGGTATCATTAATAATCGCATTTGCACTAAGCGATACTGCGCCAAAGAGAATTGGTAAGGTGGTTGGTAGGATCGCGGCTAAAGCGCGGTTTAATTTTTTCAAGTTTTTATAAGAAAGGATATGTTGGCTAATTTCAATACTACTCATCGCGTGTTTTGCATCACGCTTGAAATCAGCCTTAAATAGATCATTGTTCATATTTAGGCTCCTGAGTGAAATTTTTATAAAATTTTTTTATATAAAATCAGAAGGAAGTAACGAATACTTCTTTCGAGTTGCATTTTATTCAGGTTGCGATCAAAATACAAGCATATTTTTATTAAAAAACCAACACCAACACACCCGCTAAAATTAAAATTGATCCAATAATGAGTTTTAAGCTGAGCGGTTCGCCTAAAAGCACCACGCCTAGCACAATGGCGATGACGACACTCAATTTATCAATCGGGGCGACCCAAGAGGCAGGGGCAAGTTGTAGGGCGCGGTAGTAACAAAGCCAAGAAAGCCCAGTGGCAACGCCAGATAAGAGCAGGAAAATAAAGGGTTTGGTGGCGATATGTTGGGGCAGTTGCCATTCGTTGCGCAGAGTAATAATACCGCCTGCAACCGCAAGCACCACAATGGTGCGGATAAATGTCGCAAGGTTGCTGTTAATGCCTTCCACACCGAGCTTGCCGAAAATGGCGGTTAGCCCAGCGAAAAATGCTGATCCAATGGCGAAAATGACCCAATTCATCGTTTTTCCTTATTTTTTCGTGCGTTTATCACCGCACTTTTGTTTGATATTCGCTATAATAGCAAAGTTTTTTTGGAGAAAAATACTAAGTATAAATAAAATGCCAAGTGTTAATCAAAGCGCCTTAGTGCCTTACAGTGCCAAACAAATGTATGATTTGGTGAATAATTATGAACGCTATCCTGAGTTTGTGCCGGGCTGCGTGGAAAGCCGAACCCTAAGCCGTCAGCAAAATCAGCTTACGGCAGAATTGGTGATCAGCAAAGCAGGCATTCGCCAGCGTTTTACCACGCAAAATACCATGGTGGAAAATCAGCGTATTCAAATGCAGTTGGTGGAAGGGCCTTTCAAGTTTTTACAAGGGGAATGGCAGTTTGTGGAAATTGATGAGCAGTGTTGCAAAATTGCCTTAAAACTGGATTTTGAATTTTCTAATCCGATTATTGCAATGGCATTCGGACAGATTTTTACCCATCTTACCAGCAAAATGATTGATGCGTTCAAGCAACGCGCTAAGGAGGTTTACGCCTAATGTCTAAATTAAAAATTGAAATTGCTTATGCCTTGCCTGATCGCTATTTTTTGAAAACCTTGCATATGGAGCAAGGCACAACGGTGCAAACAGCGATTTTGCAATCGGGCATTTTGCATCAATTTAATGAAATTGATTTACGCGAAAATAAAATTGGCATTTTCAGCCGCCCTGCGAAGCTCACCGATGTGCTAGAAAATGGCGATCGCATTGAGATTTATCGCCCGTTATTGGCTGATCCTAAAGAGATCCGCCGTAAGCGTGCAGCACAGCAGTTGCAAGAACAGCAAGCGCAAAAGCAAGCTGAAAAAGAAGCGAAAAAACGCGCAAAACAATTAGCCCAAGATCAGCAATCTGTATCCCAATCTGCAACCCCATCTTCAACTCAAGAGGAACAAGGCAATGATTAAATTTTGCTTACCCGATCACATTAGCCCAGAGCAATTTTTGCAAGAATATTGGCAAAAGAAACCCTTATTAATTCGCAATGGTCTGCCACAAATTGTGGGGCAGTTTGAGCCAGAAGATATTATTGAACTGGCACAAGGTGAAGAGGTTACCGCGCGCTTAATTAAGCAATACAGCGATGAGAATTGGGAACTCAAGGTTAGCCCGCTGGCAGAGCAAGATTTTGCTGATGTGCCAACACAATGGACGGTGCTGGTGCAAAATATGGAACAATGGTCGCCAGAATTAGGCCTGCTTTGGAACGCCTTTGGCTTTATTCCCCAATGGCAACGGGACGATATTATGGTGTCTTACGCACCGCAAGGTGGCTCAGTAGGGCGACATTATGATGAATATGACGTGTTCCTCGTGCAAGGCTACGGACATCGCCGTTGGCAGCTTGGCAAATGGTGCGATCCTAGCACAGAATTTAAACCTAACCAGCCAATTCGGATTTTTGATGATATGGGCGAATTGGTGCTTGATGAAGTACTTGCACCCGGTGATGTGCTTTATGTACCTTCGCGTTTATCCCATTATGGCGTGGCGCAAGATGATTGTCTGACGTTCTCTTTCGGCTTGCGTTATCCTAATTTGGCGGATATTTTTGAAAATGTGGGCAAAGCCTTTAATCAACCTAATTTAGAATTGGATCTAAGCGAATTTTTAATTCCACTGCGCCTTAGCCCAGATCTTCAACCCACAGGTTTATTGGCACAGCAAAATATCGCCACCATTAAGCAACAATTTCTTGCCAGCCTTGCGGAAAGTCCGCAATTTGACGCTTTATTTAAACAAGCCTTAGCAACAACAGTAAGTAGCAGACGCTACGAATTATTACCAACAGAAGGGGAGTACGATCCTGACGAAGTGCGGTCGCTTTTGGAGGAAGATTGTTTGCTCTCACAAGATAATAATTGCAAATTGCTTTACACCGAGTATCCGCTGCGTATTTATGCCAATGGCGAATGGCTAGATGAACTCAATCCCCTTGAAGCACAAATTTTAAAACGCTTAGCAGATGGCGAAAGCCTTGGCTTAGGCGATTTGCAAGCCTTAATGCTTGACGTGCAAGATAAAGAAAGCGTAATGGAATTATTGTTAGACAGCCTGTGCAACTGGCTTGATGATGGCTGGGTATTGTTGGATTAAAAATGGAAAATAGTGCGATTTATTCCGTTTCACAGCTCAATCAGCAGGCTCGCCAATTATTGGAGGGGCAGCTTGGGCTAGTGTGGCTCACGGGGGAAATTTCCAATTTCACCCAACCTGTTTCGGGGCATTGGTATCTCACCTTGAAAGATGAAAATGCCCAAGTGCGTTGCGCAATGTTCCGAATGAAAAATCTGCGTGTGCCGTTTCGTCCGCAAAATGGAATGCAAGTGTTGGTGCGTGCCAGTGTTAGTTTATACGAGCCACGCGGTGATTATCAGTTGATTATCGACAGTATGCACCCTGCAGGTGAGGGCTTGTTGCAACAGCAATTTGAAGCCTTAAAAATGAAATTGGCAGCGGAAGGATTATTTGCGCAAAATCTGAAAAAAAATCTACCGCACTTTAGTCGCAAAGTGGGCGTGATCACTTCACCAACAGGGGCGGCGTTGCAAGATATTTTGCATATTTTACAGCGGCGCGATCCGAGCCTGAATGTGGTGATTTATCCCACCGCCGTGCAAGGCAAAGAAGCCACCGATGAAATTGTACAAATGATCGAACTGGCCAACCGCCGTCAAGAAGTGGACGTGCTTATCGTGGGACGCGGTGGCGGTTCGCTAGAAGATTTATGGTGCTTCAATGAAGAAGCGGTGGCGCGTGCGATTTTTAATTCTGTGATCCCCGTGATCAGCGCGGTGGGACACGAAACCGATGTGACCATTGCCGATTTTGTGGCCGATGTGCGCGCGCCCACGCCCTCTGCCGCGGCAGAATTAGTAAGCCGTGATCAGCAAGAATTATTGCAACAGCTTAACTATAAACGTCAGCGTTTAGAAATGGCGTTAGATCGTCTATTTAATGAAAAAAGCCAAGCCTTAAATCAGCTTGTATGGCGTTTGCAAAATCGTCATCCGCAAATTCAACTTAATCAACAAAAAGCCCAGCTAGAACAACTTGCTTACCGTTTGCAGTTTGCAATGCAACGGGCAGTGGAAAAATCGCAACAGCAAATTGCCGTGCAACACCAGCGTTTGCATTTGGCAATGGAACGCAGTCTTTCCGCGAAACAACAAGGATTACAGCAACTGAGCCAACGCTTGCAAAATCGCCACCCGCAAAAACAGCTTAATCAGCAAAAAGCCCAGATCCAACAGCTAGGCTATGGTTTAAGGCTGGCAATGCAGCATTATTTGGCAAAAAAACAGCAAAATTTCACCGCACTTAATGAGCGGCTGAATAATAATCCGCTGCCGTATCGCTTACAAAAACAAGCGCAACATTTGCAACAATTAAAAGTGCGGTTAGATTTTAGCGCAGAAAAACTGCTGACAAATAAACAAGGGCGTTTTGCCACCTTGTGCCAACGCTTGGACGGATTAAGCCCGCTGAAAATTCTTTCCCGTGGTTATTCCATTTCTGAAAATGAACAAGGCATTGCGATTACTGATACTCATCAAGTGCAAGTGGGAGAGCGGGTGAAAACACAGCTAATGAATGGCGTGATTTATAGCCGTGTTGAGCAAATTGATAAATAATTGCTGATTAATCAAATAATTTATTTTATAGAATTAAATAAATGGCAAAAAATTGATTTAAAACAAATAAAAAATGAAAAATTAAATTTTTTCGCGATTTTAGTTGTTTTTTTTTTTTTTTTTTAGAATGGGGAAGATTTACTTAAAAAACTTTAAGTAAATTAACTGAAAATTTTATTCATATATTTATGGCTAAGCGAACCTTAGCCATTTTTTTAACACTGAAATAAACGAAAAGAGCGGGAATTTTTCCCGCTCTTTTTCGTTTTTCATTCTTCGCTTTTGTTCTAAAATCAAGAATAACAGAAGGATTCTATTCTTCTAATTTTCCGCAAAAACGGTAGCCCTCACCGTGAATAGTGGCGATAATTTCTGGCGTTTCTGGATAGTTCTCAAAATATTTACGAATACGGCGAATGGTTACATCAACCGTTCTATCTTGTGGTTTTAATTCTCGCCCAGCCATTTTTTTCAATAATTCTTCACGAGATTGAATTTTGCCGGGATTTTCGCAGAAATGGAGCAGTGTTCTAAATTCACTGCGTGGTAGTTTAAAGGGGTGATTATCTGGTGAGATCAACGTGTGGCTATTGAGATCCAACGTCCAACCATTAAAGCGATATTGTTCAATTTGTTGCGTTTGATTAAGCGGTTTAGGCATATCTTGCATTGTGCGTTGCAAAATATTTCTGGCACGAATTGTTAGTTCTCTTGGATTAAAAGGTTTAGTAATGTAATCATCGGCACCAATTTCTAAGCCTAAAATTTTATCCACTTCATTGTTTCGCCCAGTCAGGAACATAAGTGCGGTATTTTTTTGCTCGCGCAATTCACGCGCAAGCATTAAGCCATTTTTGCCGGGGAGATTGATGTCCATTACAACAAGATCAATAGGTTGGCTGGTGAGAATATTGTGCATTTGCGTGCCATCGGTCGCTTCAAATACATCATACCCTTCCGCTTCAAAAATACTTTTCAATGTGTTTCTTGTAATGGCTTCATCTTCAACCACCAAGATTTGTGGAGTAACCATATAATCTGTTTCCTTTACAGCTAAAATTGTACTTAAATCCTAATAACTATGGGGTATTCTAAGTTCGACATTGTATAATTGCAACATTATTGTAACAAGTGTTAAAACAGCCACTTTTGGAAAATCATTCATATTTTATGATCTAAATCATAGAATTTAATTGATTGAATTAAGAAAAGGAAACGCGCCAAAACATTTAGCGCGCTATTTTTGTCTATCAGAGAAGATTCTTTTTATCGTCTTTTCTTTTTACCCCCTTGACGCGCCTTAAAGCGTGGATTTTCTTTACAAATAACATACACCACACCTTGGCGGCGTACCACTTTGCATTTTGGGTGGCGCGTTTTGGCGGTTTTTAATGAAGAAAGTACTTGCATTATTTGTCCTTATTTTGATTTGAGTGAGCCGAATTTACTGTATCTGTTTAGGAAGCTGCTTGCTCTGCCTTCGTTATTAATTTGTCTGGTTTTTCCTGTATAAAATGGGTGCGATGCAGATGAAGTATCACACATAAAGACAGGATACTCTTTGCCATCTTCCCATTTCATTGTTTGAGTGGTTCTGGCGCAAGAACGAATTAAAAAGCCTTGTTTGGCATTGCTGTCATAAAAAAGTACAGTGCGGTAATTTTCTGGGTGAATCCCTTTTTTCATTTGATAACTCCTTATTTTTCACTGCGAAGTAACTAGGCTAGGCATACTATATCAAATAGGAACGATTATCAACTCTTATTTTTCTTTGAGAAATAAGTCTAACTACTAAGAATCTTAAGACAAACGAAGAAAATAAGATAAAGTGAAAGAACTCAAGACTTTTTATACATCTCGTGCGTTGATACTGTGCTAGAATGAAGCCACATAGATTAGCTTTAGGTTTTAACATTCAATAGGTTAGCAAGCGAGAATGAAAAAGATTTTTACCTTTTTGCTTTGTTTTTGCACCGCACTTGTGGTGCAGGCAGGGCTTTTTGATAGCAAACCGCAATTTTTGAAGGCTGATGAAGCTTTTCAATTTTCTGCCCATTCTAATGGGGAGAGCTTGCAATTAGCGTGGCAAATTGCACCAGATTATTATCTCTACAAAAAAGAAATCTTGCTTGAACAAGGGGAGCAAAAGGTCGCAAATCTACCTTTTCCGCCAGCAGAAAAATATCAAGATGAATTTTTTGGCGAAACGGAAATTTACCGTGATCATCTCACCTTAAATGTGCCGATTTCATCAGCAACGCCACAAACCTTTTCTGTTACCTACCAAGGTTGCACGAAAGGATTTTGTTATCCGCCAGAAACTAAAACCGTGCAATGGCAGCCTTTAGCAACCCATTCCGCAGAAAAAACGACACAAAAAAACACCGCACTTTTACCTGCGTTAAATGAACAACAATCCTTGGCGCAACGTCTGTTTGAAAGCAAATATGCGGTATTTGGCTTTTTCTTATTAGGCTTAGGCTTGGCGTTTACCCCTTGTGTATTGCCAATGTTGCCACTGCTTTCGGCGGTGGTGATTGGCACAGGGCAACGCCCAAGCACGGCGCGTGCTTTGGGGTTAAGCCTTGCTTATGTGCAAGGAATGGCGCTCACTTATACTTTACTCGGCCTAGCCGTATCCGCCATCGGCTTGCCTTTCCAAATTGCGTTGCAAAGCCCTTATGTACTCATCGGTTTATCGGTGATTTTCGTTCTGCTCGCCTTATCAATGTTCGGTATGTTCACCTTACAACTACCATCATCATTACAAACCAAGCTCACCTTGTTAAGCCAAAAACAAAAGAGCGGTGCATTTGGTGGCGTTTTTGTAATGGGAATGATTGCAGGCCTCGTGGCATCGCCTTGTACTTCCGCGCCGCTATCGGGCGCATTGCTTTATGTGGCGCAAAGCGGTGATCTATTTACTGGCGCAATCACCCTTTATTTACTTGCATTGGGAATGGGCGTGCCGCTGATTTTAGCCACGGTTTTCGGCAACCGCATTTTGCCAAAATCAGGCGAATGGTTAGAAAAAGTGAAAGTGATTTTCGGCTTTGTAATGCTTGCTTTGCCGGTTTTCCTGCTTTCTCGTATTCTGCCTGAAATCTGGGAAAATCGTTTATGGGCGCTACTTGGCATGTCTTTCTGCTTATGGGCAGGCTTGCAAATCAAAGGGCAGGGCATTGGCTGGGCGTTGCGTATCGGCTTTTTTATCTTAGCGATGATCTTGGTGAAACCCTTGCAAACTTGGCTCTGGAATGAACCTGATTTAGCACAAACAACGCGCGCGCATCAAACCGCGTTCCAAAAAGTAAGCAGTTATGACGAACTACAAAAAATCTTGCAAAAAAACGACCGCACTTTTGCAATGCTTGATCTTTATGCCGATTGGTGCGTGGCTTGTAAAGAGTTTGAAAAATATACTTTTTCCAATACCAACGTTCAGCAGGCCTTTGAGGATATTTTATTGTTACAAGTAGATATGACCAAAAATAGCCCAGAAAACAAAGCGTTAATGGAAAAACTGAATGTACTAGGGCTACCCACCATCATCTTTTTTGATAAACAAGGCAACGAAATCCAACCCGCCCGCATTACGGGATTTATGAATGCTGATGAATTTCTAGCTTGGTTACAAGAAAGGCTGATATAAAAAAGTGCGGTGTTTTGATCTGCCCCCAAAAAGTTAGACTATATTCTAATTTAATTCAAGGACTGAGTTCTGTATTCCACAGGGCTTAGTCCTTTGAGCTTCACTTGAATACGCTCATTGTTGTAGTAATGAATGTACTCGTGAATCACTTTTTCAAGCTGTTCAAAGGTTTTAAACCGCTTGCCAAAGTAACATTCCGTCTTCAATCGCCCGAAAAAGCTTTCCATCGCACCATTATCAAGGCAATTGCCTTTTCTCGACATACTTTGCGTAATACCGTGTTTTTTCAATATCTCTCGATAACCCATCATTTGATACTGCCATCCTTGGTCGGAATGCAGTATCGGTTTTTCCCCGCTAATCGGTTCACCGCCTGGGTCAACATTCTGGTTATCTGCTCAAAATTCGGACTTCTCGCCACATCATAAGCAATAATTTCGTTATTAAACAAGTCTTTAATCGGCGATAAATACACTTTGCCTTCCGCACATTTGAACTCGGTGATATCCGTTACCCACTTCTCATTCGGCATCGTTGCCGTAAAATCCCGTTGCAACAGATTATCGGCAATGTGTCCCACTTTGCCTTGGTAAGAACGATATTTTTTCTGCTTACTTTTTCCTTTTAACCCCAAACGTTGCATTATCGCTAGCACCCTTTTGTGGTTGATAATCAAGTATTTCCTTAATTCCAAGGTAATTCGACGATAACCATAATTTTCGTCATTTTTGCGATAAATTTCCTCTATTTTCTGTGAAATCACTACATTTTTATCTACCTTTGGCTTGAGATGATAAAAGAACGAACTGCGTGCCAATCCGATTAGCCTGAGTAACAATTCCAACGGGAAACGCGAGCGTAAGGCATTTACGATGACGGCTTTTTCTGCATTTTTTGTTGGTTGAGTTCCTGCAACTTTTTTAGCATTGCATTCTCCGCTTCTAATTCCAAAATTCGGTAACGCAAGCGTTCTTCTTCTGTTTTGGGCGTTGGTGGCATTTTAGGCGAGTTGAGTTTCATACTTGGACGACCTTTAGGTTTGAGTAATAACCCATCTATACCTTGTTTTTCAAAGCGTTGCAACCATTGACTAATTATCCCTGAACTGGGGATATCAAAGCGAAAGCAGGCGGCTTCAGCGGAGCACTGGCCTTTTTTGATAGCTTGAATAACCTTTAATTTAAACTCAACAGAATAATATCGTTTTTTACCTAACACAGCTAATCCATTGATTCCATTATGATTAAATTTCGCAATCCAACGTGCTAACGTTCTTTGAGGAAGCTGAAAATACTGGCGAGTAAGCGAACGGTTTTTTCCATTTTGATGATAAAAGTCGAGCACTTGTTGTTTGAAACGTTGAGTATATTTAGTCATAAAAAATCTGCACCTTAATCAGTTGGTTGTTTAGTCCAACTTTTGGGGTGCAGATCATTTTTTACCGCACTTTTGTTTATGTATCATTATCCCAAAGAATTATCCCAAAGACGCCACCATTACCGCTTTAATGGTGTGCATACGATTTTCAGCCTGATCAAAGGCAATATTCATTGGTGATTCAAATACCGCTTCGGTTACTTCAATCCCCTCAGCTAAGTGCGGGTATTTTTCGGCGATTTTTTTACCGACTTCGGTTTCGCAATTATGGAAAGCAGGCAGGCAGTGCATAAACTTCACTTTAGGGTTGCCACTGCGTTGCATTAGGGCAGGGGTTACTTGATAAGGCAATAGCAAATCAATGCGTTCGCCCCAGCTTTCAAGCGGTTCGCCCATTGATACCCAAACGTCTGTATGCACGAAATCAACGCCTTTTACAGCAAGATCCACATCTTCTGTAATGGTGATTTTTGCCCCTGTTTGTTGCGCAAATTCTTGACACATTGCCACTAATTCCGCTTCTGGCTGCAAGGCTTTGGGCGCACAAATGCGAACGTCCATTCCTAATTTCGCCCCGATTAATAATAATGAATTACCCATATTATTGCGCGCATCACCAATATACACATAGCTAATTTCAGACAACGGTTTGTCGCAATGTTCCATCATTGTAAGCACATCTGCCAGCATTTGAGTTGGGTGGAATTCATCGGTTAAACCGTTAAAGACTGGTACACCAGCATATTCGGCGAGTTCATTGACCACCGCTTGTTTAAAGCCGCGATATTCAATGGCATCATACATTCTTCCGAGTACGCGTGCGGTGTCTTTCATACTTTCTTTATGCCCAATTTGGGAAGAATTTGGATCAATGTAGGTAACGTTCGCCCCTTGATCATAAGCCGCCACTTCAAAGGCGCAGCGTGTGCGTGTGGAGGTTTTTTCAAAAATTAAGGCGATGTTTTTGCCTTTTAATTTAGGTTGTTCTGTGCCTGCATATTTGGCGCGTTTTAAGTCTTCGGCAAGTTGTAGTAAAAATTTAATTTCTTCTGGGGTGTGGTGTACAAGGCTAAGTAAATGACGGTTTTTTAAGTTAAAGGGCATAATATTTTCCTCTTATGTTGTGTTTGCTAATTTTGTTGGTATATTACTGATTTCTTTTCGGTGAATAAAGGTAAAAATATGTTAGATCAAGCATTATTAAGTTTAACCCACGAACAACAACAGCAAGCGGTAGAAAAAATTCAAGCACTTATGGAGCAAGGCATTAGCAGTGGTGAAGCTATTGCCATCGTGGCGCAAGAATTACGTGAAAAATATCAAGAAAAATAGAAAACATTTTTTCGCTGAACGGATTAAGCCTAAAAATCCTAATAAAAATTTGTGATCTCTGTTTGATTTTTAAATATTGATGATTGATAAATAAGGCAATTTATTCCAATATTCGTTGCAACGAGGGATAAAGTATTAAATGCTTTATTAAATTAGTTATAGATCGTTGAGATCATCCATTTAAGAGGTTAAAGTTTTATGGAAGTGGGTATTGTTAAATGGTTCAATAATGCTAAAGGTTTTGGATTTATTTCAATGGAAGGAAATGATTCTGATATTTTTGCTCATTATTCTGTTATTGAAATGGACGGCTATCGTTCGCTAAAAGCTGGGCAAAAAGTGCATTTTGAAGTAGTACACGGAGAAAAAGGTTCACACGCGACAAAAATTGTTCCTATTGTTGAATAAGCATATTTCAGATTGTAGTGTAATTTAGGAATATATGAAGTTGGGCTATCACATTGCCCCATCTTGTTAGTTATCTTATGTTGGCATAGAAAGCGGTTTGTTTTTTATGCCTTAATTTTATAAGGGTTTTTATTCGAAAGTCTTGTAATTTTATGAATAGATCGTAAAATCGGTCTGTTCTTTGAACATCTATATCGCAAGTATTGTGTATAGGAAATGATCAAACTGTTTTCCATTCTGTTTTTCATCGTTATACCATTCTTGCCGTTTTCAATTTCGCTTAAGGATTTAAGGAATGTTAGAAATTTGGCAATCATTTAAACAAAACTATCTTATTAAATTTTGGCATCCGACAGCTGCAGTCATCGCAGCGGGGATTTTATCTGCTTATTATTTTGGTTTAACTGGTACTTATTGGGCGGTAACGGGAGAATTTACACGCTGGGGCGGGGAAATTCTGCAATTTTTTGGCGTGGATGCTGAAAAATGGGGCTATTATAAATTAATTAGCCTTGAGGGTTCTGTACTAACTCGCATTGATGGGGTGATGATCCTAGGAATGTTCGCAGGTTGTATTGCGGCAGCGCTATGGGCGAATAATATGAAAATTCGAGCATCACAAAATAAAATTCGCATCCTTCAGGCCTTAATTGGTGGCGCATTAGCAGGATTTGGCGCACGCTTGGCAATGGGGTGTAATTTGGCATCGCTTTTCACAGGAATTCCACAATTCTCAATGCACGCGTGGTACTTTACCTTAACAACCGCTATTGGTACTTACGCAGGGGTAAAATTTACTTTATTACCAATTTTCCGTGCGCCGTTAAAGCTAAAAAAAGGCGGCGCAGCAATCAAACAAAGTGATCCAAAGCAAGCGCAGCGCCGTTTTTGGATCGGAATGGTAGTGTTTCTTTGCTGGGCAATGTTATCCATTTATGCCTTACAACATTCAACTAAACTCGGTTTTGCGATGTTATTTGGCTTAGTCTTTGGATTATTAATTGAACGCGCACAAATTTGTTTTACTTCCGCTTTCCGTGATTTATGGGTTTCTGGCCGAGCTTATATGGGCAAGGCAATTATCTACGGTATGATCATTAGCACAATTTGCATTTTTAGTTATATTCAGCTTGGTATGAATCCTAAAATTATGTGGGCCGGCCCAAATGCTTTGATTGGCGGCTTGTTATTTGGTTTTGGTATTGTGTTGGCTGGTGGATGTGAAACAGGCTGGATGTATCGTGCAATGGAAGGTCAAGTTCATTTTATGTGGGTTGGTGTAGGAAATATTGCTGGTTCAACCTTACTTGCTTATTTATGGGATGATCTTGCGCCAGTTTTAGCGTTAGATTATGAAAAAATAAACCTATTAAAATCTTTTGGTCCTATTTCTGGACTACTGATTAATTACGCCTTAATGATTAGCTGTTTGATTTTCATTATTTGGTGGGAAAAACGCTTTATCCGCAAAGCAAAAGCACGCGTTGCTGCGACTAATCGTTATACGATTTAAAGTGCGGTCATTTTTTCATTATTTTTAGAGGACATTAACAATGGCATTTATTGTAATTGAACAGAAAGATAAACACCCTGCGGAGATCACGCCAACCTACACTTTAGATATGCTTGGTGAGCCTTGCCCTTATCCCGCAATCGCTACCTTAGAAACAATGCCAACCTTACAAGAAGGCGAAATTTTGGAAGTGTTAAGTGATTGTGCGCAGTCTATCAATAATATTCCCGTAGATGCGAAAAATCACGGATACACAATGCTGAGTATTGAGCAAGACGGCACAATTTTACGTTATCTCATTCAAAAATAATTATCTTGCTTTACCCTTAATAATTGATTTATTAAGGGTAAAATTTATCCAAATCCCACCGCACTTTACACACCATTTTATCCAGTAAAACACTGTATAGGATTTTTCTTCGCTTATCTGTTAGAATAGCCGCTAATTTTATTTACCCTAACCCCGAATTGAACGAATGGATAGCCAAAATGTGATCAACGCCTTTGCGGAAACGGGCGTGCTGAGTCAGCATATTAAAGGATTTCGCCCCCGAGCAGAGCAATTAGATATGGCGAAAGCGGTGGAACAAGCGATTGCACAGAAGCAAGCCCTCGTGGTGGAAGCAGGAACTGGCACTGGGAAAACTTTTGCGTATTTAGTGCCTGCGTTGCTTGCAGGCAAGAAAACCATTATTTCCACGGGGTCAAAAAATCTGCAAGATCAATTGTTCAATCGTGATCTTCCTGCCATTAAAAAAGCGTTGGGTTATACAGGCAAAATCGCGCTTTTAAAAGGGCGAGCTAATTATCTTTGTCTTGAACGTTTGGATCAGCTGATTGCGCAAGGGGTATTGGGCGATCGCACGGTGTTAGCAGATCTGGCTAAAGTGCGGAAATGGAACAATGCCACTAAAACAGGGGATTTAAGCGAATGTGTGGAAATTGCGGAAGACAGCCCGATTTTGCCACAGCTTACCAGTACCACAGAAAGCTGCTTAGGCTCAGAGTGTCCGAATTACGGCGATTGCTATGTGGCGGCGGCGCGCAAAAAAGCCTTAAATGCCGATTTAGTGGTGGTGAATCATCATTTATTTTTTGCTGATATGGCGGTAAAAGAAAGTGGCTTTGGCGAGTTGATCCCCAATGCGCAGGCGGTAATTTTTGATGAAGCCCATCAAATTGCTGATGTCGCGAGCCAGTATTTCGGCATTTCCCTGACTTCACGTCAATTATTTGACTTATGCAAAGATGCCAATATTGTTTATCGCACTGAATTAAAAGATATGAAACAACTTGGCGTGGCGGCGGATACCTTGCTCAAGGTGGTGCAAGATTTTCGTTTATTATTGGGTGAGGGCAATCGCCGTGGCAACTGGCGCGAGCTGTATTCTCAGCCTGCAATGGCGCATTCCGCAGATAAAAGTGCGGTGCAAAAATGCGTAGAATTATTGCAAGAAAAATTGGCATTTTTATCTGATGTGGTGAAACTTGCGCTAGGTCGCTCGCAAACCCTAGACAGCATTTTTGAACGTATCGCCAGTATTCAGGTGGTTTTAAAACGTCTGCAAGAAACCCATTTGGTGGGATATTGCTATTGGTATGAAACAATGGGGCGTGGCTTTGGCTTGCATATTACCCCACTCACGGTGGCAGATAAATTTGGTGAACAGCTCAGCCAGAAAGAAGCCGCGTGGATTTTTACTTCTGCCACCTTAGAAGTGGGGGGCAATTTTCAGCATTTTTGCCAACGTTTAGGCATTCAAAATGCCGAGCAGAAAATTTTGCCGAGTCCGTTTAATTATCCTGAACAAGCCTTATTATGCGTGCCACGTTTCCTGCCTGCATTGAACCAATCGCACACGCAAACGCAGCTCGGGCAAATGTTATTACCGATCATCGAAAAAAATCAGGGGCGCTGTTTTGTGCTTTGTACCTCTTATTCAATGATGCGTGGGCTGGCGGATTTTTTCCGTGAACACAGTGATTTAACCGTGTTACTGCAAGGGGAAACGGCAAAAAGCAAATTATTAGAACAGTTTACCACCCAATCTCACGCCGTGTTGGTCGCCACTTCCAGTTTCTGGGAGGGGGTAGATGTGCGCGGCGATGCCCTTTCCTTAGTGATTATTGATAAATTGCCCTTTACCGCACCTGATGAACCTTTGCTGAAAGCGCGAATGGAAGATTGCCGCTTGCAGGGCAAAGATCCGTTTAATGAGATCCAAATTCCCGAAGCGGTGATCACCTTAAAACAAGGGGTAGGGCGTTTGATCCGTGATGTTACCGACCGCGGTGCGGTGATTATTTGTGATAGCCGTTTGGTGATGCGATCCTACGGTGAAACCTTTTTGAAAAGTTTGCCTAATGCTAAACGAACCCGAGATTTAAACAACGTAATCCAATTTTTAACAGAGAAAAAATAATGACAACTTTACTTGCTTTAGATACTTCAACGGAAGCTTGTTCCGTTGCTTTATTGCATAAAGGGGAAATCACCCATTTAGACGAATTGGCGCAACGCACGCACACAAAGCGCATTTTGCCAATGGTTGATGAAATTTTAAGCCAGTCTGGCATTGCGCTCAATCAAGTTGATGCCTTGGTTTTTGGCCGTGGCCCCGGTAGTTTTACTGGTGTGCGTGTTGGGGCGGGTATTGCGCAAGGCTTGGCGTTAGGGGCAGATTTGCCGGTGATTCCTATTTCTAATCTCACCACAATGGCACAGCAAGCCTTTGAGCAATATGGCACAACACAGGTGCTATGCGCCATTGATGCCAGAATGAATGAAGTCTATTTTAGCCAACTTCAGGCACACAAAGTGCGGTCGGATTTTGGCGAGTTTTTGGATTGGCAAGCGTTATTTAGCGAACGAGTTTGCAGCCCAGAAGCCGTGCTTCAGCTGGCTCAACAAATGGAAAATTGCGTTAAAGTGGGGACTGGCTGGCAGGCTTATTCGCAACTTGCTACATTAGATTGGGCGAAAGATTCTGACATTACCTTGCCTTCTGCTAAAGCAATGTTGCCTTTAGCCTTGCCTTATTACTGGCAGAAACAATGGATAAGTGCGGTGGAAATTGAGCCAGTTTATTTGCGCAATGAGGTAACTTGGAAAAAGTTACCGGGGCGTGAATAACGCATCAGCATTTGGCACATTCGTGAGCTAGTGATAAAATCCGTAAGATTTAATAAAAATAATAAGGATAACAAATGGAAAAGCCTTGGTTTATCAATTATCCAGAAGGTGCAGAAAAGCATATTGACACTTCTGCCTATGAAAATATCTTAGATATGTTTGATAAGGCGGTGCGCGAACACCCCGATCGTGCCGCTTATATTAATATGGGGCAAGTGCTGACTTTTCGTAAATTAGAAGAGCGTAGCCGCGCCTTTGCTGCTTATTTACAAAATGAATTGAAGTTACAACAAGGCGATCCTGTGGCATTGATGATGCCAAATTTATTGCAATATCCTATTGCGCTATTTGGTATTTTACGCGCTGGAATGGTGGTGGTGAATGTTAATCCCCTTTATACACCAAGAGAGCTAGAACATCAGCTACAAGACAGTGGCGCAAAAGCTATTGTGGTGGTGTCAAATTTCGCTTCAACCCTTGAAAAAGTGGTGTTCAATACAGAAGTAAAACACGTTATTTTAACCCGAATGGGCGATCAACTTTCTTTTGGTAAGCGAACGCTGGTGAATTTCGTGGTGAAATACATTAAAAAGCTCGTGCCAAAATATAAATTACCGCACGCCGTAACGTTCCGTGAAGTGCTGGCTGTGGGCAAATATCGTCAATATGTGCGTCCGCATTTAACTGGTAATGATCTTGCTTTCTTACAATATACAGGCGGTACAACAGGCGTTGCCAAAGGCGCAATGCTTTCTCATCACAATATTATTACCAATGTATTTCAGGCAAAATGGATTGCCTATCCTTTTGTGGGTGATCACACTCGAGAGCGTAAAGCCATTCTCGCGTTACCCCTTTATCACGTGTTTGCTTTAACGGTAAATTGTCTATTATTTATTGAGTTAGGGGTTACTGCCGTTCTGATTACTAATCCGCGTGATATTGATGGTTTTGTCAAAGAGATGAAAAAATACCGCTTTGTTGCTATCACGGGGGTAAACACCTTATTTAACGCTTTGTTGAATAATGAAAATTTCAAAGAAATCGATTTTTCACAATTAAAACTTTCCGTTGGTGGGGGTATGGCCATTCAGCAATCTGTGGCAGCTCGTTGGCACGAAACCACCGGCTGTAACATTATTGAAGGCTATGGAATGACAGAATGTTCGCCATTGATTGCCGCTTGTCCAATCAATGTGGTGAAACACAATGGCACTATTGGTGTTCCCGTGCCGAATACGGATATTAAAATCATCAAAGACAATGGCGAAGAAGCTCAACTTGGCGAACCAGGGGAGCTTTGGGTGAAAGGTGAGCAGGTGATGCAAGGTTATTGGAAACGTCCTGAAGCCACCGCTGAAGTACTGAAAGACGGCTGGCTTGCTACTGGCGATATTGTGGTGATGGACGAATCTTACAGCTTACGCATTGTAGATCGCAAAAAAGATATGATCTTGGTTTCAGGCTTTAATGTGTATCCAAATGAAATTGAAGATGTGATTATGCTCAATTACAAAGTAGCAGAAGTGGTGGCCATTGGCGTGCCAAATGAAGTGTCGGGCGAAACCATTAAAGTATTTGTGGTGAAAAAAGATGAAAGTCTGACGCGTGATGAGCTACGCCAACATTGCCGCCAACATCTCACGGGCTATAAAGTACCGAAAGACATTGAATTTCGAGATGAATTACCAAAATCCAATGTAGGTAAAATTCTACGCCGCGTACTGCGCGATGAAGAATTAGCCAAACAACCAGCGAATTAACGCACAATTTTTAGGCATCTGTTTACAGATGCCTTTAATTTATTTTTACTATATAAACAATTCGTTGTTTCAATTTGCTCAAGGGGAAATAATTGCTTAGAATGAGCAAGTTTTTATTTTCTTTCTTTTTATTTTGTGGGGGCTTGACCGAAAGTGCGGTCAAATTTCAATTAATTTATGACAATTCTTGTTTTAGGCATTAACCATAAAACCGCTTCTGTGGCATTGCGTGAAAAAGTGGCGTTTTCTGATGAAAAGCGTCAGCAGGCATTGCAACAAATTGAGCAATCTGCTTTGGCAGACAGTGCAGTGATTTTGTCCACCTGCAACCGCACGGAAGTGTATTTTCATAATAAAGCCATTTCCCCACAAGATGATGCGCAATGGCAACGCCAATGTATTGATTGGCTGAGCGAAATTCATCAGCTTGATAAAGAAGAGTTGAATCATAGCCTTTATGTCAAACAAAATCAGTTCGCCACGCAACATTTAATGCGTGTCGCGTGCGGATTGGATTCTCTTGTATTGGGTGAGCCACAAATTTTAGGGCAAGTGAAGCAAGCCTATCAGCTAAGTGAGGATTATTATCAGCAACATCAAGGGGCGATTTCAGGCCAGCTTTCTCGCTTATTCCAGAAAACCTTTTCCACTGCAAAGCGTGTGCGTACGGAAACCAGTATTGGTGAAAATGCCGTGTCGGTGGCCTATACCGCCTGCACGCTCGCCCGTCAAATTTTTGATAGCCTACGCCAGCTTAATATTTTGTTAGTTGGGGCTGGAGAAACCATTGAATTGGTGGCGCGCCATTTATTACGCCACGGCGTGAAAAGTTTAACCATTGCCAACCGAACCCTTGCTCGTGCTGAACAGTTAGTGGAAAAGCTGGGATCGGCACAGAAAATTCGTGTGGTAGGGCTAGATGATCTTCAAGCAGCCTTAGAGCAGGCCGATATTGTGATCAGCTCAACAGGCAGCCCAAACACCTTGATTAGCCAAGCAATGGTACAGCAAGCGCAGAAAAAGCGTTGTTATAATCCAATGCTAATTGTTGATATTGCCGTACCACGTGATGTAGAAGAAAGCGCAGGCGAAGTGGAAAGCGTTTATCATTACACCGTTGATGATTTGCAAAATATCATTCAGCGTAATCTCACCCAGCGGGAACAGGCTTCCGCCGAGGCAGAACAGATTATTGATGAAGAAAACCAAGCCTTTTTTGAATGGCTCAAGGTGCACCAATTTTCTAATTTAATTCGCCGTTATCGCGAAGAAGCGGAGCAAACCCGCCAAGAAATGCTTGAAAAAGCCTTGAGTGCCTTACAGCAAGGTGAAAGTGCGGAGCAAATTTTGCAAGAATTAAGCTATAAACTAATGAACAAATTGATCCACACTCCAACCCAAGCAATGCAAGCTATGGTGAAATCAGGTAACGCACAAGGCTTGCAAGCATTTTCGCAAGAAATTCAAACCAAACTAGAATAAGGCGAAAAAATCGCCTTATTTTACACCGCACTTTTCTTAATATTTCACTGAATTTTTCATATTGACATTAACCCTATGTTAAGGTTTATGCTATGCAAAATTTTTACTAGAAGGAGAAAAAGATGAAAACTACTGTGTTAGCGTTAAGCGATTTATCTTGCCAACATTGCGTAAAATCCGTACAGAAAACCTTAGATGGCATTTCTGGCGTGCAAAGTGCCGAAGTGAGTTTAGATAAAGCCGTTGTAGTGGGCGATGTTGATCCGCAAGTGTTGATTAATGCTATTGTTGAAGCTGGTTATCAAGCACGCCTTGCGGATAACTCGGCAAAGTAAGTTCACTACCCGAATCTTCCACAGAAACCTTAAAACCTGATCCTGTGGTAGTTGGACAACATCAGGATCAGGTTGCCCTTTTACTTGATGGCTTAAGCTGTGCCGCTTGCGTAATGAAAGTGCAAAAAGCCTTGCAAGCCGTGCCACAAGTCGCCCAAGTGCAAGTGAATTTAGCGGAACAAACTGCTTTAGTGAGCGGCAATGCCACGCCGCAATCTCTTGTTGCCGCCGTGCAGCAAGCAGGCTATGGCGCAGAAGTGGTGAATGATGATGCGCTGCGTGTAGAAAAACAGCAAAGCAAAAGTGCGCACGAAGTGAAGCAGCGTAAATGGCAAGGCATTGTTGCCCTTGGTTTAGGGGGGGCATTAATGTTTTGGGGCTTGCTTGGTGGCACAATGAGCCTGAATCAAAACAATCGCGTTTATTGGCTCGCGGTGGGTGTGCTGACCTTGTTGGTGATGATTGTGACAGGCAAACATTTTTATCAAAAGGCGTGGCAGAATTTACTCAATCGCACCGCTACAATGGATACCCTTGTAGCACTAGGCACTGGCACAGCTTGGCTTTATTCAATGTTTGTTTGCATTAATCCTGAGTTTTTCCCTGAAAATGCCCGTCATTTATATTTTGAAGCAGCGGCGATGATCATCGGTTTCATCAATTTAGGCAAAATGTTTGAAGCCAAAGCGAAACAACATTCTTCACAGGCCTTGGCGCGCTTGCTTGATCTTACCCCTAAAACCGTACATCTGGTTACACCACAAGGCACGCAAGACATTCCCCTTGCGAAAGTGCAAGCAGGAATGCAGTTACGCTTGCAAACAGGCGAACGTGTGGCGGTGGACGGCACAATTACAGAAGGGCAAGGTTGGTTTGACGAAAGTATGCTAACAGGCGAGCCTGTTCCCGTGCAAAAGCAGGCAGGGGACAAAATCAGCGCTGGAACGCTTATTTCAGATGGTACGGTGATTTACCGTGCAGAACAAATTGGTGAGCAAACTACCTTGGCCAATATCATCAAATTAGTGCGTCAAGCGCAGAGTAGCAAGCCCCAAATGGGACAACTGGCAGACAAAATTGCAGCGGTTTTTGTCCCTGTGGTGATTACCATTGCTTTAGTCGCCGCCTTGGTTTGGTATATTCTTGGGCCAGCGCCACAATTTTCTTATAGTTTGGTGATTTTTACTACCGTCCTCATTATTGCCTGCCCTTGCGCCTTAGGGCTAGCGACACCAATGTCGATTATTTCAGGTATTGGGCGTGCCGCGGAATTAGGCATTTTAGTACGAGATGCCGATGCCTTACAAAAAGCCGCTAGTGCTGATACTATTGTTTTTGACAAAACAGGCACGCTAACAAAAGGTTCTCCAAAAATCACCGCACTTTATTGTTTTAATGATTATTCAGAAACGCAAGTTAGCCAGCTTGCAGCAAGCCTAGAACAGGGTTCAAACCACCCCTTAGCCAAAGGTATAGTGCAGTTTAATCAAGAAAATCAAGGTGAACTCAAACCGCTTAATGCCTTTGCCACCTTGCAAGGTTTAGGGGTGAGTGGGGAAGTGGAAGGGCTTGAATTATTGCTCGGTAACCAAGCTTTAATGACGCAGCAAGACGTGGATATTCAGCCTGCAATGGCGATCTTTCAGCAACAAACAGAACGTGGCGCAACGGTGGTCTTTTTTGCGATCAATCGCCAATTAGCCGGGCTATTTGTGCTAAGCGATCCTTTGCGTGAAGATTCAGCGAATGCCTTACAACGCTTGCACGAACAGGGCTATCATTTGGTAATGCTCACTGGTGATCAAGAAAAAACGGCTCGTGCATTGGCGCAAGGCACGGTGATTGACAGCGTGATCGCAGGCGTGTTGCCTGCTGAAAAAGCGAATATCATCAAGGCATTACAGAAAGAAGGCCGCAACGTAGTGATGGTGGGGGACGGCATTAATGATGCGCCTGCCCTTGCCCAAGCAGACGTGAGTATCGCAATGGGCAGCGGTTCAGATATTGCCATAGAAACCGCAGAATTAACCTTGATGCGCCATAATATTTCTGCCGTGGCCGATGCCCTTTGCCTTTCCAAAGGCATCTTACGCAATATGAAGCAAAATCTGTTCGGCGCATTTATTTACAATATTTTAGGCATACCGATTGCCGCAGGGGTGTTGTATCCCTTGTTTGGTATTTTGCTTAACCCAATGATTGGCGGACTGGCAATGGCGTTGTCTTCCATCACCGTGGTGAGCAATGCCAATCGTTTGTTAAAATTTAAAGTGAAATAATTGATAAGGCTCATAACGAGCCTTATTTTTTATGAATTAGGCAAATAAAAAGAGTATAATCCCAACATCTGACGCACAGTAAAAGTGCGGTGCTTTTTTTGAGAATTTTCGAGGCAATGATGTCATTACAATTTAACGCAATCGCCTTGCTACTGGTGATTTTAATTTTGCTTGGCGTGTTAGGTAACAACAGTTCAATCACCATTTCGGCGACGATTTTGCTATTAATGCAACAAACCTTTTTGGCTAAATATATTCCTTTTATGGAAAAATACGGCTTAAATATCGGTATTATTATTCTCACCATCGGCGTACTTAGTCCGATTATTTCTGGCAAAATTCCTTTGCCTGCTTTTACTGAGCTGTTGAACTGGAAAATGTTTTTAGCCATTGCTGTGGGCGTGCTGGTGGCGTGGTTTGGTGGACGTGGGGTAAACCTAATGGGCGCACAGCCGACTTTGCTCACAGGATTATTAGTTGGCACAATTTTAGGTGTTGCCTTTGTGGGCGGTATTCCTGTCGGGCCGTTGATTGCGGCGGGTATTTTGTCTTTATTATTAGGTAAGAGCGGTTAAAAATTTTCTCATTTTTCACAATGAAGCGGAGTTGAATACTTCGCTTTTTTTGTATTTGAATAATTTAACAGTTCAAAGCAAAGGAAAAAATATTAAAGGAGATATGTCGATAATAAGAGAATATAAAGAAAATTTGGAGCGGGAAACGAGGCTCGAACTCGCGACCCCAACCTTGGCAAGGTTGTGCTCTACCAACTGAGCTATTCCCGCAAGAGATAAGGAGATTGGAGCGGGAAACGAGGCTCGAACTCGCGACCCCGACCTTGGCAAGGTCGTGCTCTACCAACTGAGCTATTCCCGCATATTCCGTAAGGAACGGGGCGTATTATACGAAAAATTTTTACGCCCGCAAGTAAAATTATAAAAAATTTGATTGCTTGTTTAGTTATTGATCAGAAAGCGAGATTTTTCCCATTTCTTAGCAATAAATAGGCTAAGGCATTTTGATAAAATGCTCACGATAATAAGCCAGTTCCGCAATAGATTCACGAATATCATCTAAAGCAAGGTGGGTATTTTTCTTACTAAAACCTTTTAACATTTCAGGATTCCAACGCGCTCCAAGTTCTTTCAAGGTGCTGACATCAAGGTGGCGATAATGAAAATAGTCGGCGAGTTCAGGCATATATTTGAATAAAAAGCGTTTATCTTGCGCAACGCTGTTGCCACAAATGGGCGATGCACCTTTAGGCACCCATTTTTTTAGGAAATCTAAAGTTTGTAATTCCGCGGCACGTTCGGTGAGTTTGCTTTGCTTTACGCGTTCAATTAAACCATTTTCGCTATGGGTTTTCTGACACCAAGCGCTCATTTTGGCCAGTAAACTATCTGGTTGATGAACGGCAAGCACAGGGCCTTCTGCAAGAATATTGAGATCTTTGTCAGTTACAATGGTGGCAATTTCAATGATGCGTTCTTTTTCGGGATCTAAGCCCGTCATTTCTAAGTCAATCCAAATAAGGTTTTGTTTATCTAATTGCATTAGGGTATCCTATGTGAGTTTTATTTTGATGAGTTCAGAATATTTTAACCGAAAACCAACCGCACTTTAAGGATTTATCTTTGAGCAAACAAAAATTAACTTACAATCAGCAGCGTAGAATTCGTTCTAACAATGCAAAAACATTACAACGTCACAAATCCAGAAGTGATGATATTCAGTGGCAAGATGAAATGCTTGGCCCAACGCAAGAAGGCACGGTGGTAACTCGTTATTCTTTGCATGCCGATGTGGAAAATGAGCAAGGTGAAATTTTCCGCTGTAATTTACGTCGCACTTTGGCAAATTTAGTGGTTGGCGACAAAGTGCTGTGGCGTCAAGGCAGCGAGCAGTTACAAGGCGTGAGCGGTGTGATTGAAGCCATTCACCCGCGTAAAAATGAAATCACACGCCCTGATTATTACGATGGCCTAAAAGTGATCGCGGCAAATATTGATCGCATCATTATTGTGTCCGCGGTGGTGCCTGAGTTGTCTTGGAATATTGTCGATCGCTATTTAGTAGTGTGTGAAAATGCGAAAATCCCTGCGGTGATCGTGATTAATAAAGCTGATTTATTATCGGAAAACCAGCGTGAAGCAGTGGAAAAACAGCTTAAGGTTTATGAAAAAATAGGCTATCAAACGCTGATGATTTCTGCCAAAACAGGCGAAAATATGCAAAATCTTACCGCACTTTTATCGCAAGGCACGTCTATTTTTGTGGGACAATCAGGGGTAGGCAAATCCAGTCTAATCAACAGCATTTTACCTGATGTGAATGCGCAAGTTGGTGCGGTGAGCGAGGGAACAGGATTAGGCCGCCACACCACCACCTCTTCTCGTCTTTATCATTTACCGCAAGGGGGCGATCTGATTGATTCTCCAGGGATTCGTGAGTTCGGTTTATGGCATTTGGACGCCGATCAAATTACGAAAGGATACCGTGAATTCCAGTATGTGCTAGGCACTTGTAAATTTAGGGATTGTAAACATTTGAGTGATCCGGGGTGTGCATTGCGTGAAGCCGTTGAGCAAGGAAAAATCGATCCCGTAAGATTTAAAAACTATCATAATTTAATTGAAAGTTTATCTGAAACAAAGGGGCATAGACACTTCTTCACTCAGGACAATGGTTAAATAAAGGTTAATAAACGCATAAAAAAACGCCGTTTCAAGCATTTTTTTGTGATGTACTTCAAATTTTGCGTTGATTAGGGTTGATTATTGTTGTGTTAAGTTGAATACTAGTTTCAGATTTATTTTTAAAGATGAAATAAATACAACGATTGAATGGTAAGCTTTATAGTTACTGTTTGATGTTAGGATAACATTTATACTTAAACAATTTACTAAGAGGATTTTACTATGTACTCAAAAGATGTTGAAATTATTGCTCCAAATGGTTTACATACTCGCCCTGCGGCTCAGTTTGTAAAAGAAGCGAAAGCCTTTGCTTCTGACATTACTGTAACTTCTGGTGGCAAAAGTGCAAGTGCAAAAAGCCTTTTTAAATTACAAACTTTAGGTTTAACACAAGGAACTGTGATCACCATTTCTGCTGAAGGCGAAGATGAGCAAAAAGCAGTAGATCATTTAGTCGCTTTAATTCCTACATTAGAGTAATCATACCATTAGCCACAAATTTCACTTTCAAGGGAAAGTCTGTTTGTGGCTATTGTTCTATTTATAGCCAGATTTAATTATTAGTTCGGAAGGTCACTATGATTTCAGGTATTCCAGCATCACCCGGTATTGTTTTCGGTAAAGCCCTTGTTTTAAAAGAAGAAAAAATTATTCTTGATACACAAAAAATTCAAGATGATCAAATTGAGGCTGAGGTTGCACGTTTTTATCAAGGACGCGATGCGGCCGTTGAGCAATTAACCGCAATTAAAGATAGAGCTTATGCTTCATTAGGTGAAGAAAAAGCAGCGATCTTTGAAGGTCATTTAATGATTTTGGAAGATGAGGAATTAGAAGAAGAAATCATTGATTATTTACGCACTAATAAAGTGAATGCAGGGGTTGCTGCAAGCACCATTATTGATCAGCAAGTGGCAATGTTGTCAGAAATTGATGACGAATATTTAAAAGAGCGTGCAGGGGATATTCGTGATATTGGTAATCGCTTAATTAAAAATATTTTAGGTATGCACATTGTTGATCTTGGTGAGATCAACGAAGAAGCTATTCTTGTTGCTTATGACTTAACGCCATCAGAAACGGCACAGCTTAACCTTGATAAAGTGCTTGGTTTTATTACTGATATTGGTGGCAGAACTTCTCATACTTCAATTATGGCACGTTCATTAGAATTGCCAGCGATTGTGGGGACAAACACGGTTACTCAACAAGTTAATACCGGTGATTTCTTAATTCTTGATGCGGTGAATAATTGTGTTTATGTAAACCCAAGTCAGGAAGAAATTGATCGCTTAAAAGCCTTAGAAGCACAATTAGCGGAAGAAAAAGCAGAATTAGCGAAATTAAAAGATTTGCCTGCGCTCACTTTAGACGGTCATCGCGTTGATGTGGTAGCAAATATTGGTACAATTCGCGATGTAGAAGGAGCTGATCGTAATGGTGCGGAAGGCGTAGGCTTATATCGCACAGAATTTTTGTTTATGGATCGCGATCAGCTGCCAACGGAAGAAGAACAATTTATCGCTTATAAAGAAGTTGTTGAAGCGATGAATGGCCGTTTAGTGGTATTAAGAACAATGGATATTGGTGGTGATAAAGAGTTACCTTACTTAAATCTACCAAAAGAAATGAATCCATTCTTAGGCTGGCGTGCTATTCGTATTGCCCTAGATCGTAAAGAAATTTTACACGCGCAATTAAGAGCCGTATTAAGAGCATCAGCTTTCGGTAAATTAGCTGTCATGTTCCCAATGATTATTTCTGTGGAAGAAATTCGTACATTAAAAGCAGAAATTGAAGTATTAAAAGCGCAGCTACGCAATGAAGGCAAGGCTTTTGACGAGAACATTCAAATTGGCGTGATGGTGGAAACCCCATCTGCGGCAGTGAATGCAAAATTCTTAGCGAAAGAAGTGGATTTCTTCAGTATTGGTACGAACGATTTAACTCAATATACCCTTGCGGTGGATCGTGGTAACGAATTAATTTCTCATTTATATAATCCAATGACCCCATCTGTATTGAGCTTAATCAAACAGGTGATTGATGCTTCCCACGCTGAAGGTAAATGGACAGGTATGTGTGGTGAGCTAGCGGGTGATGAAAGAGCAACGTTATTGCTACTTGGTATGGGCTTAGACGAGTTTAGTATGAGCGCAATTTCAGTGCCAAGAATTAAAAAATTGATCCGCAATGTAAACTATCAAGATGCAAAATTGCTTGCTGATAAAGCGCTCGAACAGCCAACAGCAGCAGATATTGAAAAATTGGTTGCAGACTTTTTAGCAGAAAATGCATTAAACTAGATACCAATTATTCAAGTTTTGGGCTAGAATAACCCAAACATTCACTTAGTAGGAGACTAAAAATGGGTTTTTTTGATAAATTATTTGGTTCAAAAAGCAATAAAACCGTTGAAGTAGAGATTTATGCACCGCTTTCAGGTGATATTGTGAACATTGAAGATGTACCAGATGTTGTTTTCTCAGAAAAAATTGTTGGTGATGGTATTGCAATTCGCCCAACAGGTAACAAACTTGTAGCCCCTGTTGATGGTGTTGTAGGTAAAATCTTTGAAACCAATCACGCTTTCTCAATGGAATCTACCGATGGTGTGGAATTATTCGTTCACTTTGGTATTGATACCGTTGAATTAAAAGGTGAAGGTTTCAGACGCGTTGCTGAAGAAGGTCAAACCGTTAAACGTGGTGATACCATTATTGAATTAGATTTAGAATTACTTGAAGCCAAAGCAAAATCAGTGCTTACCCCTGTAGTGATTTCTAATATGGATGAAATTAGCCATATTGAGAAAAAAACAGGTGAAGTTGTTGCTGGCGAATCAGTTGTTCTTGTGGTGAAAAAATAAATCATCTTATTAAAAAAACCCATTCTATTGGTTCAGTAGAATGGGTTTTTTGTTATAAATAACTTTATTTTGGTAGATGATTTTTGAAAAGTGCGGTGATTATTTAGTGTATTTTTCAAAAAATCTTATACTTTTTATAAATTTTGTTAAATATTTGTAAACGGGTTTTAATAGTTGTAGAATAGCCCAGATATAAGTATTAGTTATCCATCCATTGTTCAATTTCTTATCGAAATTGGATTTAACTTCAACTTAATTAATAAGGAAAAGACTATGTCAGAAATGTTAACAAATGACGTAGATCCGATCGAAACCAATGATTGGTTATTGGCGATCGATTCAGTAATTCGTGAAGAAGGTGTTGAAAGAGCACAGTTTATTATTGATCAATTAATGCAGCACGCGCGTGCTAATTCTGTTTCTTTACCGACAGGTGTAACCAGCGATTATATTAATACAATCCCTGTTGAAGAAGAGCCAAATTACCCAGGAAATTTAGATCTTGAACGTCGTATTCGTAGTGCGATTCGTTGGAATGCAATGATGATGGTATTGAGAGCCTCTAAAAAAGATTTAGAGCTTGGCGGCCATATGTCATCTTTCCAATCTTCTGCGACAATCTATGAAGTTTGTTTCAACCATTTCTTTAAAGCGCGTACCGAAAAAAATGGTGGCGACTTAGTTTTCTTCCAAGGTCATATTTCTCCGGGAATTTATGCGCGTGCTTTTGTTGAAGATCGTTTAACTGAAGAGCAATTAGATAATTTCCGTCAAGAAGTTCACGGAAAAGGCCTTTCTTCTTACCCTCACCCTAAATTAATGCCTGAATTCTGGCAGTTCCCTACAGTATCAATGGGTCTTGGGCCATTGAATGCTATTTATCAAGCACGTTTCTTAAAATATTTACATAACCGTGGCTTGAAAGACACGGCAGATCAAACCGTTTACGCATTCTTAGGTGATGGCGAAATGGATGAAGTAGAATCTCGCGGTGGTCTTGCTTTCGCAGCGCGTGAAAAATTAGATAACCTTGTTTTCGTGATCAACTGTAACTTACAACGTTTAGACGGTCCAGTAACAGGTAACGGTAAAATTATTCAAGAATTAGAAGCACAATTTAACGGTTGTGGCTGGGAAGTGATCAAAGTTGTTTGGGGTCGCCGTTGGGATCGTTTATTACAACGTGATACGTCAGGTAAATTATTACAATTAATGATGGAAGTGGTTGATGGCGACTATCAAACCTTCAAAGCAAAAGATGGTGCTTATGTACGCAAACACTTCTTTGGTCGTTATCCTGAAACTGAAGCTTTAGTGGCAGAAATGACAGATGATGAAATCTGGGCATTAAACCGTGGTGGTCACGATCCATTAAAAGTTTTCGCTGCATTCAATAAAGCAAAACAAGTTAAAGACAAACCAGTTGTATTGCTTGTGAAAACCATCAAAGGTTATGGTATGGGTGATGCCGCTGAGGGTAAAAATATCGCTCACCAAGTTAAGAAAATGGATATGTCGGGCGTTAAACACGTTCGTGATCGTTTCAATATTGCGGTATCTGATGAAGATATCGAGAAATTACCATACATCAAGTTTGAAGAAGGTTCAGAAGAGTACAAATATCTTCACGAGCGCCGTCAAGCATTAAATGGTTATTTACCAACGCGTGCGCCACGCTTTACCTATGAGCTTGAAGTGCCTGCACTAGAGGAGTTTGCACAATTATTTGAAGCCCAATCTCGTCCAATTTCAACCACAATGGCGTTTGTTCGTTCATTAAACGTATTGTTGAAAAATAAATCTGTGGGTAAACACATTGTGCCAATTATTGCAGACGAAGCGCGTACTTTCGGTATGGAAGGGTTATTCCGTCAAATTGGTATTTATAACCCACACGGACAAAACTATACGCCACAAGATCGCGAACAAGTTTCTTACTATCGTGAAGCCATTGATGGTCAAGTGTTACAAGAAGGGATTAATGAACAAGGTGCAACCGCATCTTGGATTGCGGCAGCAACCTCTTATAGCACAAACAACGTACCAATGATTCCATTCTTTGTGTATTACTCAATGTTTGGTTTCCAACGTGTTGGTGATTTAATGTGGTTAGCTGGCGACCAACGTGCGCGTGGCTTTATGATTGGTGGTACTTCAGGTCGTACAACACTAAACGGTGAAGGCTTACAGCACGAAGATGGTCATAGCCATATCCAATCTTCAGTTATTCCAAACTGTATTTCTTATGATCCTGCTTTTGCGTTTGAAGTGCCTGTGATTATTCAAGACGGTGTTCGCCGTATGTATGGTCCAGAGCAAGAAGATGTGTACTACTACATCACAACCTTAAATGAAACCTATGAGCAACCAGCAATGCCAAAAGGTGCAGAAGAGGGTATTCGTAAAGGTATTTATAAATTTGAAACGGTAACTGGACAAGGTAAAGGCAAAGTTCAATTATTAGGTTCAGGTGCGATTTTACGCCACGTTCGTGAAGCAGCGAAATTGCTTGCAGATGACTTTGGTGTTACTTCTGATGTGTATAGCGTAACTTCATTTACGGAAGTTGCACGTGATGGCGCAAATGTAGAGCGTTGGAACTTATTACACCCTGAAGCAGAAGCCAAAACACCATACATTGCACAAGTAATGAATGATGCGCCGGCTGTAGCAGCGACAGATTACATCAAGCTTTATGCAGAACAAGTACGTGCTTATGTGCCAGCACAAAGTTATCGTGTATTAGGTACAGACGGTTTTGGTCGTTCAGACAGCCGTGAAAACTTACGTGAACATTTTGAAGTGAATGCACATTATGTTGTGATCGCCGCATTAACTGAGCTTGCAAAACAAGGTACAGTTGATAAGAAAGTTGTGGCAGATGCTATTGTAAAATATGGCATTGATGCAGATAAAATTAATCCACTTTACGCATAATTAACATCGCTCCCCTTGCTTTGGTGAGGGGAGTTTTGAGGAAAAAAGAAAATGGCTAAAGAAATTCAAATTCCAGATATTGGTGGCGATGAAGTAACCGTTACCGAAGTAATGGTAAAAGCGGGTGATACGGTTGAAGTTGATCAATCAGTAATTAATGTTGAAGGTGATAAAGCCTCTATGGAAGTGCCTTCACCTGAAGCGGGTGTCATTAAAGAAGTATTAGTAAAAGTTGGTGATAAAGTTTCAACAGGTACACCGATGTTTATTTTAGAAGGTGCAGCTGCTGCACCAGCACCTGCCGTGGAAGAAAAAGCTGCGCCTGCTGCTCCACAAAGTGCGGGTGGTTCTGTGATTGAAATTCACGTTCCAGATATTGGTGGCGATGAAGTAAACGTGACTGAAATTTTAGTGAGCGTAGGCGATTCTGTTTCAGAAGAACAATCTATTTTAAACGTAGAAGGTGATAAGGCCTCAATGGAAGTGCCTGCGCCTGTAGCTGGTGTGGTAAAAGAGATTCTTATTAAAGTAGGCGATAAAGTTTCAACTGGTTCATTAGTAATGAAATTTGAAACCACTGCCGCAGCGCCAGCAGCTCAACCAGCGGCTGAAGCACCAGCAGCTGCTGCAGTATCTGGTGGCGTACAAGATGTTCACGTTCCAGATATTGGCGGTGATGAAGTAAACGTAACTGAAATTATGGTTGCTGTGGGCGATAGCGTTTCTGAAGAGCAATCATTAATTACTGTTGAAGGCGACAAAGCTTCAATGGAAGTCCCTGCACCATTTGCTGGTATAGTGAAAGAAATCTTAGTGAAATCAGGGGATAAAGTTTCAACTGGTTCATTGATTATGCGTTTTGAAGTAGCAGGTTCAGCACCTGTAGCAGCCCCAGCGGCTCAACCAGCAGCGGCACCTGCACAAACTCAAGCAGCTGCACCTGCTGCGCCAGCACAATCAGCTCAGCCTGCTAACCAAGCAGAAGTTACAGCAAGTGCAAGTTTTGCTCACGCAACACCAGTTGTTCGCCGTTTAGCGCGCGAATTTGGCGTAAACCTAGATAAAGTGAAAGGAACAGGCCGTAAAGGTCGTATCCTAAAAGAAGACGTTCAAGCTTATGTGAAAGCGGCAGTGAAAGCCGTAGAAAGCGGTTCTGTCTCTGCAACATCAACAGGTGCAGCAAATGGTGCGGGTTTAGGCTTACTCCCTTGGCCGAAAGTGGACTTCAGCAAATTTGGTGAAGTAGAACAAGTGGAATTAGGTCGTATCCAAAAAATCTCCGGTGCAAACTTACACCGTAACTGGGTAATGATTCCGCACGTTACACAATGGGATAAAGCGGATATCACCGATTTAGAGCAATTCCGTAAAGAGCAAAATGTGCTTGCGGAAAAACAAAAACTTGATGTAAAAATTACCCCACTTGTATTTATTATGAAAGCGGTAGCGAAAGCTTTAGAAGCTTATCCACGCTTCAATAGCTCGTTATCCGAAGATGCACAAAGCTTGATCTTGAAAAAATACGTTAATATTGGCGTCGCAGTCGATACACCAAATGGTTTGGTTGTACCAGTATTTAAAGATGTGAACAAAAAAGGCATTATCGAACTTTCACGTGAATTAGCGGAAATCTCGAAAAAAGCACGTGCAGGTAAATTAACGGCTTCGGATATGCAAGGTGGTTGTTTCACTATTTCAAGCTTAGGTGGTATTGGTGGTACACAATTTACGCCAATTGTAAATGCCCCAGAAGTGGCGATTTTAGGTGTGTCTAAATCTGAAATGACACCGGTGTGGAACGGTAAAGAATTCACACCACGCTTAATGTTACCATTATCACTTTCTTACGATCACCGTGTGATTGATGGTGCAGATGGCGCAAGATTTATCACCTTCATTAATGGTGTATTAAGCGATCTTCGCCGTTTAGTAATGTAATTTCCTGAGCGTTTCTCATTAATAATGGGAAACGCTGTTTAGTTAAAGTGCGGTGTAAAAATCGCAAGAATTTAACGAGGTAAAAAATGAATAAAGAGATTAAAACACAAGTTGTTGTACTTGGTGCAGGCCCAGCTGGTTATTCAGCAGCATTCCGCTGTGCGGATTTAGGCTTAGATACCGTTATTGTTGAACGTTATTCAACCCTTGGTGGAGTGTGTTTAAACGTTGGTTGTATCCCATCTAAAGCCTTATTACACGTTGCGAAAGTGATTGAAGAAGCAAAATCTTTAGCTGAACACGGTATCGTATTTGGTGAACCACAAACTGATATTGACAAAATCCGTGGTTGGAAAGAAAAAGTCATCAATCAACTTACAGGCGGCTTAGCTGGAATGGCTAAAATGCGCAAAGTACAAGTCGTAAATGGTTATGGTAAATTCTCAGGTCCTAATACGATCATTGTTGCGGGTGAAGAAGGTGAAACGACCATTCATTTTGATAATGCGATTATCGCAGCGGGGTCACGACCAATCCAATTACCATTTATCCCACACGAAGATCCACGTATTTGGGATTCGACAGATGCACTAAAATTAAAAGAAGTACCACAAAATCTATTAATTATGGGTGGAGGTATTATCGGTCTTGAAATGGGTACGGTATATCACGCACTAGGTTCTAATATTGACGTAGTAGAAATGTTTGATCAAGTGATCCCGGCTGCCGATAAAGATATTGTTCAAATCTACACAAAACGTATTGAGAAGAAATTCAACTTATTACTTGAAACCAAAGTGACTGCGGTTGAAGCAAAAGAAGATGGTATTTATGTTTCAATGGAAGGCAAAGCAGCGAATGAAACTCGCCGTTATGACGCCGTGTTAGTTGCAATCGGTCGTACACCAAATGGTAAGTTGATCGATGCCAATGTTGCTGGTGTAGAAGTGGACGATCGTGGCTTTATCCATACGGATAAACAAATGCGTACCAATGTGCCACATATCTTTGCGATTGGCGATATCGTTGGGCAACCAATGCTTGCTCACAAAGGCGTACACGAAGGCCACGTTGCAGCAGAAGTTATTGCAGGACAAAAACACTATTTCGATCCGAAAGTGATTCCATCTATCGCATACACTGAGCCAGAAGTAGCTTGGGTAGGTAAAACCGAGAAAGAATGTAAAGCCGAAGGCATTAACTACGAAGTGGCGAAATTCCCTTGGGCAGCATCAGGTCGTGCAATCGCTTCTGACTGTGCAGATGGTTTAACCAAATTGATCTTCGATAAAGACACTCACCGCATTATTGGTGGTGCGATCGTAGGGACAAATGGTGGTGAATTGCTAGGTGAAATCGGTCTTGCCATTGAAATGGGTTGTGATGCAGAAGATCTTGCATTAACTATCCACGCTCACCCAACCTTACACGAATCTGTGGGCTTAGCGGCAGAAGTGTTTGAAGGTTCAATCACCGACTTACCAAATCCAAAAGCGAAAAAGAAAAAATAATTTTCTAATATAAAAGCAATTGTGAATAAAGGGCTAAATAAGATTTCTTACTTAGCCCTTTTCTTATAATAAATGCTTAATCAGCGTTGCATTGTTGGTTAAAATCTATTAGAATTTTGACGTTTTTCTCTTAAACTTCAAAGAGTAAAAATACAAATAATGAATTCTACTTTGTGCAAAATAAGTAGATTTTAGATTTAATCGATTAGAAGGAATATTATTATTAAAACCGCAAAACGTGTCCAAACAAACCGCGCCCATCGTCTAAATGATGAGATTCGTGGTGTAAAAGAGGTTCGTTTAACCGATCAAAATGGTGAACAACTCGGTATCGTTTCTATCCAAGAAGCATTAGCAAAAGCTGATGAAGCAGAATTAGATTTAGTTGAAATCAGCCCTAATGCGGAGCCGCCAGTATGTCGTATTATGAATTACGGTAAATTTATGTACGAAAAAGAAAAAGCGGCAAAAGAACAGAAGAAAAAACAAAAAGTTGTTCAAGTTAAAGAAATTAAATTCCGTCCAGGAACAGATGAAGGTGATTACCAAGTTAAATTGCGTAGCATCTTACGTTTCTTGGAAGATGGCGATAAAGTAAAAATTACCGTGCGTTTCCGTGGACGCGAAATGGCTCACCAAGATATTGGTTTAAATGTGTTAGAGCGTGTTAAAGAAGATACCTCAGAAATCGCAATGATTGAGTCAGCACCGGGTAAATTAGAAGGTCGCCAAGCTGTAATGGTGATTGCACCGAAGAAAAAATAATTTTATTTCTTGCGTAAAGCGGACGGATCTTATAAAATTCGTCCGTTTTTCCTTGCAGAAAAACAAAGTGATAATCAGGTAAACTACGCAACCTGATTTCCTTGTGTATTGATAGCCTTTGGCTAACAAATAGAAATAATTAGTGCTTTACAAGTAATTTATTATTAAATTGATAAATTCGCCTAATTATCCAACCTAACTTAAACAATGCGGAGTTATTTAAACAATGCCTAAAATTAAAACAGTACGTGGTGCTGCGAAGCGTTTCAAAAAAACAGCTTCTGGCGGTTTCAAACGTAAACAATCTCACTTACGTCATATTTTGACTAAGAAAACCACTAAACGTAAACGTCATCTACGTCATAAATCAATGGTTGCGAAAGCAGACCAAGTTTTAGTTGTAGCCTGCTTGCCATACGCATAAGCGTAAACAAGTAAAGCGTACGTCAAGTGAATTTTAGTTAATAATATTGTATAGGAGATTAAATAATGGCTCGTGTAAAACGTGGTGTTATTGCAAGAGCTCGCCATAAGAAAATTCTTAAGGCAGCTAAAGGTTATTATGGTGCGCGTTCACGCGTTTATCGCGTTGCGTTCCAAGCTGTAATTAAAGCAGGTCAATATGCTTATCGCGACCGTCGTCAGCGTAAACGTCAATTCCGTCAATTATGGATTGCGCGTATCAACGCTGCAGCCCGTCAAAATGGCTTATCTTACAGCAAATTTATCAACGGCTTGAAAAAAGCATCTGTTGAAATCGATCGTAAGATCCTTGCTGATATTGCAGTATTCGACAAAGTGGCTTTTGCTGCATTAGTTGAAAAAGCAAAATCTGCGCTTTAATTTTTAAAGACTGATTGTGAAAGGACGCTACATAGCGTCCTTTTTCTTATAAGCCGATTTTACCCAAACACGCATAAGAATGATTTATCAAGGTTTTTTATCCCCTTAAAGAGCGGTAAAAAAATGATGAATTTTCCCACCGCTCTTTGCCTTGTAGGGACGAACCTATGTGTCCGTCTGCACAAAATCAACACAAAGGGTGGTGAGAAAATGATGAGTTTCTTCACCGCACTTTGCCCTGTAGGGGCAGACCTATGTGTCTGCCCGAAACAATATTTTCTAAACAACCAATGGAAAAATGAACACGGGCGAACACATAGGTTCGCCCCTACGAGGAAATAATGGTAAATATCGCCAACTCCCTCTTTACAAAAGAGAGTAACTTTTCACTGGGAATAAATAGATCTCGGTAAAAATGAATAAAATAAAAAAAGTGTGATGGAATTTTGGCTATTTAAAAAGAGCCTGTAGGGACGGACCTATGTGTCCATCCGTATAAAACGAAAAACAAAGTGTGATGGAATTTTAGCGATTTAAAAAGATCTCGTAGGGACGAACCTATGTGTCCGTCCGCATAAAACCAAAAACAAAGCGCGATGGAATTTTAGTTATTTAAAAAGATCTAGTAGGGACGAACCTATGTGTCCGTCCACATAAAATGAAAAACAAAGTGTGATGGAATTCTAGCTATTTAAAAAGATCCCCGTAGGGACGGACCTATGTGTCCGTCCGCATAAAACGAAAAACAAAGTGCGGTGCAAATTTTATTTATTTTTTGATTGTTTTTAGTAAACTTGCCCACAAATAGATAAACAGAAAACCTTGAAAAGCATTCATACAATTTATCATTTCACGCCTAATGAAAACGGACGTGATCCTATATATAAAACCAATGAAAAATACAAAACACAAACAACCATTTAGCCCATTACAAAAAGCCTTATTTGCTCAATTAACGGAGATGATGAACGTGGATTATCGCCGTCTGCAAGGGCGAATTAAAGGGCTATATCAAATCAAAAATCCACAAACCCAAGAAAAAGTCGCAGCAGAAATTCAAGTACAAATTCAGCAAGCGCAAGCGCGTTTACAGCAACGAGAAAGTGCGGTGGGAAAAATTGAATTTCCTGAAAACTTGCCAGTAAGCCAGCGCAAAGATGAAATTCTCAAAACCATTGAGCAAAATCAAGTGGTGATTATTGCGGGGGAAACAGGGTCAGGTAAAACCACCCAGCTGCCGAAAATGTGTCTTGAGTTAGGACGTGGAAAAAAAGGCTTAATTGGACACACACAACCGCGCCGCATTGCTGCACGCTCTGTGGCAACACGCATTGCCGAAGAACTACATTGTGAGCTAGGAACGCTGGTGGGTTATAAGGTACGCTTTAACGATCAAATCAGTGATAATACTCAAATTAAGCTGATGACAGATGGTATTTTACTCGCTGAAATTCAAAGTGATCCTTTTTTAAATCAATACGATACTTTGATCATTGACGAAGCTCACGAACGCAGCCTAAATAACGATTTTATTCTTGGTTATTTAAAACAGCTGTTGCCAAAACGTCCAGATTTAAAAGTGATAATCACCTCGGCAACCATTGATGTGGAGCGTTTCTCGCGTCATTTTAATAATGCACCAATTATTGAAGTTTCGGGGCGAACCTATCCTGTGGAAGTGCGTTATCGTCCTGTGGCGGAAACGGAAGAACAAGATCAAATCCAATCCATTCTCAATGCCGTTGATGAATTGCAGGCAGAAGGGCGGGGCGACATTTTGATTTTCCTAAATGGTGAGCGTGAAATTCGTGATACCGCAGAAGCCTTGGAAAAACAGCACTTAAAACACACCGAAATCCTACCGCTCTTTGCTCGCTTATCGGCGCAAGAGCAAAATAAAATTTTTCACCCAAGTGGCTTAAATCGCATCGTGCTTGCCACCAACGTGGCAGAAACTTCACTGACCGTACCGGGGATTAAATATGTGATCGACCCCGGCACGGCGCGCATTTCCCGTTATAGCTACCGCACCAAAGTACAACGCTTGCCCATTGAGCCGATTTCACAAGCTTCGGCAAATCAACGCAAAGGGCGTTGTGGACGGGTATCCGAAGGGATTTGTATCCGCCTGTATTCAGAAGAAGATTTTAATCAGCGCCCAGAATTTACCGATCCTGAAATTTTGCGTACCAATCTTGCCTCCGTCATCTTACAAATGACTGCTCTTGGGCTAGATGATATTAGTGCATTTCCTTTCGTAGATGCTCCTGACAAACGCCATATTCAAGACGGTATTAAGTTATTGGAAGAATTGCAAGCTTTCCAAATCGTGAAAACCAAGCACGGCGAAAAACGCCAGCTTACACAAATTGGACGCCAGCTTGCTCAGCTACCTGTTGATCCCCGCTTGGGTAAAATGTTGCTGAGTGCTGTAAACAGCAATGCGTTGCACGAAGTGATGATCATTGTGGCGGCGCTTTCTATTCAAGATCCTAGAGAGCGTCCACAAGAAAAACAACAAGCGGCAGATGAAAAACATCGCCGTTTTGCGGATAAAAAATCCGATTTTCTCGCGTTCTTAAACTTGTGGAATTATCTGCAAGAACAGCAAAAGGCTCTGAGCAAAAATCAGTTCCGCCGTTTGTGTCAGAAAGATTATTTGAATTATATCCGCGTGCGGGAATGGCAAGATATTTATCATCAAATCCGCCTTACCGTGCGAGAAATGGGCTTGCCGATTAATTCGCAAGCGGCAGAATATCCGCAAATTCACACCGCACTTTTATCGGGTTTGCTTTCTCATATTGGTATGAAAGAAGCGGAAAAACAGCAATATTTAGGCGCAAGAAACGCTCATTTTGCGATTTTTCCTAATTCCGTGCTATTCAAGAAGCAGCCCAAATGGTGTATGGCAGCGGAATTAGTGGAAACCTCCAAATTATGGGGACGAATGGTGGCAGAGATCGATCCCGAATGGATTGAGCCATTGGCACAGCATTTAGTGAAAAAATCTTATGCGGAGCCACGTTGGTCAAAATCCAAAGGGGCGGTTATCGCTAATGAAAAAGTGACCCTTTATGGCGTGCCGATTGTGGCAAATCGTCCTGTGAACTATGGCAAAATTGATCCGGCGGTAAGCCGTGAAATTTTTATTCAATCTGCCTTGGTGGAAGGAAATTGGCACACGAAACACACCTTCTTCTTGCAAAATCAACGGCTGATTCGCGAAGTGGAAGAGTTAGAACATAAAACGCGCCGCCGAGATATTTTGGTGGACGAACGCCGTTTATTTGAATTTTATGATCAACGCATTGGCACAGAAGTGGTGTCGCAAAAGCATTTTGATACTTGGTGGAAAAAAGCGCGGCAAAAAGATCCTGAATTGCTGAATTTTGAAAAAGCCTTTCTCACCAATGACAACGCCAATGTCAGCGAGCTAGATTTCCCTAATTTCTGGCATCAAGGCAATTTAAAATTAAAGCTTAGCTATCAATTTGAACCGGGTATGGAAGCCGATGGGGTAACCGTGCATATTCCTTTGCCACTGCTTAACCAAGTGGAAATGCAGGGTTTTGACTGGCAAATTCCGGGCTTACGCAAAGAATTGATTATCGCCCTGATTAAATCCTTATCAAAAACATTACGCCGCCATTTTGTGCCAGCACCGAATTATGCGGAAGCCTTTCTTGGGCGTGTGAATGATGTGGACAAACCCTTGCTAGAAACGCTGTCTGCAGAATTACGCAAAATCACGGGTGTTTATGTTGCCCCTGATGAATGGAATCTTGCGCAAATTCCACCGCACTTAACAATGACATTCCGCGTGGTTAATGAGAAAGGTAAGAAAATTGCCGAGAGCAAAAATTTAGATGAACTCAAAGTGAATCTGAAAGAGCAAGTGCAGGAAACCTTGTCAGCGGTGGCAGATGAAGGTATTGAGCAAACAGGGATTCATTTATGGAATTTCGACCAATTACCTCAATATTATGAGCAGAAAAAACAAGGCTTTACCATCAAAGCCTATCCTGCCATTGTGGACGAAAAAGATTCTGTTGGGATCAAATTATTTGAAACAGAATTTGAGCAAGCTGTCGCAATGGAGCAAGGACTACGCCGCTTATTATTGCTTAACGTGCCATCACCGATAAAGTATTTGCACGAAAAACTGCCTAACAAATCAAAATTAGGGCTGTATTTCACACCATTTGGCAAAGTGCTGGAATTGATTGACGATTGTATCGCCTGCGCCGTGGATAAATTAGTGCAAGATTTCGGCGGTTTTGTGTGGAATGAACAGGATTTTGAACGCCTAAAAGATTACATTCGAGCCAATTTAAACGAAACCACAGTGGATATTGCCAAACAAGTGGAAGAGATTTTGACGCTCGTGTTTGAAATCAACAAACGCTTAAAAGGCAAAATGGATTTCACCTTAGCCTTTGCTCTTTCAGATATTAAAGCGCAAATTAATCATCTTATTTACCCAAACTTTGTGCAGAAAACGGGCTATCAACGCTTGCCAGATTTATTACGTTATTTGCAAGCCATTGATAAACGCATTGACAAATTATTGCAAGATCCCAACCGTGATCGTGCCGCAATGTTGCGGGTAGAAAATGTCGAAAAGGCGTATCAGCAGTTATTATTAAAATTGCCAAAATCCAAGCCAATCCCCGCAGAAGTGGCAGAGATCCCTTATATGATTGAGGAACTACGCGTCAGCCTATTCGCCCAACAACTCGGCACGAAATATCCTATTTCAGATAAACGGATTTTGAATGTGATTAATGAGGTGGGGTAGTTAGGATATAAAATCTTCTCACCGCACAAAATGGATAAACCTTTGTGCCAAAAAGTGCGGTGAGTTTTTTTAATTATTCAAACACCGCCCAAATTGGTGCGTGGTCGGAAGGTTTTTCCATCGCACGGATATCTAGGGCAATGCCTGTATCTGTGCAGCGATCGATTAAATTATTGCTTGCTAAAATGTGATCAATGCGTAAGCCGCGGTTATCATCAAAGCCTTTTGAGCGATAATCAAACCACGAGAATTTATCATTAACTGTTGGGTTTAAATGACGGAAAGTATCTGTTAAACCGTAGGCATATAAGCGGTTATACCATTCTCTTTCTTCAGGTAAGAACGAGCATTTTCCTGTACGCAACCAGCGTTTACGATTTTCTTCACCAATGCCAATATCCAAATCACTCGGGCTGATATTCATATCACCCATAATAATAATGGGATTGTCTTTATTGTGATCCTGCTCTAAATAACGTTGCAAATCCGCATAGAATTTTTCTTTAGCAGGGAATTTTGTTTCGTGCTTGCGGCTCTCCCCTTGTGGAAAATAGCCGTTTATCACCGTGAGCAACCCAAATTCTGTTTCCATTTCCGCCATAATAATGCGTTTTTGTGCGTCCGCTTCATCAGTCGGAAAACCTTTGTGAATGGCTTTTGGTGGTTGTTTCAACAAAAATGCCACGCCATAATGCCCTTTTTGCCCGTGGTGATAAACGTGATAACCCAAGTGTTCCACCAACGCATAAGGGAAATCTTCATCTGCCACCTTAATTTCCTGCAATCCCAAAATATCGGGCTGATACTGTTCAATAATGGCTTCGAGCTGATGAGGTCTTGCTCGTAGTCCATTGATATTAAAAGACATTACTTTCATTCAATACGTTCCTAATTGTTCATTTATAAAAATCAGACGGGCATTATACTAAGGTTTGCAAGATTTCAAAAATGATAAAAAATTTCACCGCACTTTAATTATTTATTCAAAAGCGCGGTACTTTTTTTATGAATTTCCAACAAATTTTCTTCTTGTTTAGGCATTTGTAGATAAAAGCCTTGTTGTTGGATTGTTTCTAGCACTTCTTGGTTATCTGCATTGATGAGCGATTTTTCGCCTTTAAGATTAAATAGCATCACAAAAATGGGCGTGCCGAAACTGTCGCGTAGGGTTTCGGGAATTTGGGAGAAATCATCGCGTTTAGCAATGTATAAATACATTCCTTCTTTTTTCTTACTTTTATAAATAGCGCAGAGCATAAGGCTTCCTATTGTTCAGTTTGTTTATTTTTGCGTGATTTTTTCCATTTCCACAATAAAATCAAGGCTACTACGCCGATAATGGCGTAAATAACAAATTGCCCCTTGTGGATTTGCTCATTCAACCAATCTAAATTACTTGCGCCAAAATGCCCTAAATAAACCCAAATTGGAACAGAAATGATGGCGGCAAGAAAATCAATCAGCACAAAGCGGACAAAACTTACACGGCGGGTAATCCCTGAAACCATATAAATTGCCGCTCTTAAACCAGGGAGAAAACGCGCGGTGAATAGGACGCGATTGCCGTATTTATCAAATTGCGAACGTACCATTTGTAAGCGTTTTAAGGTAAGCATTTTGCGAATTGGACGGAAACGCAAGATTTTTACCCCATAAGCGCGGCCTAACCAATACATTGTGCTATCGCCGATTAACACTCCCAACATACTCACCACTAACATAATATGCGGATTGGTATAGCCTAAGCCAGAAATGACGCCGCCGGACACAAGGGTAATATCCTCAGGAATTGGCACGCCGAAACCACAGATGATCAAAACAAACAAAACAGCAAAGTAGCCGTAGTCAGTAAAAAAGTTGATTAAAAATTCCATATCAAATCCGCATTTAATTAAATATAAAAGTTATTAATAGTTATTTAGCTTTTCACGAAAGGCCAAGATTTGCTCTTCAATACCCTGTGCGTCTAGTTTTAAATCTGCCAAAATTTCTTGTTGTGTGCCTTGTGGAATGAAGAAATCTGGCAAGCCTAATTGTAAAAGTGCGGTGGTTTTTGGCTGAGAATTTAGCACTTCTGCCACGGCACTGCCTGCACCGCCTTGAATGGCGTTTTCTTCGAGTGTCACTAATAATGAGTGGTTTTCAGCAAGTTGCAAAATTAACGCTTCATCAATCGGTTTAACAAATCGCATATCCACAAGGGTGGCGTTTAATTTTTCGGCTACGGCTTTGGCATTTGGTAATAGCGTACCGAAATTTAAAATGGCGATCTTTTCCCCTTCGCGCAACACTTTCCCCTTGCCGAGCGGTAGCATTGCTAATGGCTCAAGCTCTACACCAATGGCATTGCCACGCGGATAGCGCACGGCGGCAGGTTTACCGCATTGATAGCCGGTATAAAGCATTTGGCGGCATTCATTTTCATCACTTGGCGTCATAATCACAAGATTTGGGATACAACGCATAAAGCTAATGTCGAATGCGCCTTGGTGAGTTTGGCCGTCTGCGCCAACAATACCAGCCCGGTCAATAGCAAATAATACAGGCAGATTTTGAATGGCAACATCGTGGATAACTTGATCATAGGCACGCTGTAAAAAAGTGGAATAAATGGCTACCACAGGTTTAAACCCAGCAATCGCCAAGCCCGCAGCAAAAGTAACGGCGTGTTGTTCGGCAATGGCAACATCAAAATATTGTTGTGGGAAGCGGTTGGAAAATTCAACCATTCCTGAACCTTCACGCATCGCAGGGGTGATGCCGATTAATTTCGGGTCTTGCTCTGCCATTTCACATAGCCAGTTACCAAAAATTTGCGAATAGGTTGGGGTAGTGGACTTTGGCAATTTTCCGCTTGTGGGATCGAATTTCGGCACACCGTGGAAGCCGATTGGATCTTGTTCCGCAGGGGCATAGCCTTTGCCTTTTTTGGTTTTTATATGTAAGAATTGTGGCCCTTTCAGACTGCTCATATTTTTTAACGTGCTAATTAATTCGTCCACATTATGGCCGTCAATTGGGCCGATATAGTTAAAGCCTAGCTCTTCAAACATTGTGCCAATCGGTGAAACAAAGCCTTTAACGTGTTCTTCCGTCTTTTTCACAAATTCTTTAATCGGTGGCACGCCAGAGAGAATTTTTTTGCCGCCCTCGCGCAAGGTGGAATAGAAAGAACCAGAAAACAAGCGGGCAAGATAGTTGTTCAGCGCCCCCACATTTTCTGAAATAGACATTTCGTTATCATTGAGAATCACCAGCATATCGGTGTGCAAGGCGCCAGCGTGATTGAGCGCTTCAAAGGCCATTCCAGCGGTGATTGCGCCATCGCCAATGACACAAACGGTTTTGCGCCCTGCGTTCTCTTTTTCTGCAGCTACGGCAATACCAAGCCCTGCACTAATCGAAGTGGAAGAATGTCCCACACTTAGCACATCAAATTCGCTTTCATCACGCCACGGGAAAGGGTGAAGCCCGTCTTTTTGGCGAATGGTGGACATTTTATCACGGCGTCCAGTGAGAATTTTATGCGGATAGGCCTGATGCCCCACGTCCCAAATGAGCTGATCGAATGGCGTGTTGAACACATAATGCAAGGCAACGGTGAGTTCTACCGTGCCTAAGCCAGAAGCCAAATGGCCGCTACTTTGACTAACACTTTCCAACAAATATCCGCGTAATTCATTACAAAGTTGGGGAAGTTGATCTTTATTTAAAAGACGCAAATCGTCCGGTGAATTAATCAGTGATAAAAGAGGATATTTTTCCATTGTTAATCAAATCCAAAAAAGGGTTAAATTTCGACCGCACTTTAATAATACAAGGCTTAGGCGGTGTCCAATATATTAATTTTTTCTTGTTACAATAAACTCGCTCAATGCCTTTAATGGCGAGCTATCAAAAGGTAATTTGGCCAAAGCATCAAGGGCTTGTTGATGAAGTTCTTGCGCTTTTTCTTTCGCCCCTTGCAAGCCGAGCAATTTCGGGTAAGTGCTTTTATCTGCAGCTAAATCTGCCCCCACAGTTTTACCGATCACAGCACTTTCGCCTTCAATATCTAAAATATCATCTTGCACTTGGAACGCCAGCCCAATGGCATCGGCATAGCGTTCGAGCTGTTGGCAAAGTTGTTTGTCGGCAAAATGCGGTGAACAAAGAAAGCCCATTTTTAATGCACAGCGTAGCAACGCGCCTGTTTTGTTGCGATGAATTCTTTCCAATTCCGCAAGGCTAACTTGTTGATGCTCAGCTTGTAAATCAAGGCTTTGCCCCAAACACATTCCTTGCACGCCAGAGGCTTTTGCCAATTCTGCTACCAAAGCAAGGCGTTGTTCGGCAGATAAATTTGGCGTTTGGCTCAGTAATTCAAACGCAAAGGCTTGCAGCGCATCACCAGCCAGAATAGCGGTGGCTTCATCAAAGGCGATATGGCAAGTGGGGTGGCCACGGCGCAGCGCATCGTTATCCATTGCGGGCAAATCATCGTGAACTAAAGAATAAGCGTGAATCGCTTCAATGCCTGCAGCGGCATAATCCAAATGCACGAGTTCTGCCCCTAACATTTTGCCTGTGGCATAAACCAAAAACGGACGAACACGCTTTCCACCCAATAAAAGCGCATATTTCATCGCTTCCGCAAGGGGAGAGGGTTGCGTATCAATTTGCTCAAATTGGTGTTCGAGAAATTGATTAATCCGCTGTTGAAGTTGTTGTAAATCCTGTGCAAATTGGTACATAGCAGTGGCTTAGTTATTGGGTTGCTTATTCGTTGTTTTGATAGTCGCTTAATTCTGCTTTATCGCTTTTAGAAAGCAAAATTTGAATGCGCTGTTCCGCTTGTTGTAAACGCGCTTGACCTAATTGCGCCAGCTTAATTCCGCTTTCAAAATCCTTTAACGCCTGTTCTAAAGGCAATTCGCCACTTTCTAAACGAGCAACAATGCTTTCTAATTGGGTTAAGGTGGTTTCAAAATCTAAGCTGTTTTCGTCTGTGGTAGGTTTGCGTGCCATTGTTTTTCCTAAGTTCAAGCTAAATAAATGCCACATTGTACTGTATTTTTATGGACTTGTTAAAGCCTATAGCAAGATTGTTGCGCAAAAAATCTCAGAAAAAAGCACCGCACTTTTGTTTCCTTTGCTTAGCGCCAAAACAGGTGCAAGCAACGGGTGAGAAAAATTGGGGATTTGTAAAAGATGTTGTACAATACCGCCCAATTTTTTGCTTAAAACAGAAGTATTCCAATGAAATTTATTATTAAACTTTTCCCTGAAATTATGATTAAAAGTGAAAGCGTGCGTAAACGCTTTATTAAAATTTTGACAGGGAATATTCGCAATATTTTGAATAAATATGACGACACAGTGGCCGTGGTGAAGCACTGGGACTATATCGAAGTGCGGTCAAAAAATGCGGAAAATCGTGCCTTATTAATAGAACTATTAGGACGAATCCCCGGCATTCATCATTTTCTTGAAGTGGAAGAAAAACCGTTCAACAACGTGCAAGATATTTTCCAACAAACGTTGCAAGATGTAGCACCGTTGCTTGAAAACAAAACCTTTTGTGTGCGTGTAAAACGTAAAGGCAAGCACGATTTCTCTTCTCTTGATGTGGAACGCTATGTCGGCGGTGGCTTAAATCAACATATCGCCAGCGCAAAAGTGAAACTCAGCAATCCCGATGTTACTGTTCGCATTGATATTGAAGACGACAAAATGATGTTGGTGAAAGCCCGTCATACAGGGCTGGGCGGTTATCCTATTGGCACGCAAGAAGATGTGCTTTCGCTTATCTCGGGTGGCTTTGATTCGGGTGTATCCAGTTATATGCTGATTCGCCGCGGCTCGCGCGTGCATTATTGCTTCTTTAATCTGGGTGGTGCGGCACACGAAATCGGCGTAAAACAAATGGCGTATCACATTTGGAATCGCTTTAGTGGCTCGCACAAAGTACGTTTTGTGGCGATTAATTTTGAGCCTGTGGTGGCAGAGATTTTAGAGAAAATCGACAACGGCCAAATGGGCGTGGTGTTAAAACGAATGATGGTGCGCGCTGCAAGCAAAGTGGCAGAACGTTTTGGTATTCAAGCCATTGTTACGGGCGAAGCACTCGGTCAAGTTTCCAGCCAAACGCTCACCAATTTACGCCTAATTGATGAGGCCGCCGATGCCCTTGTGTTGCGTCCACTTATCACCCACGATAAAGAACAAATTATTGCAATGGCAAAAGAAATTGGTACGGACGATATTGCGAAATCAATGCCGGAATTTTGTGGCGTGATTTCAAAAAATCCAACGGTTAAAGCGGTACGAGAAAAAATTCTTAGCGAAGAAAATCATTTTGATTTCAGCGTATTAGAAAGTGCGGTGCAAAATGCGCAATATTTAGACATTCGCCAAATTGCAGAACAAACGGAAAAAGAAGTGGTGGAAGTGGACACCATTTCTGTATTAGGCGAAAACGACATTGTCATTGACATCCGCAGCCCCGAAGAAACAGACGAAAATCCATTAGAACTAGTAGGGCAGGAAGTGCGTTTAATCCCATTCTATAAACTTTCTACTTTATTTCCAGACTTAGACCAAAGCAAAAATTACGTCCTTTACTGTGACCGCGGCGTAATGAGCAAACTCCAAGCCCTTTATTTAAAAGAAAATGGGTTTGGGAATGTGAGAGTGTTTAGAAAATAGTTGTTAGTAGATAGGCGATAAAAAAGAATGCACCATTGAAGAATGGTGCATTTTTATTTGAAAAAATTTGAGCTACGTCACATTTTTTAATATTCATTGTTGTATTCAATTTATATTTAACTAGGATAAAAATGTTAAATTTATGTTAAAAATGTAAATAAAAGGGGTGGCTATGTTAATAAAAGTGGGGATGTTTCAAACCTTAGCGCTTGCCGTAGTAGCTATTTATGTTGGGGAATTTATTCGTCAGCAATTTCCAATCTGGAAAAAATATTGTATTCCTTCTCCTGTTATTGGTGGTGTGATTTTTGCGTTACTAACAACGTTAAGCCACAGTCTAGATTTAATTTCCTTCCAGTTTGACTATAAAACGATTAATACATTTTTCTATAATGTGTTTTTTGCCGCAATGGGGTTTGCCGCAAGTTTTGCACTATTAAAGAAAGGGGGAAAATTAGTCCTTATTTTCAGTGTATTAGCTGCTATATTGGCGATTTTGCAAAATGTTTTAGCTCTTGGTGTTGGAACATTGTTGGATATGAACCCATTAACTGCATTAATGGCAGGCTCTATTCCATTAACGGGTGGGCATGGTAATGCTGCTGCGTTCGCGCCGTTAGCAGAGCAGCAAGGTGCGGTTGGCGCAATGGAAGTTGCAATTGCTGCCGCAACCTTTGGTTTGGTGGCGGGTTGTATGCTTGGTGGGCCATTAGGCAGAGGTTTGATAAAAAAACACCATCTAGAACATCAAGTAGAAAATGGGCAGGTTGTTGAGCGTGAAGATAATGGCATTCTTGCCAAAATTAGTTATCGCCGTTCAAGCCAAGCCGCATTTTTATTGCTTTTGGCTTGTGGTATTGGGCAAACGCTCTTTTACCTTACACAAGTCGCATTTCCTAAAGTGAACATTCCTATTCACGTAATGAGTATGTTGGGAGGGGTGGTTTTACGTTTAATTTTGGATACGAGAAAGCGTGACAATCAAGCCTTGTATGAAACCATTGGCATTATTGGAGAGATTTCCCTTGCCATTTTCGTTTCTGTGGTGATTATTACGATGCAATTATGGAAACTTGCCGATTTGGCGATACCGTTAATTGTTATCTTGGTTTTGCAAGTCTTATTGTGCTATGTATTTTGCGTTTTCATTACGTTTAGATTATGTGGTAAAAATTATGACTCAGCAGTGATAGCCACAGGTCATTCCGGTTTCGGATTAGGGGCTGTTCCTGTTTCAATGGCAACAATGACCGCGGTTTGCGCCCGCTATCGCTATTCCAAGATTGCTTTCTTTGTTGTGCCGTTAATCGGTGGATTTATTAGTAATATTAGCAATGCCTTAATTATTACTTTTTTCCTTAATGTTGCAGAGACAATGCTCTAATAAAAATCCACCTGAGAGGGTGGATTTTTTTAATTTTATTGCGCTGAAGGCGTTTTAGCTCTTTTAAGAATAAATGCCCAACCTGTAGAGATGAATAGTAGGGGAAATACTACGGTGATTATCTCTCAGTTATTCGCATTTCTTTTTCTAATAGCCCAAATATGCCATTTGGAATAGCATTAACTTGTTTACAATCTTAATTTCTGCAACGAACATTTCGTCAGTTTAACTGACTTTTTCTTTTTACCATTTTATCCAAAATAGAACATCTATCTGCTATCTAAAATAGTTTATAAAAAAATTAAAAAATATTAAATAGCCGCTTGACTTATGATTTCGGGGGGGGGGTAGAATAGGTGCCGACCAGATTTAGCTAAATTTGGTAAGTTTAAGATTTAATTCTATTCCATGGAATAAAATCGCCTGTCTAATTATCAGAGAAATTATTTAAGGAAATAAAATGATGAAAAAAGACAACGCAATCAAATTTTCATTAACGTTAGTTGCATCAGTTATTTTAGCTGCTTGTAGTTCAGGTGGTGGCGGTAGTTCTGATGCGCCAGCTCAAAACAATGCTGCAAATCAAACCACTCAAAGCCAACAAGTTGTTGCTCCTACAACTCAGGAAGAAGCAACTCAAGAAACAGCTCAAGAAGAAACTACTGTTACACCAGCTGCTAGCAAAGAAGATTCACCAGTTGGTTACAAAGTTGTAAACAAAACTAACTCAGACTTCCAAGTTAAAGGTCGCCCTGATGAAGGCAGAAACTCTGTTGCTGGTGTGGCTGAGTCTATGTTAACTCAAAACCCAGAACCAAGTTTTGACACATTAGTTATTGCAGCGCCAACAACTAAAGCAGGTAACAAATCTATCGCTTATGTAGAAGATTTAGATGTTACAGGCCAGGATAAAGGTGTTGGTAAATTAGAACATATCTATATTGGTACTCAGACCGTAGCTGGTGGTGTTGATCGTGCAGAGGCCGATCGTGAAAATGCCTTTGGCAACGTTACAAAAACTAAGACTCAAGGTACAGAAACAGGTTCAGTTTTAGTTTATGAAGCTAACCGTCAAAACTATACGGACTTCCATGCTGATAACAGAAGTGACGTAAAACAAGATACTGTAGCAGAATTATATGGTCGTAACACAATGAGTCTCGACAAAGAAGTTAATGCGACAGAGAACTTACCATTAGCCGCTCATTATGGTGAACGTGCAACTCATCGTGGTGATGGTCACTTACAATTAGTTCAATATGGTCGTGTAACTACCGCATTAGACTCTAGCAACTTGAAACAAGAAGAAGCTAATAAAATTTTAGCAGCTAACTTCAAACCAGGTCTTAAATTAAATGGTGACTTGGATACTTATGTTGTAGCTTATGCTAAATACAATCATGAGAATGACGAAGGTAAGTTTGAGAAAGAAGATAACTACTTCGCGCGTGGTATCCACAATATCTCAGCAGAAGATTTAGCTAAATTAGAAGGTAAATTAACCTATAAAGGTCACGCAGTAACTTATGGTTTAGATCATGATATTCATGGTTTACCTGCAGAGGCGACAGAAGATGCACCAACAGCATTACTAGAACCTAAAGCTCGTGATATTAAATTTGTAAGTGGTACGCATGTATTAGCTGATGTAGATTTAGCATCTCGTAAAGTAGATGGTAAACTTTATGATGTATTTACTGTGGATGGTGATAAGCACGATAGTGACTTAGTTAAATTCAACGGTGATTTAGCTGCAAATGGTGCAATCACAGGTACATCAAATCTTGCTTATGTTAAAGAAGATGCAGTTAACTATGGTGGTACATTCAATGCAACTATCTATGGTAATGAAAAACTTGGTTTAGATAACACTGAGTTAGGCGGTGCTGTAGCAAGTCATGAAGGTGGACCAGGTAAAGTGGTTGATAATAAATTGGTTGACAATAAATGGGGTGCTGTATTCGGTGCAGAAGATGTAACTAAAAAAGTTATCGCGCCAAAACCAGTAGAACCAAAACCAGTAGATCCAACACCAGTAGTGGTACCAAGCAACCCACTAGGCCAAGCTGAAAATGCTGAGCAAAATGTTGGTACAGTTAATAGCGTAAACTAATTATTACTGCTAAATAGTCAAAACAGCTCCTTTAAGGAGCTGTTTATTTATTATTTCAATGAATGTTAGGAAAAAGTGAATGCAAATAAAAAAATATTTCACGATTACGCTATTATCTTCTCTTGCGATGACTGCTTACGGAAATGAAGTGAATCAACAAATTACTCAAGCACAGCAACAAGATAATAGTAATATAGATCGTTATGCCATTGAACAAGAGAATCAGCAATTAAGAAATGCTTTAAGCTATCAGCAAAAAGTTTCCGAATTGAAAAAGAAAGATGATGGTTATGTACGTCTTACAGGTAAGGAATTACGTGAAAATCCTGCTATCTTAGAGCATTTATTCCTTGATTCCTTAATTAAAATGAATAAGCCTATTCTTCCTAGCTTAATTGGAATTTATAAAAATGTTCCTGAACGAGATGAATCTCTTATCGAGTGGGCGGAAGCATTATTAGCAACAGATAAGAGTTTAGGGACTGCAAGTGATAAATTCAGTAAGTTAAATAAAAACTTCCCGAATAATGATTTTATTGCGTTTCAATACGCGAGCGTTTTATTCGCGAATAAACGCTATGTTGAATCAGAAAAACTGTTTAAACAATTAAGTTCATCAGCTAGAACTAAGCAAGATGATGAAGTTTATCAACAATATCTTAAGGCGATAGATCAAAAATCTGAATGGAATTTCCGTTTAGATGGCAATTTTTTAAATGACAGAAATTTAAATCAGGCGGCTCCAGCAGGAACGACTTGGACTCTACCTAATGGTGGAACTTATACATACAATACTGAACGCCAGAAAGGGAAAGGGATTGCATTAGGTTTAAGTACAGATAAACAATTCTTTTTAAATAATGGACAATATATAGCCTTTAACGCGTCAGCTAGAGGTAAATATTATTGGAATAACCATAAATATAATGATTTAAACCTGAACGCGGGTATCGGCTATGGTTATCAAGATGCAAAATTTGGTGTTGAAGTTCGTCCATATTTTTCTAAACGCTTATATCGTGGTGGTTTAAGTGATTATGGCTCATTAGATTCTTATTCTAATACATGGGGAAGTTCACTCTCTTTAAATTATTGGTTTATGCCAAGACTGAGATATAGTACTTATTATAACTTCTCTCGTACTATCTATAATAAAGACGCTAACCGTATTAGTAATGGGAATGGTCATTTCTTAACAAATGCGCTAACTTATTTCACGCCTAGCGGTCAATATTTTTATGGTGCGCTTGACCTTGGTTGGAAGAAAGCTGAAGAAGATACAGAATCTTATTTTAGAAAAGGAATTCGTTTTTCTTGGGGAAGAGAATGGCCTTATGAATTTATGTCTAGCATAACCTTAGGTTATTCAATAGTAGAAAGAAAAGAAGCCTTGCTATACGACATTAAGCAAAAAGATAAGACATATTTTAGTTCTTTATCTCTTTCCAATAAGAAATTAAGTTATAAAGGCTTTATGCCGAAATTAACTTGGTCTTATACAAAGGTGAAAAGCAATTACCCAATTTTTTCTTACAATGCTAACGATCTAATGTTAGAAGTAGAAAAAACATTTTAACTTATGATGTTTAGGCCAATGTGATAATTGGCCTTTATTTTTATCATAAAAACACTTCGTTTACCTATATTGCTTAGATGCAATAAGAGCTGTTATTTACAAATTAATAGCCATTTGCATTCCTTTCTCCACACTTTCATAGATCAACGCAATCAATTTCAGCACGTCAGTAGCTTGTTGAGCGGTAACTTGCAATGGGGCTTGTTCGCGGAGAGCGGCGTAGATGTTATCGTAATAGGCTTGGTAGTTGCCGCGTTCGGTTTCAATGGGGCTGCGGATAACAATGCCGTTGATTTCGGTGTGCAGTAGTCCCCAGTCTTTTTCAGGCTCAGCGTTCCAATCGCCTTGTGGTTTTATGCCTTTGAGCAATAGGGCTTCTTGGTTATCCATTGTGGCTTTGATGTAGCTGCCTTTAGTACCTTGTAGCATAATATAAGGGGAAGGTTCGCGGGCGCATTTGGTGGAAGATAGCACCACTTTTTTGTCCGCATAATAGAAAATAATTTCAAAATTATCTTCCGATTTTGCGCCTGCACGTTGTGCTTTCATATCCGCATAAAGTGCGGTGGGAATACCGAATAAATCTACGCAATGGTCGATCAAATGCACGCCTAAATCATAAACTAGCCCAGAGCCAAATTCGCCCGTTTCTTTCCACGCTTTGCTATTAGGTTTTTGGCTGAACCGTTCGTAACGCATTTCATAATGCACAATTTCGCCCAACATTTGATGTTCAAGCAGTTTTTTCACCGTTAAAGCACCATTATCCCAACGGCGATTTTGGTAAACGGAAAGCATCACATTATGCTGTTTGGCGAGTTTATCTAGCTCTTCTGCTTGCGCAGGGTAAACCGCAAGGGGCTTTTCTATGATGACATTTTTGCCCGCTAAAATCGCTTGTTTTGCCATTTCATAATGGGTGAGATTCGGTGTGGTGATGATGACCAGATCAATATCAGGGCTGAGTAATTGCTCAAACTGATGTACCACTTCAATATAAGGATAGGCCTGTTTCGCTTTTTCGCTGCTGCGTTCAAACACTTTACGCACTTGAAAACGCGGATCGAGATCTAAAAAAGGCATATGAAAGGTTTTGGCGGACATTCCAAAACCTGCAATGGCGACATTAATGATTTTTTCCATTTGATTTTCCTATTGAATTTCTTTTAATTTCTGCAAAATTTGCTGTTCAGGTAAGGCCTGAATTTTGCGAATACGTTGGATAAGCAGCACGGCGGCGACCGTTAAGCTCACCACAAATCCCACCCAAAAACCTGCCGCGCCTATGCTTGGTATTAGCCAATCGGTGCGCGATAAAATATAGCCCAACGGCATTCCAATGCCCCAATAACAGAACATTGTGATGTATAAAATGGATTTAGTGTCTTTATAGCCACGCAATGCCCCTGCGGTGATCACCTGAATGGTATCGGAAAATTGGTATAAGGCAGAAATTAACAGCAAATGGCTAGCGATTAGGATCACTTGTTTATCGGTAACATAAATTTTGGGGATCTGTTGATTGAATAACACAATGATAGACGCGGTAATACAAGCTAAGGCTAATCCCACCGCAAGGGCAGAGTGAAACACCACTTTGGCTTGCTTTAATTGCCCTTCACCTAAACGTTGCCCCACTAAAATGGTGGTTGCCATTCCTAAGGAAATGGGGAAAGTGAAAATAAATGAACTTGTTGTTAAAGCTACTTGGTGGCTTGCTACCACATCTGTACCCAGTGGGGCGAGTAAAAGGGAAGAAAGGGCGAATAATGCCACTTCGCAAAATAGCGCAATACCAATAGGGAAGCCTAAGCCTAGCACTTTTTTTAAGGTGGAAAAATCAGGTTTTTCAATGATTTTATCAAAAAGATGAATATCACGCTGACTGCGAGCTTGACGTGAATAGCTAATCATCATTAAGCACATTGCCCAGTTTACAATTGCTGTTGCAATGCCACAGCCCACCGCACCAAAGGCTGGCACGCCAAGTTTGCCGTAAATAAAAATATAATTAAGCGGAATATTAAGAAATAATCCCGCAAAGGTGATCAGCATTGTTGGCGCCGTTTTAGCGATGCCGTCATTTAAACAGCGAAAATTGATCATCAGCAAATAACCGGGTAAGCCCCACAGCATCGCGTGCAGATAATCAATAGTGATTTGTGCCAATCTTGGCTCCATTTTCATATGGCTGATGACATAATCGCTGTAATAAATAAACAAACCAAGAGGAATACAGCTTAGCACCACCACCCACATACCTTGTCGCACATAATGAGCGATCCGCTGGCGTTGGCCTGAACCATTGAGATAAGAAATAATCGGCGGCAAGGCAAGCAGTAAACCGTGTCCTAATAAAATTAGCGGTAACCAAATGGACGCACCCACCGAAATCGCCGCCATATCCGCCGCGCTGACGCGACCAGCCATAATGGTATCCACAAAACCCATTGAATTTTGTGCCATTTGCGCCAGTAAAATGGGGAAGGCGATCGCCACCAATTTGCCCATTTCTTGGCGATGATGTTGAATGAAACTAAATAACATAAAAATATCCGAATTTGTTATATACTATTGCAAGTTTTACCGAATTTACGGTGATGATTTTTAAGATAAGAGAGCTAATTATGTTTACAGGAATCGTGCAGGGCGTAGCCCAAATTCATTCTATTGATGAAAAATCTCATTTTAGAACACAGGTAGTGAAAATGCCACAGGAATTAACCGAAAATCTGGAAATTGGTGCGTCTGTGGCAAATAACGGTGTCTGCTTAACCGTGACCAAAATTGAAGGGGATTTAGTCAGCTTTGATTTAATGACCGAAACCCTACGCATTACTAATTTAGGCGAATTGTGCCAAGGGGATTGGGTGAACATTGAGCGTGCGATGAAAATGGGCGATGAAATCGGCGGACATATTTTGTCTGGCCACGTTTACACCACCGCCAAGGTTTCGCAGCGTATTGTGTCAGAAAATAACCTGCAAATTTGGTTCGAGTTGCCAGATCCGGCCTTGATGAAATATATTCTCACTAAAGGATTTATCGCCATTGACGGCATCAGCTTGACCATCGGCGAAGTGAAAGGCAACGAGTTTTGCGTAAACCTTATTCCAGAAACCATTCATCGCACCTTGATCGGCAAGCGTGAAGTGGGGGATTTAGTGAATATTGAAATCGATCCACAAACCCAAGCCATTGTGGATACGGTGGAACGCTATTTAGCCAGCCGTGGTGAATAATGGCATAAAATGAAAAACTAAAGTGCGGTCGAAAATTACGAAATTTTTCACCGCACTTTTTTAATCGCATTCTGTGTTACGATGTGGCAATATGCAGTAAACGGCACGCAACAGCGATATGGGGGCAATATGCAAAATGATTTTTGGAGTTCCGCGCTTTTTTCCATAAGCGTAACTTTACCGACCTTATTGTTGTTAATACTCGGCATCGGGCTGCGAAAACGCAAAATCATTGACGATAAATTCAGCCAGCAAGCCACTAGCGTGGTGTTCAAAATCACCTTGCCCGCCTTACTCTTTCTTAACGTGTTTAAAAATCCCATTGCTGAACTGAATGAACAACTGGTGATGATTTGGGCGTGCGTGCTAGGAACCTTACTACTGTTCCTTTGTGCAGAAATTTTCGCCGCAAAATTTGTGCAAGAAAAGCGAGAACGTGGCACGTTTGTGCAAGGGGTTTATCGCGGAAATTGTAGTATTTTAGGGCTAGCATTTTGCCTAAATGCCTATGGCGATGCCGCATTAGTGCCAGCCACCATTTATGCCGCCACCACGGCGATTATTTACAATGTGTTAGGCGTGATCACCTTAAGTCGCTCCCTTTCTGACGGCAAAGTGAATATTCCACGAATGATCTTAAATGTGGCAAAAAATCCCTTAATTATCAGCATAGTATTAGGCTTTTTAGCCAGTTATTTAAACTTGGCCATTCCTAAATTTATGCTCACCACAATCCAATATCTCGCCACAATGACCTTACCGCTTGCGTTGATCTGTGCTGGTGTCAGCATTGAATTAAAAGCCTTGTATAAAATTTCAGGCATCTCTTTATGGGCAAGCATAGGGCGAGTGATTGTTGCACCGATTTTTATGGTGTTACTGGGCAAATTATTTGGCTTTAGCGGCGTGAATTTAGGTGTGATTTTCTTAATGAATGCCACCCCAATGGCGGCTGCGGCTTATGCAATGGTGCGTGGAATGGGCGGCAACGCCAACACCGCAGCGAACATTATTGGCATTACCACTTTCGCATCAATGTTTATCTCTGCCTTAGGCTTAACTATTTTGCACCAAATGGGCTGGGTGTAAGAATCAGCGAAATAAAAAACAAAAGGGCGAAAATCTTCGCCCTAAAATTTGTTAAAAAATCATCGCACTTTATGGTTTAAGCGAGATCTTCACCGCACAGCGTTCGCCTTGTTGGAGCGGTTGTGCAATTCTTGCAGTTTCCAAACAAACCATTGTTTTATAACCTGTTTCGCTAATTCCACCAGTGGCTTTATGCCAAGGATTCCACAGCACCACATTGCTTGCATTATGATGTGCCACATTAATTGTACGCCCGTCCCCTTTATCGACAATGTGATGCGAAACAGGGGATTGCACCGTATAAATGCAATCAATATGCTGATCAATTAAACGTGGGGAAGGCACATTTTCTTGCTGCTGCGTTAATGCGTTGAAACATTCCGTTGGCAAGTTTTGCACTTCCACATTGGCCACATCGCTTAAATTAAAATAGCTATGCAAAGCAAGTTGGGCAGGTTCTTGTCCGTAATGCTGAAAAATAATTTCGCAATCTTGACTAAAGATCATTGTGGTTTTGGCTTCAATTAAATGATCTGAAGAAAATAAACAAAATTCCAACCGCACTTTGTTTTCTTCAATTTCATAATCACTGAGTTGCCATAAACTGATACGCGCATAACCGTGCGCGGGGGATTTTGCGCCACCAAACCAAGGATAGCAAATTGGCACGCCACCACGAATAGCATTGCCTAAGGTAAAAGGTTCAATTTCACTCAGCCAAAGCACGTCTTTCTGCGCGCCTTTCGGCTGCCAGCTAAATAAATGTGCGCCTTGAAGCGAGATCAAAGCTTTGCCCACTGGGTGATCTAATGCGATCACAGGGATTTCATTATATTGTTGTAGGCTTAATTCTGGGGTAAGTTGTTTAATCGTTTTCATTGTGCTTCCTTAACAGTGCGGTATTTTTTATGATGAATTTTATTCTAAATTAAAGATAATAAAAAACCGCTAACTAAGCGGTTCTTTTATTAATCTCACTCTTTTAATTGCTGATTTAGCTTATAAACAAATAAAGCGCCAATAGCAACCCAAATAATAAGCCCTAGTGTAATGCCCATTTATTCCTCCTCATTCCGATTTTCAACAGCACGCCGACAAAGTCGTCCTGCCAAAATAAAAAGATAAATACCGATGGTTAATAGCGCTATATTTAATAGTTTTATAGGTAATGAATCATTTCCATAAATCATAACAGGTATAGCAAGAAAAGCAACTTTTGCAATGTCATCTGAGATTTTTGCCCAAGCAGCCAAGGTTCCTTTTTCATAAGGTTTTTTGAAAATGTTTAGCATTACATATACCTTGTTAAATTAACAATTCAACCCTGTGCTTTCTGCCACTTGCTCAACCACTTGGCGTAAGGCTTTGGCGCATTGGTGAAGTTGTTCTAGCTCATCGGCAGGCAGTTTGTATTTCAAAATGCGTTCTACGCCTTTGCTACTGATGACCATTGGCACGTTCACCACCACATCGTTTAAGCCGTATTCGCCATTGAGCATTGTGCCAACGGGCAAGACCGAATATTCATTAATGCTAATGGCGCGAATAATGCGGAACACGCTCGCCGCAATGGCGTGATTGGTGTTGAGTTTTAAGCTAAACACTTCTAAACCAATGGCTTTGGTTGCTTTGAGTAGCTCTTGTGGATCGAGCATTGGTACATCGTTTTGCTGGCAAAAATCATCGATTTTTTGCCCTGCGATATTGACGATACTCCAAGGAATAAAACTATTTGCGCCGTGTTCGCCCATCACATAACCGAAAACGTTTTTCGGATCGATTTTTACTTTATCGGCAATAATTTTCATCATTCGCGCCGTATCCACTACACAACCTGCGCTAATCACACGGTGCGCAGGGAAGTTCGTATTGCGAATAATGAAGTGGGTGAGAATATCACAAGGATTGGTGACCACAATGATAATCGCATTGGGTGTATAACGTTCTAATTGACGAGCAATATCCACGGTGATTTTCGCATTGATATGACCAATTTCTAAGCGATCTTGCCCCACTTTAATTTGTGCGCCAGCAGTGATCACCACCACATCGCTATCACGGGTATCTTCATATTCACCGGAAATAATTTTAGTGTTTTTGGCGAAGGTTAATGCACTGGTATGGCTGAAATCTAACTGTTCGCCACGGGTGCGCTCTTTGTTGAGATCCACCAAGACCACTTCTTGGCATTCGCCCATTGTCAGAAGATAATTACAAATGCCCACGCCCACCGCGCCTGCACCGATAATGGATATTTTCATTGTGTTTTCCTGTATTTGTTATAAGTTAAGTTGTTTTCAAAAGGGCGTTAATCTTACTTTATCTGTTTCCCTTGCTCAACGCCTGAATAGAAAGTGCGGTGTTATTTTTGCGAATTTTTTGCTATTTCGCTTAAAAAATTAACAAATGTTCGCACCGTTGGCGCAAGCCCGCGATTTTTATAATAAATGGCATATAAAGGCACGCTTTCTACTTGCCAATCGGGTAATAATTTTTGCCAATGAGGTTGAATTAAGCCTGAAAGCTCAGGCAACAGGGCTATGCCGTAGCTATCTTCAACAAGTTGCGCCAACACTGAAGCATCATTGGCTTGTAAGGCTTTTTTCCCTTGAATTAATTCCCGTTGATTGCCCTGCTTGAAAAGCCAATGTTTGCCATCACTTTTATGCAGCAAGCGGTGGTTTTTCAGTTCTTGTGGGGTGAGTGGCGTGCCATTTGCCTTTAAATAATGAGGTGAAGCGTAAACCCCAGAATCAATATCTAATAAATGTTTGGCAACCACATCATCAAGATCAAGCTCACCAATGCGTAAGGCAATATCCACGCCTTCTTGCAATAAATTCGCGCGGCGGTTTTCCATTGTAATATTTAACTCAACATCCGGGTGTTGCTGTAAATAGTGCGATAAATGGGGCGTGAGCCAATAACGCAAAATTTCACTAGAAACGGAAATACGCAGTAACCCACGGGGCGTGGCTAAACAATCTGCCACAGAATTCACCGCACTTTCTGCCGCTTCCACCGCAATTAAGGCGTGTTGATAAAAATGTTCGCCCAGATCATTTAGCCGTACCCCATTGCGATTACGATCTAGCAGTTTGCTGCCCAGTTGATTTTCTAATTCGGTTAAACGGCGGCTTAAGCGAGATTTTGGCACGTTCATCTGTTCTGCCGCGTGCGTGAGGCTACCAGATTGGATCACGGTAACAAAAAAGCGCATATCATTGAGATCGATTTGTTGCATAAATAGAACCTTATGTTTCAAAATTGACTATTGTTCACTATATGGAACAAGTATAAACTACGCCACAAGAAATAAGCAAACAGATTAACAAACAAGGAGAAAGAAAATGCGTATTTTGGAATTAGATAGAATTAACGAATTAGCTCGCAAAGCAAAAGTTACCGCACTTTCTGAAGCTGAATTAAATGAGCGTAGTGCGTTACGTCAGCGTTATTTAGCGGCAATCCGTGGACAATTAACCAATATTTTATCTACCGTAAGTGTGGTTGATCCAGACGGCAATGATGTTACCCCAACTAAATTGCGTGAAGCGCAACGTAGTGGAATGCAAGTTGCAACTTATTAATGAACTAACCGCCCTGAATATTCAGGGCATCACAAAAAAACAGAATTTATCAAATTTAGGAGAAAAAATTATGCGTACAGTAAATCGAGTTTATACCGCACCACAAAAACACTGGGTGGGTGATGGCTTTTATGTATCACCTTTATTTTCACATAGCCAACAAGATAAAGTAACTAGCCCGTTCTTAATGCTAGATTACGCAATGCCAATGGAGTTTAAACCTCACAACGGCGCACCACGCGGCGTAGGCGCACATCCTCACGCAGGATTTGAAACCGTTACAATCGCATTGCAAGGTGAAGTAGAACACCGCGACAGCGATGGCAACGGCGGCGTAATCGGCGCAGGCGATGTGCAATGGATGACCGCAGGGAATGGGATCGTTCACCAAGAGTTCCATAGCGAAAACTTCAGCCGCACAGGCGGAATGTTTGAAATGCTACAACTTTGGGTAAACTTGCCAGCGAAAGACAAAAACGCGCCAGCTGGTTATCAAAGCATTAAATCGGCAGATATTTCAACTTATCACTTTGCGGATAATGCAGGAACAGCACGCATTATTGCTGGTGAGCTTGACGGCGTAAAAGGCCCAGCTCGCACCTTTACTGAGTTAAATATGTGGGAAATGGATATTAACGCAAACCACAGCGTCACCATTAACGTGCCAGAAACCCATCATTTAATGTTGGTGGCATTACGCGGATCTGCCGTGATTAACGACAGCGACCGTGCGAATCCAACAGAATTGGTGATTTTCAACCACGAAAGCGGCGAAGTAAAAATCACCGCAGGTGATGAAAACGTGAAAATGGTGCTACTCAGCGGCGTGCCAATTGATGAGCCAATTGCAGCCTACGGCCCGTTCGTAATGAACACCCGCGAAGAATTAATCGAAAAATTCAACGCGTTTAACAAAGGTGAGTTTGGTGATATTCATTAATCATCAATAACGAACCAAATAACCAACCAAGTGCGGTGGTTTTTAGGAAAATTTTCTCTAAAACCACCGCACTTTTTTATTTCAATGTCAAAATTTTCACTTCATCATTTACGCGAATAATCCCCGTATTCAATGGAATTAAATTAATGCCGAAAAGTGGTGCGCCTTGTTCGTTTCGGTTGAGTTTTTTCAGCGTGCGGAAAGGTTCCATTTTCGGATCTGTTTGGTTGGTGGTAGGGTTGCGAGTGGTGAGTACGCAGCGTTCGCAAGGTTTGCTGTGTAAGAATTTGACTTCACCGATTTGAATTTCACCCCATTGCTGTTCTTCAAAGGGGGCGATGCCGTCAATAATTAAATTTGGGCGAAATTGCAGCGGTGAAATTGAACTTGGGCAAGCTTGCTGTACCGCGTTAAAAGACGCTTCAGTGGTGAGCAAAAGTGGGTAGCCATCGGCAAAAGAGAGCGGTTGGTCGGGGTAGCGTTTAATTTTGCGTTGCGTGTGTTCGCCTGTCCAGCGCAATTGCACGGCACGGCCTATTTTCTCGCTAAACCAGTGATTAATTTCTTGCGATGCAAGCAATGAGTTAAATTCATTTCCCCACACTTCGCAGGCTTGGCTTTGCTGAAAATCCGTATATTGGACTTGAATGGCTGAACCATCTTTATGCTGAATATATAAACCAAGTGGTGTTGGTAAGGCGTAAAAATGATACAGTTCGGCATCTTTGCGTGCGCTGATAAATGTGCCATCAGGTTCGGTGAGCATAAAGGTGCGATCAAAATTTAGCCCTTGCGGTTGAACCACGGCTTGCGCCACTTCATAATTTTGCGTAGATTTGATGGGGTATAAGTAAATATGCTGTAATTTCATTGCTTAATCCTGATAAAGTTGGTTGTAAAGGGCATTTTCAAAACGTACTAAGGGCGCACGTTTGGTTTTGTTTTCCAGATCGCCCGTGGAATAGCCGTTAATAAATTGTACGAAGGCAATGGACTCGCCTTTGGCATTTTTCATAAAGCCCGCGAGGTTATAAACCCCTTTTAACGCCCCTGTTTTCGCGGAAATATTTTGCGCTAAAGGGGGATTAATCATCGAACCGCGTCCGCTTAATGTGCCATCTACTCCCGCAATGGGAAAGCTGTCTAATAAATGCAGTTGCGTTTCGTGATTGGCAATATATTCAAGGGCTTGCAACATAATATCGGCAGAAATTAAGTTGTGGCGTGAAAGTCCAGAACCATCGGCGATAACGCTATTATCGAATTTTATACCCGCTTGAGATTGCAAAATTTGGCGCATTGCTTTCGCGGAAAGTTGAAAGGACGTAGGGCGTTTGTAATAGTGATAACCAATGGTGCGAAAGAGGGCATCAGCAATTTGGTTATCAGATTTTTTCATCATTTTTTTGATCAAATCTGGCAGCGGTTTAGACAAATGTTGCGACAAAATTCGCCCTTTTTGTGCTGTGTGTGGCTGTTGAATTTTACCGTTAAATGCAATGCCAAGACGGTTTAATTGACGTTGAATAATGGCTGCTGCATAAGCATTGGGATCTTGCACAGCAAAACTGAGTGCAAAAGGTTTGCTTTGACGAGCAAGGCAGCCTTTAATCTGATAGCGATTGTTGTCGTGCAACACGGCATCAAGTTGGCAATAAGGCGCTTCTTCTTTGCTTGCCACACGAACTTGGCCGAACACTTGCACGGGATATTGCGCTGGCACGTTGAATTTCACCAGTTCACCCACAGGCAAATTGGCATCAAGATCTACATAAAAACAGTTGTGATTGATATTCACCGCCGCAGGGGGCGAATTAAAGCACATTGACAAATCATTCCAAATCCAACCTAAGCCACGGTCGTGTCCTGTAAACACGGAAGTATCTAAAATAAGATCCCCTGTAATGCGCTGAATACCTTGTTGTTTTAATTGGGCAAGTAGCTGATACAGTTGATCACTGGTTAAATCTGGGTCGCCAGTAAATTTGGCAATTAAGTTACCGCGTAACTCGCCATTTTTAATATCACCTTGGCGTAGCAGACTTGTTTCAAAATGAAATTCATCGCCAAGAGTCAGTTTGGCAGCGAGCGCAGTAAATACTTTTTGCGTACTTGCAGGAAGCATAAAGGTTTGTGGATTAAGTGCGGTGAGAATTTCTTGCGTTTTTAAATTTTTCGCCACAAAAGAAAGACTCGTTCCCGTAGGAAGCTGCGTGCTAAGTTGTGCCACGTCCACTTCAGCGGCGCTATATGGCGTGTGCAAAGTAAAGGAAATGCCTAATACAAAAGGCAGTAGTTTTGATGATAATTTGTACATAAATAATCGCTATGGTTGCTATTTTTTTTTAGAAACACAATAATAGTGCCGGATACTGCGAGAGTAAAATTATTTCTCGCATAAAATGGTGTAATAACGCGGTTTACATCAAAATGATTTTTTGAGCTACGGCAAAGCTAAACAATGAAAACGTGTCGCTTTGTCGTGGTTTTGTTTCTAAATATAAAGAGAAAATTATGCAAAATAAAATCATCAACATTGGCGATATTGAAGTGGCTAATGATAAACCATTTGTTCTATTTGGTGGAATGAATGTGTTGGAAAGCCGTGATATGGCAATGGCAGTGTGTGAAAAATATGTTGAAGTAACGCAGAAATTCAATGTGCCTTATGTGTTCAAAGCGTCTTTTGATAAAGCGAACCGCTCATCAATTCATTCTTACCGTGGGCCGGGAATGGAAGAGGGGTTGAAAATTTTCCAAGAATTAAAAGATACCTTTGGCGTTAAAGTGATTACCGATGTACACGAAATTTATCAATGCCAACCTGTGGCTGAAGTGGTTGATGTGATTCAGTTGCCAGCATTTTTAGCGCGTCAAACCGATCTTGTTGAAGCAATGGCGCGCACAGGGGCGGTGATCAACGTGAAAAAACCACAATTCTTAAGCCCGGGGCAAATGGGAAATATCGTAGAAAAAATTGAAGAATGTGGTAACGATAAAGTGATCCTTTGTGATCGTGGAACTAACTTTGGCTATGATAACCTTATTGTGGATATGCTGGGTTTTAGCGTAATGAAAAAGGTTTCCAAAGGTTGCCCGGTGATTTTTGACGTAACCCATTCTTTGCAATGTCGTGATCCCTTTGGTGCAGCATCAAGCGGTCGCCGTGCACAGGTAACAGAATTGGCACGCTCAGGGCTAGCGGTAGGGCTAGCAGGATTATTCCTTGAAGCACACCCTGATCCACAAAATGCCAAATGCGATGGGCCTTCTGCGTTGCCATTAGCCAAATTAGAAGCCTTTGTAAGCCAAATGAAAGCGGTAGATGATTTGGTTAAGTCTTTTGAGGAATTAGATACCGCGAATTAATGCGATAAAATCTAAATTCTCTTACCAAAGTGCGGTAAGTTTTTACCGCATTTTTCTATTTATAAGATTAAAGGAGCATTTTATGAAAATTGTTTTTCTTGATAGCACAGCCATTCCAAAACACATTCCTATTCCACGCCCTAACTTTGAACATCAATGGGTGGAATATGAGCATACTTCGCCTGAACAAACCATTGAGCGTGCGAAAGATGCGGATATTGTGATTACGAGCAAAGTCGTGTTTGATCGTGAAACAATGAAACAGCTCCCGAACTTAAAGTTAATTGCGATCACTGCCACAGGAACAAATAATGTGGATTTAGAGGCGGCAAAAGAGTTAGGAATCGCAGTGAAAAATGTGACTGGTTATTCTTCTGTTACCGTGCCTGAACACGTTTTAGGGTTAATTTTTGCTTTAAAACACAGTTTAATGAACTGGTATAAAGATCAGCTCAGCGCCAAATGGGCGGATAGCAAACAGTTCTGCTATTTTGATTACCCGATCACCGATGTGAAAGGTTCAACCTTAGGTGTTGTGGGTAAAGGCAATCTTGGTAAAGAAATTGGCCGTTTAGCCGAAGCGCTAGGAATGAAGGTGATTTATGCAGAACGCAAAGGAGCGACAACAGTGCGTGAGGGCTATTTACCTTTTGAGCAAGTGTTGCAAGAAGCGGACATTGTTACTCTACATTGTCCTTTAACCTCTGAAACCACCAATTTGATCAATGCAGAAACATTAAAATTAATGAAGCCAACGGCATATTTAATCAACACAGGACGCGGGCCTTTAGTAGATGAAAAAGCCTTAGCAGAAGCGTTAGAAAATGGCACAATCGCCGCCGCGGCTTTAGATGTGTTAGTGAAAGAGCCGCCTGAGAAAGATAACCCACTTATCCAAGCGGCAACGCGTTTACCAAATTTAATCATCACCCCACACGTTGCTTGGGCATCTGATGGTGCGGTGGAAATTTTGGTGAAAAAAGTAACACAAAATATGGAAGAATTTGTCGCAACGGGCAAATAAATTTATTATCGAACGAAATTTCCCCTGTTATGCAGGGGAAATTTGTTATTTCAACCCTTAAATAATAATGATGAATTTACCGATTTCTTTATTTATTGCCCTGCGTTATTGGCGAGCGAAAAGTGCGGATCGTTTTGGGCGATTAGTTACCAACCTTGCGATGATGGGGATTGTGCTGGGTATTATGGCGTTAATCATCGTGCTTTCGGTAATGAATGGTTTGGAAAATCAACAAAAAAAACAAGTGCTTTCCACCATTCCCCACGCCATAATTATGCCAAAGTCAGGCCATTTATCCCGTGAAGTGCCAACACCGACAATGCCAGCTTTTGTGCAGCGCGCCATTCCGATTAACACCACGAATGTGATTTTACAAGCACCACAAGGCGTGAGTGCTGGGCAAGTGATAGGTATTCAACATTTTTCTGACGATCCCTTATTGGGCCATTTTCAACCCCAATCTTTTGAGCAATTATTGCCCGCAGGCGAATTTAAATTGATAATGGGATCGCAATTAGCGCAAAAATTACATTTACAAATTGGCGATAAAGTCCGTTTAATGATCACGGAAAATAGTCAATATACGCCCTTTGGTCGTGTGCCTGTGCAACGCTTATTTACCATTAGCGATATTTATTTTGCTTCGGGGCAAAATGACAGCAACGCCGTGTTTGCCAATCTTTCCGATATTGGCAGATTGATGCGTATTGGCCCACAGCAAATGCAAGGTTATCGCTTATTTTTACGCGATCCTTTTGATATTACCGAACTTCCTAACTATTTCAGTGCCGATGAATGGCAGATAACCGATTGGCGTAGCCAAAAAGGGGAATTTTTCCAAGCGGTAAAAATGGAAAAAAATATGATGGGCTTATTGATTAGCCTGATTATTGTGGTCGCCATTTCAAATATTATCACGTCGCTCAGCTTAATGGTGGTGGATAAGCAAGGGGAAATTGCCATTTTGCAAACCCAAGGGCTGAATAAATCGCAAGTGCGCAGCCTGTTTATTTGGCAGGGGCTATTAGTAGGCATTAGTGGAACTTTGATCGGCACACTGCTTGGCGTGCTAACCACATTAAATTTAGATTCTATTATGGCGTGGTTTAGTGCAGAAAATATTCGTTTACCGACAGAATTAAATCTTTCGCAGATTGTGATGATTGTCGCGGTGTCCTTATTATTTTCTTTATGTTCAACGATTTATCCCGCGTACCGCGCGGCACAAATTGAGCCAGCAGAAGCCTTGCGCTATGAATAATGCGTAACAAAGTGCGGTGCTTTTTTACGAAATTTTTTACCATAAAGCGAAACAGAAAAATAACGAGAAAAGAATGACAGAGAAGCAAATTTTACTCAGCTGCCAAAATTTAACCAAAGTTTACCAAGAAGGGGAAAACCAAACACAGGTGCTAAAAGACGTTACTTTCTCAATGGAAGAAGGCGAATTGGTGGCGATTGTGGGCAGTTCAGGTTCGGGCAAAAGTACCTTATTGCATACCCTAGGCGGCTTAGATCAGCCAACCAGCGGTGAAGTGTTCATTAAAGGGAAATCTTTGCAAAAGGCAAGCGCTGATGAATTAGCGAAATTGCGCAATCAATATATGGGGTTTGTCTATCAATTTCATCATTTAATGGCAGATTTTAGCGCGCTAGAAAACGTGATGATGCCGATGTTGATTGGTAAGCAAAATCGTAGTGAAGCGCAAGACCGTGCCGAAAAAATGTTGCAGGCGGTGGGCTTAGCACATCGCATTAAGCATCGTCCTTCTGCGTTGTCTGGCGGTGAGCGTCAGCGTGTCGCTATAGCCCGTGCTTTAGTGAATAATCCTGCTTTAGTGCTAGCTGATGAACCCACAGGGAATTTAGATCGCAAAACCACAGAAAGCATTTTTGAGCTTATTTTGAAATTAAACCAAGAGCAAAAAATTGCCTTTTTATTGGTTACGCACGATTTACAGTTGGCGGAGAAACTTTCTCGCCGAATGGTGATGCAAGATGGTATCTTGCGTGGAGAAAGCTAGATGAACGCACCCTTTTTTATTAGCTGGCGTTATCAGCGTGGTAAGCAGAAAAATCGTTTGGTTTCGCTGATTTCAATGTTTTCGACCCTTGGCATCGCTCTTGGGGTAATGGTATTGATCGTGGGGCTAAGTGCGATGAACGGCTTTGAACGTGAGCTAAATAAACGCATTTTAGCGGTTGTGCCGCACGTTGAAATTTCTGCTTATTCTGAACAGGGCGAGAGTACGCCAATAAAAAATTGGCAAAATTTAACCGCACTTTTAAAACAAGATCCTAGTGTGTTGGCGAGTTCCCCTTTTGTCAGCTTTACCGCGTTGGTAGAAAATGGCACGAAGTTAAAAGTGGTGCAAGTGAAAGGTATTGAAGCAGACAAGCAAGATCAAGTGAGTGCCTTAGGGCAATTTGTATTAGGTGATGGCTGGCAAAATTTCTCTCGTGAAGGCGGATTAGTCTTAGGTTCTGGCATTGCGCGCGAATTAGCGGTGCAAGAAGGGGATTGGGTAACATTGTTGATTTCTCAATCAGACGGCACCAATAATTTTACCCAGCCAATGCGTGAGCGTATGCAAATTACAGGCATTTTGCGCCTTGATGGCCAGCTCGATCACAGTTATGCCTTAATTCCCCTTGCAACAGCGCAGCAATTCTTGGATTATTCCGCCGATGAGGCCACAGGTGTTGAACTGAAAGTGCAGCACCCTTTCGCCGTGCAACAACTGGATTACCCAACCTTGCAACAATATCCACAATTTTTGTCCGCGCAAAATTGGATTAGTAAATTTGGCTATATGTACCGCGACATTCAGCTTATTCGCACGGTGATGTATTTAGCAATGGTGCTAGTGATTGGCGTGGCGTGCTTTAATATTATTTCAACTTTGATTATGGCGGTGAAAGACAAGCAAGGCGATATTGCTATTATGCGTACCCTTGGCGCAAATGATGGCTTTATTAAGCGAATTTTTATTTGGTATGGCTTACAAGCTGGAATGAAAGGCTGTGTCATCGGGCTGCTGTTAGGCTGCGTAACGGCATTAAATCTCACCCAATTAATTAAAAGCATTGAATTTTTAATTGGCAGAAAACTGCTTTCAGACGGCGTGTATTTCGTGGACTTTTTGCCGAGTGAACTTCATTGGCAAGATATTGCGGTGGTCTTTGTGGTGGCCTTAGTGCTAAGTTTGATCGCTAGTTTATATCCAGCAAGTCGCGCGGCAAAATTGCAACCTGCGCAAGTTTTAAGCAGTCATTAAAAATTTATTAATAATGTTTTTAAACTAGTTTACTAGTACAAAAATGCATGTTACATTGACACACAATTAAGTATTCGCAATGCGGATAAGCAAGTAATTATAAAATACAAACCAAGATGTAAGAGAGTGATGTATGACAAAAAGCAAAAATGACATTTATATTGCTAACGATGACACCCGAATCGGCAAAGTAGAGCAGGTGCTACCACCCATTGCGTTAATTGAAAAATATCCAGCAAGCGAAGTGGCGATCAACACCGTAAAAAAAGCTCGCCAACAAGCACACAATATTATTCATCGCAAAGATGATCGTTTACTTGTCGTGATTGGGCCTTGCTCCATTCACGATCCAAAATCGGCTTTGGAATATGCACAACGCATCAAAGCAATGCGTGAGAAATATCAAGACAGCTTAGAAATTATTATGCGTGTTTATTTTGAAAAACCGCGTACAACCGTAGGTTGGAAAGGGTTAATCAACGATCCTTACCTAAACAACAGCTATGCACTCAATGACGGTTTACGCATCGCGCGAAAATTATTATTAGATATTAATAATTTAGAGGTGCCAACTGCAGGCGAATTTTTGGATATGATCACACCACAATATGTGGCAGATTTTATGAGCTGGGGCGCAATTGGGGCAAGAACCACAGAATCGCAAGTTCACCGTGAGTTAGCTTCAGGCTTGTCTTGTGCCGTAGGCTTTAAAAATGCCACCAATGGTGGTGTACGCATTGCCCTTGATGCCATTGGCGCGGCAGAAGCACCACATTATTTCCTTTCTGTAACCAAATTTGGCCATTCTGCAATCGTTTCGACCAAAGGAAATGCAGATTGCCACATTATTTTGCGTGGCGGCAATAACGGGCCAAATTACAGCGCAAAAGATGTTAATGAAGTTTGCGAAAGCATTGAAAAGAGCGGTCGAATTCCGCACGTTATGGTGGATTTCAGCCACGCAAACAGTAATAAGCAATTCAAAAAACAATTAGAAGTTTGCGCAGATGTTTGCCAGCAAATTGCACAGGGTTCAAACCAAATCTTCGGTGTAATGATCGAAAGCCACTTAGTGGAAGGCAGACAAGATCTGGTAGAAGGCAAGGAATTAGTTTACGGACAAAGTATCACTGATGCTTGTATCGGCTGGGAAGATTCTGAAGCCGTACTACAAGCTCTATCCGATGCCGTACTAGCACGCCGTAATGTAACGCAATAATTTTATTGCGTTTTAGGAAAGGATAATATCTGCCTTTAACAGTTAGAGTATATCTTACTGATTAAAAGGCAGATTTTTTATGTCTTATTCTCGATATAAATAAAAAAGCACTCATCATTTTTAAACACGTTAAGATGAGCGCTTTCTAAATAAAATTAGAATGAAGATAGGCTAAACAACTAACCGTGATTCACAGCAAGTTTTGCAAGGTCTTTATCCACTAAGAATAACCCTTTGCCGTCATCGCCAAGAAGATTTAGTTTATCTAAAATGCCGCTGAATAATTTTTCTTCTTCGTGTTGTTCTGCCACATACCATTGTAAGAAATTGAAGGCTGAGAAGTCTTTTTCTTCAAAGGTTCTGCCGACTAATTCATTGATTTTGCTGGTGATCAGCTTTTCGTGTTGATAAGTGGTTTCAATCACTTGTTTTAATGAACTAAATTCGTGCGGTGGTGCTTCAATTTCGCTAATGATTGGCAATGCGCCTGTTTCAGTTAAATAGGTAAACAATTTACGCATATGTTGCATTTCTTCTGCAGCGTGAGCAGATAAAAATTGAGCAGCTCCTTCAAAGCCTTGCTGTTCGCACCAAGCGCTCATTTGTAAATATAAGTTTGAGGAATAAAATTCCAAATTCATTTGATCGTTTAATAATTTAATTACGTTGTTTGATAACATTTTTCTCTCCTTTATTCTGATTATTCTAATGTGGCTAAATCGCGGTCAATGTAGTAAAGGGAACGTCCGTCCTCGCCCACTAAATTGAATTTATCAATAATGCTGCTGAACAATTTTTCTTCTTCGTGCTGTTCTGCCACATACCATTGTAAGAAATTGAAGGTAGAGTAGTCTTTGTGTTCAAAGGTAACTTCTACCAATTCATTGATTTTTGCGGTAACAAATTTTTCGTGTTCAAGGGTGATTTCAAACACTTCTTTCAAGGATTTGTAATCATTTTTAGGCGCTTCAATTTTGCCTAATAATGGCATACCTGTGGTTTCATTTACATAGGTGAATAATTTTTGCATATGCATCATTTCTTCATCTGCGTGGCGGAGCAAAAAGGCTGCGGCACCTTCATAGCCGTTTGCTGAGCACCAAGCACTCATTTGTAAATACACATTGGAAGAATAAAATTCCAAATTAATTTGTTCGTTTAGTTTTTTAATAATCGCGTCTTGTAACATAGCCACTCCTTTCCTTAATGGTCAATAAAATATAGTGGGCATAGTTTAACCAGTTTTTTCTTTTTTGCAACTAAAAATATTTGTAAGTTATTAATTTTTAAAGGGAATTTTAATAATAATTATTCTATTTGAGAGAATCGTTCTTATTGCCAAATGGTAATAAGTAAAGTGCGGTGGAAATTTGATGAATTTTTCAGCCTGTATCACAGCATACAGGCTGAAAATGAACGTTTAAGCAAGGGGAATGCTGGAGAAAAATACCAGTAAAATAGGTGGCACGATATTGGTTACAAAGCCAAAACTAATGGCCAGCGGCACAACTTCAATGCCACCAGAACGTTGAATAATTGGCAAGGTGCAATCTAATGCAGTGGCGCCTGCCATTCCAACGGCGGTAGAGCGATAATTAAACATAAAAAAGGGAATAATGAATAAGCTGACAATTTCCCGTGAAAGATCGTTAAAAAACGCAATGCTACCAAAAACAGGCCCCCAAGCATCATTAATCACCACGCTAGAAAGGGAATACCAACCAAAGCCCGAAGCAATGGCTAGGCCTTGTGTAACAGGTAAATTCAGCACATAAGCGGAAATAATCCCACCTAATAATGAAGTAAGTATAAAAACCAGACCTGTATAAAGCCCACGCTTATTGAAGATGACTTCACGCAACGCAATGCCGTTATTACGCAGCTGAATGCCGACAAAAAAGATCAGCAGCACTAAGGCATAAGTGCTTGTACTAAAAGGAAAAGCAAGCCATTCTTTGGTTAAAATACCCATCACAAAACCGATCAACACCATTGAGCAAAGTTTGGCGCTGTCTAATAATAATCGCCCACGAGAAGGTAAATCTTTGCCTAAATGTTTAAGTGGCTGTGGGCGTAGTTTGTCATACAGTATTAAGCCGAGAATATTGCAGCCTTGAATGATTAAAGCAAAAGTGAAAGCAGAAATACCAATTAACGGTAAAGTGTTAGCAAGATCGTCCAAATGCCCTAAAGATACGCCCATAACGAATAAAATCACATAGAGCAGCAGCATTACAATTTGATTTATACGCTGCAAAAGTGCGGTGTTTTTTGTCTTAAAAAAATACCCCAAACACATTGGGCCAAGGACGATGAGTAACCCTTCAAACACAGTTTTTTCCTTAAAATGATGAAATTATTGTGCTATTTTACGCAAGTGAACTGAAAATACCAAATGAACTAAGGCCCCAGACATCCTAAAAAGCAAAATATCAGTATGGGTTAAGAAAAGAGCAAATCAATCAATTAAAATCTAATGTTATTGAAGGAAGTGGAAAAAATGGAAATGAATAATAATTTTTATCAAATGATTATTATGGAAAGAGAAAGATTGAAAAATTCCGCTTTTCCAGAATATAGAGAAAATGATGGAATGGGAGCTAATTTCCTAATTAGGTGTAATGGTAATGCTGCAGAAGTGTTAGGGTTAGCTAAAAACGTTTTATTAGCTATTAATGAGCAATATACAGCTAAAACTTGGCCTAGCAATCCAAAATGGCATGAGATTCTTCCTAAGAATTTTTTAAAAAATTTCAAAAAAGAAGAAAGAAAATCAGCTAAAAAATGGTGGTCTAATTTTTTTCATAAGATAGTATCTAAAAAATCTGAGGATAATAGATGGACTTTTGAAAATTGGATTTTCTTGATGGAGCCAATAGATAGGAGTTGGTTTTGGTGGGGAGCTACGGTAATAGATGAAGAAGATGGAAATAATTATTTATTTTTTACAACTAGAGTATTGGATGATCCTTTTTCATCAGGAACATTAAAATGGTTATTTATTGGTGCAGGTGCAGTAGAGATCCTAGATGAAGATGAATTCTCGAAAAGATTTAATATCGATTTAATTCGTTAATATATAGAAGAGTAAAGCTAATCTTATACATATAAAACTATTTAAAGGGTTATAAGGAGCGGTGATGTATTTGCGTCAATTAGATATTGTAGGATTTCGTGGCATAAACCGTCTTTCATTTACCTTACAACCGAATATGGTGTTGATTGGTGAAAATGCGTGGGGGAAATCCAGTTTATTGGCGGCGTTGAGTTTAATTTTTAATGATGAGAAGCGCCTTTATCAATTCCAAGCAACGGATTTTTATCAGGACGAAAATAATGCGTTTACGGCGAAAGAAATCACCCTTTTCTTTACCTTTAGTGTTCATCGTGAAGCTAAATCCTTAACGCATTTTCCTTATAACCAATTGGCTATTTTTGATGATGAACCCTATGCCAAAATTTATTTTCAGATTACAGGGGAAATGCAAGGGGTAGAGATTATCACCACCTATCATTTTTTAGATGGCGAAGGGAATGTGATTAAGCTGGAAAATCCTGAGCAAGTGGCAATGGCGTTAATTGCACAGCACCCTGTTTACCGTTTTCGTGATGCAAGGTTGAATTCATCAGCCAAGCATCAACATTTTTCAGCGTTGCCCTTGTTAGACGATCCGAAAGTCAATCGTGAAATTCAATCCACACTGCACTTGCTGCAACATTATTTTCTCAATCGTGCGATGGCAACAGAATTAATGCAAGATACCACCGCACTTTGGAACGATGTGAAATCTCTTTGCCTAAAATTGCGTGAAAAACAGCATCATTCATTGCGCCATATTTTATTGCAACAATTAACCCAATTATTTGTTTCTGCCGATGAATTACGCGATTTTCACAGCTTGCGGCCGATTATTTTATTTGAAGATCCCGATGCTCGCCTGCACCCAAGAATGGTGGCGATTATTTGGGAGCTGGTCAGTTATTTGCCGATCCAACGTATCACCACCACAAATTCCGTAGAATTGCTTTCACAAATCCCTTTACAGTCCATTTGCCGTTTAGTAAGAAATGCAGAGCGCACTCAAGCCTTTCAGCTTGCACATCAATTAAATAAAGAAGAATTACGCCGTTTGAGCTTTCATATTCGGCATAACCGTAGCCTTGCATTATTTTCTCGAATGTGGCTGTTGGTGGAGGGCGAAACGGAAGTTTGGATTTTAACTGAATTGGCAGAATTGCTTGGTATTGATCTTGCGATGGAAGGCATCAGGATCGTGGAATTTGCTCAGTGTGGCTTGCGCCCTTTGATTCATTATGCCAAAGCGATGGGGATTGAGTGGTATGTGCTGACTGATGGCGATGAAGCTGGCAAAAAATATTCTGCAACGGCGAAAAGTCTGCTCAATGATAAGGAACAGCCAGCAATGCGGCTCACTTATTTGCCGAAAAAAGACATTGAGCATTTTTTCTATTATGCTGGTTTTGAACAAACTTTTATTCGATTAGCACGTTGGCAAGATCATTCACAGAAATATTTAGTTCATCGCATCATTCAACGTGCTATACAACGCACATCAAAGCCCGATCTTGCGGTGGCATTATCCAATGAGATAAAACTGCGTGGGGTTGCGTCTATTCCGCGTTTGTTTAAACAGCTTTTCACGCGCGTGTTAATTTTAGCGCGTTCATCTTAAGAAATCGTCTAAGCTCGAACAAACGAAGCGATAGGGAAAAAATGACAGAAAAAAGAGAAAAAATAAGCGGCAATTAATGCCGCTTTATTTCGCTGATTTAGGCTAAACGGGGATTTTAATTTCCCGAATCTTCATTGTGAAGCCATCAATGAGCAATAACCGCCCACATAAATTCTCACCTATTTTCAACCGCACTTTGATCGCTTCAAGGGCTTGCATTGAGCCGACAATGCCTACCATTGGCGCAAGCACGCCTGTTTCCACACAGCTTAATGGCGCATTGCCAAAAAGCTGGCTAAGTTGGCGGTAAGTGGGCGTATTTTCTTCATAAGTGAACACAGAAATTTGCCCTTCCATACGGATTGCCGCTCCAGAAATCAGTGGCGTTTTGCGTTGTTCACAACAACGATCTAGCTGATTGCGCGTTTCCACATTATCGGTACAATCTAGCACTACATCAACGCCTTGCAATAATGCGAGTAGGGCATCATCATCTAATTGTTGATTGATGGTTTCCAGCTTAACGTGCGGATTTAAACGCTGTAAACTGAGCTTGGCGGATTCCACTTTGGGCATTGTAAGACGGCTATCATCGTGCAACACTTGGCGCTGTAAGTTAGATAAAGAAACGGTATCAAAATCCACTAAAATCAATTTGCCAACGCCTGCCACGGCTAAATATTGGCTCGCCGCACAGCCTAAACCGCCCAAGCCCATTATCAGCATTGTGCTGTCTTTCAGCGTTTCTTGCCCGTCAAAATCAATGGCTTTCAGCACAATTTGGCGATTGTAACGCAGTTCTTCTTCAGCAGTGAGTTCGATCATAATCAGCCTAATAATTCATTAACCCAATAATTCATTGAAAGGTTCAATGGTCACCATTTCACCCGCTTGCACGTTGCCACGTTCTGCTTCTAATACAATAAAACAGTTGCTTTCAATGAAAGCACTAAACAAATGAGAACCTTGGAAACCCACAGCTCTCACTTCAAGTTGTCCTTGTGTATTGACCCAATAAAAACCACGTTGGAAATCTTTGCGACCCACGCCTTTTTTCAGATTTTCACTTGCGATTGCCTTAAGCTGTTGTGGCGCTTGCCATTGGCTGTAACCACTGAGCTTGGCAATGGCAGGCTGCACAAGCTGATAAAAAGTAACCAAGGCGGAAACAGGATTGCCCGGCAAGCCGCAGAACCACGCCTTTTCTAATTGACCAAACGCAAAAGGTTTCCCCGGTTTCATTGCAATTTTCCAGAAATTAACCGTCCCCAGTTTTTCTAAAATCGTCTTGGTGAAATCCGCTTCCCCCACTGACACGCCACCGCTGGTGATCACTAAATCCGCTTGTTCTTGTGCTTGCAAAAAGGCTTTTTCAAATAAGACTTCATCATCAGGCAGAATGCCGAAGTCTAAAATTTCGCAAGGCAATTTTTCTAGTAATAATTTCACGGTAAAGCGATTAGTATCGTAAATTTTACCGCTGCTCAATGGCTCGCCAACAGGAACTAATTCATCGCCAGTGGATAAAATCGCCACTTTCAAACGCGGAAATACAGGCACTTCCGCAATGCCTAAGGAAGCAAGCAATGGTAAGGAAAGTGCGGTGAGTTTTTCACCCGTTTTTAGCACCACGTCCCCTTGTTTCACATCTTCCCCCGCACGGCGGATATTTTGCCCTAATTTTGGCATTTCGTTGAAAGTAACTGTGCCGTCTTCGTTAAGTTGCACATTTTCTTGCATCACCACCGCGTCCGCGCCAGCTGGGATCATCGCACCAGTCATAATTCGCACCGCACTTTGTGGCAACCATTCGCCATTAAAAGGATTGCCGGCAAAAGCTTTGCCTGCCACGCTGAGTGTGCGTGATTGGGCAAGATCCGCAAGACGCACCGCATAACCGTCCATCGCAGAATTATCAAAAGATGGCACGTTTATCGGGGAGATAATATCCGCCGCACAAATACGCTGGCTGGCTTGCGAAAGCGGCAAAGTTTCCATTTGCTGCGGCGCAGGCAGCTGTGCCAACATTTCACTCAAAGCTTGTTCAATACTTAACATAAATTGTCCTTTTTCAACCAAGAATTGCATTCTATTCTACAAGAAAGTGCGGTGATTTTTATAGAGATTTTATAATTCTATTGTGATATTAAGACTAAAATTGGTTTTATCGTGCAATTTTTTTGCTAAAAAACCTATCGCGAAATCGTTTGCTTTCTGCTAGAATTGGCAGGAAAAACACCCTTCTTTAAGTTGCGTTTTTCATCTTTTTTATCAACTAATCTGGATTAAAAAATGGAAAATCAGTCTTTTCTACAAAAACTTTTTAAATTAAATCAAAAAAATACCACGGCAAAAACAGAAATCATCGCAGGGATTACCACCTTTTTTACGATGGTTTATATTGTTTTTGTTAATCCTTCAGTGCTTGGTGATGCGGGAATGGATAAACAAGTGGTGTTTGTTACCACCTGTTTGATCGCGGCATTTGGTACGATCGCGATGGGCTTGTTCAGTAATTTGCCTATTGCCCTTGCGCCTGCGATGGGTTTGAACGCCTTTTTCGCCTATGTGGTAGTGGGAAAATTGGGCTATTCTTGGGAAGTGGGAATGGGTACAATTTTCTGGGGTTCAGTGGGATTATTCGTGCTAACGTTATTCCAAATTCGCTATTGGTTAATGGCGTCCATTCCTTTGAGTTTGCGTGTTGGCATTGGGGCGGGGATTGGCTTTTTTATCTCGCTCATTGGCTTTAAAAATATGGGCTTAGTGGTGGCAAATCCTGCAACTTTAGTGGCGCTGGGTGAGTTGCATAATCCGCAAGTCTTAATGGGGATTTTAGGCTTTTTCATTATTGTGGTGCTTGCTGCGCGCAAAATTTATTCTGGCGTACTGATTTCAATTGCGGTGGTGACCACGCTTGCGTTGTTATTTGATGACAGCGTGGTGTTCCACGGGGTGATTTCTATGCCACCAAGCCTTGCGCCAGTGGTGGGCAAAGTGGATATTATGGGCGCATTAGATACCGCATTGCTTGGCATTATTTTCTCTTTCTTATTGGTGAATTTATTCGATTCTTCAGGCACTTTGTTGGGGGTAACAGACAAAGCAGGGATCAGCGATGAGAAAGGACGTTTCCCGAAAATGAAACAAGCCCTTTATGTGGATAGCGTGAGCGCCGTGGCGGGATCGTATATCGGCACCTCTGCAATCAGTACCTACATTGAAAGTGGCGCTGGTGTTTCCGTAGGCGGACGCACGGGAATGACGGCAGTTGTGGTTGGTGTGTTGTTCTTATTAACTATTTTCTTCTCACCATTAGCGAGCGTTGTGCCACCTTATGCCACCGCAGGGGCGTTGGTTTATGTGGGGATTTTAATGGCTTCAAGCTTAATTCGTGTTCAATGGGAAGACTTAACCGAAGCCACACCAGCCTTTATCACCGCAGCAATGATGCCGTTCACTTATTCCATTACGGAAGGCATTGCCTTTGGCTTTATTAGCTACTGTGTGATGAAAGTTTGCACAGGACGCTGGAAAGAAGTCAACGCACCAGTTTGGGTGGTATCCTTACTCTTTATTGCCAAATTCGTTTGGGTTGGCTAAAACAAATTTGATAAACTAAGTGGGCGATTTGCCCACTTTTTTGTATCTACAATTTTCATAGGAGTTCCTTATGCAAAACATCTTATTTATCGTGCATTCTTCCCCTTATGGCGATGAACATTTTTTCAGCGCTTTACGCCTTGCCTTGCAGTTACAAGAGCAACATAAAAGTGCGGTGCAATTACGCTTATTTTTTATGTCTGATGCCGTGGTGGGTGGCTTAGCTCAACAACAGCCAGCGGAGGGCTATCATTTACAACAAATGATCGAAATTCTCACCGCACAAGGGGCGACCATTAAATTATGCAAAACCTGTGCCAATGCCCGTGGCATTCACAATGCACCGCTTGCTGATGGGGTGGAAATTGGTACATTAGTTGAGCTTGCAGATTGGACAATGGCAGCAGATAAGGTACTGAATTTTTAATTTATGATGACGACAAAAACGCAAACACTCAATCCAGCCACAATGCCGTTGCAGGGCGTTAGCCTGATCGAAGCGTCCGCGGGAACGGGCAAAACCTATACTATGGCGTCCTTGTATATTCGCTTGCTGTTACAAGCAGGGGAGAACTGTTTTAGCCAGCCGCTATCGGTGGATAAAATTCTCGTGGTAACCTTTACTGAAATGGCAACGCAAGAGCTGCGCGAGCGTATTCGTGCAAGGATTTACCATAGCAAACAGCTGCTTTTGCAATATCAAACAACACAGGATTTGGACGTGTTTAGCCAAGGTGGCGATCCTTTGCTTGGCGAGCTTGTACAAAGTTTGCCGGATATTCCTTTGGCGATTCAACGCCTTAACTGGGCGGAGCAGAGTATGGATACCGCCGCGATTTACACGATCCACAGTTTTTGTCGCCGTATGCTAATGCAATATGCCTTTAATTCGGGCGTGCATTTTAATTTAGAGTTGGTTACTGATGAAAGTGATTTGCTCGCACGCTTAACCAATGAATTTTGGCGTGAAACCTTTTATCATCAGCCTGTCATCGTGGCGAAATGGGTTTATGAAAACTTAAAATCGCCGCAGGAATTACTGAAAAAAATTAAGGATTATTTAGACAAAGAAGCCTTTGATGTGGCACTTTCTGATCCAAGTCTGCTTGAACTTTCTCTTGATGAATTTCTCCAACAACATTTATTGGCTCGCTATAAGGATATTGATGAGTTTAAGCAAGAGTGGTTGGCGAATGAGCAAGAATTATTGGAGCTTTTGGCACAAAATCAAAAAGATGGACACCATACAAAAGGTCGCTTTGAAAAAATGCGTAAATGGGCATTAGATCCTAGTGATATTGATTTACCTAAGGATAAAAATGGTAAATATAAAGAATTATTAACCCATTTCATCGCAAGCAAAATTAAAGAAAATACAAAAAAAGGTAAAGAGCCGCTTGAACATCATATTTTCGACCAAGCAGAAAGGTTATTAAACCAATCAGAAGAAAAGGCACTTTTCTTGCCCATTGTGCTTTACCATTCCATTCAAACTATTCGACAAAAATTATTTGATTACAAAAATCATCACACGCAAAAAAGCTTTGATGATTTGTTGCGTTTAGTGCGAGAAGGCTTATGTGGCGAGAATGGGCAAGAATTAGCCGCGCTGATTCGCAATCAATATCCCTTTGCAATGATTGATGAGTTTCAGGATACGGATGCTCAACAGTATCAAATTTTCTCTAAAATTTATATTGAAAATCAAACACCACAATCAGGCTTTATAATGATTGGTGATCCAAAGCAATCCATTTATAAATTCCGTGGCGCAGATATTTTTACTTATTTTAAGGCTTCGCAACAAGCCAATCAGCGTTTTACACTGAAAGAAAACTGGCGTTCCACCGCCGCATTAATTCAATGTGTTAATGGGATTTTTGATTTTGAACAGCCTGCGCCATTTTTATTTGATGAAATTCCGTTTGATCCTGTAAAAGCCGGGAAAAATCTACCGCACTTTAACCTTAACGGACAAGATCAGCCCGCTTTAAGTTGCTATTTAGGCGATGCGTATAATCAAGAGCAATTTGCCGAAACCTGTGCCATTTCCATTCAACAATGGTTAAAAAGTGCGGTGCAAAATCACGCAAAATTTGGTGATGAGCCATTGCAAGCCAAAAATATCGCGGTGTTAGTGCGCAGTTGGAAAGAAGCGCTGAGCGTTAAAACTGCCTTGCAAAATTTAGGCATTGCTTCGGTGTATTTGTCGGATAAAAGCAATGTGTTTGACAGCGAAACCGCGCAGGAATTGGCGTTAATTTTGCAGGCTTGTTTAAACCCATTGAATGAGCGCCACATTCTCAATGCCATTGCCACCCGGTTATTTGGCTTAACCAGTGCGGAAATTTATCAAATCAAGCAAGATGAAAATCTGTGGGAACACTGGGTGGAAGCTTTTTTTGCCTATCAAAAAAGCTGGCAACAAAAAGGCATTTTGGTGATGTTGCACCAATTATTGTTAAATGAAGAAAATCCACTCACTCAACGCTTGCTTGTGCGTAGCCAAGGGGAGCGTATTTTAACCGACTTCTTACACTTGGCAGAGCTTTTGCAGCAAGCCAGCCGTTTAAATGAAAGCGAAGCCGCCTTATTGCGTTGGTTTGAAAAGCAAATACAAGGCACAGATCGAATGCAAGAAAGCATTCGTTTAGAAAGCGAACGAGATTTAGTGAAAATCGTGACGATTCACAAATCAAAAGGCTTGGCTTACGATTTGGTATGGCTGCCCTTTATTGCCGCCCCTGCGAAAGGCGTCAAAGATACCATCACCACCTATTATGCGGTAGAACAAGATCAAGTGTTGTGGGATATGGAAAATCAGCAGTCGGTGCTGGTTTTGAAAGAAAATTTGGCAGAGGAAATGCGCTTGCTTTATGTGGCGCTCACCCGAGCCAAATACCAAGTGGCGTGTTGTCTGCCGCAATCCTTTGAGAAAAAATGGAATGGATTGCTTTATGCCCTAAGCCAAGGGGCGATAGGCGAAAAAATAACATTCTCTGGAGCCTATGACACCAACTCATTATTGCAAGCCTTACAACAAAAAGTGGGTGAGCAGAATGTTGCCATTCACAGCATTGAAGATCTTGAAGCAAGCGCGCCTTTGGTTTCCACTTCTCACGATCAAACCTTTAGCCCTGCTATATTTAACGGTAACATTGAATATCATTGGGGAGTAACCAGTTTCACCGATATGGTGCATAAGCATCAGCGTAATAAATTGAAATTACAGGCAGAAAATGAAAGTGCGGGGCAAATTTCGTCAGTTTTTGATCAAGGTAAGGATTACGATTTCAATGTGCCGCCAACAGCAAATTTAAGCGAAGAAAATACGCCACCACAAGAAAATGAAAATGCTTATCCGCAAGGCTATAGCCCTTTTGATTTGCCAAGCGGCGTGCGCGTGGGGACGATTTTGCACCGTTATTTAGAAAAAAATACCGCACAATCCGCCCTTGATGAGCAAAACCTTGCCAAATTATGCCAACTGTTACAGCTTGATGAGCAGTGGATTTCCACCTTGCAACAATGGTTTCACGCCATTTATCACAGCCCATTATTGTCTGGGGAAAGCTTAACCCTTGCCCAAATTCAGCAACAAGATTGCTTAAAAGAAATGCAATTTTATTTGAAACTCAATAAGGCCTTTGACGCTACGGCGTTTAACCGAGCCTTGCAAGATTATCACCCATATTCTTCGCAAAATCTGATTTTTGAGCGTTTGCAAGGAATGTTGCGCGGTTTTATTGATCTCGTGTTTCGTCATCAGGGAAAATATTATGTGTTGGATTACAAATCAAATTTACTTGGTCATCAAATGGAAAATTATCAGCCTACGCAGTTGCCTGAAGTGATGAAAAACGGTTTTTATGACTGGCAATATTTGCTTTACACCTTGGCGTTGCACCGCTATTTACAAAGCCGCGATCCAGATTATCAATATGAGCGAGATTTTGGTGGCGTGATTTATACGTTCTTGCGTGGAATGAATGGACAAGATCAAAACGGTATTTATTTTGATAAGCCAGATTGGCGGCTAATTCAAGCCTTGGAGGAATTGTTTTAATGCTTGGGCTAATTAAAGAACTGAAAGAAAAAGGCGTGTTTAGCGAGGCCGATTACCATTTTGCACGGCTGATCGCCGAAAAACAACAAGGTAAATCCTATTCCTTACACCAACAAAATTTAGCGATTTTATTGGCGGCGTTGTGCAACTATTCTTATTTGCAGGGGCATAGCTGTTTGTTGCTTGAAGAAAATCTGCTACAGAATTTGTTGCCTTACAGCGAACGAGAATACGCAAACCGCATTAATGAACAAATAGGTTTTCTGCCCGTTACTCAATGGATTGCAGAATTGCAGGATCATATTGCGTTTACCACTGATCCAAAAAGCAAGGTTTCACCTTTGGTATTTCAGTTTAACGCTTTATATTTTTATCGCATTTGGCAAGATGAATATCGCGTGGCGGAATATTTTGCTAATGCTATTAAACGTGTCGAACAGGGAACAAAACAGCAAAGTGCGGTGCAAAATTCAGCAATTTTTGACCGCACTTTTGATCCGCAAGCCATCGCCAGCATTTTGCAAAAATATTTTCCAGCTTCACCACAACCAAGGCAAATTAACTGGCAAGAAATTGCGGTGGCAATGGCGCTGAAGCAGCCTTTCACCTTAATCAGTGGTGGGCCGGGAACAGGTAAAACCACCACCGTAACGCGCTTGTTACTTGCCTTGCAGGAGTTGTATCAGCAAGGTTTGCGTATAAAATTGGTTGCACCAACAGGTAAAGCTACAGCGCGGTTAAAAGAGAGTATGGACAATTCCTTAGCTCGTCTGCAAGCAGAGCTAGCCTTGCCCGAAAGCTTAATTGCAGCCATTCCCACCCAGCCTGAAACCTTGCACCGCTTGCTTGGCGTGCGTTTTTATGAAGAAATGCCACGTCATAATAAGCAAAACCCTTTGCTTATTGATGTGCTGGTGGTGGACGAATCTTCAATGATTGATTTATCCCTAATGGCGAAATTGTTACAGGCTCTAAAACCGCAAACTAAATTGATTTTGTTAGGCGATAAAGATCAGCTTGCTTCCGTGGAGGCAGGGGCAATTTTGGCGGAGCTAGGCAAATTTCTTGTGCAGGGATATAGCCCTGATTTTGTGGCTTATTTACAACAAACCACAGGGCAACATTTGCCAGCGATGGAGAAAGGAAATCCAATTCGCGATCATCTTTGCCATTTAACCCAAAGCCATCGTTTTGATGAACATTCCGCCATTGGTCAGCTCGCAAAACTGATTAATCAAGGCAAAGCTGAAGAAAGCTGGCAGCTGTTACAAGCAGGGGATTTGGCGAAAAGTGATGTTGTAACAAACTCACCCTTAACCTTAGTGGATTTTATGCAATTTGCACAAGAGATGGACGTGAATACGGTGGCGTATCAGCAATATTGTGCCAACCTAATTGTGAAAAGTGCGGTGCAAAATTACGCTGATTTTTTAACCTTAATTCAGCAAATTACGGCGCAAAATCAGCCGTTAGATTCAGAAAAAATTCAGCAAATTTTCACCGCATTTAATAAAGTGCGTTATCTTACTGCATTACGCGTAGGGGAGTTGGGCAGTGAGAAACTCAATCAACTGATTGCGGAAGGCTTGCGTGCAAAAGGCTTAGTGCAATTTAATCAACCGCGTGAGCATTATCTCGGCAAACCTATTATGATCACGCAAAATGACAGCAACGTAGGCTTATATAATGGCGATGTGGGGCTGTATTTATTGAGTGTTAATGAGCAAGGTAACGCACGCGGGCATTTTTATTTTGAAAATGGCAAACGCGAATTAGCTAGCCGTATTCCAAGCCACGAACCCGCTTTTGTGATGACCGTACATAAATCGCAAGGTTCTGAATTTGATCACGCTTTTATGGTGTTGCCCACTGAACCCAACCCGATTTTATCCCGCGAATTGGTTTACACTGGCATTACGCGCGCCAAAAGCCAAGCTACTGTGTTTAGCACAGAACAAAGCTGGAAAAGTGCGGTAAGAAAACCAACCAAACGGCAAAGTGGGTTATCCTCGTTGTTGCAAGCAATGCTATAAAGCGAGTAAGACGCATTGATTATTGCTTAAAATAAAAAATCGCCATTATGTCTTTTGACTTAATGGCGATTTTTATGTGCTAAGTTATATGATTATTGCGTTGCTTGGATTGCTGTTAATGCAATGGTGTACACAATATCATCGACTAATGCACCGCGAGAAAGGTCGTTCACTGGCTTACGCATACCTTGTAGCATCGGACCAATAGAAACGAGATCCGCAGAGCGTTGTACCGCTTTATAAGTGGTGTTACCTGTATTTAGATCTGGGAATACAAATACGGTGGCTTTACCCGCAACTGGTGAGTTTGGCGCTTTAGAACGTGCCACATCTTCCATAATTGCCGCATCGTATTGTAATGGGCCGTCAATGATAAGATCTGGGCGTTTTTCTTGGGCGATGCGGGTGGCTTCTTTCACTTTTTCTACGTCTGCACCACTGCCTGATGTGCCTGTAGAGTAGGAAATCATTGCCACTTTTGGATCGATACCAAAGGCTTTTGCGGAATCCGCAGACTGAATAGCAATTTCAGCCAGTTGTTCGGCATTTGGATCCGGGTTTACCGCACAGTCTCCATAAACCAGCACTTGATCTGGCAGTAGCATAAAGAAGATAGAAGAAACAATCGAATTACCCGGCGCAGTCTTGATAATTTGCATTGGTGGACGAATGGTGTTCGCTGTGGTGTGAACCGCACCTGAAACCAAGCCATCAACTTCGTTGGCTTCTAACATCATTGTGCCAAGTACTACGGTGTCTTCTAGTTGCTCACGGGCAAGCGCTTCGGTCATACCTTTGTTTTTACGCAGTTCGACTAAACGTGCCACATAGTTTTCACGCACGCTTGCTGGATCAATAATGGTGATACCTTTGCCTAATTGTACGCCCTGTGCTTCTGCTACACGTTGAACATCAGCAGGGTTAGCTAAAAGCACACATTCTGCAATACCACGTTCTGCACAAAGGGCAGCAGCTTTGATAGTACGCGGCTCGTCCCCTTCAGGCAATACAATGCGTTTTTTCGCTTGGCGTGCTAATTCGGTTAATTGGAAACGGAACGCTGGTGGTGATAAGCGGCGTTGGCGAGAAGACTCTGCCACGATTGAATTAACAAAGTCTGCATCAAATTGTTGGCTCGTGTATTGTTTAATGCTTTCAATACGTTCTTTATCATCGACTGGCACTTCAAGGTTGAAGCTTTGTAATGCAAGAGCGGTCTGCCAAGTGTTGCCTTCAATACGGAAAATTGGTAAACCTGAGCTTTCAAATGTTGGTTGGCAAAGTTTCTTGATTTGATTATCGATTTTGTAGCCACCTGTAAGTAGAAGGCCACCTAATTCAATACCATTACTTGCCGCTAGTGCGGAAGCAACCAATACATCAGGGCGATCTGCCGAAGTAACAAGTAAGCTACCGTTGCGGAAGTGTTCCACCATATTTGGTAAACTTCTTGCACAGAAAGTAATGCTACGAATACGGCGTGTTTGAATATCGCCTTCATTGATAATTGCTGCACCTAAATGTTTTACTAGATCAATAACACGGGTTGCAATCAATTCTGCATTCCAAGGAATGCAAGCAAGTACTTTAATTGGGCTTTTTTCAAATAGTTTGTACACTTCAGCCACGTTGCTATGGCTATGTTGATAAGCATCAAAAATCTCACTTAAATCAGGACGAGTGCGGCCAGATTCATCAATTGGTGCGTTGAATTTGTTGATAACCACACCCAGTAAGTTTTTGTTATTTTTACCACCAAATTGTGAAGCAGCGGCTTCTACACGTTCTTTCAGCTGCGCTGGCGTTTCTGTTGAAGGGGCAGCAACCAAAATGATTTCTGCATCTAGCGCTTGGGCAATTTCATAGTTAATGCTGTTGGCATAGCTATGTTTACGCGTTGGGATTAAACCTTCAACAATGATAATTTCATTGTTTTTAGCTAATTGTTGGTGATTTTCAACAATTTTCTCTAATAAAACATCAGATTGATTTTGTCCGATTAAGCTTTCCGCCACGCTTAGCATAAATGGCTCAGCGGTTTCAATAGAAGTGCTAGTACGAACGATAGAAGTGCTGCGATCAAGTTTATCTTCGCCAGTATTTGGTTGTGAAATAGGTTTCATAAAACCAATTTTCGCGCCTTTTTCTTCAAGCGAACGAATTAAACCAAGGCTAACACTGGTTAAACCAACGCCAGCACTCACAGGAATAAGAATAATTGTGCGAGACATAATAAACCTTCAGGTTAAATGATGAAAAAGAAACTGCCGAATAATTCGGCAGTCTGTTTATAAAATTAGCTACAAAGTTTTGCAGTATCTTGTGCGATTACTAATTCTTCGTTTGTTGGGATAACCATTGCCACAGGGGTGTTATCTGCGGTGATCACGCCTTCGTTACCAAAACGTGCTGCAAGGTTTTTGTCGTTATCTAGTTTATAGCCGAAGAGTTTTAAATGCTCTAAGGTTTTTTCACGAACAAGTCCTGAGTTTTCACCAATACCACCCGTAAACACGATAGCATCTAAACGCTCACCGATAACCGCCATATATGAACCGATATATTTTGCTAAACGGTAGCTGAATACATCTAATGCACGTTTTGCTGCGGCTTCTGCATCATAGTTTTCTTCGGCATAACGACAGTCGCTAGTTACTTCTGTTAAACCTAATAAGCCTGATTTTTTGGTTAATAGAGTGTTGATTTCTTCAACACTCATACCTAGATTGTCGTGTAGGTAGAAAATGATTGCGGGATCTAAATCACCAGAACGCGTCCCCATCACTAAGCCTTCTAATGGGGTTAAGCCCATTGACGTATCAATACATTTACCGTGACGAACGGCAGCTACAGAGGCACCGTTACCTAAGTGACAAGTGATCACATTAACTTGATCCGCTGGCACATTTAAACGCTCCGCGGCTTGCTGGCTTACATAGTAATGGCTTGTACCGTGCGCCCCATAGCGGCGAACACCGTGCTCTTTATATAAAGAATAAGGAATTGCATAAAGATAAGCTTCTTCAGGCATTGTTGTATGGAATGCTGTATCAAAAACCGCCACGTTTTTATCTTTTAAGTGCGGGAACATTTTGAACGCTTCTTCAATACCAATTAAGTGAGCTGGGTTGTGTAATGGTGCAAATTGGATCGCATCTTTAATACCTTGAATCACTTCATCATTGATAACAACAGAAGAAGTGAATTTTTCACCACCGTGAACAATACGATGACCAATTGCTACAATTTCATCTTTTAATGATGGATCGAGTGGGAAAATATTGTTCACAATAAATGCAAGCGCTTCACTGTGTGCCGCACCAGCACCTAATTCGGCATTGCCTTTTTCACCGTGTAATTTCCACTTAATACGTGCATCAGGTAAATGGAATGCTTCTGCTAAACCAGATAATTTTTCTTCACCCGTTACCGGATCTAAAATTGAAAATTTAAGTGATGAACTACCGCAGTTAAGTACGAGAACTAATTTTTGAGACATAAGTAACCTATCTTTAATTAAGTTAAAAGGAATCCGTCTAAAATAGCCTAAACGGAGCGACATATAAAAGTCGTTAGATCTTGCATAGGATACACTGTTCACTCAATAAAATAAATTCTCAAGGCAGAAAAAATACGATATTTATCAAAAAAATGATTAAAAATTAAAATTTTTTTATAAAAAATAAAATTGAAGTAAAGAAGAAGGAAAAGAAAAGAATGAGCTATAATGCCCAAATTGATTACCGTTCAGCATAACAAGGAAAACAATGAAATTTTTCACCGCACTTCAACAAGGACAACAATATCTCGACACTTGGCCGTTAATGCCTAAATTGGGAATGATTTTCCCCGAAAATCGCGTAATTAAAGCCACTCTGTTTTCACAAAAGTTGATGCCATTTTTGGCAGTGTTTGCATTGGTATGGCAACAAATGTATGCCAAAGGGGATATGGTGGCACTGGCGGCAACAATATTAACGGCACTTTTTTCTTTGTGTTTACCTTTGCAAGGGCTTTATTGGCTCGGCAAGCGTGCGAAAACACCATTGCCTCAACAAAGTGCGGTGCAATTTTTGCAAATTTGTCAGCAGTTAGAAAAAGTCGGAAGTGGTGTCAAGATGCCAGAGAAACCGACTTATCAAGATCTCGCGTTCGTACTAAAAAAGGCGGTACAAAAATTGCCCGCAGACGTTTGGCAATCCTTATAATGCTCTTAATATGTGCTTTGTTGATCCCGCTAAAAGCGAGTGATATAGTACGGCACTTTTTAACCTTTAGGATAAAAAACTGCAAATAATGCTACGCAAACGTTTTCGTTTTTTGCTAGAATAGCGCGGTCATAAATATCCTATCTATTGTAGAGATTATTTTCGTGAACAATTATTTAGATTTTATTATTATCGGAATTATTGCTTTTTCTATTATTGTCAGCCTTTTGCGTGGTTTCGTGCGTGAGGTGATGTCCCTTGCAAGCTGGGTCGTCGCTTTTTTGGTCGCAAATCATTTTTATCCTTATGTTGCCAACTTTTTAACTCAAATTGAATCAGGCTATATTCGTAATGGCGTAGCCATTGCCATCTTATTTATTGCCACTTTAATCATTGGGGCAATTGTGAATTATTTAATTAGCCAACTGGTAGATAAAACCGGGTTATCTGGCACAGATCGTGTATTAGGTGGCTGTTTTGGCTTATTACGTGGGGTATTGATTGTTGCGGCACTCTTATTCTTTGTCGATACCTTTACTAACTTTAGTCAAAGTGATGTGTGGAAAGAATCAAAATTAATCCCGCACTTTGGCTTTATTGTGGAATGGTTCTTTCAAAAAATTCAGGAAAATTCCAGTTTATTAAACTCAACATTAACTCAATAGGGGATAACACGAATGTGTGGTATTGTCGGTATAGTGGGGACAAGCCCTGTCAATGAAGCAATTTATAATGCCTTAACGGTTCTTCAACACCGAGGGCAAGATGCGGCAGGAATTGTCACTATTGATGATGAAAATCGCTTCCGTTTACGTAAGGCAAATGGGCTGGTAAGTGATGTTTTCCAGCAAGTACATATGCTACGTTTGCAAGGCAATGCTGGCATTGGGCACGTTCGTTATCCGACTGCGGGCAGTTCCAGTGTTTCTGAGGCGCAGCCTTTTTATGTAAACTCACCTTATGGCTTAAGCCTTGTTCATAACGGTAATTTAACGAACTCTGAACAACTGAAAAAGACCTTATACGAACGCGCTCGCCGCCACGTTAATACCAATTCTGATTCAGAGATTTTGCTCAATATTCTTGCTTATCATCTTGATCATATTTATACCCAGCATCTTTCGCCTGAAGACATTTTCCACGCCATTAAAGCGACACACAATGATATTCGTGGTGCTTATGCCTGCGTGGCAATGATTATCGGACACGGAATGGTGGCGTTTCGCGATCCTAATGGTATCCGCCCTTTGGTGTTAGGAAAGCGAGAAGAGAATGGTAAAACAGAATATATTTTTGCGTCAGAAAGCACCGCACTTGATGTAGTTGGCTTTGAATTTGTACGCGATATTCAACCAGGTGAAGCAGTTTATATCACCTTTGATGGCCAATTTTATGCACAACAATGTGCGGATAATCCAAAATTAACGCCGTGCATTTTTGAGTATGTTTATTTTGCTCGTCCAGATTCCTATATTGATGGCGTTTCTGTCTATGCCGCACGTGTGCATATGGGTAAATATTTAGGCGAAAAAATTGCCCGTGAATGGCCAGATTTAGACATTGATGTGGTGATCCCTGTGCCTGAAACCTCCAATGATATTGCTTTACAAATCGCCCATATTTTAAACAAACCTTATCGTCAAGGTTTTGTGAAAAATCGCTATGTAGGGCGTACCTTTATTATGCCGGGGCAAACGCAGCGCGTAAGTGCAGTACGCCGCAAACTGAATACCATTTCATCTGAGTTTAAAGGCAAAAATGTGCTATTAGTGGATGATTCCATTGTACGCGGTACCACCTCAGAGCAAATTGTGGATATGGCGCGTGCGGCGGGGGCGAAAAAAATCTATTTTGCTTCAGCGGCACCAGAAATTCGTTATCCAAATGTGTACGGCATTGATATGCCAACAAAACACGAACTCATTGCTTATGGAAGAGAAGTGGACGAAATTGCCAAACTCATTGGCGTGGATAAATTGATTTTCCAAGATCTTGATGCGCTTACTCAATCTGTTCAGCAAGAAAATCCTGCGATTAAAGATTTTGATTGCTCAGTATTCACTGGAAAATATGTTACAGGGGACATTACGCCAGAATATCTTGATCATATCGCTGATTTACGCAATGATAGTGCCAAGAAAAAGCGTGAGAAAGACGCAACCAATCTTGAAATGCACAACGAGAGCTAATGAGCAAACAACGTTTAATTATTGCCATCACAGGCGCTTCAGGGGCGATTTATGCCATACGTTTATTGGAAGTATTGAAAAACGTCCCTGATCTTGAAACCCATTTAATTATCAGCAACGCTGCTAAGCAAACCCTAAGCGCAGAAACGGATTACAGCGTTCAACAAGTGCGCGCCTTGGCGGATCAGACCTATGATGTGCGCGATATTGGTGCCGCAATTTCTTCGGGATCTTACCGCACTTTGGGAATGGTGATTCTGCCTTGTTCAATCAAAACCTTATCAGGCATTGCGCACAGTTACACCGATGATCTCATCACCCGCGCCGCAGACGTATGTTTAAAAGAGCGCAAGCCGCTTTTTCTTTGCGTACGCGAAACACCGCTACATTTAGGCCATTTACGCCTAATGACCCAAGCCGCAGAAATTGGCGCCACCATAATGCCCTTAATGCCCGCCTTTTATCATCGCCCTGAAAGCATTGATGATATTATCAACCAAAGCATCAACCGCCTTTGCGATCAATTTGGCATTGCGCTAGAACAAGATTTATTCCAACGCTGGGGTGAAAGCTAAAAGGGAAGCAAATTAGCTCTAACACGAAAGTGAAATTGAGAAATTATCGATAAGATAGACTTAAATTCTACGCTCTATCTCTATCTAAGAGTGGAAAAGTGCGGTGCAATTTAAGTCTATTTTTTATCAAAAACTCACAAAATTTTCACCGCACTTTGGTGTGTATTAATCACGCGGATCAGGATTATCTAACACGGTTTGGCTTTGATTTTGGCGGAATTGTTGTAAACGTGCCGCAAGCTCAGGATTGAAACGAGCTAAGATTTGTGCAGCTAATAATCCCGCATTTGCCGCGCCGGCCGCACCAATAGCTAAAGTGCCAACGGGAATGCCTTTTGGCATTTGCACGATAGAATAAAGACTATCCACACCATTTAACGTGGCACTTTTCACGGGTACACCCAACACAGGCACAAGGGTTTTTGCTGCGATCATTCCTGGTAAATGCGCTGCGCCACCTGCACCTGCAATAATCACTTTATAGCCATTTTTTTCGGCATCTTCAGCAAATTGGAATAATTTATCTGGTGTGCGGTGTGCAGAAACAATCTCAATATGATGGGGAACATTGAGATCCGTGAGAATTTGTGCGGCTTCCTGCATTGTCGCCCAATCACTTTTTGACCCCATTACAATGGCAATTTCAGCATTTTGGCTTGGTTTTTGGTCTAGCATAGTTTTTCCTATTCACAACAAAAATTAACAAAAAACAACCGCACTAGAATAGCATATCTTAAGCCTTGTAAGCAAACGATTGCCTAAGGTGGTAGCAAGAGGACTGATTGGTGAAAAATGAGTGAGGTAAGCAAATTAAGTAATCGCAGAACGGTTTGTTTTTCTTGCAACTTTGGGCTAAAAATCTTATCCTAACAACAATTTTTCTACCTTAATCTTAAAAGATTTCATATTGGATAACCTTCTTAAAACAACAAGCATACTAGGTGTCATATATGCAGACAAAAGCTAAATATAGAAAAGATTATCGCTCGCCAGATTTTACCGTAACGGATATTTTCTTGGATTTTCAATTAGATCCAGAAAAAACCGTGGTAACCGCTAAAAGCCAGTATCAACGTTTAAACCCAGAAGCAACCCGTTTGCGTTTAGACGGCCATAGTTTTCAATTTGCGGCGATTCGTTTAAATGAGGAAGATTTCAAACATTATCAACAAGATAGCGAAAGTCTAACGTTAGATTTAAGTAGTTTGAAAGAAAGTGCGGCGCAATTTGAGTTAGAAATTGTCACCTATCTGAAACCTGCCGAGAATACCTCATTACAAGGCTTATATCAATCAGGTGATGCCCTTTGTACACAATGTGAAGCAGAGGGATTCCGTCAAATTACCTATATGCTTGATCGCCCCGATGTGCTAGCGCGTTACACCACCAAAATTACCGCAGAAAAAGCTAAATACCCTTATTTATTATCTAACGGCAACCGTATTGCCAGTGGGGAATTGGACAATGGTTTTCACTGGGTGGAATGGCAAGATCCTTTCCCAAAACCGAGCTATTTGTTTGCTTTAGTGGCAGGAGATTTTGATGTTTTACAAGACAGTTTTATCACCCAAAGTGGCCGTGAAGTGAAACTTGAGCTTTATGTGGATCGCGGCAATTTAGATCGTGCCGATTGGGCGATGCACAGCCTGAAAAAATCAATGAAATGGGACGAAGAACGCTTCGGGCTAGAATATGATTTAGATATTTATATGATTGTTGCGGTAGATTTCTTCAATATGGGCGCAATGGAAAACAAAGGCTTGAATATTTTTAACGATAAATTCGTGTTAGCCAATCCTCAAACCGCCACAGATGAAGATTATTTAGCCATTGAAAGCGTGATCGCTCACGAATATTTCCATAACTGGACGGGCAATCGTGTTACTTGTCGTGATTGGTTTCAGTTAAGTTTGAAAGAAGGTTTAACCGTGTTCCGAGATCAAGAATTTTCTTCTGATACGGGATCGCGTGCGGTAAATCGCATTAATAATGTGAAATTCTTGCGTACCGTGCAATTTGCGGAAGACGCTAGCCCAATGTCGCACCCAATTCGCCCTGAAAAAGTGATTGAAATGAATAATTTCTACACCGTAACCGTGTATGAAAAAGGGGCAGAAGTGATTCGTATGTTGCATACCTTGCTAGGTGAACAAGGTTTCCAAGCGGGAATGCGAGAGTATATCGCACAAAACGATGGTAAAGCCGCCACCTGTGAAGATTTTGTGCAAGCAATGGAAAAAGCCAATGACGTTGATCTTAGCCAGTTCCGCCGTTGGTATAGCCAATCCGGTACGCCAGAGCTCACCATTAGTGATAGCTATGATGAGCGCTCTCATACTTATCGCCTGCAAGTTTCACAGCATACGCCAGCAACCGCCGATCAAATGGATAAAGTGAATTTGCATATTCCATTAAAAATCGCCCTTTATGATGAGCAAGGTATTATGCAATCTTTGCAATATCATGGCGAATTAGTGAGTGATGTGCTAGATGTAACGGAACAAACGCAAACCTTTGAATTTCATAATATTTATTCACGTCCAGTGCCAGCCTTGTTGTGTGATTTTTCTGCGCCAGTGCGATTAGATTATGATTACAGCACCAAGCAGCTTATCACCTTATTGAAATTTGCGAAAAATGACTTCGTTCGTTGGGACGCAGCACAAATGCTATTTAGCAATGAGTTACGTCGTAACTTATCGCAATATCAACAAGGGCAACCTCTTGAATTTTCTCAAGAAATTTTGACCGCACTTCATCAAGTGTTAGAAAATCATCAGAAAGATCCTGAATTAACCACCTTAATTCTGACCTTACCAAAAGAAACGGAATTTGCGGAATTATTCAAAACCATTGATCCTGAAGGCATCGCGGTGGTGCGTGAGTTTATGTTGCGTACATTAGCGGACTATTTGAAATCAGATTTATTCCGAATTTATCAGCAAATTCATTTGGAAGATTATCGCGTGGTGCAACAAGATATTGCCTTGCGTGCTTTGCGTAATCTTTGCCTGAATTATTTGGCTTACACTCATTTAGGCAATAATTTAGTGTATAAGCACTATGTAAACGCAAATAATATGACCGATTGTTTGGCCGCGTTATCGGTGGCGACCAAAGCACAGTTGCCTTGCCGTGATGAATTATTGGCGGATTTTGAACAAAAATGGCAGCACGATGGTTTGGTGATGGATAAATGGTTCACCTTGCAAGCTACGCGCCCTGATGCTGATGTACTACAAATTGTGGTGCAGTTGATGGATCACCCAAGTTTTAACTTTAACAATCCAAACCGTGTACGCGCCTTAGTGGGCAGTTTTGCTAGCCAAAATCCACGCGCATTCCACGCCGCGGACGGCTCGGGTTACCGTTTCTTAACGGATATTTTAATTCGTTTAAATGAAACCAATCCGCAAGTGGCATCAAGATTAATTGAGCCATTAATTCGCTTTAAACGTTATGATGCACAGCGTCAAACCTTGATGAAACGTGCCTTAGAACGCTTGAGTGAAGTAGAAAATCTGTCTAAGGATTTATTCGAAAAAATCGAAAAAGCCTTGCAATAATCCAATATAAAAGTGCGGTCAAAAATCACCGCACTTTTTTACAGTTTAACTATCCAGTGAGATAAACGAGTGAATATGTATCCTTTAATCCGAAAAGCGCTTTTCAGTCTTGACGCTGAAAATGCCCACAATTTAACTATTCAGCTATTAAAACTGGCTGGCAAACCGCCTTTTGTAACCCTAATGAAAGCCTTATTAGCTTGTCCGCAAGGGCAGGAAAGAACGGTAATGGGTGTGAAGTTTAAGAATCCCATTGGCTTGGCCGCAGGGGCGGATAAAAATGCCGAAGCTATTGACGGCTTTGGCGCATTGGGATTTGGCTTTATTGAAGTGGGAACGGTAACACCGCTTGGGCAAGAGGGCAATCCCAAGCCACGCCAGTTTCGTTTAATTGAAGCGGAAGGCATTATTAATCGCAACGGCTTTAATAATCAGGGCATTGATTATGTGATTGAAAATGTGAAAAAATCGCGTTTTGACGGGGTTATCGGCATCAACATCGGGAAAAATAAAATTACCCCCATTGAACGCGGTAAAGAGGATTATCTTTATTGCTTAAACAAAGCCTACAACTATGCGGATTACATCACCGTGAATATTTCATCGCCCAACACGCCTGATTTACGCCAGTTGCAATATGGCGATGCGTTAGAAGATTTATTGCAAAGCATTAAGTCGCGCCAGCAAATTTTGGCAAGCCAATATAATAAATATGTGCCGATTGCAGTGAAAATTGCGCCAGATTTAACGGAAACCGAATTGGTACAAATTGCTGATACGTTACGACGTAACAAGATTGATGGTGTGATCGCCACCAATACCACCATTGCGCGCGACAATGTACAAGGCTTGAAAAATGCGACAGAAATTGGCGGCCTAAGCGGTAAGCCGTTGCAACAAAAAAGCACGCAAATCATCGCTCGATTACATCAAGAATTAAACACCGAAATCCCAATTATCGGCAGTGGCGGCATAGACAGCGTTGCCAGCGCGCAAGAAAAAATGGCAGCAGGTGCGCAATTATTGCAAGTGTATTCAGGCTTGATTTATCAAGGGCCGGCGTTAATTAAAGAATTGGTTAAGCATTGTTAATTGATGCGGCAGGCGAGAGATTTACACAGTACTTGAAATGGCAATAAATAAGCCTATATTAAGGAATAAGGCGATTAACAGGGCGGGCGAATGTCCGCCTTTATTTTTTATCTTTTTAAGGCGGAAAATCACAAAAAAATGACCGCACTTTTTCATTTTATTTAGGAACAAAAATGCAAAAAATTTATGATTTACATTGCCATAGCAGCGCATCAGATGGGGTATTAAGCCCTAAAGAGGTGGTGCAGCGCGCTTATGACAATCAAGTGTCCGTGCTGGCTTTAACCGACCACGACAGTGTGGCTGGCTTAGATGAAGCACAAGCACAGGCAGATTTATTAGGGATCACACTGATTAATGGGGTGGAAATTTCTACTCAATGGGAAAATCGTGCCATTCATATTGTGGGGTTAGATTTTGATAAAACTCACCCAAAAATGACCGCACTTTTGCAGCAGCAAGCAGAAAAACGCTTAGAAAGAGCGGTGAAAATTGGTGAGAAATTAGCGAAGTTAGGCGTTGAAAATGCCTTTGACGGAGCGAAAAAATTCACCCAAGGGGAAGTGACCCGAGCGCATTATGCGCGCTATTTAGTGGAAATCGGCAAAGTTTCTAATATTAATCAGGCCTTCAAACGTTATCTAGGGCAAGGGAAATCAGCTTATGTAAAAGCGGAATGGGTGGATATTCCTAGCGCGATTGACATTATTCACCAAGCAGGCGGTGTAGCGGTGTTAGCGCACCCATTGCGCTATACCTTAACCACCAAATGGCTCAAAAAACTGATTGCGGATTTTGCCCAAAGTGGAGGCGATGCCATTGAAGTTTCTGGCTGCGGACAAACTAAAGATCAACGCTTATTGCTGGCACGCTGGGCGCTTGAACAAGGTTTGCTTGGCTCTGTTGGGTCGGATTTTCATTTCCCTTGTGGTTGGATTGAATTAGGACGTTCTCTTGAATTGCCAGAAAATGTGCTACCTGTTTGGCAGAAATTTCGCACTATTTTGTAAATTCCTTGTAAAACAAGTTGAATTTGCTTTGGTTTAAGTGTAATTTATGCATTACATTTATTGTAAATAAAAATTTACACTTTAATTTTGAGTAGGAAAGAAAAATGAACAATGTAAATCACAAAGACAGTATTCATAATGTAAATATTATTAATGAAAAAGTGCTAATCACGCCAAGTGAACTGAAAGAAAAATTACCGTTACCGCAGCATTTACGTCATCAAATTGAGCAATCACGCACTGATATTGCCAATATCATTCATAAAAAAGATAACCGTTTATTAGTGGTGATTGGCCCTTGTTCGATTCACGATCCCCTTTCTGCGTTAGATTACGCAAAACGTTTGAAAGCTTTATCTGATGAGCTAAAAGACGAGCTGTACATTGTTATGCGTGTATATTTTGAGAAACCGCGTACCACCGTGGGTTGGAAAGGCTTAATTAACGATCCGAAAATTGATGGCAGTTTCGATGTGGAACACGGTTTACACATTGCCCGTGAACTTTTGTTAGAGCTGGCGGAAATGGGTTTGCCACTTGCCACCGAAGCACTTGATCCAATCACGCCACAATATATGGCAGATTTATTCAGCTGGTCAGCCATTGGTGCAAGAACCACGGAATCGCAAACTCACCGTGAACTGGCGTCAGGCTTATCAATGGCGGTGGGATTTAAAAATGGTACGGACGGTAGCATTGCCACTGCGATTAATGCGATGAAAGCGTCCGCAATGGGGCATAGCTTTATTGGTATTAACCAGCAAGGGCAGGTGAACTTGCTCAACACCGCAGGCAATCCAAACGGACACATTATTTTGCGTGGTGGAAAAGCGCCAAATTACCAAGCGGAATTTATTCAACAAGCAGAACAAGAATTACAAAAAGCAGGCTTAGAAGCTGCCATTATGGTGGATTGCAGTCACGGCAACTCGAATAAAGATTACCGCCGCCAGCCGATTGTGGCAGAAGATGTTACGCAGCAAATCGCCAATGGCAACCAATCCATTATTGGCGTGATGCTAGAAAGCCATATCAACGCAGGTAACCAAAGTGCTGAGCAGCCAGTAAGCGAAATGCAATATGGTGTGTCAATTACTGATGCTTGCATTGATTGGGAAACCAGCGAGCAATTATTACGTCAAATGGCACAAGCATTGAGCAAAAAATAACTGGCAAAATCATCAGACTGTAAAGAAATAAGGACAATAACGTGGACGCCCTAAAAGAACTGCGTACAGAAATTGATACACTGGATCAAGAATTATTGCAATTATTCGCAAAACGCTTGGCATTGGTAAAAAAAGTGGGGGAAATTAAACATCAACACGGCTTACCCATTTATGTGCCAAATCGTGAAGCAGAAATGTTGCAAGCAAGACGGCAAGAAGCGGAAAAACTTGGCGTACCGCCTGATTTAATCGAAGATGTATTACGCCGTTTAATGCGCGAATCTTACACCAGAGAAAATCAATTTGGCTTTAAAACCGTTAATCCCAACATCAAAAAAATTGTGATTGTGGGAGGAAAAGGCAAGCTAGGCGGATTATTCGCACGTTATCTGCAACTTTCTGGTTATCAAGTAGAAAGTTTAGGGCGAAAGGATTGGGACAACGCCGCGCAGATTTTATCGGGCGCAGATGTAGTTATTGTGTCCGTACCTATCGTAAACACGGTGGAAACCATTGAACGTCTTGCACCTTATTTAACAGAAAATATGTTGCTCACCGATCTCACCTCGGTGAAAAAAGCGCCGCTTGCCAAAATGCTGGAAGTGCATAAAGGGGCAGTGGTGGGCTTGCACCCAATGTTCGGGCCAGATATTGCAAGTATGGCGAAACAAGTGGTGGTGCGTTGTGATGGGCGTTATCCAGAACGCTATCAATGGCTATTAGATCAAATCAGCATTTGGGGAGCGAAAATTTATCAAGTGGACGCCGCCGAACACGATCAAAGTATGACTTACATTCAAGCCTTACGCCACTTTGCCACCTTTGCCAACGGTCTGCATTTATCCAAACAACCTGTGGAATTGGCGAAACTATTAGCCTTATCTTCGCCAATTTACCGCTTAGAACTGGCAATGATCGGACGCTTGTTCGCCCAAGATGGCGCATTATACGCAGATATTATTATGGATAAACCAGAAAACCTTGAAGTGATCGAAAGCCTAAAACAAAGCTATGAAGAAAGCCTAAAATTCTTTGAACAAGGCGATAAACAAGGTTTTATCCAAGCTTTCGAGCAAGTACGCGATTGGTTCGGTGATTATTCTGAACAATTCTTAAAAGAAAGCCGCCAATTATTGCAGCAGGCGAATGATTATAGACAACATTAAGTAAAATAAAAAACTGGTGAAAGCCAGTTTTTTATTTTCATTATTACCATTAAAAAGTGCGGTAAAAAATTTTGGATTTTTTCACCGCACTTTTGTTTTAATCGTTATTCAATAACAATTATTTTGCAGAGTAATAGCCGCCCATTGCACTATAAACCGCATTTTCACTTTGAATAAGATTATATTTAGCGTTCAAAATAGAAAGCTCAGAATTACGCTCGGTGCTGGCGGCGTTTAGCCATTCTCTTAATTCAGAAATGCCTGCATCATAGCGATTTTTATAATATTGCGTGATACGTTTATTGTAATCATAAGTTTGTTTTAAGTTCGCAAAGTTTTGACGTGCTTGGCTGTAAGCAAAATAATTAGTATCAATATCGTTTAATGCTTTTGTAATACTTTGCTCAAAATTCACTAATGCTAAATCATAGGCTGATTCTGAAATTTTTACGTTCCATTTCACCGTATTCCAGCTCAAGAATGGCAAGCTAATTCCTACCGTTCCGCCAGCGATAGGGGTGTTGAATGCGTTGTCAATTTTATTGCCGCTAGAACCTAAACTTCCGCCCAAGGTAATGGTTGGGAACCAGCTTTTTTGCATTGCTTTAGCATCTTTGAAAGCGCTGTTTAAGCGATATTGATAGCCTTTTACGTCTGGACGATTAGCAATGGCAGAAAGAGGTACATTAAGGTTTACCCCCACATTTTTCACTTTAAGAATATGCGGGTAGTTCACTTTTAATGGATCACTTGGTTTTAAATTCAATAAGTTACGCAATGTGGCTTCTGCTGTTTTCTTTTGCGTTTGGTAATTGATTAAGCTGTTACGCGCTGTTAAAACCGCTTGTTGCGCTTGATCGGAACTTGCGCGATCTGCCACGCCTTGGCGGAATTTATTTTGCATAATGCGGTTAATTTCGGAATAGTAATTGATGGTTTTATTCACGGTGCTAATCGCATCATTTAAGTAACCAAGTTGATAGTAGGTTAAGATCACGGAGTTGATTAATGAAATGCGCGCTGCTTCAAGATCTTGTTCGCTGGCAGCGTGTCGCCATTCTGCAGCAGAAGCAGAATCAGCTAAACGACGCCATAAATCTAGGGTATAACTCACGTTTAATGCACCACCGTGGCTAATCACTGAAGAGCCGCCATCGTGGATATTTTTATTAGCTGAAGAAGACACCGAACCACTGAAATTCGGTACTAAATTTGCGCCGATTAAATTCGCGTTATAAAGTGCCGTATTTACAGCAATGGCTGCTTTGGCTAAATCTTTGTTATTTTCCAAGGCTTGCTCAACTAATTGATTAAGCTGCGGGTCTTTATACAGCGTCCACCAATTTTCTTGAATGTTGTATTGTTTGGTTAATTCTTCATATTGTTGGAAATCTTGTTGTGACGCTTTGTAAGAATCGTCAAGATTCGCACAGCCAGCTAACAGCACAGACAAGCCAATAGCAAGTGAGAGTTTGGATTGTTTTAACATCATTTTTTTCCTTATTAAATAAAATCGTAAGCAAATAAAGTGCGGTGTAATTTTGCCGATTTTTTATTGCCTGATTGTTGAAATTTTATCAAAAAACTATTCCTGAGCTAAAGCGGTAATTGGATTTAATTGCGAAGCATTTTTTGCTGGCATATAGCCAAAAATCACCCCAATTAAGCTTGAGCAGAGCAGAGCGGCGATAATCGAGAAGGTGGAAAAGATCATGGTAAAATCTTTCACCAGCCAATTAAACACGGTGCCTAGCACCATTGATAGCACCACGCCAGTGATGCCACCAATTAAGCAAATCAGCACCGCTTCAATTAAAAATTGTTGCAAGATATTAAATTGTCTTGCGCCAATGGCCATTCGCACGCCAATTTCTTTGGTTCGCTCAGTTACCGAAACCAGCATAATATTCATCACTCCAATGCCACCTACCACAAGGGAAATAATGGCAATGGAAGAAATCAGCAACTTCATTGTGTTTGTGGTGCTTTCAATGGTTTGCTTAATAGTATCGGTGTTAAACACGAAAAAATCTTTTTTGCCGTGGCGCACGGTGAGCAGGCGAGTGAGATCTTTTTCTGCCACTTTAGAACTAATTTCATCACGAATTTTTACCGTGATTGAGCTAATTTTTTGATTGCCCGAAATTTTGTTCATCGCCGTCGTGTAAGGGATATAAATATTTAAACTTGAGCTATTCATTCCCATATTATTGCTCGTTGCTACACCGATGATACGCAATGGCTTTTTATTAATCATCAAAACTTTGCCAAGGGGATTTTGATTGTTGAACACTTCGCGTAATGTGTTTTCATCAATCACCGCCACTTGTTCGCTGTGTTTTACGGCGTCTGCGCTGAAGAATGAGCCTTCAGCCTTGCTTAAACCGCGCACATTAAAATATTGCTCGCCCACGCCACGCACTTGGGCGGTGAAACTTTGGTTGCCGTAAGTGAGCGTGCCGTTCACCGAGCTATTTGGCGTAACACTGGCAATATAGCTTTGTTTGGCAAGCATATCGGCATCCGCCACGGTAAGATTTTGATTTTTCGCTGCGCGCCGATCACCAAAGCCCGTACCGTTATAAATATCCATTGTGTTTGTTCCCATCGCATTGATATTGCTAAGGATTTTTTGTTGCGAGCCGTTTCCCAAGGCAACCACGCAAACTACTGAAGTAATACCAATAATAATCCCTAACATTGTCAGCAGGGAACGTAGTTTATGCGCCACAATGGCTTTAATAGACATTTTGAAAGATTCAACAAATTGATCTTTATAAAATTGTAATCGGCTTTTATTGCTTTGCGGTGCGATGTCTTGTTTTTGTGTAATTTGTTCCGATTTGCGGCGATCTTCAATAATTTTGCCGTCTTTGATCTCAATAATACGATTAGCAAAATTTGCCACGTTTTTATCGTGCGTGACCAAAATAATGGTGTGGCCCTCGCTGTGTAGCTGAGTGAGAATATCCATCACCGTTTCGCCACTTTTGCTATCTAACGCGCCAGTAGGTTCATCGGCTAAAATAATTTCGCCCCCATTCATCAAGGCACGTGCAATACTCACACGCTGTTGTTGCCCGCCTGAAAGCTGATTTGGCTTGTTTTCTAAGCGATCGCCTAAGCCTAATTTTTCTAATAACTGTTTGGCTCGTTGTAGGCGAGTAGGCTGATCAATGCCTGCATAAATGGCAGGAAGTGCCACATTTTCCACCGCACTTAGGGTTGAAAGCAGGTTATAGCGTTGAAAAATAAAACCAAATTTTTTCTGCCGTAAATCAGAAAGCTGATCACGATTGAGTTGGCTGACTTCTAAACCATCGACTTTATAAGAGCCAGATGTCGCTGTATCCAAGCAGCCAATAATATTCATTAAAGTAGATTTGCCTGAACCTGATTGGCCAATAATGGCAATAAAATCGCCTTTTTTGATGTTTAAATTGATGTCTTTTAACACCTGAGTGCGGTTTTCGCCTTCACCGAAAAATTTGTTAATGTGGCTTAATTCAATAATATTCATAAAAAAACCACCGCACTTTATAAAATTCGAGGGCCACGGAATGAATTACCTACTTTTTCATCGCGGGTTACTTGTGAGGAAATCACTTTTTCGCCTTCTGATAAGCCACTTAGAATTTGCGTATTCATACCATCACTTAACCCTGTAACAACTTTGCGTTTTTCTACTTTATTATTATCTATTAAGAGATTAACGAAGGTTTCTTTTCCTTCTTTGTGTAACGTAATTGTCGGAATGAGTAAGGCATTTTGTTCATCGGCAATGATGATTGTATTTTGTGTGGTCATTCCAATGCGTAGTTGGTTATCAGGATTATCTACCAATACATTAGCATAGTAATAAACAGCGCTGGTATCTGACGCACTTTCTTTATATTCATTATCCGTGAGCGTGGTGATGGCAGGATCAACAGAATGAATGGTGGATTGATACACTTTATCTGGATCGGAAAGGGTAGTGAACTCCACTTTCATTCCTGCTTTTACTTTTGTAATATCCCCTTCAGAAATTTCGGGTTTAATTAAAATTTTAGTTAAATCAGCAACTTGTACAATAGTTGGGGTGGTTTGATTCGCATTGACTGTTTGACCTTCAGAGACAGGAATGGAAATGACTGTGCCATCAAGAGGTGAAAGAATTTTTGTGTATGCCAAGTTTGTTTTAGCCGTATCCACCTGAATTTCAGCACGTTGAATGGAGGCTTCCACTTCAGAAATCGCCGCCTTAGCGGCAGATAAATTATTCTTTGCCGCATTCAGTTCATCTAAGGACGTTGATTTACTTGCATATAATTTCGCAAGACGATCATAGGCCGATTTGGCCACATTGTAAGCCACTTGCTTGGCATTAAGCTGAGCTTGATAAGCCTTTAATTCCGCTTGTGCCGAATTTAACGCATTCACTTGATTTTTTGAATCAATTTCTGCGATTAAATCGCCTTGCTTGATGTGCTGTCCTAGTACAACGTGAATTTTTTCAATTTTACCTGAGGCCTGCGCACCGACTTCTACACGATTATAGGCTCGTACCGTGCCAGCAGTAATGACAGATTTTTTTATCTCACCACGATGCACCTGTTCGGTTAAATAGGTGGTTTCTTGTTGATTAGAATGGGTGAAATAACTATAAGCACCAAATACCATTAGCCCAATGGCAAGCAGGGAAAAAATCGTTTTTTTACGCATAAAAACTCCGAGAAAAATAACAACGGTTTTATTTGATGATTATAGTAGAAAATCTTTCTTAAGAAGATCTTAAGAACAATCAATTTACACTGAATGAACGTTCGTTCATTTTTAGGGCGTGAATTGTATCATTTATGCAAGGAAAATCAACCGCACTTTTGAATTCTGCCTGTAAACATAGTAGAATGGACGGCAATTTTTTTACAAAAATCGAGAATATTTTGAGGTCAAAATGAGCCATATTACAGAGAACGAACATCAACCTACCAATTTTATTCGTCATATTATTGATGAAGATTTGGAAGCAGGAAAAGTAAACCACGTTTATACCCGTTTCCCACCAGAACCAAATGGCTATTTACATATTGGTCACGCAAAATCTATCTGTTTAAATTTCGGTATTGCAGAAGATTACAAAGGTTTGTGTAACCTGCGTTTTGACGATACCAACCCGGTTAAAGAAGATGTGGAATATGTGGATTCGATTAAACAGGATGTAGAATGGCTTGGCTTTCATTGGGAAGGTAAAGCACGTTATGCCTCCGATTATTTTGACGCGCTTTATGGTTATGCCATTGAACTGATCGAAAAGGGGCTTGCTTACGTTGATGAACTTTCACCAGAGCAAATGCGTGAATATCGTGGCACATTGACCGAACCGGGAAAAAACAGCCCTTATCGTGATCGTAGCGTGGAAGAAAACTTAGCCTTATTTGAAAAAATGAAAAATGGCGAGTTTGCCGAAGGAAAAGCTAGCTTGCGTGCCAAAATTGATATGGCATCACCGTTTATGGTAATGCGTGATCCGGTGTTATACCGCATTAAATTTGCGGAACACCACAATACAGGGAATAAATGGTGTATTTATCCAATGTACGATTTCACTCATTGTATTTCCGATGCCATTGAGGGCATTACGCATTCATTATGTACCTTGGAATTCCAAGATAACCGCCGTTTATACGATTGGGTGCTTGAGCATATTTCCATTAAACGCCCATTGCCACATCAGTATGAATTTTCACGTTTGAACTTGGAATATACCCTCACGTCTAAGCGTAAATTGTTGAAATTAGTAGAAGATGAAGTGGTTGATGGTTGGAACGATCCGCGTATGCCGACCATTTCAGGTTTACGCCGCCGTGGTTATACGCCAGCGTCAATCCGTGAATTTTGTCGCCGTATTGGGGTAACCAAGCAAGATAACGTGGTGGAATTCAGTGCGTTAGAATCTTGTATTCGTGATGATCTTAACCAAAATGCACCGCGTGCAATGGCGGTGATTAATCCGTTAAAAATCGTGATTGAAAACTTTGACGGACAAGAAATGCTTCCTGCACCAAATCACCCAAATCGCGAAGAATTAGGCCATCGCCAATTGCCATTTACTAAAGAAATTTATATTGATCAAGCGGATTTCCGTGAAGAAGCGAACAAACAATATAAACGTTTAGTATTAGGCAAAGAAGTGCGTTTGCGTAATGCTTATGTGATTAAGGCGGAGCGTGTGGAAAAAGATGCTGCGGGCAACATCACCACCGTTTATTGTACTTATGATCCTGAAACCTTAGGCAAAAATCCTGCGGACGGGCGTAAAGTCAAAGGCGTAATTCATTGGGTTTCTGCCACAGACAATGTGCCAGCTGAATTCCGTTTATACGACAAATTATTCACTGTGCCAAACCCAAGTGCTGCTGAAGAGCTTTACGAAGTGTTAAATCCAAATTCTTTGGTGGTAAAACACGGTTTTGTGGAAAAAAGTTTAGCTAACACACAAGAAGAAAAAGCCTACCAATTTGAACGTGAAGGCTATTTCTGCGCAGACAGCAAAGACAGCCACCCAGAACACCTAATTTTCAACTTAACCGTAAGTTTGAAAGAAGGGTTCTAATTCTTTTCTAAACAATAAGTGCGGTGAAAAATTGAGAAAATTTTTACCGCACTTTTTTATTGAATAATCACAATGCAATTAGACAAAAACTTTTGGCAGCATAAATCGCTGTTAGAAATGAATGAAGCAGAATGGGAAGCCCTGTGCGATGGTTGCGGCAAATGCTGTTATCGTAAATTTATTGAAGGGCGAGGGCGGCGGAAAAAGTTATATTTTACTCGTATTGCCTGCAATTTATTAGATTTAGAAACAGGAAAGTGCGGTAATTATTCGCAACGTTTTCAGCTTGAAGCCGATTGTACCAAACTCACCAAAAAGAATTTGCCTGATTTCCATTGGCTGCCAGCCACCTGTGCCTATCGGTTATTATATGAAAATAAACCACTGTTTGATTGGCATCCGTTAATTTCTGGCGATCCCAATAGCGTAAAGCTCGCGCATATTCCTATTGAAAATGGCATTCACGAAAAAGATGTGATTGATTGGTTTGAGTTTGTGATTGATGATGTCTAATTTGCACTTAGCCTTAAGTGCAAATTATTTTACAGACTGACACTCGGTTTTACTTGAAAGGTAAGATTTAAGGCTTTCATCACTTTTAGTACCGTTGCAAAAGTTGGGTTGCCAGACCCAGATAAAGCTTTATATAATCCTTCTCGGCTAATACCCGTTTCTCTCGATAATTGGCTCATATTCCTTGCTTTGGCAATATCACCAAGTGCAGAAAGAATAAGTTCCATATTATCTTCTTGTAAAACTTCATTCAGATAAAGCTGCATTTCATCTTCATTATTGAGATATTCAGCCACATCAAAATCAGTTAATTTTTCCATTTTCAAACTCCCAGCTCCTTAGCTAATTGTTTGGCTTTTAAAATATCGTTAGATTGAGTGGATTTATCTCCACCACATAACAAAATAACCCATTCACCATTATGATTTTTCAAATATACCCGATAACCTTTTCCTTCAGTAATTCTCAGCTCTGATAAACCCTCACCAATAGGCTTGACATCACCAAAATTGCCAAATGATAAACGTTTTAATCGTGCAAGAATTTTGATTTTCGCACGTTGATCTTTAAGATTTTTTAACCATTTATCAAAGGTTTCAGTACGCTTTATGGAAATCATCGTGATTATTAGGGAATTGAGAATAGATGCATTATAGCGCTAAATCTTTATTTGTAAACTGTAGTTATCAAATTGAATATTTCTTATAATCTGATTTGTCTATGCAAAATTCACTTTATATTTTCCACTTAATACCGAACAATCTTTATTTGACGGAGATCACGAATTTAAAGGAAACCGTTTGCTTTTAACTCATTGATTTGTAGAATGAAGTTAATTCTCCAGTATTTATGGTTGTTGGAAAAGCATATGGATATTAGCGCAACACTTCAAGCAAAGGCTGAGAAATTAGGCATAGCCATTTCTCATTATGATATTGATGGCAATTTGATTTATGCCAATCCAGAGAGTTTGGCGTATTTTATTGAGCTGCTTTCCTTACAGAGAGAAAATCCAGAGGACATAGAAAATAAAAGTGCGGTGCAATTTGATGATGTTTTTGTGGCGCAGGAGGGGGAAACCATTGTTTATGATATTGCACGGTTAAATCTCGACAGCCATATTCTTCAAGTTACCTTATTTAATGAACAACATCAGCCTGTAACGCCACTTTCCTTTTCTAATCATCAACTTTCTTTTCCTGCGCAGCCTTTTGGCTATTATCTTTTACAGCTTTCCAGCCGCGAAAGAAACTACTACGTTCGCCTTTTAGTTAGCCCGAAAACCGCCTATCAACCTGCGATTTTTCAACAGCAAAAAGCGTGGGGCTTGAATGTTCAGCTTTATGGTTTGCGTTCAGCGCGAAATTGGGGGATTGGGGATTTTGCTGATTTGGCTTATTTGGTGGAAAAGGGCGTAATGTATGGGGCGGAATTTATTGGGATTAACCCGCTGCACGCAATGTATTCCGCCGTGCCTGAATGGGCAAGCCCTTATAGTTCAGCATCAAGACGCTATTTGAATTGGCTTTATCTTGCCATTGACGATCTACCTGAATATAAATTGTGTAAATCCGTGCAAAATTGGCTGAATCAAGAGAATATTCAGCAGCAACTTGCGGCCTTACGCCAAGCGGAGCAAGTGAATTATACGGAAATTACGCAGCTAAAATTCACCGCACTTGAGAAACTTTATGCTTATTTCCAACGTAGCCGTGCGGCAAAAATGCAGCAACGACAAAAAGCCTTTGCGGATTTTGTTAAACAACAGGGCAAAGGCTTGTTATATCAAGGCTTATTTGAATGCTTAGATCGCCAAAGTTCCCACCAAGCCATTGAGCAAGAAAATCAAATTGGTTGGCTTGGTTGGAAACAATATCAACAGCTTAATGATAAACAACGGGATAAATTAATCCGTCAGCATAAAGACCAAGTGATGTTTTATTGCTGGCTACAATGGCTGGCGCAAGAACAACTTAATGATCTGCAAACCTTATGCCAAGCGAAAGGAATGAGCTTAGGTATTTATGGCGATTTAGCCGTGAGCAGCTCAAGGGGCAGTGCTGATGTATGGGCTGATCCGCAGCTTTATTGCGTTGATGCTTCTGTGGGCGCACCGCCTGATCCGCTTGGCCCTGTGGGGCAAAATTGGAATATTCCGCCTTACAATCCGACTGAGTTAAAAGCTCGCGGTTTTCAACCTTTTATTGAATTATTGCGGGCCAATATGCAGCATTTTGGTGTGTTACGTATTGATCACATTATGGGGCTGTTCCGCTTGTGGCTTATTCCCCCTGAAAAAAACGCCGCAGATGGGCTTTATGTGCATTATCCTTTTGCTGAATTAATGGCAATTTTAGCCATTGAAAGTCAGCGTAATCAATGCCTTGTGGTGGGCGAGGATTTAGGCACAGTGCCAGATGAAGTGCGGTGGAAATTAAACGAATTTCAGGTTTTTTCCTATTTTGTGCTGTATTTTGAACAGCAGGATTTGCAATATCCTGACAAGCACGCTTTCCCAATTAACGCTTTTGCTACTGTTGGCACGCACGATGTTCCGTCTTTAAGTAGCTTTTGGCATTGTCGTGATCTGGAACTTTTCGCCCAACTTGGCGTGTTACAAGGGGAGGTGGTGAAACAGAAATATGATCAGCGTGTCATTGACAAACAGGCCTTACTCAATAGTCTGCATCGTGATCAATATTTGCCTGATGATTACTGGGGCGATGCGCTCAGTATGGCAATGCACCAAAACTTAATGCGAGTGATCCACCTTTATTTGGCAGAAAGCCAAACCAAGCTCATTGGCGTACAGTTAGAAAATTTATTGGAGCAAGAAATTTCCTTCAATTTACCGGGGACGTCATTGGAATATCCAAATTGGCGAATGAGATTATCTCGTTCCATTGAAGAAATCTTTTCTGACGAAAAAATCACCGCACTTTTAACCGAAATTAACCAAGCGCGTCTGCGATAAGAGGTTTATATGAATAAATTCCTTCCACAAGAAACCATTAATGCGTTTTTCAACGGCACACATTCCGATCCGTTTTCCGTGTTAGGTATGCACGAAACCGAAAAAGGCATTGAAATCCGCGTGTTATTGCCTGATGCGGATAAAGTCGTAATTGTTAATAAAGAAAATCAACAAAAGGTGTGCGAATTAGATTGCCTTGATGAACGTGGCTTTTTCGCCGGTGTAATGCCTGATACGCGCAGTTTTTTTGCTTATCAGCTTGAAGTTTATTGGGGCAATGAGCCACAAATTATTGAAGATCCTTATCGCTTCCACCCAATGATTCAAGAGCTAGATAATTGGTTGTTGGCAGAAGGTTCTCATTTACGTCCTTATGAAATTCTCGGTGCGCATTTTATGGAATGTGAAGGTGTGTCGGGCGTGAATTTCCGTTTATGGGCGCCAAATGCGAAACGGGTTTCTGTGGTGGGCGATTTCAACTATTGGGACGGTCGCCGCCACCCAATGCGTTTTCACGCATCCAGTGGGATTTGGGAATTATTTGTGCCAAAAGCCGCGCTTGGACAACTGTATAAGTTTGAAGTATTAGATTGCAACGATCAACTACGCTTAAAAGCGGATCCTTATGCCTTTAGCTCACAGCTTCGCCCTGATACGGCTTCACAAATTAGCCCATTGCCAGATGTGGTGGAAATGACCGAACAACGCCGCAAAGCGAACCAGTTCGATCAACCGATTTCTATTTATGAAGTGCATTTAGGCTCTTGGCGGCGTAATCTGGAGAATAATTTCTGGCTAGATTATGACCAAATTGCAGACGAGCTTATTCCTTATGTGAAAGAAATGGGCTTTACCCATATTGAATTTCTGCCTTTATCGGAATTTCCATTTGACGGCTCTTGGGGCTATCAACCTATTGGACTTTATTCGCCAACCAGCCGTTTTGGCACACCTGAAGGCTTTAAACGCTTAGTCGATAAAGCTCACGCCGCAGGCATTAATGTGATTTTAGATTGGGTACCGGGGCATTTCCCAAGTGATACCCACGGCTTGGTAGCTTTTGATGGCACGGCGTTGTATGAACACGCCGATCCAAGAGAAGGCTATCATCAGGATTGGAATACCTTAATTTATAACTATGGCCGCCACGAGGTAAAAAACTTCTTATCAGGCAATGCGTTATATTGGCTTGAACGCTTTGGTTTAGATGGCTTGCGTGTCGATGCAGTGGCATCAATGATTTACCGCGATTATAGCCGCGCAGACGGTGAATGGATTCCAAATCAATATGGTGGTCGTGAAAATCTAGAAGCCATTGAGTTTTTAAAACATACCAATTATGTCCTTGGCACGGAAAATGCGGGCGCAATTACCATTGCGGAAGAATCCACCTCCTTTGCTGGCGTAACCCACCCACCGCAAGACGGCGGTTTAGGTTTCCATTTCAAATGGAATATGGGTTGGATGAACGACACCCTTGCCTATATGAAAAGAGATCCGATTTATCGCCAACATCATCACGATCAAATGACCTTTGGAATGATGTATCAATATAGTGAAAACTTTGTGTTGCCACTTTCTCACGATGAAGTTGTACACGGCAAAGGCTCACTGATCGGCAAAATGCCGGGCGATGCGTGGCAACAATTTGCTAATTTGCGTGCTTATTATGGCTATATGTGGGGCTATCCAGGCAAAAAATTGCTCTTTATGGGTAACGAATTTGCGCAAGGGCGTGAATGGAATTATCAAGAAAGCCTAGATTGGTTCTTGCTTGATGAAAGTATTGGCGGTGGCTGGCATAAAGGCGTATTAAATTTAGTGCGAGATTTAAACCGCACTTATCAAAATCACCCAGCGTTATACCAATTAGATTGCGATCCAAAAGGCTTTAACTGGCTTGTGGTGGACGATTATCAAAATTCTGTGTTCGTGTTTGAGCGTTGCAGCCGCGATGATGAGCGCATTATTGTGATCAGTAACTTCACACCAGTGCCACGTTATGATTATCGCTTTGGCGTGAATGAAGCGGGCGTGTATGAAGAAATTCTTAATACGGATTCTTATTTCTACCAAGGTTCTAACGTAGGCAACCAAGGGGAAGTGGTGAGTGAAGAAATTCCAAGCCACGATAAAGATCATTCTATTTCCGTAACCATTCCGCCATTGGCAACCATTTATTTAAAATGGAAAAAGCCAGCAAAAAGTGCAAAAAAAGCGCAAAGTACAAAAGTAGAAAAAGTGAAAAAAGCTGAAAAAACGGATACAGCGGAAAAAGGGCAAAAGGCGAAAACAGCGAAAGCTGAAAAAGTGGCAAATGTAACAAAAGCCAATACAGCTAAAAGCAAAAAAGCCACGAAGAAAAAAGCATAAGTAAAACGGATAAATGGATAGCACAATGATCAGCACAGCAGTAGGAAAGCCTTATCCCTTAGGAAGTAGCGTTGAAATTTTGCAATATGATTCAGGTAAGAAAAAAGAGGGGTGGAATTTTGCCTTATTTTCTTCCTGTGCAGAGAACGTCAAATTATGTTTATTTTTTGACGGACAAGAATTGCCACTGGAAATGTACCAAAGCGGTGATGTTTGGCATTTGTGGGTGGGCGATCTGCCTTATGGCACGCAATATGGCTTTCGTATTACGGGAAAAGACGGCGCATTGTGCAACCCACAAAAATTAATGCTTGATCCTTATGCCAAAGCGGTTATTGGCAAGCCAGATTTAAGTAGCGATGAAAAACGGCAATGGTTTTTGCTTAGTGATCTGAGAGATAACGCCCATCTTGCCCCAAAAGCCGTATTGGAAAGCGAAGCGTTTGATTGGCAAGGTGATAAACCCTTAGCTACACCTTGGGCAGAAACCATTATTTATGAATTGCACGTTAAAGGTTTCACGCAACTGAGAGAAGATTTGCCTGAAGCCATTCGTGGCACTTATGCGGGGTTAGCACACCCCACAATGATTGCCTATTTAAAAGAACTCGGCATAAGTGCTGTGGAAATTTTGCCAATAAATTATCACCTTGATGAACCCCATTTACAGGAAAAAGGCTTAGCCAATTATTGGGGATACAGCCCTTTAGCGATGTTTGCGGTGGAATCGGAATATTGGTCGGGACAAGCTGACACAACGCCATTAAGCGAATTTAAAACAATGGTTCGCGCACTTCACCAAGCGGGCATTGAAGTGATTTTAGATGTGGTATTCAACCACAGTATGGAATCAGAAAAACATTTTCCAACCTTTAGCCAGCGTGGAATTGATGATCGGGCTTACTATTGGCAAAACGAGCAGGGTGAATATCTAAACGCCACAGGCTGCGGCAATACCTTAAATTTAGCCAATGATATTACTCGCCGCTGGGTGTTGGATTGCTTAATTTATTGGGTGGAAGAATGTCATATTGACGGTTTCCGTTTTGATCTCGCCACAGTGTTAGGCAGAGAAACCCCAGCTTTTAACCCACAGGCACAGCTGTTTGCAGAAATCGCGCAAGAGCCACGTTTACAGCACTGTAAATTTATTGCAGAACCTTGGGACATTGGCGAGGGGGGCTATCAAGTAGGCAATTTCCCGAGCTATTTTGCCGAATGGAACGATCGTTTCCGTGATGATATGTGTCGTTTTTGGCTGTGGAAAAGTGGCGAATTAGGCGGTTTTGCTCAGCGTTTCGCAGGTTCAAGCGATATTTATCAAAATGGCGACCGTAAGCCACATAATTCGGTGAATTTTATCACGGCACACGATGGCTTCACCCTGCGCGATCTTACCAGTTATAACGAAAAACATAATCTTGCCAATGGCGAGCAAAACCGTGATGGGCGTAACGAAAATTATAGTTATAACCACGGCATAGAGGGCGTGGAAAATATCCCTGATGACGTGAAATACCAACGATTTTTAAGTGCTTGTGGCTTGCTAGGCAGTTTATTGTTAGCCAATGGCACGCCAATGCTGCTAGCTGGTGATGAATTTGGGCATAGCCAACAAGGCAACAATAACGCCTATTGCCAAGATAACGAAATCACTTGGTTAAATTGGCAGGAATTTCAACCGCACTTATTTGAAGCGGTAAAACAATTTATTGCATTGCGTAAAACGATCCCAAGCCTACAACGGGATCAATGGTGGACAGATGAAAACGTGCAATGGCGCAATCCACAAGGGGAATTAATGCGTGTGGAAGATTGGCACAATCCCCATAGCAAAGCAATGCAAATTCAATTAGATGAAGATTGGTTACTTTTAATCAATGCAAAAGCAGAATTACAAACATTCTTGTTGCCTGAAGGGAAATGGGAAGTTGTATATTGTGGTGCGTCAGTACAAATGCAAGGAAATCGATGGGCTGTAAATGATCTCGCATTCGTATGTTGCACGAGAAAAAAGGAAATGACTATTGAGCAATCAATAAATTAATGCGAGGAAAATGCAATGAGCAACAGTATTTCAAAATCACCCAATAAATATGATCTTGTGAAAGATACCTTGGTATTAATTTTAGCGGGAGGACGCGGTTCACGGCTTTATGAACTCACCGATAAACGGGCAAAACCAGCACTTTATTTTGGCGGCAACAGACGAATTATTGATTTTGCCTTATCCAACTGTATTAACTCAGGGCTAAACCATATTGGTGTGGTTACCCAATATGCAGCACATTCATTACTACGCCATTTACAAAAAGGCTGGTCGTTCTTGCCACAAGAGCGTGGTGAGTTTATTGATATGTTGCCAGCACGTCAGCAAATTGATGATTCCACTTGGTATCGTGGCACGGCAGATGCGGTGTATCAAAATATGGCGATTATTCGTGATCATTACTGCCCGAAATATATTTTAATCTTAGCAGGCGACCATATTTATAAACAAGATTATAGCCAAATGTTGCTCGATCACGTTTCAAGCAATGCAAAATGTACCGTTGGCTGTATTGAAGTGGAGCGTGAAAAAGCCTGTGAATTTGGGGTAATGGCGGTAGATGAAAATCTTAAAGTCAAAGCTTTCGTTGAAAAACCAAAAGATCCTCCAGCAATGGCAGGCAAACCAAATGTGTCTTTGGCTTCAATGGGGATTTATGTGTTTAACGCCGATTACCTCTACGATATTTTAGAGCGTGAAGTGAACACCCCTTATACTTCTCACGATTTCGGTAAAGATGTGTTGCCAAAATGTTTAGAAGAAGGCACGCTTTATGCCCACCCATTTAGCCGTTCTTGTATGGGACGCAACACCGATGGCGAAATTTACTGGCGTGATGTAGGAACATTGGACAGCTTCTGGCAATCCAACATTGACTTGGTTTCTGAAAATCCACAGTTGGATATTTATGATCAGCGCTGGCCAATTCGTGGTAACCCAACGCAAACTTATCCGTCAAAATTCTTTTATAGCAAATCAGACATTAAACCAGTAGATAACTGTTTGATTTCGGGCGGTTGTGTGATTACCGATGCGTCCATTAGCTATTCTGTTCTGTTTGATCGCGTTACCGTGCAAGAGGGCTCATTGGTGGATCACAGCGTAGTGCTACCGCAAGTTACCATTGGTAAAAACTGTACGCTCAAACGCTGTATCATCGATCGCCACAGTGTGATTCCAGATGGAATGCAAATTGGCGTGGATTTAGAACTGGATAGCAAACGCTTTAGAGTGAGTAGCGGCGGCGTTGTGCTAGTTACCGCTTCAATGTTAAAGAAGCTCAATGGTGAAAAAATCGCCTTTGAAGCCCATTTAGATTAATACAAAGCCAAGAGAAGTGCGGTGGAATTTTTATGAATTTTCACCGTATTTCTCTGTTTTAAGGAATAAAAAAGAATGAGAGTTTTACACGTTTGTTCAGAACTTTATCCGTTACTCAAAACAGGCGGATTAGCTGATGTGATGGGAGCATTGCCTTTTGCGCAACAGCAAATTGGAATGGACACCCGAATTTTACTGCCTGCTTATCCTGCCATTGCCGCAGGTATTCCTAACACCGTTGTGGTAGCGGAATTTGATAATTTTGCTGGGCATATTGTGCTGCGTTATGGCGAATATAACGGACTAGGGGTTTATTTAATTGATGCGCCACATTTGTATGCCAGAGAGGGTAATCCTTACCACGATCAATGGTATAACGATTATGCCGATAACTATAAACGCTTTGCTTTGCTCGGTTGGGTTGGAGCAGAGCTTGCGGTGGGCTTAGATGCGTGGTGGCAAGCGGAAGTGGTGCACGCGCACGATTGGCACGCTGGATTAACCAGTGCCTATTTAGCGCTTAAAGGCCGTCCTGCAAAATCGGTATTTACCATTCATAATCTCGCTTATCAGGGCGTGTTTTCTTATCACCATTTGTTTGAGCTAGGTCTACCGTTGGAAATGTTCCATATTGATGGCTTAGAGTTACACGGACAAATTTCTTATTTGAAATCAGGGCTTTATTATTCCGATGTGGTTACCGCTGTTAGCCCAACCTATGCCAAAGAAATCACCACACCAGAATTTGGCTACGGTTTGCAAGGGTTGCTACAAACCTTAGCGCATCAAGGGCGCTTAGTCGGTATTCTGAATGGGGTTGATGAGCAAATTTGGAACCCGAATGTGGATCAGTACATTGAAGATCATTACAAATTAAAAGCAATGACAGGGAAACGCAAAAATAAAGAAAAATTGCAGGCCTATTTCAATCTTCCACAACAGCCTGATGCCTTGTTATTTGTTATGGTTACCCGTTTAACGGAACAAAAAGGCGTAGATTTACTTATTCAAAGTGCCGAAACCATTGTACAACAAGGCGGTCAGCTTGCTTTACTTGGCTCAGGCGCACCGCATTTAGAAGAAGGATTACGCCACCTTGCAGAACGTTATCCTGAAAATATCGCAGTAAAAATTGGTTACGATGAAGCCTTATCACACCTAATTATTGCGGGTGGTGATGTGATTTTAGTACCAAGCCGTTTTGAGCCTTGTGGCTTAACCCAACTTTATGGCTTGAAATACGGCACGTTACCATTAGTGCGCGCCACAGGCGGCTTGGCGGATACAGTGGTGGATAGCTATTCTGAAAATATCAAAGCACGCAAAGCCACAGGATTTGTATTTAATGATGCTGATGCAGATGGGCTACGCTGGGCGATTAACAACGCCTTTGCACTTTGGCAAAAACAACGCCTATGGCAAAGCGTGCGTGTGGTTGCAATGGAGCAAGATTTCAGCTGGCAAATTGCAGCAAGACATTATCAAGATTTATATCAACGTATTTTATAGCGTCATTATATTTTGCCTAAAATCTAAGTGCGGTGGAAAAATCTGCGATTTTAGGCTAATTTTTGTTGTGTTTTTATGCGAAAAGGATAAAAATACGCCGATTTTAAATTGAAATAAATTAGGAGAGCCACTTATGACAATGGATAATATCGATTTTCCATTTTCTTATAACCAACCTGAGCAAACCACAGAATCGCTGAAAAAAGCGATTGTGTATAAATTGATTTTCTTAATTGGACGCTCACCACAAGAAGCAAGCCAACGTGATTGGCTAAACGCCACCCTTTATGCAGTGCGTGATCTTGTTACAGAGGGCTGGATTTCTACTGCCCGTCAATCCCGTGATGAAAAAACACGCCGTGTTTATTATTTATCAATGGAATATTTAATGGGACGCACCCTCTCTAATGCATTGATAGCAGAGGGCGTTTACACCCTTGCTAAAGATGCGTTAGCAGAGCTTGATGTAGATTTAGAAGAGATCATCGAAAAAGAAGTTGATCCCGGTTTAGGTAACGGTGGTTTAGGGCGCTTAGCTGCGTGCTTTATGGATTCGATTGCCACCCTTGCAATCCCTGGTATGGGTTATGGTATTCGTTATGAATACGGAATGTTCCAACAAGCTATTGAAGACGGCAAACAGGTAGAAAAACCTGATGCGTGGTTAGAAAAAGGCGCGCCTTGGGAATTTATTCGTCCATCTAAACGTTTCAATATCCAATTCGGTGGACATATTCATTTTGAAGGCAAAAAATGTGTGTGGGATAGCAAGGAAGAAATTGTCGCATTGGCTTATGACCAAATGATCCCTGGCTATGCCAATGACAGCGCCGCAACTTTACGTTTATGGAGCGCCCACGCAGGGGATTCTTTCAACTTGGCAGAATTTAACCGTGGTGATTATTTCCGTGCGGTAGAACAACGTGCTGCTAGCGAAAACGTTTCTCGCGTGTTATACCCTGATGATTCCACTTGGGCAGGACGTGAATTGCGTTTACGCCAAGAGTATTTCTTAGTTTCCGCATCATTACAAGATATTATCAAACGTCACAAACGCACTCACGGCAGCGTGAAAAATCTTGCCGATAAAGTGGCAATCCACTTAAATGATACCCACCCAGCCTTAGCTATTCCTGAATTAATGTATATTCTAGTGGATAAAGAAGGCTATGATTGGAAAACCGCGTGGGATATGTGCCGCCGTATTTTCTCTTACACTTGCCACACCTTGATGTCGGAAGCATTAGAAACTTGGCCAGTGGAAATGATGGCGAAAATCTTACCGCGCCATTTACAAATTATTTTTGAAATCAATGATTATTTCTTAGAATATGTCCGCACTTATGTAACCACAGACGATGATTTCATTCGCCGCGTGTCTTTAATTGAAGAAGGCGATGTACGCAAAGTGCGTATGGGCTGGTTATCTGTTGTGGGATCGCACAAAGTCAATGGGGTAGCGGCAATCCATTCAGATTTAATGGTTACTTCAACCTTTGCGGATTTTGCTCATATTTACCCAGAACGCTTCACTAACGTTACCAATGGTATTACACCACGCCGTTGGATTGCAGTGGCAAACCCAGATTTATCCGCATTATTTGATCGTTATATTGGCACGGAATGGCGTCGTGATCTGAGCTTATTAAATGAGTTCAAAGCACATATTGAGGATCCAGAAGTGCAAAAAGCTATTCCTGCAATTAAACGTGCCAACAAAGTTCGCTTAGCGGATTATGTGAAAAAAGAATTAGGCATTGAACTCAATCCAGATGCTTTATTTGACGTACAAGTAAAACGTATTCACGAATACAAACGCCAAATTCTCAATGTATTACACATCATCGCACGCTATAACGAAATGCTCGAACACCCTGAAAAAGATTGGACGCCACGCGTGTTTATTCTGGCGGGGAAAGCGGCTTCAGCCTATTACGCAGCGAAACAAACCATTAACTTAATTAACGATGTGGCCAAAGTCATCAATAACGATGAGCGTTTACAAGGCCGCTTAAAAGTGGTGTTTATCCCGAATTACAGCGTCAGCCTTGCGCAAATTATCATTCCAGCGGCCGATATTTCTGAACAAATTTCCCTTGCAGGAACAGAAGCGTCAGGCACAAGTAATATGAAATTTGCCCTCAACGGTGCATTAACCTTGGGAACATTGGACGGTGCAAACGTAGAGATCTTAGAAAACGTGGGTGAAGACAACATTTTCATCTTTGGGCATACCGTAGAACAGGTGGAAGAGTTACGTCGTAACGGCTACCGCCCATACGATATTTACCAAAGCAATGAACAATTACGCCGTGTGATTGACCAAATCACGTCAGGATTATTCTCGCCGAATGATCCGCATCGTTATCAAGATTTGCTTAACGGCTTGTGTTATCACGACTATTATCAATCCTTTGCTGATTTCCAAAGCTATGTGGAAGCTCAAAAACGGGTTGATGAAAAATACCGTGATCAAAAGGCTTGGACAAACAGTGCGTTACAAAATATCGTCAATATGAGTTTCTTCTCATCAGACAGAACCATTGAAGAATATGCGAAAAAAATCTGGAAAATTCATCCACTTAAATTAAGCTAAATCTTCATTAAAAACAGTTAGGGCGAAAAATTCGCCCTAATTTTTTACCGCACTTTTGTTATTTTCGATTTACCTTAAAAACAGGTAAAATATTGCCAATTTTGCACCGCACTTTATCCATTATTTTTTCCAGAAATTTACGCCACAATGTCAAAAACAAGAAAAATCATTCATATTGATATGGATTGCTTTTATGCTTCTATTGAGTTGCGTGATAAACCGCATTTTAAAGGCAAACCTGTGGCGGTGGGCGGTTCATCTGAGCAACGTGGCGTGTTAAGCACTTGCAATTATGAAGCTAGAAAATTTGGTTTACATAGCGCAATGCCAACGGCACAAGCCTTGAAACGTTGCCCAAATTTGATTTTATTGCCTGTGAATATGCCGTTGTATAAACAGGTATCGCAACAAATTCAGCAAATATTTCATCGTTATACCCATTTGGTTGAACCCTTATCTTTAGATGAAGCCTATTTAGATGTCACGGATTGTCAGCAATGTTCCGGCTCAGCCACTTGGATCGCACAAGAAATCCGCCAAACCATTTTTGCTGAAACCCAGCTTACCGCGTCTGCTGGTGTAGCACCGTTAAAATTTCTGGCCAAAATCGCTTCTGATAAAAATAAGCCGAATGGGCAATTTGTGATCGAGCCAGATGATGTGGACGAATTCGTTCGCAACCTGCCGCTCAGTGCCATTCCCGGTGTGGGGAAAGTAACCACCCAGCGTTTATTGGAAATGGGCTTAAAAACCTGTGCCGATGTGCAACAATTTGAACAGCATTTATTGCTCAATCAACTCGGCAAGAGCGGACAGCGTATTTGGAATTTTAGCCACGCCATTGATGAAAGGGAAGTGCAGCCTGAGCGGTTACGTAAATCCGTAGGGGTGGAAACCACGTTATTGAAAAATATCACCGCACTTGAACAAGGTGAGGCCGTGTTAAATCAGCTTTATGAGCAATTAGTGCGTCGTGTACAGCGTGCTTGCCCTGATTTGCCTTTGCAAAAATTACGCAAAATTGGCGTGAAATTAAAATTCGATGATTTCCAAATCACCACCTTAGAAAAAAGTGCGGTGGATTTTTCGCAAGAAAATTTCCGTGCCTTATTGGCGCAAATTTGGCAGCGCCGTCAAGATAAATCCATTCGATTAATCGGCTTACAGGTTAATTTACCCGAGCAACAAGAAGAAAAACAGATGAGTTTATGGGAAAACTGATCTGTTAAATCTTGAAATTACAAAATTTATAATTATATTGGTTATTCCTTTAATCATTTATTGGATAATCAACTACATACTCACAGCGAGGAACTTTTTATGATGCGAATTTTACTTTTTTTAGCCACCAATATGGCGGTGCTAATTGTCTTTAATATTATTTTGAGCCTAACAGGAATCCGCGCACAAGATGCCAGTGGATTGCTCATTATGGCGGCACTGTTCGGTTTCAGTGGATCGTTGATTTCCCTGTTTTTATCCAAAACAATGGCATTAAAATCGGTGAATGGGCAGGTGATCGAGCAGCCTCGCACAGAGCAAGAACGTTGGTTGCTCAACACTGTTGAAACGCAGGCACGCCAAGCAAATATTCCAATGCCAACCGTAGCGATTTACCATTCTGCGGACGTCAATGCCTTTGCCACTGGCGCAAGTAAAAGCAACTCTCTGGTTGCCGTGAGTACAGGATTGCTCAACGCAATGACCAAAGACGAAGCGGAAGCAGTGCTAGCGCACGAAATCAGCCATATTCAAAATGGCGATATGGTTACAATGACATTGCTACAAGGCGTGTTAAATACTTTCGTGATTTTTATTTCTCGTCTTATCGCCAACGTGGTGGCGAGCAATCGCAACGACAACGGCGAAAGCAGCAGCGGAATTTATTTCTTAGTTTCAATGGTGCTAGAAGTGGTGTTTGGTTTCTTGGCGAGTATGATCGCAATGTGGTTCTCACGCTACCGTGAATACCGTGCGGACGCAGGCTCAGCCCATTTAGTCGGCAAACAAAAAATGATCGCTGCATTACGCCGCTTACAACAACTTCACGAACCACAACAAATGGAAGGGCAATTTGCGGCTTTCGGTATTAACGGCAGAACAGGCGGTTTAGCCTCTTTATTTTTAAGCCACCCACCGTTGGAAAAGCGTATTGAAGCGTTGCAACAAAGCGATAGTTTAAAATAAACGCTTTTTTCGGGCAGACACATAGGTATTGCCCTACGAAAATTTATTTAATTACAATTAGTTATCATTATATTCGAGTGTAAGGGCGGATCGATGTATCCACCCTTTAAATTATTACCATTAACAAGACGTGCTAAAGCGTTGTAACAAATTGATAGCTTGAAATAAATGTTTTTTCGGGCAGACACATAGGTTTGCCCCTACGAAAATCTATTTAATTACAATAAGTTATCATTATATACGAGTGTAGGGGCGGACCGATGTGTCCGCCCTTTAAAATAATTAATGTAGCTAAACCGTCATAAATGTTAAAATAGCGCGTTTTCAAATTTTCAGGCACAAACTTGTGCCTTATTATTTTTTGGAGTTGTGATGGAACATCGTTTAGAAGATATTATTGCCATTTTTAATCAATGCTTTGAGCAAGAATATAATACCAAATTGGTTAAAGGGGGCGATGAACCGCTTTATGCGCCAGCGAATAAAGACTGCCCTTACAATGCCATTTATTTTGCGCGAGGCTTTTACAGCAGCGCCTTGCACGAGATTTCGCACTGGCTGATTGCAGGCAAAGAGCGGCGTAAATTAGAAGATTTTGGTTATTGGTACGAACCTGACGGACGTTCTGAACGACGCCAGCGTGAGTTTGAACAAGTGGAAGTTAAGCCACAAGCGTTAGAGTGGATTTTAGCCACCGCGGCAGGATTTCGCTATATTGCGAGTAGTGATAATCTTAACGGCAACTCCGGTGATACCCAGCCTTTCAAGCAAGCCGTTTATGAACAAGTAAAAAACTATGCCGCGAAAGGGTTACCAAAACGCGCAGAAACCTTACGCCAAGCCCTTGCCAAATTTTACGGCACGCCAGATTGCATTAATTTGGATTTATTTGACGTGAGTAAAATTTAAGTCAAAAATCAGCGAAATTTGCACCGCACTTTGTTTCCTTATGATTTAAAAAGTGCGGTGTAAAATTTTAATAAATTTAACGGAACATTGAATGTTAGCATTAGAAATCAAAGGATTAACCAAAGAATATAAAAACGGTGTGAAAGCCTTGTATGGCATTGATCTCAGTGTTGAAGCGGGGGATTTTTACGCCTTACTTGGTCATAATGGGGCGGGGAAATCCACCACTATAGGGATTATTTGTTCTTTGGTTAATAAAACCGCTGGCGAAGTGAAGGTGTTTGGCGCAGATTTGGATAGCAATCCAAGCCAGCTAAAACAGAATATCGGTTTAGTGCCGCAAGAGTTTAACTTTAACCAATTTGAACGCGTGATTGATATTCTCACCAATCAAGCGGGTTATTATGGCATTCCACGCAAAGAGGCTTTAGTGCGCGCGGAAGTGTGGCTGAAAAAGCTAGATTTATGGGATAAACGCCATCAGCAATCACGCCAACTTTCAGGGGGAATGAAGCGCCGTTTAATGATTGCGCGCGCCTTAATGCATCATCCTAAATTGCTGATTCTTGATGAACCTACGGCGGGCGTGGATATTGAACTGCGCCGCACTATGTGGGAGTTTTTGCGTGAGCTAAATCAGCAAGGCACAACGATTATTTTGACTACGCACTATTTGGAAGAAGCGGAAATGCTCTGCCGCCATATTGGCATTATTCAGCAAGGGCGTTTAGTGGTAAATATGTCAATGAAAGCCTTATTGGCGAAGCTGGAAACGGAAACCTTTATTTTTGATTTAGCACCACAAGCGGTTAAGCCTGAAATAATAGGTTACAACGTCACTTGGCTAGATAACAATACGCTTGAAGTGGAAGTGAAAAGAGAGCAGGGTTTAAATCAGCTATTTTCACAACTGACGCAACAAGGCGTGCAAGTGTTGAGTATGCGTAATAAAGCCAACCGTTTAGAAGAATTATTTGTTTCAATGGCATTGAATAAAGGAGTGCAATAATGAGTTTAGCTTGGGTTGCCTTTCAAACCATTTTTGTGAAAGAAGTACGCCGTTTTACCCGAATTTGGGTGCAAACCCTTGTGCCGCCCGTGATCACAATGACCTTATATTTTGTGATTTTTGGCCAGCTGATTGGCAATCGTATTGGCGAAATGCACGGCTTTAGCTATATGCAATTTATCGTACCGGGGCTGATTATGATGTCTGCCTTAACTCATTCTTTCGCCAATGTGGCATCATCTTTTTACAGCACAAAATTCGCTCGTAACGTGGAAGAGCTGTTGATTTCCCCCACCTCACCGCATATTATAATTTTCGGCTATATGGCAGGCGGAATGGCGCGTGGCTTAAGTGTCGGGATCTTGGTTACCTTGGTTTCGCTATTTTTCGTGCCGTTGCACATTTATTCGTGGGGCGTATTGGTAGCGACCTTATTGCTCACCACCGCTAGCTTCGCCTTAGGCGGGTTAATCAACGGGGTCTTTGCACGATCTTTTGACGACATCAGCATTATCCCCACCTTTGTACTGACCCCTTTAACTTATCTCGGCGGTGTGTTTTATTCCATTTCCTTACTGCCACTTTTCTGGCAAGCGGTATCAAAATTTAATCCTATTGTGTATATGATCAGTGGCTTCCGCTATGGTTTTTTAGGCATTGAAGATGTCAGTTTAGTTTATACCTTCGGCGTTTTAGGCATTTTTATCACCGCACTTTACAGCATCGCCTATTATCTGATTAGCCGTGGGGTAGGGTTAAGGAGTTAAGAAAAGTGCGGTGAAAAATTAAATTATTTCTTAATTTATTCTTTTAAAAGGCATTTATTAATGCCTTTTATTTTTTAATCAATTTGGTTAAAGGGAGAAAGAGCATATTTTTTCGTTCAAGAAAAGCGATAAAACCTAATTTATGATAGAACGCAATCGCTTGTTCATCTTTGGCTTGCACAAGCAATGCGGCAACAGCAAGCTTTGACTCCTTTATTTTGCTGATGGCGTCCGCGATTAAAAATTTACCATAACCACAGCCGATAAATTGTTCATCAACTGCTAACCGTCCAATTAATGCAGCAGGAATGTTAGGGTAGCGAATCTCTTGTTTAATCTGTGTTTTGGGAATATCACTTACGTTAATTGCAGTGGCTGATAGGGTATAATAGCCAATAATTTTGGCCTGTCTTTGATGAATTAAAACGAAACATTTTGATAATTCTTTTCTCTCATCTTGTGAAGCTTGAGTATGAAAATAGCGGTTTAACTCAGGTGAAAGACTGCAAAAGGATTTTTTATCTAACTTCAACTGAGATAATGTCACAATATCAATATGCTCTAAATCAATCTGCACGCGCATTTTTCCTTGCTAAGAATTGTTGGTGCATTGAAAGTGCTTCTTCCATTGTTGGATTGACTTCATAAGAGTCAAGATGTTTCAATAAATGGACTTGATCCGCCACAGATAATTTCACAGACTGATGTTCAGCAATAGTTTTTACGGATTCTTTATATACCACATCAACAATAAAATCTGTTAATGTGCGTCCAGTAATCGCTGCGGCCTGTTTAAATAATTGATAAATTTCAGGATTTACTTTTGCTTCTAATCGAGCTTTGGGGATTTTAGTTTGCATAATAATTTGCTCTGTTCTATTGATATGAAGAAATTATACGGCCATAAGCCGTATAATTCAAGAGTAAGGGAGGCTAATTATTTACTAACGAATAATCTCATAACAAGGCTCATAAGCCTCGCCATCTGGGAGTTTCATTCGATGCTGGGTAATGAAATCTTGCAGCACATTGTCCACTTTCTCCATTAAATCTTTATCGCCTTTGAGCTGAAATTTACCTAATTCCGCAATGCGATCTTGCGTATCAGGCTTAATGTTACCCGCTACAATTCCTGAGAATACACGGCGAAGATTAGCGGTAAGGCTAACTTTGCTTTGGTTCATATGCAAATCTAAATTTGCCATATTTTCGTGAGTAGGGATAAATGGTTGTTGAAATTCAGGATCAATTTTTAATGACCAATTGAACCCATAAGAATCGTTATTTTCATAGCGTAAATGACGAATATCTTCAACAGCCGATTTTATATGACGCGCTACAGCCACCGGATCATCAATGATGATTTTATACAAAGATTGTGCTTCTTTTCCTAAGGTTTCGCCAATAAAACGATCAATCGTAGCAAAATAATCCGCGCTTTCTTTTGGCCCCGTTAAGATTAATGGAATAGATTGCGCTTGATTTTCTGGATTGAGTTTGATGCCAAGAATGTAAAGTAATTCTTCAAATGTTCCCGGCCCACCGGGGAAAATAATAATACCGTGTCCCATACGCACAAAAGCTTCAAGGCGTTTTTCGATGTCCGGCATAATAATTAATTCATTAACGATAGGATTAGGTGGCTCAGACGCGATGATTGAAGGCTCTGTAATGCCGATAAAACGACTATGTTTATAGCGTTGATTTGCGTGGCCAATCGCTGCCCCTTTCATTGGGGCTTCCATTACACCCGGTCCGCAGCCTGTGATGATATTTAATTCGCGATGCCCCAATTCGAGCCCTACTGCACGACAATATTGGTATTCAATTTGATTGATGGAATGGCCACCCCAGCACACGACCAAATTAGGTAATTCACCCACGATCAAGGCTTTGGCATTACGCAGAATAGAAAAGACTTGATTAGTGATGTGTACGCCATCTTGGATATCACAAGGATTAATCCGTTGGCTTAGCACATTTACGAAGACAATATCACGCAATACAGCAAAAAGATGATATTGAATATTGCGGATAATATGTTGATCTACAAAGGCACTTTCTGGCGGATTATGTAGCTTCAGGGTGATACCACGCTCTGTCGCCACCAATTCAATATCAAAATCAGGATATTGATTTAATAATTTACGGCTGTCATCGGTTACCGCACCAGAATTTAGCACGGCAAGAGAGCAGTTGCGATACAGTTGATACAGTTCGCTTTTCGCTTGCTTGGTGAGTAATTCCACTTCAAGATGTGAGAGCTGTTCCATACTCCCTCGTGGATTAACATAATGAATATTTGCCACTGCAACCTCCTATTGTCTGGCTAAGCGTGTATTGTGCGGTACGCTTTGAAAATTTGAGCGGAAGGGATTAATATCCAACCCACCACGGCGTGTATAACGAGCATAAACCGTGAGCTTTTCTGGCTGAGCAAAGCGCATTAAATCACAATAAATTCGTTCAACGCATTGCTCGTGAAATTCATTATGCTGACGGAATGAAATCAAATAACGTAACAATTTTTCCCGATCAATCTGCTTGCCTACATAATGAATTTGCAAGGATCCCCAGTCAGGTTGTTGGGTGATTAAACAATTTGATTTGAGCAAATGGCTCACTAACTGTTCTTCCACCTGTTTCGCCTCTTGTGTGCAATTTGCTAAATAATTGGGGTTGAATTGGTAATCACGAATTTCAATATCCTGATCATCAATACAGTCGCCTTGTAATTCGTCAATAAAAGTGCGGTGGTAATTTTGTAAAGAATTTAACTGCACCTTGACTTGCCCATTCGCACAATTTGCTAGATCTTGCTGTAAGTGTTGTTGCACTTGCTCAGCCGTCTCGAAATGACTTTGATTAAAACTGTTGAGATAAAGTTTAAAACTTTTTGATTCGATTAAATTTTCACTGCGGAAATCAATTTCCACATCAGCAATGGCAACTTGTGGCACACCTTTGGCATTAAGCCAAGAGATTTCATAAGCCGTCCAAATATCAGCCCCAAAAGTAAAAGGTTGATTTTCCACAATACCAAGCTGCTCACGGTTTAATTGGCGAGGTACGGCTTGCAGTAAAGTGCGGTCATAATTTTGTGCATATTTTGTTTCTTGCCCAAGTTTTAAGGCGTGTAAACTTTCGTGATTGTAATTCATTGTTTTTCCTTGTTTGATTATTTCATATCTTCTAAAGCAAAAACTTCTTTACTTAATATTTCTGTAATTTGCTTTTGCGTTAATCCAGCGTCAATGAGATTTTTTTCTAGCATTGCTAATCTTTGATTAAATCGTTGTTTTGCTTGATGAATTTGATAAGCAATGAAGTCAGCATTGAGATCACTTTCAATACGATAAAATTTAATATTTGAAATGCAAGGATAAAACCAATCAAATTTAGCGGTAAGTTCTTGAATTGCGATAGTTCCGTGAGCCTCACTAATTCCTTCTCTGCCTAAATATACGCTCCCTTGTAAATTATCAAAGCCGTGTTGGTCTAATACATTCCTAATATCATAATACGCATTATTATAGTTATTTCCGTGATAATTCTCTTTAAGGCAATTCGTGTCCATATCAAAAGTGATTAAATAACGACTCATTGTACAATTCCTGTGGTTATATCATTTTCTAAGTAATATATTCTTTTAGTGTGCCTATTGCCAGTGCCAAGAAAGGTTGGATACCAATCGGCACTGATCACATTTAAAATCAAACAAACCAAAGAGCGGTGTTTTTAATGCCCAATTTTGATTACAGCTTGGACAGCGGCGTCGTTGTTCGGCTTGTAAACTTTCGCCACCAATGCGGTATAAATAATAATAGGTAGGAATCCCCGTGTGTTGCTCTATTTCTTGGCATAAGGCATAGCCGTGTTTAGATAAATGACTATGTAGATCGGAAATTTCCGCAAGGGCGTGCTGTTCTAATGCTGTGCCGTTCATTTGTAATTGATCACAAGCCTGCCAATTTTCTTGCCATTTAATGAGATCTAAACTCAAGTGCGGGGCATTTTTAAAATATTTATATAGTGGGATAGGCAAGTTATCCTCCCCACTGTGTAATGGCGAGCAAGATTGTAAATAAGTAGTATAAAGCACTTGCCAGCTAGGGCGTTTACCTTGATAGGTGAGATCCGAATTTAAATCATCAGCAATAACTTGGAAACTATCGAAATTTATTCCTGCACGTTGTGCTTTCTCTAACGCTGTTTGTACCGCCACATTATTAAATTCGGGTAACAAACTTTGCTGTTCAGGACAAACGACACGCACTGCAATCCCTTGCTGGTTTTCTAGTTCAGCGTGGAAAAGGGGGATTTCTCGCCCAAGAATTTGCCCATTATAGCGCCATTGTTCAATCACTTGATTAATCAATGGGTAAGCCACATTATTAGGTTGGGTAAGGGTAAAAAAAGCCTCAATTAAATACATTTTCTGCCTTAATTTATCAAGAAAGCGATTGCGTTTTTTCGCATTTGGCTTTGTGGTATCATAACGCCTTCAGTTTTGCACTAAGGCGAATGCCACATTTTAGGCAGAATGAGATGAGAAAGCAAATTAAGGAAACCACAATGCGTGAACAAACAAAATACCAGTTACAACAATTACAAAAAGCGATGGAAGAATTAGCGATTTGGCAAGCCGTTCCCCCTGAAGCTGCCGCCTTTGACAGCGTTGAGCCATTTTGTATTGATACAATGAATGCACACGAATGGCTACAATGGGTGTTTATTCCAAGAATGTATGCCGTTATCGAAAGCAGTGAACCATTACCGCATAAAATGGCTATCGTACCTTACATTGAAGAAGCCTTGAAAGAGCAAGATATTATTGCCGTGCAACGCTTAATTGAGCCGTTGAAAGCCATCGAAGAAATTTGTAACGCACAAAATGACCGCACTTGATATTCTTTACCAAGATGAATATTTGATCGCGGTGAACAAGCCAGCTGGAATGTTGGTGCATCGTAGTTGGCTTGATCGTCACGAAACTCAATTTGTAATGCAAACCTTGCGCGATCAAATTGGGCAACACGTTTTTCCTATTCATCGTTTAGATCGCCCAACCTCTGGGGTGTTGCTTTTTGCCTTAAATTCTGAAATAGCTAAATTGCTGTGCGAACAATTTGAGCAGAAGCAGGTTGAAAAAAGCTATTTAGCGGTGGTACGCGGTTATCTCAAAGAGCCGGGAAGGATTGATTATCCACTGAAAGTGCAATTGGATAAAATTGCCGATAAATTTGCTCAGCAAGATAAAGCACCACAAGAGGCTATCACCGATTATGAAGGATTGAAGGTAGTAGAAATGCCTTATGGGGTAGGGCGCTATCAAACGAGTCGTTATTCTTTAGTGAGGTTAATTCCACACACTGGGAGAAAACATCAGTTACGTCGTCACTTAAAGCATATTTTCCACCCCATTTTAGGGGATACTCAATATGGCGATTTGCATCAAAATCGCGCGTTAACTGAACATACAGGCGTGCATCGGTTAATGCTACACGCAGAAACACTTGCCTTTATTCACCCCATAACAAAAAATTGGCTAAAAATCACCGCACCTTTAGATGAACAATGGCAACGCTTGTTCGATGCTTTTTCTTGGAATGGGGTAGGGTAACCCCTTAAAACTAGAACATTCTAAAACATTAAGTGAGCGAACTTGCTAAGAAAAAGGACTAAGAATTTCAAAGTGCGGTGCTTTTTTCATTTGTTTTTTCCTTAAAGCTCTTGTATAATCGCCCGACCCTGTGAATGTGTTGGCTTTCCCACCGCACATTATTTTATCGAGATCACACTCGAAGGGGTGCAGATTGAGATTAATGGTTGTGTTCAATGTTGAACACTGGGTATTAATATTATTTTATTGGTAATTAATTAATGAAAACTTTTGTAGCAAAACCAGAAACAGTTAAACGTGACTGGTATGTAGTAGATGCGACAGGTAAAACGTTAGGTCGTTTAGCGACTGAATTAGCACGTCGTCTTCGTGGTAAACATAAAGCTGAATACACTCCACACGTTGATACAGGTGACTATATCATCGTTATCAATGCGGACAAAGTTGCCGTAACAGGTAAAAAAGAAAGCGATAAAATTTACTACTGGCACACTGGCTATGTAGGTGGTATCAAACAAGCGACATTTAAAGAAATGATTGCTCGCCGTCCTGAAGCAGTGATTGAAATTGCGGTTAAAGGTATGTTGCCAAAAGGTCCATTAGGCCGTGCAATGTATCGTAAGTTAAAAGTGTACGCTGGTCCTAACCACGAACACGCAGCACAACAACCACAAGTTTTAGATATTTAATCACGAGGTGAGAAAAATGGCAGAGAATCAAAACTACGGCACAGGTCGCCGCAAAAGCTCTTCAGCTCGTGTATTTATCAAACCGGGCAGTGGTAAAATTACTATCAACCAACGTGAATTAGACGTATATTTTGGTCGCGAAACTTCTCGTATGATCGTACGTCAGCCATTAGAATTGGTTGAATTAACTGATAAATTAGACCTATACATCACAGTTAAAGGTGGTGGTATTTCAGGTCAAGCGGGTGCAATCCGTCACGGTATCACTCGTGCATTAATTGAATATGATGAAACATTACGTCCAGCATTACGCGCAGCAGGCTTTGTTACTCGTGATGCTCGTCGCGTTGAACGTAAAAAAGTGGGTTTACACAAAGCACGTCGTCGCCCACAATACTCAAAACGTTAATCGTTTCTTATTCAAATACAGTTCAAATGGCAAGTTTTTACTTGCCATTTTTCTTTTCTAAATTTCTTAAATTAATCATTTTAAAGAAAAAATTCAATTTATAATCAATAAGATAGCTTGGTATGTGATAAATTTACTTAGCTATTTCCCTATAATTTATGGTAAAATATTCGCCTTTAATTTTAAATGATAGATAAGTAAAAGGTTAGCGGAGGAATAAAATGAGTAGTGCAGCAAATAAACGTTCAATAATGACCCTTTTTTCCAATAAAGATGATATTTATTGCCATCAGGTTCGCATTGTTTTAGCGGAAAAAGGAGTTGCTTATGAAATGGAAGAAATTGAGCCAGGTTCTGTTTCAGAAGATTTAATGGAATTAAACCCTTATGGCACATTGCCAACCTTGGTAGATCGTGATTTAGTGCTATTTAATTCTCGTATTATTATGGAATACCTTGATGAGCGCTTTCCACACCCGCCATTAATGCCGGTTTATCCTGTATCGCGCGGTAAAAGCCGTTTATTAATGCTAAGAATTGAGCAGGATTGGTATTCTTTATTAAACCAAATTGAGCAAGGAGATGACGCTGAAAAAGAGCAGGCTGCCAAACAATTAAAAGAAGAATTATTAGCCATTGCGCCAATTTTCAACCAAACTCCTTATTTTATGAGCGAAGAGTTTAGCTTGGTAGATTGTTATATTGCGCCGTTATTATGGCGTATGCAGAAATTAGGGATTCAATTTACAGGCGCAGGAAGTAAAGCGATTAAAAATTATATGGAACGTGTGTACCAAAGAGATTCTTTCAAGCAATCCGTAGGCGAAGCTGCACCTAAAAACCTAATGGATGATAAATAAAAGAGAGTAGTTATGGAACGTAAATTCTCACCGAAACGCCCTTATGTTTTAAGAGCTTATTATGATTGGTTGATAGACAATGATTGCACGCCGTACTTGGCCGTTGATGCCACTTATGCTGGCGTAAAAGTACCTGTTGAATATGTTAAAGATGGGCAGATTGTGCTGAATATTTCAATGAACGCAACAGGAAACTTGCAATTAACCAATGATTTCGTTCAATTTAATGCACGTTTTCAAGGCGTACCGCAAGAAATCTTTATTCCTATGGGGGCGTTAATTGCGCTTTATGCAAGAGAAAGCGGTGATGGCATTATGTTTGAACCAGAAGAGTTCGAAGATGAGCTTGCTATTCAACAAGATGAAATTAAAGATGAACAGCCGTTAAGTTTTGTTGAAGCCGTAGATAAGCCTGAAACAACAGAAAAGCCATCGAGTAAGAAATCCTCTCCAAAATTACGTTTTGTTGATTAATTCTTTGCTGCATTTAATTCCTTTTAAGCGCCTGTGCTAAACAAATAGTTCAGGCGTTTTTTATATTCCTTTATTTAAACAAAATCCTTATTTTTCTCATTTTTACCAATTTTTGCAAGTTATTTTTGTAACGTTGTAACAAATTGTCAGATAGGCTTTTCCTATATTTTTTAAGACTCAAATCTTAAAGATTTCTTAAATCTCACTAATATTCATTTTATATTCATTGCGAAAATCAAATCTAAATGATCTCATCATCATAAATCCACTGAAAAGATATTTCATATAAAGAATAACCGAAGAAAAAATTCCAAGTCGAAACATTAAAAACGCCATAAAGATATGCTGTAGGATATGACAAAAAAGAGCGGTACAAAAGTTACTTTTACATTTATATTATTTAACATAATATACATTATGCGAAATTAGTTATCAGGTTAGCAAAAACTACGGTTCAATAAAATCACAGAGTTATACACAGATCACTTTTACTAGTTAAACAAGGTAAAATTAAGGTTTTTGACCACACTGTAACGTTTAGATTTTATGAGTTACGCACTGTCAATGATGAAATGTAAAGAAAAATTAAAGAATGATGTAGATAAATATGGCGGTAAAAATAAAGCTAGATAAAAACCTAGCCTTGCTTAATTGAATTAAAAATCAATGAAACAAAATCTATAATCTTTACAATGATTTTACTTACCTGCTATTTTTGAGAACTCAAGAACAATGACTAGAATAAGCCTAGTTAATCTATTTAATGATTTTCTGCTTTTTATCCTTACTTTATTAATGCTAAATAATTGCGCTACGCGAAAAATAAAAAAATCGAGCAGTTAGATTACTCGATTTTTTATTCTACGCAATTTAGCAAAATTTAATCAGATTGTTACAGCATCACAAATTTATCCCAATAATTTTACCCCATATTCATAAACCTGTTGCAATAAGGCTAATTTTTCAGGATTATTTTGATGTTCTTCGGCCAAGGCTTGTAATTCTTGCTCAAATTGCACCGCACTTTGTTCCAGCTTTCTACGGCGGTATTTATCCCAGCGTAATTGCTCTGCTCGGGTTAACGTCTTATAGAAATGGCGCGCGCGATAATGAAATAACAACGCATCAATACGTTTATCTTGGAAAGTTAAATTATGCTCGGCCAACTTTTCAGGGGATAAATCGCGTAAAATAGCCATATTATTTTTGTCATTTGGACTGAAAAATCCGCTATATAATTCAGTTTCCACATTATCGCTTGGCTCAAAGACACGTTCATCAGTGAAAATTTGTAATACTTTTTCACGAATGTTGAGATCGGCACGTAATTTAGCAAGATTTGCTAAGCAACGCTGGCGGTCAATGCCTAAGCGTTGTGCATTTTCTGGTAGCAAGGTTTTGGCGGGGGCTAAAATTGGACATTTGTTGATATGCACTAATTTTAATGGAACAGGCAAAATGCCTTGTTCTTCCAATTCCGCTTTTTTGGTATATAAATTTTGGCGTAATTCTTCCGCACTTTTATTGAGTAGATCATCAATATTGCTATCTAAATCACACACAATGACGGCATTTTTATTGGTTGGATGCCAGGCTAAAGGGGCAATCCAAGTAGTGTTACCGCGATAATTCCCCAACATTCCTGAAACGTGCACCAATGGCGTCATTTCTGCGGTGTTAATCATTGCTTCAAGGGATTTTTTATCGCGATGCTCAAAGAAAAACTGGAATAATCTTGGCTGTTTTTCCTTGATTAATTTCGCCATTTCAATGGTTGCATACACATCAGCCATTGCATCGTGGGCATTGCTATGCTCTATTCCATTGGCTTTGGTTAAATTTTCTAAGCGGAAAGATGGCATTCCGTCATCATCATAAACCCAGTTTATGCCATCAGGCCGTAAAGCATAACAGGCACGCACTAAATCCAGTAAATCCCAACGAGAATTGCCATTTTTCCAGCTATATTCGTAAGGATCGATAAAGTTGCGATAAAAGGTATAACGGGTCATTTCATCATCATAACGAATATTATTAAAGCCCATTATACAAGTATTTGGTTGAGAGAATTCTTGTAAAATTCGCGCGGCAAATTCAGGTTCAGACAAACCTTGTTCATTGCATTGTTGTGGCGTGATGCCCGTTACCATCACCGCCGTTGGCGAGGGCAAATAATCATTGGTTTGTTTGCAATAGAACATCACAGGCTCACCAATAATATTAAAATCCTTGTCTGTACGAATTCCGGCGAATTGAGCAGGGCGATCCGTAGCAGGATTTACCCCAAAACTTTCGTAATCGTAAACAAAAAAACTGAAATTATCTTGCATTATCTTACCTTATTAAAAAAGGTTCTAAATAAAATAGGCTGAGAATGGCAGAAATTCCAAGCACCACGCCTACCCCATTGATTTTGCTTATTTTTTCTTTGAATACTATTGCACCCACAAGCGTGCCAAGACAAATCACACCAATATTCATTCCCGCAAAAACAAGGGTTGGATTTTGGCTGAAACTTTGATGAGCGCGAATATAAAATAGAATATTCATAAAATTTAGCCCACCGAGTACAATGCCAGCTAACAAACTCGCTCCATTCCATTGGGTTCGTTTAATCAATAAATACATAAACATCACGCACATTGCTAAGGCAAAGGTAATAAACAAGGTGGTTGGAAAGGCGCTGCCCATTTTGGCAGTCTGCTTGAATAAAATATCAATCACGCCATAACCAAACCATACAGCGAGCAAACTCAATCCACCTTTAACTGAAAGCCCTTGCTCGCGCGGTTTATTGATTAAACAAAATAATGCTGAAAACGCCAAGATTAAGCTAATAATACGCGATTGACTGAGCTGTTCGCCAAATAATACAAACGCTGCCAAAATAGGCAAAAATAAAGATAAACGCTGCGCTGCATCAGAACGTACAATGCCTGCAAATTCAACGGCTTTTGACATAATGATAAACACGCTAGGCAACAATAAGCCTAAACTCAGGAAAATCGCGCTATTTTCATTTTGTACGATAAAATCGGTAAAGCCTTGCCCTTGAAAGTTCGGCTGTAATAAAAAGTAGCTGAGTAAAAGTGCGATAAGATAATTGAAGGCGATTGCTTGCTCGATCACCACGTTGAATCGGCGTGCGACTTTTAGCAGCACAGATACCGCAACACTGCAAGCAATGGCGAGAAATAAATAGTGCATTTTATTTCCTTGCGAGATTTAAAGTGAAAAGATAACGAGTAAAGTGCGGTGAAAAATTTTGTATTTTTGCACCGCACTTTTGTTTATTGCCTATTCTATTCCGTTGCGCCAAAACCGCGTAAGGCAGACACTTGAACCATTTCTTGGTTACCAAAAATCTTACGCACCAGTTTATAGGTTGTCCCTTTCTCTGGGCTAATATTTTCAGGTGCGGCAATTAATAATTGCATATCCAAGCGAGAACAAAGTTCAAACAAGGTTGAAATGGATTTCGCATCTAAACGCGCCGCTTCATCAAGGAATAATAAGCGACAAGGCACAATGTCTTTACCACGAATACGGCGGCTTTCTTCTTCCCAGCTTTGCACCACCATTAACAAGATTGACATCCCAGTACCAATGGCTTCACCTGTGGATAATGCGCCACTTTCCGCACGCAACCAGCCGTCTGCGCCACGATAGACTTCCACTTCCAAATCAAGGTAATTGCGGTAATCCAACAATTCTTCGCCAATGGTTTGTGCCGTACGCTGCCCCATATCAATATGCGGATTTAAGCGCTGATACAATTTCGCAATGGCTTCGGAGAAGGTAATGCGATTATCAGAGAATAAATCTTGATAATCATCTTGGCGATCGGAAAGCGCGTCCAGCAACATTGCGTGAGTATCACGAATATTCACCACTAAGCGCACCGACTTCACCTGACCAAAGGCAATGTTTTGTAGCCCTTGGTTAAGCATACGAATACGATTTTGCTCACGCTGAATGGTTTTGCGCATAATGTTCGCCACACTTTCGGAGCTAATCGCCAATTTTTTCTCGCGATTGGTTAATTCTGCAGTCAGGCGAGATAATTCGATTTCCATTTGTTCAATCGCATCAATTGGATCGTCCGTTTTGATAATGTCTTGACGGATACGTTCACGCAAATGCTGATAAACCGCAATAAAGAACCGCACTTTATTTTCAGGTTTACGATTATCTTCTGATGAACGCAGAGCATCGCGCAGGTATTCATTGTCAGCCACGGCAGTACGCAATGCCCCAAGGGCTTTATCCGACATTGAACGCAATTCATCAGCAGAAAGATAAGCAAGTTCGCGGCGATTTAAGCGTTTTTCCACATCACTATTGCGTGATAAACGCAGCACCACACACCAGCTGGCTTTCATCGCGACCACCAATTCGCGCTGTGTTTTGTAATCACGTTCAGCTTTACGAATTCGGCGGTTAAGATTTTCGCTTTCGCTTTCAATTAGGGTTAATTGTTTTTCTAAATAACGGCGGCGATTACGCACGGTAGCAAGTTGCTGTGATAATTCATCACGGCGTGCTTGAGCGCGTTGCTCTGCCCCGTCATCTGCGCGCACACCAAGCTGACTAATTTCTTCAAGTAGCTCGTTTAGCACTTTATTTTTTTCTTCATAAGAACTGCGCAGTTCAATATAAACTTGATTATATTGGGCAAAACGAACTTGTTTTTGACGCACTTGCTCGCGTTGTTGTTCGCGCTGTTGTTGTACTTGCTCTAAGCGGTTACGCAGCTGTTCATTTAATTCAGAGGTTTCCGATTGCACGCTTTCTTTGTAATCAAAATGCGCTTTACGCTGTGCCACATCTGCCAAGGCAAACACACGCAACTGTACCTGTTTTTGCTGATTAACCGCTTGTTCGTATTCCGCTTTTAAGCGTTCGTAATTTTCAGGATCGCTTTGTAGAGTGTTGGCAATCGGTTCAAGCTGTGACAATGTCACGCCATATTGACGGATAAAATGTTCATCTTGCTCAGCTAAATCAAGCTGTTCGCGACATTCTTCAATGCGATCTAATAAACTTTCATCATCAACTACAGCAAGCTGCGGAATCAGTTTATTTAATAACTGTAATTTTTCCTTAGCATTGTCTAATTTAAGACGAATTTGTTGTTCTGTGGTGCTAAACTGCCCTAATTCACGCTCAATTTCCCCTTGTTCACGGCGAATTTCTGCCATTAACTCTTCAGGATTTGGCTGGAATGCAAGGGCCAAGTGTAAACCAACAAATTGGCTGAAATGTTCGTGTAAACGTTGGCATTTTTGCACATCAAAGGCACATTCTGCATATTGTTCCGACACCTCATCACGTTCAATTTGCAAGGCTTCTAAATGTTTTTCTCGTGCGGCACGGCCAAATAATGGAATTTCAGGGAATTTTGAATAACGTAATTCACGGTTCGACACCTGAACCACAACCCCTAGCTCAAGCTCTTGGGCTGACAATACGCTGTCATCAAAAGAACTTGGATCACCTTCGATAAGGTATAAATCATCAGGGCAATCTTCAAGCTGGGCTAATTGTGCTTTCACCGCCTCTAAATCGCGCACCACAATTGCGTGGCGAGCTGGGCCATATAGTGCAGAGAAATAAGGCGCATCTTCAATCGGCACGTCATCATAAAGTTCAGAAAGCAACACGCCACCAAAGCGTTCTGCTAACACGTTTAGACGCGGATCTTCAGAACCATCGGGCTGACTTAAACGGGAAATTTGCTCATCAAGTTGCTGACGTTTTTGCTCTAACTGATCGCGTTTAATGGTTAATTCACGTTCTTTCACCAACAGTGATTGCATAAAATTCATCACATCTTGGCTGTCGCTAAACTGGCTATGGCTTTGTTCTTGCAAGCGTTCAAGTGCAGACTGTGCTGTGAGCCACGCTGGCGCTTTATTGGCATTTTCATTGTAACGTGCGTTCAACTGTTCACGTTTTTGACGTAAGGTTGAGCGCTGTTCCACCTGCTCTGCCAATTCTTCATTTAGCTCATCAACAAGGCTTTCTTGCTCAGCGTAATATTCTTCAATTTCATCGGCGGTTTCGAGTTCTAATTCTGCACGCTGATTAAATTCTTTCAATAAACGCACCGCACTTTGTTGTTGCTGATAACGCTGTTCTAATTCGTGTAATTTAGCGCGAAGTTGTGGCGTTTGTTGCGCTTGCACTTTTTGGCTTGGATATTCACGCAACAAGGCTTTTGCACTTTCCCACGCGGCCGAACGCGGCATTTCCCCTGCAATTTGGCAAACGAGCTGATAGGCTTTATCAAACTGCGATTTCGCCATTTCGGAAATCGACATTTTTTGCTCTAAATCCAGCACCTTATTGGTGAGATCTTCGGCCTGCGCGGCAAATTCAGCGTGATAATCTTCCACATTTTTGGTCGAAAGATCAGCCAATCCACAAAGGGTTTTGGCTTTTTCAAGCGCTTGAATAGCTTGTTGATATTGCAACGCACGAGTTTGTTGCGCATCAAGGGCTTGTTGATAATCCGCTAATTGACCGCGCAGTTGATCCACTTCTTGCTCATACTGTTCTAACTGGGCTTGGCTTTCTTCGTGCTGTTCAGAGGCTTCTTCTACGGCAAATTTTTGCTCTTCTAACTTTTCCCGTAAGCTTTCTACATCATCTTGATAACGTGAGATTTTTTCTTGATGGCGTAAGGCATTCAGCACTAAATTCAGATGATCAACGGCACTTTGATGATCCACTTCAAGAGTTTGTTCGCTTTCGTTGAGTTCTGCCAATTCACGGCTAAAATCCACCAAACGATGTTGCGATAAATCCCGTTCAGATTTGGCTAAATACCATTCTTTACGATGAGCCAATGCCGATTCCACATTGCCGCGGCGTTCGTTGGCATTACGCATATAATCTGACGCTACATAATTGGTGGTTTCAGTAATTAAATGCTTGAATAAATCACGATCTGATTGCGTTACTTTAATCGCTTCAAGGGTCATTCGGTTTTCGCGCAAGGCACTTTCCATATCTTGGAAAGCCTTACGCACCCCTAAATTTTCTGGCAATAAATAATCACGCAAAGATCGGGTAATGGCGCTGGAAATCCCACCGTAAAGTGAGGCTTCGATTAATTTATAGAACTTACTACGATCAGAAGACGAACGCAGACGCTTAGGAATAATGCCTAAATCAAACATCATTCCGTGATAATCGGTGATTGAGTGATATTGCTTAAATTGCGCACCAAGTGTTTCGATTTTCTCTTTTAATTCGTTTAAGGTCAGCACACGGGCTTGACGCTCACTTACCACTTCGGTTAGGACGCTAATTGGCGCTAAAGATAAAGGGAGGCCTTGAATAGAAAAGGTTTTAATATCCACTTTTTTATCCCGCCCAGCCACTTGTTGCAGACGTGCGCCCACTAAAACACGTTGATGACGAGAATTCACCGCATCTAACACGGCATAACAAACACCTGGTTTGAGTTTACCGTGCAAACCTTTATCCCGTGAACCTGTGGTTGCCCCTGCTTCTGTGGTGTTACGGAAATGCAATAGGGTTAAATCAGGAATTAAAGCGGTAACAAAGCCAGCCATTGTGGTGGATTTCCCTGCCCCATTTCCCCCTGATAAGGTGGTGACTAATTCATCTAAATCAAAAGTGCGGGCAAAAAAACCGTTCCAGTTGATCAGTGTAAGGGAGCGGAATTTTCCACGTTCTACATTTTGTCCAACAGGCGCGGCTGTATCTTGCGATTGCACCGATACGGCTTCCATAATATCTAATTCTTCAGTTTGATGATTTTCCATTGCTTCGCTTTCAAGGGTTAAATTATCGCTTTCTAATTCAAATTCTTTGGTCATTATTCTTCCCCTTCTTCATCAAATTCTTCAATTTCTTCGCCATTTTGCACCGCACTTTTCTCATCTTGTAAGGATTGTGGTGTTGCGGCTTCCCCATCGCGGATTAAGCGTAATTGCGCTTCCATTGGATCATCGCCAGCGCGCACTTCAGCGCCAAAACGGAATACTGCTTCAGAAATCACAAATTTTCCACTATGCTGATCACCGACTGTCGAAATCATTCCTAAACGGCGTAAGCGATTTAACGCAGCGCGCACTTTTTCTGCCAGTTTTTGTTTATCTAAATCTGAACCTGAAGAACGCTGATTCACCACTTTTAACAGCTTGCTTTCATCGGCCAAATTGAGCAATTCATCATACACTTCTTGCGTGCTGAAAATGCCTTGTTGAGCAAGGCGCTCTGGGCTTAAATACAAATAACACAGCACTTTACCGACTAACATTTCTAATTCAGAAAGAACCGAACGCGCAATCAGCGTGGTAGCTTTGGGGCGCAAATAGAAAAAGCCTTCTGGCGCACGAATTAATTCCACATTGTAACGGCGATAAAACTGATCTAGCTCGTTTTGGAAATCCATCAAAAAGGCGTGATTATCCAATTGTTCTAAACTAATGTGTCGCCCCGCGCGTAATTGGCTATCCACCGCAGGAAAAAGGGGATTTGCAATGGCCTGCGCTTGTTTTACGGAAAGTATCTCTTGTAGCTGCTCTGTCATAGTTTGGTTCTCTAAAAATTAGTTATATTCATCAATGATATTGGCTTGTACTTCAGCGCCCTGTTCGTTAATTTTTTGCCATTGCGGATAAGCACCGGTTAAATCACCACTTGCCATACCTAAGCGCATCGCCTGATCGACAATAATTCGTGCTACATCAAAATGGCGCGAAACTGGGTAATTTTCCAACTGCTCTTTCAGCACTAAACTCAAATCAATCGGACGGTTATGCTCACGGTAGGCAATTAACAGGCTTTGCATATGTTCTACAATTTGATCGTGTAAATCTGCCAAACTTTCGTATTGTAATTCTTCTGGCAGTTCCCCTAGCGCATCTTCTTCACGCAGCACCAGCTCTTCATCACGCAAATCCACTAAACGCTCAGCCTGCGCTGTCCATAAATACCAAGGATTTTCAAAATATTGTTGAATAGACTGACGTAAACGCTGTGAAAAGACACGATTTTTGTCCATATCAATCGCGGTACGAATAAATTTATGCACGTGGCGGTCATAGCCAATCCATAAGTCAATAGACTGTTGCCCCCAACTAATAATGCGGTCTAATTTTGCTTGCAAATCAATGATAAGCTGATCGATAAAATAAAGATTTTCCTGACCGATCACACAATCTTGAATACGCAATAATTGTGCTTGCAGTTTGTCCCCTGCGGAATTGAGCGTATCTTGCAATTCGCGCAGATTGCTTGAGGTTTCATCTAACAAACGCTCACAGCTTGAAATAGCGGCTTGCCAATCTTTGGTTAATAGCTCTGCGATTTCATCTTTAATGCTTTGCTGATTTTCGTCCATCACACGTTGGGAAAAATCAATGCTATCGAAAATCTCCGCCACAGAATATTTTAATGGCGCAAACACATTACGCCGCCAATGATGCTCATCGCCCCCTTCTTCCGCCGCTTCAGAAGCGCGTTGAATTTCATCTGCCACAATTGAAAGCTGAACAGAAAGGCGTAAGGCAGAAAATTCACGTTGGCGAATGTAATAATCCGACACCCCAACGCCCAACGGCGTTAAACGATAAATCGCCAAGCCCTCGGTAAATTCACTACTAAAACGATTGAGAAAGCGCTGTTTAACCAATTCATTAATCGCATTATTGGCGCGGGTGGCAATATTATCGGGAGATTGCTCAAAGGCAGATGCCGTATAGCGGAAAATATCCACTAAATCCGTTTCCAGCATTTCACCGTCTAAGCGCTCATTGTTATAAATGGCAATGGCCAATAAAAACGCCAAACGATCGGTAGGCAAATTCAGCGAAAACTCTCGCTCTCTCGCCCAAGAAACCAATTCAGGGATTGTTTGTGATGTTTCAAGCATTGTGTATTCTCACAAGCAAATAAAAATTAGACAAAAATTGTAGTTGATTATACAGGAATTTTTACGGATCTTGTAGATCGTTTTTTTACCAAAAATGTTTACAAAAACTTGTTATTTAGCAAAATGTATTTACAATAAAGAAACGGTTATTTGATTTAACATTCAAAATGGAAATTGAATTTGATCAAAAGAAAAATCAGCGCAATATTGAAGAACGTCAACTCTCTTTTGAAATGGCACGCTATTTTCATTGGGATAGCGCAATGATTATCGCTGATGATAGAAAAGATTATCCTGAACCGCGTTTTTTAGCCGCTGGTTATGTGGGGACAACAGCGCGATTACACATTCTCGTATTTACACCAACAAAAACAGGAATTCGAGTTATTAGCTTCCGTAAAGCAAATGCAAGGGAGATCAAAAAATATGAAAACAGAGAAAAACACACCACTGATTAATTCTGAAGGCGAAGCCCGGGAATTACAGCAAAGCGATTTTACACAAATGAAATCATTACAAGAAACAATGCCTGATGATTTTGTCAATATGGTGCTTGCACATCAAGCAGAAATGGAAAAGCAAGGACATATAAAACCGAAAGTAAGGGGCAAACAAAAAACGCCAACCAAACAAATTATCACTATTCGCTTATCACCTGAAGTGATTGAAGCCTTTAAAGCCACAGGGAAAGGTTGGCAATCGCGTATTAATGAAGTGCTTCTTCAGCATATTCATTCCGTATAATCAGCAATGACCGCATAATAAAGTGCGGTCAAAAATTTTCATCTTTTTAGCTACCTAAAAAGACCTAATCCTGCACATTCCTATTGGAAAAAATCTCATTACCCCTTACTATACGCAAGTTTTTTAAATTGATATAACCGAATAATAAACCCAATGAGCGAAAATTTAACTTCTCAAAACGAAAAAACGAAGAAACAAATCTATAATTTCAATAAGTTACAAAAACGCCTACGCCGTAATGTGGGCGCAGCCATTGCCGATTTTAATATGATTGAAGATGGCGATAAGGTGATGGTGTGTTTATCTGGCGGTAAAGACAGCTACACGTTGTTGGATATTTTGCTTAATTTACGCCTTAATGCCCCGATTCATTTTGATATTGTGGCGGTAAATTTAGATCAAAAACAACCGGGGTTTCCTGAACACGTCTTACCTGAATATTTAGAGAGCATTGGCGTGGATTACAAAATCGTGGAAGAAAATACCTACGGTATTGTGAAAGAAAAAATTCCTGAGGGCAAAACCACCTGTTCCCTTTGTTCTCGTTTAAGACGTGGGATTTTATACCGCACAGCCACAGAACTTGGCGCAACCAAAATCGCCCTTGGGCATCATCGTGATGATATGTTGGAAACCTTATTTCTCAATATGTTCTACGGCGGCAAGCTGAAATCAATGCCACCAAAACTGATCAGTGATGACGGCAAGCAAATTGTGATTCGTCCGCTGGCTTATTGTAAAGAAAAGGACATTGAAAAATATTCCATCGCTAAACAATTCCCGATTATTCCTTGTAATCTATGCGGTTCGCAACCTAACTTGCAGCGCCAAGTGGTAAAAGAAATGTTGCAAACTTGGGATCGCCAATATCCGGGGCGCATCGAAACAATGTTCAGCGCAATGCAAAATATCGTACCTTCGCACTTATGCGATAAAAATTTGTTTAATTTCAAAGATATTCAACGTGGACAAAGCTTAGATGGCGTGGAAGGGGATATTGCTTTTGATAAACAAGATCTGCCTACTACCCCATTATTCCAAGATGAAGATGAGCAAACAGATTTCAGCCAAAATGAAATGATTGCGTTTAAGGAAGTGAGTTAAACAAAGCTCGAATAAAAGAACAGCAAAAATAAAGTGCGGTGAAAAAATCAAAAATTTTTTACCGCACTTTTTATTTCTGTATTTTCTATAAACTCGGTTTTACATTCTACGCGCTTGCCAATAGGTACGCGTCCAGTAAGGGCTGTTGAGTGAAGAATAAATCACTCCGCCTTTGGTTGAGGCGTGTAGGAATTGGCCGTCTTTCACATAAATCCCAACGTGGTAGCCATTTGGCCCACGCCCTGTTTTAAAGAAAACTAAATCACCCGTTTGAATATCCTCTTTCGCCACTTTCGTGCCGTATTTCACTTGTTCTCTTGTGGTACGAGGCAAATTAATATTAAAGCGTTCGCGGAAGGTAGTCTGCACAAAGGCTGAACAATCAATGCCACGGCGGCTTTGCCCGCCTAAACGATAGGGGGTGCCAGCCCATTCACGTTGATGTTCTGACAGCATCGCAATAGTCATAATGGGATCGTTTAACTGGCTATGATAGCGGTTATGTTTAAACGATTTATATTGGACGGAAGAGCTTTCATTTGAGCTAGAACAAGCTACACTCAGCAATACGCCACCGCCAATCAGCAATGTTTTAAGTAAATTCATTGTAAACTCTAAAAATAAAAAAAGAATAAAAAACTACCCGCACTTTTTTGCACGGATAGTTTTAAGTGAGAAATGATTAAGCTTTTGGCTTAGATTTTTCTACACGAGAGCGTAATTTTTGACCGGGTTTGAATACTACCACTCGGCGCGCGGAAACAGGTACGCTTTCCCCTGTTTTAGGGTTACGTCCTGGGCGTGAGGCTTTATCGCGTAATTCAAAATTACCAAATCCAGATAATTTCACATCTTGCCCACTTTCCAATGCCACGCGAATTTCCTCAAAAAAACTTTCCACCAATAATTTGGCATCACGTTTATTTAGATTATGCTTTTCAATTAAGCTATCGGCTAATTCAACTTTGGTCAATGTCATAATATTAATCTCTCAAATAAGCATCAAATCGTTGTTTTAATGCGTCTAATACCGCTGAAATTACCGCATTAATCTCTTTCTCTTCAAGGGTTTTATCAGTGTCTTGAATGGTTAAGCTAATGGCTAAACTTTTCTTACCTTCTGGTAAATTCGCCCCTTGGTAAACATCAAATAAACTTACGTTTACAAGCTGTTTTCCGCCTGCTTGACGACATACTTCTAACACATCGCCCGCTGGTGTTGCGCTATCCACTACAACCGCCAAATCACGTTTATTGGCAGGGAAACGAGAAATTTCTTTGGCATTTGGAACAGGTCTTTCTGCAATGGCAGCCCATTCAATTTCAAATACGATAGGTTTACCAGATAAACCAAGCTGTTGCACCACTTTTGGATGTACCGTGCCAATATAACCGATTTCTTTATCGTCTAACATAATGGCAGCAGATTGCCCTGGGTGTAACGCTGGATATGATTTTGCTACAAAACGCAAACGATTTCCAGCCTTTGTTAGTGATAAAATGCGTTCTAAATCCCCTTTTAGATCAAAGAAATCCACATTTTCGCCTTTTTGTTCCCAATGAACAGGGCGTTTATCTCCCACAATGGCGGCACCCAGTACATATTCTTGACGAACGCCGCTTTCTGCTTGGCTATCAGGAATAAAGCGTAATCCACCCTCAAAAATGCGTACACGGCTTTGTTGGCGATTTTGGTTGTAAGCAATGGTTGTAAGCAAGCCCGGTAATAAAGACACGCGCATTGCTGACATTTCACGCGAAATGGGGTTTGGCAGAATTAATGCTTCTTGCTCTGGATATAATAATTGCTGAACTTCTGGATCAACAAAGCTATAAGACACAATTTCTTGATAATCGCTATCGACAAATGCGGTACGCACACGCACCAATTCTAATAAACTTTCAGGCATTGGTTTCATTTGTAGATGCGCTAATGGAGCATTGTTCGGAATATTGTTATAACCGTAAATGCGCGCCACTTCTTCGATTAAGTCTTCTTCAATTTCAATATCAAAACGCCAGCTTGGTGAAATGGCTGTCCATAAACCGTCTTGGTAGCTCACTTGCAAGCCTAAGCGTTGCAAAATGTCTGTAACGGTTTCCGTTGGAATATGATGGCCTAATAAGTGATCTAATTTTTCACGGCGTAATTGCACCTGTTTTACTTTTGGTAAATTGGCTTCGCTCACTACTTCGCAAATTTCACCCGCTTCGCCACCGCAAATGTCTAACAATAAGGCGGTTGCACGTTCCATTGCTTTGTGTTGAAGATTGAAATCTACACCACGTTCAAAACGGTGTGAAGAATCGGTATGTAAGCCATATTGTCTAGCGCGTCCTGTAATGGCTAATGGCGCAAAGAATGCAGCTTCAAGAATCACATCTTTGGTTTCGGCATTCACACCACTGGCTTCGCCACCAAAAATACCTGCCATCGCTAACGGGCCATTTTGATCAGCAATCACTAAAGTGTTTGGTTGAAGTTTGGCGGTTGTGCCATCTAATAGCACCAATTCTTCGCCTTCTTTTGCCATACGCACTTGCACAGGCTGTGCCACTTTTGCTGCATCAAAAGCGTGCATTGGTTGGCCAAGCTCAAGTAAGATGTAATTGGTAATATCCACCACTGGATCGATAGAACGAATACCGCAACGGCGTAATTTTTCTTGCATCCAAATTGGCGTTGGTGCTTTCACATTCACATTTTTCACCACACGCAATAAATAACGTGGGCAAGCTTCAGACGCTAACACCTCAATTTGTGCTTTATCTGCAATGGTTGCTGCCACTGGCTTGATTTCAGGGGCATTAACGGCTTGCTGATTAACCACGCCCACTTCACGGGCAATTCCTGCAATGCTTAAACAGTCCGCACGGTTTGGCGTTAAGCTAATTTCTACACTGTTATCGTTTAATTGCAAATACTCACGCAAATCCGTGCCAATTGGCGCATCTGCGGGTAATTCGATGATGCCGTTGTGATCGTCCGAAATGCCTAATTCGCTGAATGAGCATAGCATTCCTTCAGAAGGCTGACCGCGTAATTTGGTTTTCTTAATCTTAAAGTTACCAGGTAACACTGCACCATCAACCGCACAAGCCACCTTCAAGCCTTGACGGCAGTTCGGCGCTCCGCACACGATGTCTAATAGACGTTCACCACCCACATTGACTTTGGTTACACGTAATTTATCCGCATCAGGGTGTTGCGCACATTCCACCACTTCCCCTACAACAACGCCACTAAATTCGCCGGCAACAGGTTCAACGCCATCGACTTCTAGTCCGAGCATTGTAATTTGATCACATAATTGTTCCGTGCTAACGGCAGGATTCACCCATTCACGAACCCATAATTCACTAAATTTCATATTCTTTCTCTACATTAATATTTCAATATTTCGGTTTTCTATTACTTAAATTGTTTTAAGAAACGGAGATCATTTTCAAAGAATGAACGTAAATCTGTTACATTGTAACGTAGCATTGTTAAGCGTTCTACGCCCATTCCCACCGCAAAGCCAGAATATTCTTCAGGATCGATACCCACATTGCGTAGTACATTTGGGTGAACCATTCCACAGCCTAACACTTCTAACCATTTTCCATTTTTCCCCATTACATCAACTTCAGCAGAAGGCTCGGTAAATGGGAAATAAGATGGGCGGAAACGCACTTTTAAATCTTCTTCAAAGAACGCACGCAAGAAATCGTGTAACAGACCTTTTAATTCGGTGAAATTGGCGTGCTTATCCACATAAAGTAATTCAATTTGGTGGAACATTGGGGTGTGCGTTTGGTCGTAATCGTTACGATATACACGGCCCGGTGCCATAATGCGAATTGGTGGACGCATTTTTTCCATTGTACGGATTTGCACCCCAGAAGTTTGCGTACGCAATAGGCGCTCCGCATCAAACCAGAACGTATCGTGATCCGCACGCGCTGGGTGATGAGCAGAGATATTTAACGCATCAAAGTTGTAATAATCGGTTTCAACTTCAGGCCCCACTTCCACCGTGAAACCTAAATTAGAGAAAAAGCTCACCACACGCCCAATGGTTACAGAAACAGGGTGCAAGCCACCAAGTTCCGTTTTACGCCCTGGCAAGCTCACGTCAATACTTTCTTTGGCAAGCTGAGCATCTAACGCTTCTTGCTCCCACTCCGCTTTTTTGCTGTTTAATAAGTCTAAAACTTTCTGTTTTGCCTCATTAATTTTCGCCCCCATTGCAGGACGCTCTTCGGCGGCAATATCACGCAATCCTTGCATTAATTGAGTAAAATGCCCTTTTTTACCAAAATATTCTACGCGAATCGCATCTAGGGTTTCGAGGCTTTTATCGTGCAATTTCTCAATCGCGTCTTTTGCCTGTTCGGTAATTTCTTTAAGGTGTTGCATACCTATCCTCTAATAACAATCTAACATTTGAAAAATTTCCTAATGATAATACTAACGCCTTAAAAAATCACGTTTTTATTCTGGTTTTTCGCAATTATTCTCCCTTTCCCATTGCTGAATTTTTTCTTGCACGGAAAGTGCGGTGAAAAATTTGCCTGTTTTTGGCAGAGTTTTCACATTAATCCGCTGGTCTTTGTAAGTAAATTTAAGCTGATAACAATGCAAATAAGTGCGGTCGGATTTTTGTTTATTCCCACCATAAAGCACATCACCTAAAATCGGGCTGCCTAGGCTTTTCATTGCCACGCGTAACTGGTGCGTTTTACCTGTTTGCGGAAACAAAATAAAAAGGCGCAAATTTGGCTCACAGCTTAGGGAAGAAAAACGCGTGATGGCAGGGTTTTCCTTGCTTTGGCATAATTTCCAAGTACCATTGCGGGGTTTTTGCATATCTCCCACAATTCGCCCTTGCTTTTTCTTCGGCTTTTCAGTGGATAACGCCAGATAGGTTTTCTCAATGCGATGATCGGCAAATAGCCCTGACAAGGTTGCCGCCGCCTGCTTATTCAATGCCAAGATTAACAAACCAGAAGTTACCTTATCTAACCGATGCACCAGCCACACTTGGGGCAAATTTAATTGCTGCGCCACTAAAGTGGTTAGACCAAGCGCCTGATCATCTTTATGCACGGAAATGCCACAAGGCTTATGAATAATGATAAAATCGGCGTGCTGAAAAACAATGTCGAACATTCGCGTTGTGATCTCTGGCATAATTAGATGTTTATAAAAGTTCGGTTAAAAATAAATGAATTTTACTTTTCAACAGATTATAGCATATCTCGTCCCTGTCCTGATTTGGATTTTGACCATTTCTATCACAATGCGATTAGTGATAAAAAAACAATCGGTTTCTGCCACCCTTTCTTGGTTGATGATTATTTATCTCGTGCCAGTGGTGGGCATTATCGCTTATTTAGTGTTTGGTGAAGTGAAATTAGGCACAAAACGGGCAAAAGCATTTCGTTTGCTTGCACCCAAATTTAACCAGTGGTTTGGCGATTTTTCGCAATGTCCGCAATTAATTAATCATCACAACACTCTGCTTTATCGCCCCATTTTTGACTTAGCCAAAAGTCGCTTAAATATCCCTTGCGTGCTGGGTAACGAGCTGCATATTTTAGACACGCCAGAAAGCATCATTAAAAGCATTATTCAAGATATTCACCAAGCCCAACACAGCATTAATATGGTGTTTTATATTTGGTGGAATGGCGGCTTAGTGGAAGAGGTGCAAAACGCGCTAATTAGCGCACAACAGCGTGGTGTTACGGTGCGGATATTGGTGGATAGCGTGGGCAGCCGTCAATTTCTAAAAAGTAAAAATTACTGCAAAATGAAAGAAAGTGGCATTGAGATCACCGAAGCGCTACACGTTAATTTACTGCGTATGTTTTTTAGTCGTATTGATTTACGCCAGCACCGCAAAATTATTGTGATCGATAATCAAATTGCTTACACCGGCAGTATGAATATGGTTGATCCAAAATATTTCAAACAAAACAGCCACGTTGGCGAATGGGTGGATATTATGGTGCGTATTAACGGCCCTGTTTCCGCCGTGCTAAATGGGCTTTATGCGTGGGATTGGCAAATTGAAAGCGATAAAGAAATTCCCTTGCAGTTGCCAGATTGCCCTTTGTTACCTATTGATCAAAATAATTCGCACGCCGTGCAAATTCTTGCCACAGGGCCGGGCTTTCCTGATGATTTAATGGCGCAATCTCTTTCTATTGCGATTTTTTCCGCACGCCAAAGCATCACCATTACTTCGCCTTATTTTGTGCCAAGCCATAGCATTGCTGAAGCCTTACGCATTGCAGCGTTGCGGGGTATTGACGTTACGCTGATTCTTCCAAAGAAAAACGATTCTTTAATGGTAAGCTGGGCGAGCCGTACCTTTTTTGAAGATCTGCTTGCCGCTGGGGTGAAAATTTATCAATTTGAGCAAGGCTTATTACATACTAAAAGCGTGTTGATTGATAACCGCCTTGCTCTTGTTGGCACGGTAAATATGGATATGCGCAGTTTTATGCTGAATTTTGAAGTCACAATGGTGGTGGAAGATCAAAGTTTTGCCAATGAAGTAACCCAATTACAGCAACACTACCGCCAAAGTTCTTCTTTATTAACCTATGAAAACTGGGTAAAACGCCCTGTTTATCAGCAGGTTATCGAACGTTTATTTTTCTTATTTAGCCCGCTTTTATAAGGCATAAGTGCGGTGTAAATTTTCCAACTTTTTAAGCATTTTAAGGATTGCAATGAAAAAACAGCTCACTTTTTATTTAGTTCGCCACGGACGTACCGTTTGGAACGAACAAGGTTTATTACAAGGAAAAGGCGATTCACCACTGATCGCCGAAGGCATTGAAGGAGCAATGAAAACAGGCAAACACTTAGCCAATATTCCCTTTGTCGCAGCCTATTCAAGTGTGTTAAAACGCGCGATGGATACCGCAGAATACATTATTGGCGAACGAAATATTCCCTTTTTTCAACATAAAGGCTTAAACGAACATTTCTTTGGTAGCTGGGAGGGCGTGTTGGTGGATAGTATTCGTCAAAGCGAAGAATTTCAGCAAATGACGAAAGATCCTGCGAGTTATCAAGCAAAAAGCAACGGTGGCGAAACCTTTGCTGAACTGGCTGAACGCGCAATGCAGGCGGTTTATGACATTATCAATGTGCATAACAAAGGCAATATTTTATTGGTTTCCCACGGACATACGTTGCGTTTATTGCTGGCCTTATTTGATGGCTCAACCTGGCAAAATCATCGTGAAAATTCACGAGTAATCCGCTTGGATAACACGTCCATTAGCATTGTTCACTATGAGCAAGCGGAAAACGAAAATGTAGGGCGTTTTGTGTTAGAAACGGTGAATAGTACAACACATTTATAGTGTTTTAACCAGAAACCATATTTAATGGCGAAAAAAAGTGCGGTAGAAAAATTCTGATTTTTTGCACCGCACTTTAATAATCATTTAGATTGAAACGAATGAATTTCGCTTACTTCACCTACTCTACTTCACCCATTCCGTTTGCAGATAAGTCAAGCGTTCAATATTGGTAATGTAATGCCCCAATTCTTGTTCTTCAGGGCGATGCACATAGGGAATTTGCCCGAGCAACGGTGCGTCAATTTTCTCACTTAACACTTCCATCACTTCTGAATAATGCGCTAACCCAGGGTTAATGCGATTGGCGATCCAACCTAATAATGGCAAGCCAGATTGTTGAATGGATTGCGCGGTCAGCAATGCGTGATTAATGCAACCCTCTTTAATGCCAACCACCAGCACCACGGGCATTTGTTGTGATGCCACCCAGCTTGCAAAACTATAATGCTTATTCATTGGCGTTAGCCAGCCGAAAGCGCCCTCCACCAAAACAGATTGATAACGCTGAGTCAGTGCGGCAAGATCGGCATTAATTTTATCAATATTAATGATGGAGTCATCACTGGAAAGGACAGTCAAAATATCTGAGCAACTGTAACTATTTATCTCTTTATAACTCACCTTTTCTTTTGTGGAACGCATTAAGGTCAGCACATCAGAACTGCTTTCTTCTGGATTTAAGCCTTGTTGATGGGAAAAGTCATCGTAATCAGGTAAGCAGGCAATGGGTTTATAACCAACAATTTGAATGCCTGCATTTTGTAATGCCTGTATGATAGCTCGGCTTGAAATGGTTTTCCCTACATTGGTATCTGTACCCGCAACAAAAAAACTGCTCATAATGATGATCCTTTCCCTTTTATTCCCTATTTAATCTAAGATTTTAAAAGAAATTTTTCATCACAATATTGAGCTAACACAAAGTTTAGTGATTTTGCGCGAGATGTCCTAATAATGAACCATCATATAATCGTTGCTTAATGGCGGCGGTTAATACTTCTGGACTATTCCATTCATAACGGCTAATCACAATTTCCACATTGCAATGGAAAAGGCTTAAACGTTGATTTAAACGAGATAAAAACGCCTCTTTAGCCAGTAATAAACTGCTGTCTAACATCACTTTTTTCGGCGAGAACATATCCACCAAGCACAAGATTAAATATGCCGTAACATCAGTAACCAAATGTAAAATGGAAAGCGCATTACTTTCTTGCAAATCAATTTTTCGACATAAAAAGCGGATTTTTTCATTATTGTCATTACATTGATTATCTGGATAAAGCAAGTCAATTAGCTGATAGATAGCCTTATGGGTAATTTGATTAATAATTTGGTATCGCTCTATTTCGCCCAAGCGCGGATTCAGTTTGGTTTGTAACGGATGTAATTGCGGTGCAATCAGTTTATCCACGTTAATTTTCGCTTGTTGATTACAACAGATGACATCACCCTCAGAAAGCACGCTTAAATTGACTCGATCATTGAGCTGTAAAAAAAGCACATTTTCACAACCAATTACGCTTCCCACTGAGCTTTCTGCAAATAGCCAAGTTTCAAAATAATCCGTAATAACAACAGGCAAGTTAAAGTGATTTTGGAATAAACTTTTCAGATCAAGATGCAAAATACGGTTGCCAAGGGGATAACAATAAGCCATTTGCTCATCAAGCTGCCCTGTTACTGCCACCGAAAAGGTAATAATACGCTCTGTTTGGCACTGGGTTTGCTGAATAAAACGCTCCACACAATCAATAAGTGCGGTGCTTAAATTGGCAATATTTTCTAAGGTTAAATGGAAAGATTGCTCCGCGATCAGCGTACCGTCAAGTTCGCATAAAAACATATCAAAGCGATCTTCGGTCAAAATAGCACAAAGGGATTGCCAATAAAAAGGCGAAACGCAAAGCCCAATCGCAGGCCGTCCACGATGTTCCGTGTTGCGCACCGCTTTTTCCATAATCAATTTTTGATCGATCAGTTTGCGCGTGAGAGAAGTAATTGTCGCAGGCGCAAGACGAGACAATTTAGATAGATCAATTCTTGAAATTTCTTCAAACTGCTCAATTAATTGATAAACTTTCCCTAGTTGTTGTTCTTTCACGAAAGACTTATCCTGTTTTCGTTCTCTTGCCATAGCGATCTCTCTATTAAATTTTCAAAATAAAATTATTCTTTTGTTATATCAGTTTGCTACCCAAAAACAAGTAGTTTACGCCAATTTTGTGGGCGACTTCACAAAAACAATTGTACAATTCATTTTGGCAAATTTTCTGACTTGCGGTAAACTAGGCACGTTTTTACGCTAATTTTTTTGATTGAGGTTTATATGACACAAATTGCCCCTATCGTAGATGTATTACAAGGCAAAATTCAAATCGGTGATCAAGTTACCGTGCGTGGCTGGGTGCGTACTCGCCGCGATTCTAAAGCAGGGCTTTCTTTCCTTGCAGTGTATGATGGCTCTTGCTTCGATCCTATCCAAGTGATCGTAAATAACGACATCGCAAATTATCAAGATGAAATCCTACGTTTAACCACAGGTTGCTCAGTAATCGTAACGGGCAAAGTGGTGGAATCCCCTGCTGAAGGGCAAGCGGTTGAATTACAAGCAGAAAATGTTGAAGTAACAGGTTGGGTGGAAGATCCTGATACCTACCCTATGGCCGCAAAACGCCACAGTATTGAATACTTGCGTGAAGTAGCGCATTTACGTCCTCGCACAAATATTATTGGTGCGGTGGCACGTGTTCGTCATTGCTTGGCACAAGCTATTCACCGTTTCTTCCACGAACAAGGTTTCTACTGGGTGGCAACGCCACTTATCACTGCTTCTGATACCGAAGGGGCGGGCGAAATGTTCCGTGTTTCCACTCTTGATTTAGAAAATCTGCCACGCACAGAACAAGGTGCGGTGGATTTTTCGCAAGATTTTTTCGGTAAAGAAGCATTTTTAACCGTATCTGGTCAGTTAAACGGCGAAACTTACGCTTGTGCGTTAAGTAAAATCTATACCTTTGGCCCAACATTCCGTGCAGAAAACTCTAACACCACTCGCCACTTGGCAGAATTCTGGATGGTTGAGCCAGAAGTGGCCTTTGCCGATCTCAACGATAACGCAAAACTTGCGGAAGATATGCTTAAATATGTGTTCCGTGCAGTATTAGATGAACGCAAAGATGACTTAAAATTCTTTGAAAAACACGTTGATAAAGATGTTATCAGCCGTTTAGAAAACTTCATTAATTCTGATTTTGCACAAATTGACTACACGGATGCCATTGAAATTTTACTGAAATCAGGCAAAAAATTTGAATTCCCAGTGTCTTGGGGCATTGATTTATCGTCAGAACACGAACGCTATTTAGCGGAAGAATATTTCAAATCCCCAGTGGTGGTGAAAAACTATCCAAAAGACATTAAAGCGTTCTATATGCGCTTAAATGATGACGGCAAAACCGTGGCGGCAATGGACGTATTAGCCCCAGGAATTGGTGAAATCATTGGTGGTTCACAACGTGAAGAACGCTTAGATGTGCTTGATAAACGTATGCTTGAAATGGGCTTAAATCCTGAAGATTACTGGTGGTATCGCGATCTCCGCCGTTACGGCACAGTGCCACATTCAGGCTTCGGTTTAGGTTTTGAACGTCTAATTGTTTATGTAACTGGCGTGCAAAATATCCGCGACGTGATCCCATTCCCACGCGCACCAAGAAACGCGAATTTCTAGATTTTATTAAATTGAAATAAAAACAAAGAGCGGTGAAAAATTTCTGATTTTTTCACCGCTCTTTTTGTTAAAAGTAAAGAAATTAATCTAATAGATCATCAAAATCAACGCTTCTAAGTATGGTATCAGCTCTTTCAAGCCCTTCGACTACTTTTCTTGGTGTTAATTTCTCACCCAATCCAGTAATTGTAAATTGAACAATTAATGTATTTTCATCATCTTTACCTGTAAAAAATGATGCATTTCTATAATCAGAATTTAGTTCATTTATTTTACTTAAGGAAAAAGGACTATTCTCCTTTAGCATATACAATATTTGGATGTCGCCATCAGGGTATAAGCCCAATAAATACGTACGTCCATAAGCTTTTACAACAACAAGATCTTCATTAAAAATATAAACTTCACGATAACCTTGATCTAAAAGAGTTTCTTTCAATTCAATAGCTGTATATTGATTACTCATAAATTCCCCCTCCATTTGGATTTTGATTCGCGATTACAGATATTTTGTCACGCATTTTAGCTCCTATAAATTTAGTATTTAAATTATTTTAAACACACAAATATTTTTATTCTTTCATCTAGTCTTCTACAAAATCAAAAATATCGATTGTTCTAACGGCATCTAACATACGAGATACGCCTTTTGCGATGCCTGCTCTAGATAATCTCCCATCAAGAGCAGGCAAAGTGATAGAAAATAGAAGTTTATTTTCTTCTTTAGTAGATAAAACCCCTAATCTATGGTTTGCATTCCAATTATTCACTTTTTCTAAAGATAATATAGGCGTAGTTATTCCATAACCCAGTTGAATATCACCATTTTTATACAATGCAATGGGATAGTTCTTTCCATCAACCTTTAATAATACGATATTTTCTTGCTTTATGCTGACTGAACGATATCCTTCATCTAACAGAATTTCTTTTATTTCCTCTGCGGTATATTGATTACTCATAAATTCCTCCTCCATTTGAATTGCGAGTTGGAATTACAGACATTTTGTCACGCATTTGGGCGGATAAATCAGTATCATAGCTTAATTTATCGGTAGGTTTAGTCAGATCATATTGGTATTTATTACCAAAACTATCTTTATAAAGAGTAGTTCCATTCTCTAAAATTGGAATAAGCATTTTAGCTCCTATAAATTTAGTATTTAAATTATTTTAAGCGCACAAATATTTTTATTTGCAGGAGTGTTTGTTATCTCTGTAAAGAGATAACAACAGGGAGTATACTCCCGCTAAAAACGTTCAAAAAACAAGCTAAAAATACTGGTAGTATCGTGAGTTATATCGATATGGGTATTATGCTACACTAAAGACGTGAATTTTTAGGTTGAAATAAAAGCAAAGAGCGGTGAAAAATTCCTGATTTTTTCACCGCTCTTTTTGTATGGTTTTATTTAAACCTCTAATAAAATCAAAATTGCCGCTTCTCCACCCCATTCCTTAGGTGCTTGATGCAGAGCGCGAACCTTTGGATGCTGAACCAACCATTTAGGAATTTGCCGTTTTAATGTATAAGTTCCATATCCTGTCATTATACTGGCACAATAGATATTTTCTTTCTCACAGGCTTGAATCAAGCTAGCTAACTCTAACTTTGCTTTCTCTTTAGTTAAACCGTGTAAATCTAAAAATAATTCGGGTGAAAAATCGCCACGGCGCAATTGTTTTAGCAGATAACTATCTTCCCCTTCACGCAAATATTTAACTGGTCCGTCTTCATTGAGCAAGGGTTCATATTCATCAGAAAAGAAAAAAAGTGTGTCTTCTTTTTCTCGTTGTTCGCGAATTTGTTGCTTCTGTTTATAGGTTTTTTGTGGGGCAACAAATTCATTTTGCGTCAAAGGTTTTGTGCCTTTTACTGCATCACGAAAGAGCGCTAAATCGTCATCATCTAACATTTTCATTATGGAAGTAAAATTAAACTTAATTGCTGTATCAGTTTGTGCTATAAATAGCCCGTTATTCTATTATAAAACAGGAACATTCAACAATGACTTTAGCAAATGATTTTCCTTCGCCAACATTCACACAATCAACAAATAATGAAGGAAAAACAGACATTTTTTTCACCGCACTTAATGAGCTTTATAGTATTAAAGATTTTCTACGCTGGACTTACAGCACTTTTAACCGTTCTGAATTATATTATGGCCACGGTTATGATAATCCTTGGGACGAAGCGCAGCAGCTGGTTTTTGCTGCCTTAGATCTGCCTTGTGACTTCCCTGCTGAAATGTATGATGCGCGCCTGACACAAGATGAAAAATTGCACTTAATCACTCTTATTAAAGAACGCTTGGAAAAACGAATTCCAGTGGCTTATTTGACCCGCAGTGCGTGGTTTTGTGGATTGGAATTTTATGTGGACGAACGGGTGATTATTCCACGTTCGCCGATCAGTGCATTAATTGAAGAAAAATTCGCAGGATTACTCACCAAGCAGCCAAAACGCATTATGGATTTATGCACAGGCAGTGGTTGCATTGCGATTGCTTGCGCAATGGCGTTTCCTGATGCAGAAGTTGATGCCATTGATTTATCTACTGATGCCCTTGATGTGGCAGAAATCAATATTATGAAATATCAGCTTTCCGATCGAGTTTTCCCAATGCAATCGGATTTATTTAATGCGATTCCACAGGATAAATACGATTTAATTGTTACCAATCCGCCTTATGTGGATCAGGAAGATCTTGATGATATGCCAGAAGAATATCATTACGAGCCAGAAATGGCATTAGGCTCGGGCGATGATGGCTTAGATATTACCAAACGCATTTTGCAATCTGCGGCAGATTATCTCGCTGATGATGGCGTGCTTGTTTGTGAAGTGGGAAATAGTATGGTGCATTTAATTGAACAATTCCCAAATGTGCCATTTGAATGGGTTGAATTAAAAAATGGTGGACTGGGCGTGTTTGCCCTGCGTAAAGCAGATTTAATCAAATATTTTGGTAAGAATAGCTAATCAAAATGAAAGTCAAAAAATTTGCCGTTTATGGCCGTGTGCAAGGCGTGGGTTTTCGCTATTTCACTTGGAAAGAATCCTGCAAAATTGGGCTAACGGGCTGGGTAAAAAATCTTTCGGACGGAAGCGTCTTAGTGATTGCTAAAGGCTCGGAAGAACAATTAGCCCAGCTTTATCAATGGTTGCAGCGCGGCTCACCCAGTGCGGTGGTAAAACAAGTGATGATGGAAGACTATCCTGATAATGAGAATTTCCAGGATTTTTCTGTGCGCCGTACTTAATCTATCATTTAAGATTACGCTTTGCTTCGATTTAACGCAATCAGACAGCCGATTAATACAACACTTGCCCCTAAGGCTTGGGCAAGGTTAATCCGTTCCCCTAAGGTATAATAACCAATGATGGCAGTAGAAATCGGCACGAGCAACTGGAGTAAATTAAAGGTTACAATACCTTGTTTTTGTACAATATAAAAAGCAAACAACATTCCCGTTGCCATTCCATAAATACCTGCTAAAGCAAGGGCGCTGAGCATTGGCCTTGGGGTGTGTTGAAGTTCGGTAATTTTGCCAGAATATAGGGCAAGCGCTAAGAAAATCAGCCCCGCAATTGTGGCGGTGGACGCACTAATGACAAAAACGGGCAATTTTTGCACCGCACTTTTCACTAATAAATTTTGTAGGGATTGAATAAAAATGCCTAAAAATAAAAACACGGCGCCAAGAACAAATTGCTGATCGCCCCCGTGCTGATTGCCATTCAAGACAAAAATAAACGAGCCAATAATGGCAAGCAACGATCCCAAATAAAAACCACGCTGTTTCACTTTTTGCCGTTCATCAGCGAAAAAAATCGCCGCGATGGCAATCCCTAAAGGCATAGCCAGAATGCCAAAAATACTGCCAGAAAGGGCGGACGTGAGCCTTAATCCGTTAATAAAGAAATACATATTCCCTGCCATAAAAACGCCCAGTAAAAGCAAGGTGAGCAACAAGCGTGGCTGTTTGAAAATCTCAAATAAGGTGCTTCTAAATTTGAATGCGCAGATCAGGATAAACAGAATACCGCCTGATAAAAAACGCACGGCATTGTTATTGAAAGTGTCAAAATGCAGGCTCATCACGCGTAAAATCGGGAAGCCAAGCCCCATCAGCAAAATATACAGTGCATTGGTGCTTAGCGTTGTTTTCATCGGTGGCCTACCTTATTTGATGGGACGAAGTTTACGATAGCCCAAAGCTAGCACAAAACACAGCGCTTGCAACAAAATAATCGTTGGGCCAGTGGCAGCATCAAGATGATAACTCAAAATGATGCCTAAAAAACTGCTGCTTGTGGCAGTTGCAGTGGCGATCAAAAGCATTTTGTTGAAATTCTTACTCAACACATAAGCTGTGATTCCTGGGGAAATCAGCATTGCAGTTACTAAGATAATGCCCACCACTTGCATTGTGCTGATAATGGTTAGAGCGAGCAAAAACAGTAAGCCATAATGCAATGTTGTTACCGCAAGTCCGATAACGCGCGCGTGATTGGGATCAAAACAGAAAAGCAGAAAATCTTGTTTTTTCAGTAAGATAATCAGCAAAACAAGGGCGGCGATAATCAGTGTTTGGATTAATTCTTGCGGTGTGATGCCTAATAAGTTACCGAATAAAATATGCGTTAAGTGCTGCTCTGTTTCCACTTTGCTGAATAATACAAGCCCTAGCGCGAACATTCCGGAAAACATAATCCCCATTACGGTGTCTTCCTTAATTCGGCTGTGGGATTTTAAATAGCCAATCCCAAAGGCGCACAGCAAGCCTGAAACTAGCGCACCGATGACTAAAGGAATACTCGCCACATAAGCTAACACGATGCCCGGTAAAACCGAATGGGAAATGGCATCACCCATTAGCGACCAGCCTTTTAAAATCAAGAAACAAGAAAGCACGGCACAAATCACTGCAATGATTAACGCTATAAACAAGGCATTTTGCATAAAGGGATAACTGAGCGGCTCAAACCACCAATTCGCGAAATCAACCCAGCTCATTATGTTGCTCCTTATTAGCGGCGCGCTTATGGCGTAAAATACCGTATTTTGGGGAAAGGAAAAACGCGCTCAAGAAAAGTGCGGTCTGAAAACAGACAATTAATCCGCCTGTTGCGCCGTCTAAATAATAGCTGATGTACACACCAAGTACACTACTGCTTATGCCGAGGCTCACAGCAATCATAACTAAGGTTTTAAAGCGATCTGTGAGCAAATATGCCGTTGCCCCCGGCGTGATAACCATTGCAATCACTAAAATTGCGCCAACGGTTTGCAAAGCTGCCACCACACAAGCGCTTAATAAGGTGAAAAATAATATTTTGTAATGAAGCGGCGACAATCCCACAGCGGAAGCTTGCATTTCATCAAAAAAAACTAATAACAGATCTTTCCAAAAAATCAGTAATAGCACAAAACAAATGCCGATAATGATGGCCACTTGCCAAATATCTTCCGTTGAAATGCCTAGAATGTTGCCTAATACAATATCTTGCACATTAATGGCGGTGGGATTAAGGGAAATAATAAACAATCCGAGGGCAAAAAAGGTGGTAAAAATAAAACCGATCACCGCATCTTGGCGTAAATTGGACAAGGATTTCACCCAGAGAATAGAAAGTGCGGCTAAAATTCCCGAAAAAAATGCACCAATCACATAAGGAAAAGAAAAGGCATAAGCAATAGCAACACCGGGGACAACCGAATGAGAAAGCGCATCACCAATCAATGACCAGCCTTTCAGCATTAAGTAAGCGGATAAAAAAGCACAAATACCGCCCACCATTGCGCTTAACACAAAGGCGTTAATCATATAATCATACTGGAAAGGTTCTAATAATAAGGCGATCATTGGCTGTTCTCTTTGTCAGTGCGACAGGGGCAATCTTCCAGATTACAATCACGCACGATTGGCGCAGGCGGATCGTTTTTCGTTTGTCCGTAAAATACGGCAGGCAGTTCGTCATCGGTCAGCACCGTTACGGTGCGCTCGTCTTCATCATCGTGCAAATCACGCCCGCTTAGTTTCACGTTACGCAGCACGCCACCGAAAACTTGCTCTAAATTTTGCTGAGTAAAGGTGGTGGCGGTGCTACCCTGCGCAAGCACGGTGCGATTAATCATAATCACTTGATCACAATAATCTGGCACTGCGCCTAAATTATGGGTCGAAACTAAAATTAAATAGCCCTCTTCACGCAAGTTGGCAAGCAAATCCATAATCGCTGCTTCCGTTTGCACATCAACGCCGGTGAAAGGTTCATCAAGCAGAATAATTTTACTTTTTTGTGCCAGCGCGCGAGCCAGAAACACGCGTTTTTTCTGTCCACCAGAAAGCTCGCCAATTTGACGCTGTGTAAGGTGCGCGATATTTAATCGTTCCATTGCCAGCTGAACTTCTTGTTTATCAAGTGCGGTGGGAATTCTGAGAAAATTCATATAGCCATAACGCCCCATCATCACCACATCGTAAACGGATACGGGAAATTGCCAATCCACTTCTTCACTTTGTGGTACATAAGCGATTAAATTTTGCTTTAACGCTTTCTTAATCGGCTGATCGCACAGCAACACTTGCCCTTGTTGCGGTTTTACCAAGCCCATTAAACTTTTGAATAAAGTGGATTTTCCACTGCCATTCACCCCCACTAAAGCACAGGTTGTGCCGCCTTGTAGCTGAAAAGACACATTATGAATGGCGGTATGTCCGTTGTTATAACGAACTGTTACGTCCTGTACTTCAATGGTGGGCTGATTATTGGGCATTTTCAAATCCTTCAATAATGGTGGTAATCGTAGTGTTAAGCAAATCTAAATAAGTGGGAACTGGCCCTTTGGCGTTGGAAAGGGAATCCACATAAAGCACCCCGCCATAATGAATTTGGCTTTCTTTCGCCACTTGTTGCGCAGGCTTTGGCGAAATGGTGCTTTCACTGAAAATCACCGGAATCTGATGTTGGCGAATTAAATCAATCATTTTACGCACTTGCTGTGGCGTGCCTTGTTGTTCTGCATTCACCGCCCAAAGATAAACTTCATTAAACCCATAATCTTGCGCTAAATAACTAAATGCCCCTTCAGAAGTGGCAAGCCAGCGCTGTGCTTGGGGAATTTTATCCAATTTAGGGCGAAGTGTGCTATCTAAAGTGCGGATCTTTTTGGCGTAATTTTCTGCATTTTGGCGATAAGTTTCGGCATTTTGCGGATCATATTTGATCAGCGCATTTTTGATATTTTCTACATAAATTAATGCGTTACTTGGCGACATCCACGCGTGGGGATTAGGGATTTTTTTCTCGCCATTTTCTGCAATAAAAATCGGCTGAATGCCTGAGGTAACCACGACCGCGGGTTTATCTTTTACATTCTGGAAAAAACGCTCAAACCAACGTTCTAAGTTTAACCCGTTCCATAGCACAAGATCTGCCGACTGCGCTTTAACAATATCTTTTGGCGTTGGCTCATAGCCGTGAATTTCTGCGCCTGCTTTGGTGATGGATTCCACGCTGGCGGCATCACCAGCAATATTTTGCGCCATATCTTGAATAATGGTAAAGGTGGTAACCACTTTGAATTTAGCATAGCTTGCACCGCTAAACAACATTGCGGCAGAAAGCGCGATGGTAGCGAACTGTTTCAACATAAATCCCCTTAAAATGAATGGTTTTTCTTATTATAAAGCGTAATTTTGAACAAGTAAATGCGAATGGTTCTCAAATTACAGGCATTTTGCTGGCTTTGGCAGTCCAGCCAATTTTGTCGCCTGCTTGGCTGGCCCTTCTGGGAATAAACGTTGTAAATAACGGCTGTTACCCTTATCTTCACCTAATTTTTGGGCCATTGCTTTCACCAACATTCTGATCGCCGGCGAAGTGTTGTATTCCTGATAAAAATCACGCACAAAATGAATCACTTCCCAATGAGCTTCGGTTAAGCTCAGCCCTTCTTTTTCTGCAATAGCCTGTGCTACTTCGGGCGTCCATTGTGTTAAATCCAACAAATAGCCTTCGTTATCGGTTTCAATAATCGTATCGTTAATATTGAGCATTGTTGTTTCCTTATTCATCTTTTTAATTATACAAAAACGCCCCTAAAAAGGGGCGCTGAATTTACCAATTAAAGCAATAATTAATCATTGCGTAAAATACCAAGCAAGTTTAATAAACTCACAAAGATATTATAAATAGACACATAAAGGCTTACTGTGGCGCGAATATAGTTAGTTTCGCCGCCGTGAATGATGCTGCTGGTTTGATATAAAATGCCCATACTAGAGAACACGATAAATAATGAGCTTAACGCCACATAGAATGCAGGCATTTTAAAGAAGAAGCTGGCGATCATTCCTACCACAAGCACGATAAACAAGGTAAACATCATACCTGAAAGGAATGACATATCTTTTTTCGTGCTGAGGACATAGAAAGAACAGGCAAAGAATACTGCTGCCGTGCCGCCAAGGGCAAGAGCGATTAAATCACCTAAACCTGCGCCAATATACATATTTAATACTGGCCCTAAAGAATAGCCGATAAAACCGGTTAATGCGAAAGTGGAAAGAATTCCCCACGCACTGTTTTCTAAGGCGCTATTTAAAAATAACAAGCCATAAAAGCCCACCAATAACACACCAAAATGTAATGGGGCAACATTTAATGTCATTGCCACATAAGCAACAACCGCAGAAAAAGTTAAGGTTAATGCCAATAAGAAATAAGTGTTGCGTAACACTTTGTTTGTGGCCAGCACCGATTCTTGACGGCTGTCTTCAACGATTAAACGAGATTGCATAAATGCTCCTTTATTTAAATAACAATCAATGACATAAGGTAAAGGTTAGATAGAAAAATGTCAATTATTTTACCTAAGAGGTGATTGAGCTTGTACCACTTTGTTATGGGTTATGTTGTCATCAGTTTCAATTTCAACAATAACTGCAGGATAAAAATTTGCAGGATTTCGACCGCACAATTCGCGCACAATATCACCTACCAAAGGTAAATGAGAAATAATCAGCAAGCTTTCTACCCCATCTTGCGCCAAAACCGTCAAATAATCTCGCACCAAACCTGCATCGCCATAAGGCGTGATGCCGTCCCAGGTTTCTAACTTCGTTTGTAGTTGATTTTGGAACGCTAAATTAACTTGTTCAAAGGTTTGTTGCGCACGCAGATAAGGGCTGACCAGCACTTTATCAAATTCGGCATTAATAGAATGTAACCATTGCCCTTGCTGATAAGATTGCTGTTTACCATTTTCTGTGAGCGGTCTTGCACTGTCTGATGGGGCGATGGTCTGCGCCTCGCCGTGTCGCATTACAAAAATTTTCATATCACTACTCTATTTTTAATGAAAAGCACCGAATTAATGGGAAGAAAAGAAGCGAAAAACTCGCTTCTTTTACACCGCACTTTTCAATTTATTTAGTTTGCACGCACCGCTTCAGCGATTTCTTCTGCACATTGTTGTGCAAGCGCACCGTCTTCGCATTCCACCATTACACGAATTAACGGCTCGGTGCCTGATTTTCTTAATAAAATACGCCCTTTGCCAGCTAAGCGTTTTTCCACTTCTGCAGCTACGGCTTTCACTTGTTCGCTTTCTAATGGATTGCTGCCGCCTGCGAAACGAACATTAATTAACACTTGTGGAAATAATTGCACCGCACTGGCTAATTCATTAAGGGATAAGCGATGTTCTACCATTGCCGCTAACACCGCAAGGGAAGCGATAATGCCGTCCCCTGTGGTATTTTTATCAGCAATAATGATATGCCCTGAGTTTTCACCGCCAAGCTGCCAGCCATTTTCTTGCATTTTTTCTAACACATAACGATCGCCCACATTAGCACGCACGAACGGAATCGCTAATTCTTTTAAGGCAAGTTCAAGGCGCATATTACTCATTAATGTGCCAACCACGCCGCCTTTTAATTTGCCTGCACGCAAGGCTTCACGGGCGATGATAAATAAAGCTTGGTCGCCGTCCACTTTATTACCAAGGTGATCCACTAAGATTAAGCGGTCGCCATCGCCGTCATAAGCTAAACCAATATCGGCTTTGGTTTCTAACACTTTGTCTTGTAAGGCTTTAATGTCGGTCGCACCGCATTTTTCATTGATGTTCATTCCATTTGGCTGCGTGCCAATTTCGATCACTTCTGCGCCTAATTCACGCATTACATTCGGGGCAATATGGTAGGTTGCGCCGTTCGCACAGTCCACCACAATTTTGTAATTTTCTAGGCTTAAATGAGCTGGGAAGGTGCTTTTACAAAATTCAATATAACGCCCTGCCGCATCGTTAATACGGCTAGCACGCCCAAGTTGTGCGGATTCCACACAATCCATTGGCTGTTCTAACATTGCTTCAATGGCTTCTTCCACATCATCAGGTAGTTTCGTACCTTGCGTGGAGAAAAATTTGATTCCGTTATCGTAATAAGGGTTATGAGAAGCAGAAATCACAATGCCCGCTTCCGCTCGGAAAGTGCGGGTTAAATAGGCAATGGCAGGGGTTGGCATTGGCCCAGTAAAGGCGGCTGAAAGCCCTGCTGCGGCTAAACCTGCCTCAAGGGCAGATTCCAACATATAACCCGAAATGCGGGTATCTTTACCAATTAATACCGTACCATAACCCTGTGTTGCTAGCACCTTTCCTGCTGCCCAACCGAGTTTAAGGACGAAATCAGGGGTAATTGGTGAAGTGCCTACTTTTCCACGCACACCATCAGTGCCGAAATATTTGCGTTCTGCCATTTGTATTCCTTTTTTATGTTTTATCGTTAAAAATCATTACGTTGATTGACGTTATTATGCCATTTGCGTGGCTTGCCAAATTTTTAATGCGTCAGCGGTGGACGCAACATCGTGTACACGCACAATTTTCGCACCATTTATCACCGCAATTAATGCGGCGGCAACACTGCCCACAATACGTTCATCAACAGGTTTATCTAACACGGCGCCAATCATTGATTTACGCGAGATGCCTGCCAATACAGGATAATCTTGGGTAAATTTTGCTAGCTGTTGCAATAATTGATAATTATGTTGCACGGTTTTACCAAAGCCAAAACCCAGATCCCAAATAATATTTTCCTTTTTCATTCCCGCTGCTAAACAAAGTGCGGTGCGATTTTCGAGAAAATTTAGCACCTCTTGCACCACATTTTCATAATGAGGATTTTGTTGCATTGTGCGTGGCTGCCCTTGCATATGCATTATGCAGGTGGGCAAGGCTAATTGCACGGCGGTTTGTAGCGCATTGGGTTCAGTTAAAGCACGAATATCATTAATGAAATCCATTCCAACTTTGGCACTTTCCGCCATTACTTGCGCCTTAGAAGTATCCACGGAAATCCAACAATCGAAGCGTTTTCTCACAGCTTCCACCATTGGCACAACGCGATCTAATTCTTGCTCAAGGCTGACTTCTTCTGCCATTGGGCGCGTGGATTCACCGCCAATGTCGATAATGGAAGCCCCTTCATTAAGCATTTTTTCCACTTGGAATAAGGCTTTATCACGGTCAAAAAACAAACCGCTATCCGAAAAAGAATCTGGCGTGAAATTTAAAATCCCCATAATTTGGGGTTGAGCTAGGGAAAGGGTTTTATTATTGGCTTGTAACTTCATAATCTTTTGTTTTGCATCAAAGTGCGGTCAATTATAGCGAAATATTTGTGCAAACAAAATATAAAACTTGGTATATAATTCCGCTGTTTCAATCTAATTTTTGGATAAGGAACCGAAAATGAAAAAAACACTTCTTCCCTTGCTCATTGTTGCCGCATTTGGACTTTCTGCCTGTAATGAGCAAAACAAAAACGCGGAAAAACCGCAAGTTCAAGCTAGCGAAAAAATCTCGCAAAATTTTCCCGCACTTCGTGTAGAAGATACCCCTATTTTTAATAAGCACGAAACCTTGCCACTTGAGCTAGAAAGTGGTGATAAAATTGACGCTCAGATCACCACCTTTGTGAATGTGCCAGAAACGCAAGTGCCGTGGCTTAATCAACTTTTAATCGCGAATCAATATGAAGATGGTTTAAGTTATTTTAAATTGAATTATACACAGCCTGCCAACGCTGACATTAAACCTAAAGCCAGTCCGTCTAAGCAGGATTTAGAACAGCTTTTTGCAAAAATTCATCAAGAAGGAATACAAAGCATAAAGGCAGATGGAAATTGGGGCGCTGAATTTGCGGTACATCTGAGTTATGTTGGGCAAAAGAATAATTGGGTGGTATTCCGTAAAGATATTTACACTTATTCAGGTGGCGCGCACGGGCTGCAAGTAGGCCGTTATCTCAATATTGATGTGGAAAAACAGGCAGTTCTTTCACTAGATGATTTGATTGATAAAAAAGATCAGCCTGCACTCTCCGAAATATTATGGAAAATTTATACCGCACTTCCTGAAAATCAAGGAGATATTTATGCCGATAAAGCGGATTTCTATATTTCACCCGAATTCTACTTCGATCAAAATGGCTTAAATTTTGTCTATCCGCCTTATGCGTTGTTTCCTTATGCCTATGGCGAAACCACGCTCACCTTGCCTTGGTATAGTGATGAGATGAAATTAATCAAAGTAGACTGGTAAAAATTGAAGATAAAAAGAAAGCGCCTCTTCTGAGGCGCTACTCGGAAAGCAAAATATGACAAACTGGCTATTTCGATAGCACTTATTATGTCTTGCAAAATACTATATCTTAATCCTACCCGCAAATAGGTAAATGCAAATTTGTGAGGCAGTTCACGATTTATTTCCATATTTTGTAAAAATTCTCTTTATTTCATAAAGATAACAAAAATAATTGAGCAAATTTGCAATTTTTTATTTTCATTTTGAGTAAATTAGCATAGCATATCACCATATATTTAATTGCATTAAATTACGCATAACCACTTTAAGGAGTAACTATGAAATTTCGTGTTGTTGCACTCGCTGCTACGGCGTTATTTGCTAGTACAGCAAGTTTTGCTGGGGTAGTAACTAGCTCATCAAATGTTGATTTTCTTGCGATTGACGGGCAAAAAGCCAATAAATCCTTGTTAAAATCGAATAATTCATTCCAAGTGAATGACACCCAGCCTCACCAAGTTGTGGTGCGTGTAAGTGAAGTGGTTCGTGTTGGTGGTTCTGACCGCACTTTATTTGAATCAACACCAATTATTGTTACTTTCCAAGGTACGTCTGAAGATTTAGTTATCTCCGCACCGCATATTGAAACAGAAAGAGAAGCCAATGCTTATAACGAATCTCCAAGCATTAGTTTAAAAACAGTATCAGGCAAAAATGTTCCATTCAAACAAGATCAATTAAAAGGCGAAGGTTTTTTACCTGGTTTGAATTTAATTGATAATCTTTCTGAATATAATGCTTCTGGTGCGGTTGCGTCTGTGGCTTCTTTTGCGACAACCGCAATGCCTGCAGCAATTCCTGCGGCAGCAAAAGCACAAAAAGGCAAAATTACCGTACAAGGTGAAAATGTGGTGGAACAACAATTACAATATTGGTTCCAACAAGCTGACAAAGAAACGCAAGCACGTTTCTTGAACTGGGCGAAAAAACAAAAATAATCGCGAATGATTGATTAAGAAAAAGTGGGCTTTATGCTCACTTTTTGCTATCTGGAGGAAAAATGCAAAATACTACTCGCCAGCTTGCAGAAAGCAAACATATTGCCTTGGTTGCTCACGATCACTGTAAACAAGATTTAATAAATTGGTGTAAAAAGCACCGCACTTTACTTTCTGCCCATACGCTTTATGGCACTGGCACAACGGGCAATTTAATCCAAGCGGAAACCGATTTACCCATCACTCCATTATTAAGTGGCCCAATGGGCGGCGATCAACAACTTGGTGCATTAATTGCGGAACAAAAAATTGATGTGCTGATTTTCTTTTGGGATCCAATGAATGCTGTGCCACACGATCCTGATGTCAAAGCCTTAATGCGTATTGCTACGGTGTGGAATATTCCTGTTGCGATGAATATGGCCAGTGCGGATTTTCTGGTGCAAAGTCAATTATTTAATCAAAAGGTGGAAATTCGCGTACCAGATTATGCCAATTATTTAAAAGAGCGGTTAAAATAACTCAGATTTTTACGCAATTTAAGGTATAAAAATGACAATCAATAACTGGCTGAATGCTAAAGTTATCGCCACCATTCCTGTTTTTATTGCTGTCAATATTGCGGCTTTTTCCGTGTGGTTATTGGATATTTCGCAGCAAAGTATGCCGTTGGTACTCGGCATTATCGCGGGCGGTCTGGCAGATTTAGATAACCGCTTAACTGGGCGGTTAAAAAATATTTTTTATACCCTACTGGCCTTTTCGGTGTCCACCCTTAGCGTACAGCTCACGCTCGGCAATGGCATTGCGTTCACTCTGTTAATGACGGTCATCACTTTCATTTTTACGATGATTGGCGCAGTGGGACAACGTTACAACACCATTTCTTTTGGCACACTGGTGGTTGCCCTTTACACCACCCTCACCTATCAGCCTGAAACCCTGTGGTATCTCAATTCCCTATTAATTTTATTAGGCACATTACTATATAGCATTACCGCAATTGTGGTTTATCTGTTTTTTCCCAACCGCCCCGTGCAAGATGCAGTAGCGAAATCTTTTGTGGCGTTGGCGGAATATTTAGAAGCAAAATCCTTGTTTTTTGATCCTGATGATATTGATCAACTAGAAAGCAAGCAAATTACCCTTGCAATGAAAAATAGTCAGCTGATTAATGCTTTTAATGCGTGCCGCACTGCTCTGTTTTATCGTATTCGTGGACAATATCGCCACACTCGCACCACGCAAATGATCAACTATTATTTTGCGGCGCAAGATATTCACGAACGCGCCAATTCCAGTTATTTTGATTATCAAGTTTTAACTCAGCAACTTAAAAATACGGATTTAATTTTCCGTATCCAACGCCTTTTAGAATTACAGGCGCAGGCTTGTCGTGATTTTGCGCAAAGTCTGCAGCAAAACACCCATTACAGTTACAATGCGCGCTTAGAACGAGCCATCACTGGGGTAAATCAATCCTTTGAACACTATGCGCAAACTCATCAAGATGATACGCAAAACACGGCGATCAAAACCTTAATTAATAATTTACAAGGGGTGGATTGGCAATTACGCCATTTAGGGCAAACACCTGAATCTTCTGAAACACATCATCGTTGGGTCAAAATTCACGATGACAGCGATGTAAAAGGTTTCAAAAACATTTGGCTCACTATTCGTAGCCATTTAAGTTTTGATTCACAGCTTTTCCGCCACGCCGTAAGGCTTTCTATTGTGGTTTTTGTATGCTGTACCATCGTAGAATTTTTACAGCTTTCGCGCGGTTATTGGATTTTGCTCACCGCGGTTTTTGTGTGCCAGCCGAATTATGCCGCCACTAAATTACGTTTAAAACAGCGTATTATCGGCACCATTTTAGGGGTGATTATTGGTTCATTATTGCCTTATGCACAGCCTACTCTGGAATTACAAATGGGCTTGGTGGTTGCCACTAGTACCTTGTTCTTCTTTTTCCGCAGTAATAATTACAGCTTTTCCACTTTTTTCATCACCTTACAGGTGCTAATTAGCTTTAATATTATCGGGATTGATATTCACTCGGCCCTTTATTCACGCTTAATTGATACCTTGGCTGGCTCATTTATTGCGTGGGTTGCCGTGTCTTATTTGTGGCCAGATTGGAAATATTTACAGCTCAACAAAGTGATTCATCAAGCCATTCAAAGTGACGGCAAATATTTGTTGTATATCATCAGCCAGTTACAATTTGGCAAATGCGATAGCTTGCAATATCGCATCGCACGGCGAAAAGCGCACGAATATGCCACCGCACTTAGCGCCACGATGTCAAATATGAACAGTGATCCAGAAAAATATAAAGATCACTTACAAGAAGGCTTTGAAATGCTAAAACTGAATTATTCCTTGTTAAGCTACATTTCCGCTCTTGGCGCATACCGCAAGCACATTAAGCAAATTCAGCAAAATATTGATTTTATGGCAGAATATTATCCCATTGCGAAGAAGTTGATTTATGCCTTAGAGCATATTGAATCCTTATCTCAGCCTGTATTTGACAAGCTACAAGAAAATATTCATCAATCCTTACAACAGCTCAATGAGCAACAAGGGGAAAGGCTAAGCCAATCTGAAGTGGGAATTCCTATTCAACAGTTGAATATGATCAGCCAAATTCTCCCGCATATTTATGTGATTTTTCATAATCAAAAAGCGCTTGGAGAACATTAATTCACAAAACATTAAGAAACAAAAAAGCAAGGCATTAAACCTTGCTTTTCATTTATCTATTAGAATTGAGAAAATTCGGATTATTTAACCCCTTTCTCATTTAAGATTCGATACAAATCGCAGCCGTTTTGGTTGCCATTATCACAACCTTTCCCAGCTAAATCTTTTGCCAAAGAAAGATCGGCGGTAACCCCTTTGCCTAACGCATACATTGTACCTAGGTTGGTTTGCGCCATTGCATAATTCTGATCAGCAGCTTTTTTATACCATTTTATTGCTTCTGCGTAATCTTGTTTAACACCTTGCCCATTTTCATACATCAAAGCTAAATTATATTGCGCATCAGCATATCCCTGTTCAGCAGCTTTTTTATACCAGTTAATGGCTAAGCTAAAATCCTGTCTTACGCCTTGCCCATTGAGATACATTTGCCCCAAATTATATTGCGAAGTCGGATTTCCACGCTCAGCTAGCGGTTTGAATAATTTGAATGCAGAATGGTAGTTCCCTTGTCTGTAGGCTTGCGTTGCTTGCTGAAACTGCTGTTCTAATTGCTGCGCAGTTACCTTATTATTAGCTTTATTATCGGCGTAGGTAAATGACGAAGTTGCCGTTATAGAAAGAGAAAACATCGCTGCAAGAATCACTTTTTGCTTGAGTTTCATTGGTTATTCCTTAATTTTAACAAAATCAATGTAATGCACTGATTACACAAAATGATGGCTAAAATAAACTAAAAAAGCAGGAAAATAAAGCAAAATCACTGTTGAATTGAAAAACAATGCGCTTAAATATCCCATCTTTCTAAAGCCTGTTGATCACTTTCTCGATGTTCGATCCAACGCTCGCCCTTTTCTGTTTGTTCTTTTTTCCAAAACGGCGCTTTGCTTTTGAGAAAATCCATAATAAATTCATTGGCTTGATAAGCTTCACCACGATGAGGAGAACTCACTGCGACTAGCACAATTTCATCGCCTGTATGCAGTAAGCCCACGCGGTGAATTACCGCAACGCGTAATAAGTTCCAACGGGTACAGGCTTCATCAACAATTTCACGCAAAGCTTTTTCTGTCATCGCAGGATAATGCTCTAAAAATAAACTGGATACGCTATCGCCCAAATTCATTTCGCGCACTTTACCCACAAAAACCACCGCAGCTCCGACACTATTTGGCGCTGAAACCCAACGATAAACCGCATTTTGATCAAAATTGGCAGTTTGTACCGCAATTTGAATTTCTGCCATTTTAGCCCCCTGTAACAGGTGGGAAAAAGGCAATTTCATCGCCATTTTGCACCGCACTTTCAAGGCTAGCCAATGTTTGATTAATGGCAACCAAAAGCTTTTCTTTATCTAACGCCAATGCCCATTTCTCCCCTTTGGCGCTCAAATGTTGGCGTAGTGCTTCTGCATTGCCAAATTGACCCGAGATTTCAATTTCATCAACCCCAATCAGCTCTCGCGTTTGGGCAAAAAATAATACTTTAATCATTCTGTTTTCCTGCTAAAAAATGGCCTGATTTTCCACCGCACTTTTCTAAAAGGCGAATATGCTCAATCACAATATCTTTTTGTACCGCCTTGCACATATCATAAATCGTTAAGGCAGCCACGCTTGCGGCAGTAAGCGCTTCCATTTCCACGCCCGTTTTGCCTTTTAATTTGCATAGGCTTTCAATCCGTACTTGATTGCTTTCAGGCAGGGCTGTTAAGGATACTTCCACTTTTGAAAGCAATAATGGGTGGCATAAGGGAATTAAATCCCAAGTGCGTTTTGCCGCCTGAATGCCCGCAATACGCGCTGTGGCAAACACATCGCCTTTGTGGTGTTGCCCTGATAAAATCATTTGTAAGGTGGATTGTGACATTGTAACCAGCGCTTCTGCTCTTGCTTCACGCACAGTTTCTTGTTTACCCGAAACGTCCACCATATTGGCTTCGCCATTATTATTAATATGAGTAAATGTGGTCATTATAATTCCTTGATTAACCGCCAATGCTGGCAAGATGATTACGCACGCCGCTATCACCATTATGTAAAAAGTGATGTTCTCGCTTACCCTGTAACGCAGAGAAAATACGCGATTCTAAAAGAGATTGCTGATTATCCGCTTGTAACAAATCACGCAATTCGATACCTTCTTCACCAAACAAACAAAGATGAAGTTTTCCTTTGGCAGAAACTCGCAGACGATTACAACTGGCGCAGAAGTTTTTTTCATAAGGCATAATTAAGCCAATTTCACCTTGATAATCTGGGTGTTTAAACACTTTAGCTGGGCCGTCTAAATAACCGCGCTGTTGCAATTGCCAGCCTGAAGCCAGTAATTTTTCTGCTAAAATTTGCCCTGATAGATGATAACGCTGGAAAAACTGATCCATTTCGCCTGTCTGCATTAACTCAATAAAACGCATTTGAATTGGACGAGCTTTTATCCAATCTAAAAAGCCCGCAAATTCCTGATCATTGAGATTTTTCATCAGCACCGCATTGACTTTAACTTTCTGATACCCCACTTCAAAGGCACGATCAATACCCTGCATAATTTCCGCAAACTTATCCACGCCCGTAATACGCTGGAACATCTTCGCATCAAGGCTATCCACGCTCACATTAACAGACGTAATCCCCGCTTGTTTCCACGCGGCAATGTCTTTCGCCATACGATAACCATTGGTGGTCAAGGCTATTTGCTTAATGCCTTCAATTTGCTGAATATTTTCGACAATAGAAAGAAAATCCTTGCGCAAGGTTGGCTCGCCACCCGTGATACGAATTTTTTCCGTACCAAGATGGGCAAAAGCACGCACTAAGCGGATAATTTCACTTTGGGTAAGAAAGCTCGGTTTATTGGCTTCTGGCTGATAACCATTGGGTAAACAATAGTTACAACGGAAATTGCACATATCCGTAATGGACAGTCGCAAATAATAATATTGGCGGGCAAACCCATCAATAAGACGCGTTTCCCCCACCTGTTTTACAGGAATTTGTATAGGAATGCTTTGCATTAGACACCTTTCTAAAATGGAGAGGATAAGCCGTTTCCAGCGTATCCCTGAGCAATACAAAATGCATTGCTGGCATTGCCACCGTATTTTGCAATCAACAAAACGTAGGTGAACAAGCTCGGAGTTATGCGAAAATTTTCCCTATTCTAAGGGCTTAACAACAATTTAGCCATACCTAGAATGGGATCTATATCAAAAAAATGCCATATTTTACTTATAAATCAATTGTATAAAATGCTATATAACGAAAATTCACAAAATTTCTACCGCACTTTTAAACAAATTTGTTTATACTTACCCCTAATTCTCTTATAACGCTCACATTTTAAAGGAAAAACAATGAGTGATTTAACACCGCACAGTCGGCACGAAAATTTAGATAAGATAAATCACATTGTAGCTATTGGCGGCGGACACGGACTTGGCCGCGTGATGTCTGCACTCAGTTTTATGAAAGAACGCTTAACGGGCATTGTTACCACCACTGACAACGGTAGTTCCACAGGCAGAATTCGGAAACAACAAGGTGGCATTGCGTGGGGCGATTTACGCAATTGTCTTAACCAAATTATCACTGAACCTAGCACCGCCTCTGCACTGTTTGAATACCGTTTTTCCGCCAATAGTGGAGAACTCGCGGGGCATAATCTTGGCAATTTAATGCTAAAAGCCTTAGAAAATATGCAAATTCGCCCCACCGAAGGGGTGAACTTAATCCGTGATTTATTGCGCGTAAAATCTTTTATTGTACCGATGTCAGAAAGTGCGGTGCATCTTGCTGCTTCCTTGCCTTCTGGCTCTAGCGTGGTAGGTGAAGTGGAAATTGATGAGCTGAGCGAACTGCCTAACTCTATTTTCCTTGTTCCCCTTGTCAGCGCCACGCCTGAAGCTATTTGCGCTATTCAACAAGCTGAAGTGATCCTATTTGGCCCGGGCAGTTTTCTCACCAGCATAATGCCGCCGATTTTGCTCCCTGAAATTATCGAAGCATTAAAAAACAGCCAAGCGAAGAAGATTTTCATCGACAATCTTGGGGTTGAACATAGCCCGTCCGCAGCGCTTTCTTTACAAGATCGAATAAATTGGATTAACGAAACTGTCGGGAAAAAGATTATTGACGGCGCTATCGTACAAAACGGTTTAATGCCAGAAAATAGCGATCCGCAGTTAAAAATCATCGCCAGACGTCTGCGTGCTGACGACATCAGCTATCGCCACGATCGTACCTTATTGTGTAAAGCGATTGATGATTTGATTGAAGAGCTGGATAAGTAAATAAAAATAGGGCTAAATTCAGCCCTATTTTTTTCATATAACCTATTGATTAGATTATTTATTTATAAGTGTTAAAAACTCTTTTCTGGTTTCACGATCATCAAGAAACACCCCACCAAACGCAGAGGTTACCGTGTAACTATTTGTATCTTTAATTCCGCGGCATTTCACACAAAAATGGGTGGCTTTTACATAAACCGCCACATCTTCTGTTTCTAAAATCGTTTGGAAAGCCAATAAAATCTGTTCAGTTAAGCGCTCTTGCACCTGCGGACGTTGGGCAAAAAACGCTACCACACGATTGATTTTTGATAACCCAATCACCCATTTTTTCGGATAATAAGCCACGGAAACCATTCCATCGATAGTTACAAAATGATGCTCGCAAGTGCTGGTTAAAGTCACATCATTCACTAACACCATTTCACTCACTTTCATTCGATTTTCAATGTTAGTGATTTTCGGGAAGTTGGCATAATCTAGCCCACTAAAAATTTCATCAACGAACATTTTCGCCAAACGAACTGGCGTTTCCTCAAGGCTATCATCACGCAAATCCAGACCGATCAACTTCATCACTTCACGCATATGCTGCTCAATGCCTTCACGGCGTTGTGATTTTGTCAGTTGCGTATCCACCATTGGGGTTTCAATCCCTTTACTCACCAATGCCTGACGGACTTTCTCCGCCTCTGGGGAAATCTTGTTCATTCACTACTCTCCAAATTTCAAATTGGGCTATTCTATCAGAAAACAATGCCAATCTAACAAATAAAAACGCTACAAACATTTAACAGAAAATCAATAACCTGATTGATACACCAATTCGGCTAATTTCACTGCCATTAAGGCGAGGTTAAAGCGTTGTTCGTCTGCCACTGACCAAAATTCGATGCCATTTTCCACCGCACTTTCTAGTTGATTAAGGTTGCTGATGTGCAGTTTGACTTCGCTTTCACCGTTTTCATTTTCGCCATTAATTACAGGGGTAATTTGGCTTTCTGGGTTATATTCAATCAAGCTATTTTGTTGCCACATTTCTGCTACGGATTCACTTGCCACATCATAATCAAAAAAGGCGCTAACTTGTTGGGCAAGGCCGTAAAATACAGGAACTTGAATTTGGTGGAACACCACATTATCAAGCTGTGGGAAAATTTTCTGCACTTGCGCGCTCAAATTCGCACTTTTTACAGGAAAAACATCAAAGGCTAGGCGCTGAACATTTTCATCTAAAGGGATACCATTTAATAGTTGTGCGGTTTGCCCTGCAAGTTGCGCCACTTTTTCATCGCCCATATAAGAAGCAGGCAGAAGCGAGCTGACAACCACTTGTTTTAATGGGTAATTTTGCAAAATTTCACTCAATGGCAGAATACTTTGGGTTACTTGCGGATTAGGTAAAGAAACAATGTTACGTTGTCGCAACTCCACTAATTGTGCGTCATTAACCGTTGGGATCACCAGTGGTACATCAGGTAAACTGGCACAAAGCCCGAATAGGTCAATCACCACGCAGCCTGCTTCTGCGGCTTTCGCTAAATGGCTAGCCGCGGACACTTCACCTGCGAAAAACACATAATTGAAAGTTGCCCAATCCACTTCATCTGGCACAATTTGCTCCACCGCTTTATTATTAAAACGAATGCCTTGTTCTTCGTTAAATGGGAAAATTTCCACCACGGATAGCTGGTCTATTTCTAGCTGGCTTTGTTCTAAACACTCAGCCAGTTTTTCGGCTAATTCAAATTCTGCGGCAATGGCGATCTTTAACATTTTTTCTCCCTTGATTGTAATAATCAGCGTAAAATAAGCGTTATATTTTACCGAATTCTGACAGGAAAAGAAAATGACACCAGCCATTGATTTATTAAAAAAGCATAAAATCCCTTTTGTGCTTCATCATTACGATCACGATCCAAACAATACCCATTTTGGCGATGAAGCCGCAGAAAAATTAGGTATTCCGCCTGAGCAATCGTTCAAAACTTTGCTTGTGGCGGAAAATGGCGATCAGAAAAAGCTCGCTTGCTTTGTGCTTCCTACGGCAAATATGCTGAATTTAAAGAAAGCAGCGAAAGCCATTGGCGTAAAAAAAGTGGAAATGGCAGACAAAGATGCCGCACAAAAAAGTTCGGGTTATTTAGTGGGGGGAATTAGTCCTTTAGGACAAAAAAGAAAACTGAAAACGGTGATTGCTCAATCGGCCTTAAATTTTTCACAAATTTATGTTTCGGGTGGTAAACGCGGTTTAAGTGTGGAACTTGCACCGCAAGATTTAGCTGATGTATTGCAAGCCAGTTTTGCGGATATTGTGGACGATATTGAATAAACAATCAAAATAAAAAAGGCTCAAGCGCAAAAGGGTAACGCCTGAGCCAATAAGGGAATTGGTTCCAATTAATTCCACAAAAATATCATCATTAAAACGCAGAAGTATCTTGGAATAAGCCGACTTTAAGATCGTTAGCGGTATAAATTACGCGTCCGTCCACTTCAACTTCACCGTCTGCTAAGCCCATCACTAATTTGCGGTTTACCACACGTTTCATATTAATGCGGTAAATCACTTTTTTCGCTGTTGGCAAAATTTGCCCAGTGAATTTCACTTCGCCAACGCCTAAGGCTCTGCCCTTTCCTTTGCCGCCGATCCAGCCAAGATAGAAACCGACAAGTTGCCACATTGCATCTAGCCCTAAACAACCCGGCATAACAGGATCGCCAATAAAATGGCAACCAAAGAAAGGGAGATCTGGGCGAATATCTAATTCCGCTTCAATATAACCTTTCTCAAAATTGCCACCTGTTTCATTCATTTCCACAATGCGATCCATCATCAACATTGTTGGTGCGGGGAGCTGTGGGCCTTGTTCGCCAAATAATTCACCACGTCCTGATGCCAATAAATCCTCATAGCTGTAGCTACTTTTTTTATTTGGTGTACAACTGTCCATCATTTTTGTTTCCTTCTATGTATAAAATACGCAACGTATCAATTTATTCCGCATAATATCAGGATTAGAAGAAAATAGATATAGCTAACACTTGTTCGCTCAACTTGTCCGATCAGTGAGTAAATTATTTAATTTTGAGAAATAAAAAAGGCGAACATCACTGCTCGCCTAAATAAAATTTAGAAAATCTCACCGCACTTTTAAGATGATCAAAGTCTGACACAAAGTGCGGTGTAAAAAATTTAACTTTTTCGCCCCAATAACCAATGCCAAAAACCGCTTTTTTGTTGTTCCGAATGGGCATTTAAACGTTCGCTGATCAGCTCGCTCAATGGCTGATTTTGTTCGTTGTAAATGCTATCTTCCTCAACTAACAAATGGCGTTTAAACAGTATTTCACAGGCTTGGAACACATCATCTACCGCCCAAATGGAAAATTGCTGATTTTTCACCGCACTTATCACCGCTTCCGATAAACTCAGCTGATTTAATACTGCAGAAGGCACGATCACCCCTTGCTTACCTGTTAACCCCCGCTTTTCACAAATGGCAAAAAAGCCTTCAATTTTTTGATTCACGCCACCTACGGAATGCACCAGCCCAAATTGGTCAATTGCCCCTGTAATGGCGATGGATTGTGGCAACGGCTGCAATGCCAAGGCACTGGCCAGCACGCAGAAACACGCAAGCGAAGCACTGTCGCCATCAATTTCGCTATAAGATTGCTCGAAAACAATAGATGCGGAAAACGGCAGTTGAGTAGGCAAATCTAAAATATTCGCTAGACACACCTCAGCAATCATTGTGCCTTTGCTGTGAATATTGCCTGCCAGCTCATTTTTACGTTCTACATCAATCACTTCCCCTTCACCAAGCTGAACAATACAGCTTATCCGTGAAGGCTCTCCAAAGGAAACTGGGCTGCCTGGGTATTCGATCACTGAAAGCCCATTAATTTGCCCCACCGCTTCGCCTTCGGTTGCCACATAAATTTGTTCGTGCAGAATATCCGCATAAGTTTGTTGTTGCAAAAAGCCCTGCTGTTGGTGTTTGGCTTGAAAATATTGCTCAAATTGCACCGCACTTAATTCATTGCATTGCGCTAACGTGCGCGTGTTACTCAATATCTCTTTTAGCTTTAACGGCGAAATATTAATACAATGGCGATCCTCACTTTCTCGTACCAAAAGCTGATAGAGTCGATTCATTCCGTCCGTGGTGAGCTGAATACCAAGCTGTTTCGCATAAGATTGCACATAACCTTGCCATTGCTGTTGCGTTTGCTCGTTATCAAGGGAAAAATAGCTTTCAATTTCGCCGTAATCGGCAAGCTGATAAAGGCTTTCGTCTAATTCTTCTAATAACGCCAATTGCGTGCGATCCCCCAATAAAATCACTTTTAATGCCAGATCGTAACTGGGAATATCGCAAGGCAGCGGTTTATAAGGATGTAACGATTGCCAATGGAAATGCTGTTCACTCAAAAGCTGTTTTAAGCGTTCCCACAAGCCCACCTGCGTTAATAAAGGCTCAACACTTAAAATCAGCACGCCACCGTTTAACTGATGCACCAAGCCACTTTGTAACGCAATCTGTTGGCCGTTTGAACGGACATTACCGAATAATCGTTGTTGATCATAATAGATCGCACTCGCCACTTGTTTTTTCGCGGCAAAATTATCTTCCACGCTGGTCGCATTTTGCAACGTAATTTTAGGCAATGTTTGCTCAGAACCTTGCTCAATATGATAATGCACGCCTTTTAAAGACAAAGGTTGTGGCTGGAACTGGCTGATAAATTTTTCCAGCAGCACCGCATATTCCCCTTGCTGATCGGCTTTTAGCACTAATAAAGTGCGGTCAGAATTTTGCAAGAATTGCGAAACGCTCCCACGGGCGCGCGATTGTAGGTCAAAAAAATCAATAGATTGCGAAAAATCTGTTTGCCCTGCTAACTCAGGACGCAAATTCTGCCAAGATAAAACTTGATTAAATAACGCAGGCAAAGTGTGTGGCTCTCTTTGAGTAATGGTTGAAAAGGTGGATTATCGCATAATCTGCTAAAGTTGCCTATATTTGTTCTTTTAAGTAGGATTGGTAAAATATTCTGTATAGTATAACTTTACAATTAAAAGCAAGTTCTGTATAGTTACACTATACAAATGAGGTAAATAGATGATTTTATCGTTCAAACATAAAGGGCTTGAATTATTTTTCAAAACAGGGAAAACCGCTGGTATTCAAGCTAAACATGCGAATAAACTCAGGCTGCAACTCACCGCACTAGATGCTGCAAAAAATCCTTTCGATATGAATGTACCGAGTTGGAACTTACATCAACTACAAGGCAATCTTGCGGAGCATTGGTCTATAAAAGTAAATGGAAATTGGCGCTTAACCTTTAAATTTGAAAATGGACACGCCGAAATTGTTGATTACCAAGATTATCACTAAGGAGTTTATGATGAGAATGCACAATCCTGCTCACCCAGGCGAAGTTTTAAAAGAATACATTGAAGGTTTTAGTATTACTGAGGTGGCTCAAAAATTAAATGTTACCCGTGTTGCACTTTCTCGCATTATCAATGGAAAAGCGGCCGTTTCACCAGAAATGGCATTAAAACTTGGCAAACTATTAAAAACTACGCCTGAATTTTGGCTAACTATGCAAGCAAATTATGATTTATGGCAAGCCGAGCAACGGACAGAGTTTAATATTGAGCCATTATTTAATTAAACTAATTTATTGATACAAATGTACAAAATTTACTAGCGAAAAAAATCGGAACAGCGTAAACTTATACAGAGTTACCCCGTAACGGAGTTTGAGGAAATACGATGAAATACCAAAAGCTAGAAAATCAAGAAGCACATTGGAAATGGCTCTATTTAACCAAAAAAGCCCGTGAAGGGGAGCAAATTACGCGTTATGAAGAGCGCAGTTTGCAGCAAGAAATGGTGCGCCGTTTAATTGCCGCGCAAAATAATGCGGCGGAAACGGAAGAATGGGTGAAAACTCATCTTTCGCCTAATTTGGTGGTGAAATTAGACCAAGCGATTCGTGCGCGGCGTAAGCGTTTTTTCAACGCCGAAAAACAAACTACTAAGAAAAAATCCATTGATTTGGAATATTCTGTTTGGTTGCGCTTATCAAGATATGCTAAGAAAATGAAAATGACCCTGTCTGAAACCATCACCTATATGATTGATGAGCGAGAAAGCAAAGCCGCTTATGAACATCAAATGTCGGCAATGAAAGAAGGGTTAAAAGATTTATTGAAAAAATAGACTGCACTTTTGCGATAACTTTTATGATAAAAAATAAAGCCTCCAAAATGGAGGCTATTTTATTCGTTGAGTTAGTCGATAAGCCGGGTTCTGTCGTTGAACAATCATTCATCTAGGCGTTTGTTCGCACAAACGCTCAAGCAACCTACCCGAACTCTGAGCGGACCACCCATTGAGTTCCTATTTGGTCTTGCTACGAGTGGAGTTTACCCTGCTGTGAAATGTTACCACTCACACGGTGCGCTCTTACCGCACCCTTTCACCCTTACCTGATCTCAAACGAGCCATCGGCGGTCTGCTCTCTGCTGCACTTGTCGTAGGCTCTCGCCTCCCAGACGTTATCTGGCACTCTGCCCTATGTAGCCCGGACTTTCCTCTCGTCTATTTGTCCCACTAGGTCGTTTATACAAACGGTTTAGGGCTTCAATAAACCAGCGATTGTTTGGCTAACTCAGGGCGAGAGTATAACGGAATATCAAACAAATGCAAGAAAACTCAGAAAAATGACTGCTAGAGTTCGCAAAAAACTTACGCTAAAATAACCGCACTTTTGCTGAATATAAAAGGGGCAACAATGGATTATCTCAAAATCGCACAAGACACCCTTGCGGTGGAACAAAAAGCCTTGCTACAACTAAGCCAGCGTTTAGATGAACAATTTAACCAAGTGGTGGAATTAATTCTACATTGTGAAGGGCGTTTGGTAGTGGGCGGAATTGGTAAATCAGGTCTGATTGGTAAGAAAATGGTGGCAACCTTTGCTTCCACTGGCACACCAAGTTTTTTCCTGCACCCGACAGAAGCCTTTCACGGCGATTTGGGAATGCTCAAGCCCATTGATATTGTGATGTTGATTTCATATAGTGGTGAAACCGATGATGTGAATAAACTGATCCCGAGCTTAAAGAATTTTGGCAATAAAATCATTGCCTTAACCAGTAATAAGCAATCTACCCTTGCAAAACACGCCGACTATGTGCTGGATATTACGGTGGAACGGGAAGTTTGCCCGAATAACCTTGCCCCCACCACCTCTGCTCTAGTTACCCTTGCCTTGAGCGATGCCCTTGCCGTTGCGCTCATCACCGCAAGAAATTTCCAACCTGAAGATTTTGCCAAATATCACCCGGGTGGAAGTTTAGGCAAACGCTTGTTATCCCGCGTAAAAGATCAAATGCAAACCAAATTGCCAATCGCACAGCTCACCACCTCATTTACCGATTGCTTAACCATTATGAATGAGGGGCGTATGGGGGTAGCGATTGTTATGCAAGACAATGAACTAAAAGGCATTATCACCGATGGCGATATTCGCCGAACACTCACTCGCAATGGTGCTGACGCGCTCAGCAAAACTGCGCAAGAATTAATGACTTCTCAACCTAAAACCATCAACGCAAATTGCTATTTAGCGGAAGCGGAAAACTTTATGAAAGAAAACAAAATTCATTCATTAATCGTGTTAGATGACGCTAAAAATGTGGTGGGTTTAATTGAATTTTCGAGCTAATACTATGATTTCAAACGAACAATTACAAAATATCAAATTAGTTATCACCGATGTGGACGGTGTACTCACAGACGGTTTACTCCACTATGACGCCAACGGCGAAGCGTTCAAAAGTTTCCACGTTCGTGATGGATTGGGCATTCGTATGTTAATGGAAAATGGCGTGCAAGTTGCCGTGCTTTCAGGGCGAGACTCCCCTATTTTACGCAAACGCATTGCCGATCTTGGGATTAAACTGTTCTTTTTAGGCAAATTAGAAAAAGAAAGCGCCTGTTTTGAATTAATGAAACAAGCTGGCGTAAGCCCTGAAGAAACCGCATTTATCGGTGATGATAGCGTGGATCTGCCTGCTTTTGCGGTGTGCGGATTATCCTTTGCCGTAGGCGATGCGATGGATTATGTACAAGATTGTGCCGACTATGTGCTACAACGCCACGGCGGACAAGGTGCATTTCGTGAAATGTCCGATATGATTATGCGCGCACAAGGCAAAAGTGATGCCTTTGCCACCGCGCAAGGTTTCCTTAAAACTGTAGAAAATATGGCACAGTAAACAATAAAAAGCCCCTTTTAAAAGGGGCTAGTTAATTATTTGTATTCTACTTCAATAATATCAAATTCAACCGTTCCCCCTGGGGTGGCAATGGTTACACTATCGTCCACTTCTTTACCGATTAAGCCACGAGCAATGGGTGAATTTACCGAAATTAAGCCCTGTTTAATATCCGCTTCATCATCACCCACGATTTGGTAGGTTACTTCTTCGTCCGTATTCACATTCACCAACACCACGGTTGCACCGAAGATCACTTTGCCGTTATTTGGCATTTTAGTCACATCAATGATTTGGCTGTTGGCTAATTTCCCTTCAATTTCTTGAATACGCCCTTCGCAAAAACCTTGCTGCTCACGCGCCGCGTGATATTCCGCATTCTCTTTCAAATCACCGTGTTCACGCGCTTCCGCAATGGCTTTAATAATTTCTGGACGGCGAACATTCTTTAAAAACTCTAACTCTTCTCTTAATTGCGCTGCACCGCGTACCGTCATTGGAATTTGTTGCATTGTTAATCCTTGTTCCTTATATTTTAATGAATTGATTTCTTTTGTTTTTTCTCAATTTCTGCGCGTAGTTGTGGAAGTTGTGAGCGCATTAATTCAGAGAATGGATCGTTTGGCATATTTTCAACGAAACATTCAAGATCTTCTAAGGCATCGTCAAAGAGGCCTAGCTGGACTAATACTACTCCACGATCACGTCTTTCAAAAATAGAATCTGGTGTTCGGGCGAGTAAGTTTTCAATATATTTTAATGATTGTTCTAGTGCTTCTTTGTTAAATAAGGCGTTTTTCGCTAGCTGAGCATAACGATCTTCTAAATCTTCTGCATCTGCTCGGCCTAATTGCTGAACATCAAATTCAATATCATCGCCATACACTTCTTTATAAAGCTTTTCAACATACTGATCGCTAACCACTCTACCATTCCAAGGATCAATAAACACAATTTCATCGCCTGATTCATCTTGGAGAATAAAGTGATGCACCATTTTTGTAGCATAAATAGGTAAAGCTAACTTCTCAGCCAAAAATAAAATGATGCCACCTACAGAGACGGCCACGCCACGGCGGTTATTCAAAATATCTGGTAAACAATAATTTTCTAGCGCCATACTATCATTATAATCGCACTGAAATCCCCATTTGTTATAAACAAGATCTAGCAATATTTGGACTCTTTCTTTATCACTCTGCGCCTTTGCTAACGCATTTTCGCCTTCTTTTAAGAATTCAAACATTGTGCTATGAACAAGCGGTACGTCTTCTACCTTCAGATCATTAACAACACAATAAAAATTGATCATTTCATAATAAATTGCGGTTCTATTAGTGATTTCAGTAATCATTATTTACTTCCTTTTATGATTTTAGCTGTGCTAAGGTAACACGTTCATTTTGATTATAATCTGCCAAGGTTTGGACATTGTGCCAAAAATTTACGTCAAAAAATGATCGCACTTTTTCGCCTTGCGTCCAACCGTGTTCGAGTAATATCCACCCTTCTGGCTTCAAATAATGTAACGCATTCACAATAATATGTTGTAAATCCGCATAGCCCTCTTGTTTTGCCACTAAGGCACTCAGTGGTTCAAACCTTACATCGCCTAATTGCAGATGGGGATCGCATTCGTCAATATAAGGTGGATTGCTCACCACAAGATCAAAGGTTTGCCCTTTTAAATTGCTAAACCAATGGCTCTGTAGAAAAGTCACATTTTCTATTGCGTTATGCTTTGCATTTTTCCTTGCTAAGCTTACCGCATTCTCAAGGAAATCTATACCGATAACTGAAAAAGAAAACGAATTTTTAGATATAGATCGCAATTCTTGTGCTAAAGCTAAGGCAATTGCGCCCGTTCCTGTGCCTAAATCAAGAATATCGAGATGGCCACTAAACGCATTTGAGGTAATTCGTTGCTCAATGCAATGTAAAGCATTCTCAACTAAACACTCAGTGTCTGCACGAGGAATTAACGTATCAGTGGATACCTTTAAATTCAATGACCAGAAAGGTTGTTCGCCTAAAATATAAGCCATTGGTTCGCTTTTTATACGACGTTGCAATAAATGATGAAGCTGAGATAATTCTTCGGTTGAAAGCAGGGTTTCCGAAAATGCCAAAATGGAAGAACGCGAGCGCCCTGTTACAAATTGTAATAATAGGCTGGCATCCACCTTGGGATTAATGAAAGGATCTGTCTTTTTGTTGTCGGCAAGTTGTGTTTCTGCCAAAGCAAGCCAATCTGCATAATTCATTCGGTTATTCTCAATTTCACTGATACAGTAAATTAAAATAAAAAATAAACTGGATTTGTTATTTGAATTTACTTTATGTTAAAGCCTAAAGAAGAAAAAAGAAAGGACTGATTTCTTATAAAAATCAGTCCTTTAATATTTATTAAGTGATTAGTTGTGTTCAGATTTGTCTGAATTTTCTACCGCACTTTGATCTGCCGTACTTTGATTTTGTGCAGAAGCATTTGGTTTAGCCGTTTTTTCTGAACTCGCTTTGCCATTGTCGTCCCAACCTGCTGGTGGCGTTACTGGCTCGCGGTTCATCAGTTGTTTAATCTGCTCTTCTTCAATGGTTTCATATTTCACTAACGCATCTTTCATTGCGTGTAAAATATCCATATTGTCAATTAATAGCTGTCTTGCACGCTCGTAGTTACGCGTTACAATCTCACGCACTTCTTCATCAATAAGGTGTGCTGTTTCATCTGACATATGTTTCGCTTTCGCCATTGAGCGCCCTAAAAACACTTCGCCTTCATCTTCAGAATAAAGAATTGGCCCTAATTTATCAGAGAAGCCCCACTGGGTAACCATATTACGCGCAATATTTGTTGCGACTTTAATGTCATTTGATGCACCAGTAGAAATATTTTCTTCACCGTAAATCAAATCTTCCGCTAAACGCCCTGCATAAAGGGTGGAAAGTTTACTTTCTAATTGTTTTTGGCTAATGCTGACTTGATCTCCTTCTGGTAAGAAGAACGTTACCCCTAAAGCACGCCCGCGCGGAATAATGGTTACTTTATGTACCGGATCGTGTTCTGGTACTAAATAACCCACAATGGCGTGTCCTGCTTCGTGATAAGCGGTGGATTCTTTTTGCTTATCCGTCATAATCATTGTGCGGCGTTCAGGCCCCATATTGATTTTGTCTTTGGCTTTTTCAAACTCAAGCATTGAAACCAATGGCTTGTTCATTCGTGCTGCAAATAATGCGGCTTCATTCACAAGGTTAGCCAAATCAGCACCTGAATAACCTGGAGTGCCACGCGCAAGGGTCATCGCATTCACATCTGGTGCAACCGGCACTTTACGCATATGCACTTTTAAGATTTGCTCACGCCCTAATACATCTGGCAAGCCCACTACCACTTGGCGGTCAAAACGCCCCGGACGCGTTAAGGCAGGATCAAGCACATCTGGACGGTTGGTTGCGGCGATCACAATCACCCCTTCATTACCCTCAAAACCGTCCATTTCCACTAACATTTGGTTAAGGGTTTGTTCACGCTCATCGTGTCCACCACCAAGGCCTGCACCACGTTGGCGACCCACTGCATCAATTTCATCAATAAAAATCAAGCAAGGCGCATTTTTCTTCGCTTGTTCAAACATATCACGCACGCGAGAAGCCCCCACGCCGACAAACATTTCAACGAAATCAGAACCTGAAATGGTGAAAAATGGCACTTTCGCTTCACCTGCAATGGCTTTAGCCAATAAGGTTTTACCTGTTCCTGGTGGCCCAACCATTAAAATCCCTTTTGGAATTTTACCGCCCAATTTTTGGAATTTGCTTGGATCACGCAAGAAATCAACGATTTCCCCCACTTCTTCTTTGGCTTCATCACAGCCTGCTACATCAGCAAAGGTGGTTTTAATTTGCTCTTTGGTGAGCATTTTGGCACGGCTTTTACCAAAGCTCATCGCCTTGCCACCACCGCCTTGCATCTGGCGCATAAAGAAGAACCATACGCCAACAAGTAATAGCATTGGGAACCAAGAAATAAGAATTTGCGATAAAATACCACGTCTTTCTGGCAACGTTCCCTCTACTTTTACCTTTTTATTTAATAAATCATTCAATAATTTATCGTCATAAATTGGCATTACGGTTGAATATTTTGAACCATCAGATTTAGTAACTTGTAATTCGTTATCTTCAAATCGCACTTGGCGTACTTGATCATTACCCACATCAGTAATAAAGGTGGTGTAATCGGTAAGATTACCATTCGAACTACCGCTAAAGCCCTGATATGCAGACATCATAACTACTGCAATCACAATCCATAGGACTAAGTTTTTGACCATATCTTTCAAGGTTTGACCTCGTTTTTCTAAGTTAATAATTTGTTACAAGATTACTACATTCATTCCAAAATGAGAAGTTATTGAATTTATAGTTAATATTTGTAACCCGTTGCCACAATATACACCTCACGAGAACGCCCACGAGATGCTTCAGGTTTACGCACTTTAACGACACTAAACAGAGAACGAATTTCTCTTAAATATTCATCAAAGCCCTCACCTTGGAAAACTTTCACAACGAAACTGCCTTTGTGCGCCAATACTTGTTTACACATATCCAAAGCCAGTTCCACTAAATACATTGCACGAGGAATGTCCACTGATGGCATACCACTAAAATTTGGTGCCATATCCGACATTACCACATCAACTTTTGCCTCGCCTACGCGTTCCAGCAAGGCATTCAATACATTTTCTTCACGAAAATCCCCTTGCAGGAAATCAACCCCCACAATAGGATCCATTTCTAAAATATCACAGGCGATAACACGCCCTTTGCCACCAATTTGGCTCACCACATATTGCGACCAACCACCCGGTGCTGCACCGAGATCCACCACGGTCATACCTGGTTTAAATAAACGATCCGTTTGCTGAATTTCATCAAGCTTAAAATAAGCTCGAGAACGCAATTTTTGCTTATGTGCTTTTTGCACAAATGGATCTTTAAAATGCTCATTCAACCAACGGGTTGAACTTGCTGAACGTTTTTTCTTTCCCATAATTCTTTCGTTATGCAATTATTTTCTATATAAGGATAGGCTTGAAATATTTCAAGGCATATTTTAAGGCACTATGCGTCAAAGGGGATTTATTCCCCAAAATGGGGCGTATTATCCCAAAAAAACCGTTAGAAATACACTGATATTTGAATGCTATCTATATAAGAACGCGAGGAAATAATTCAAGTCCAACCACATTGTTGTGTCATTTCAGACATCTCATTCAGTAAATTTGCTTTATTAAAACTTGATTTAGGAGTAAAATCCGCCGATTAAACAAGGTTAGAAAACTCGCAAAAAACTAACCGCACTTTTGACTTTAGGATAAATTTAATGCAACTATCAACAAAACAAAAACAATATCTAAAAGGGCTAGCACATCATTTAAGCCCAGTGGTGATGCTAGGTGGAAACGGTTTAACAGAAGGTGTGATTGCAGAAATTGATCACTCACTCAATCATCACGAACTGATCAAAGTAAAAATTGCTGGCGCAGATCGCGAAACCAAACAATTGATTATTGATGCCATTGTTCGCGAAACCAAAGCCGCTGCGGTGCAAACTATTGGGCATATTTTAGTGCTTTATCGTCCAAGTGAAGAACCTAAAATCACCCTTCCTAAAAAATAAACAACACATAATAGACAAAAAATAAGGCGTTGAATAACGCCTTATTTCATTTATATTGTCTTCTCAGAGCCCAAAATTAGCCATTCACAAATTTTTCGCCAAGTTCAATATCAGCACGCAAGGTTGGTAACATATCTTCTAAGGCTTTTTGTTCGAAAGCGCTTAATTCGCCAATTGGCAGAATTTCTTCTACACCATCTTTACCTAAACGAACAGGCTGTGCAAAGAAACGTGCATATTTGCCATCACCTTCTACATAGCTACATTCCACCACAGTTTGACCACTCAAGCCTTTCACTAAAGAGCGGGCAAAACGTGCTGCGGCTTGAGCCATAGAAAGGGTTGCTGAACCGCCGCCAGCTTTGGCTTCCACTACTTCCGTACCTGCGTTTTGGATACGTTTGGTAAGCGGTGCGATTTCTTCCTCTTTCCATTGTGCATATTGCACTTGAGAGAGTAAAGGTAAAATGGTTACACCTGAATGCCCACCAATCACTGGCACAGCGGTGCGTGAAACATCAAGATCTTTTAACTCAGCAACAAAGGTTTCTGAACGGATCACATCTAATGTTGTTACACCAAATAGTTTGCGTTTGTCATACACACCCGCTTTTTTCAGCACTTCTGCTGCAATGGCAACAGTGGTATTGACCGGATTGGTGATGATACCAATACAGGCTTTCGGGCAAACTTGCGCCACTTTTTCAACAAGATTACGCACAATACCTGCATTAATATTAAATAAATCAGAACGATCCATACCCGGTTTACGCGCTACACCTGCTGAAATTAACACCACATCTGCGCCTTGTAACGCAGGTGTTGGATCTTCACCAGAAAATCCCTGCACTTTGACTGCGGTTGGGATATGGCTAACGTCCACCGCAACACCAGGGGTAACTGGGGCAATATCATAAAGAGATAATTCTGAACCAGCGGGTAGCTGTAACTTTAACAATAATGCTAATGCTTGACCAATTCCGCCTGCGGCACCTAAAACTGCAACTTTCATTTAATACTCCTCTTTTTGGTTATAAATCAAGTTAATTGGATTTTAGACTTATCCCATAGCAAATTCAAACAGAGAAATTCAATAGTGAGATCTAATTCAAATTTTTAAAAAATTTATTTTAAAATTGTTGCATTTCCTTTCTATTATGGCTTTTAAAACTTGCTAAAAATTGAATTTTTATGCAAAATCCTTGCAGATATTCGCAACATAACCAAACATTATGACTACAGACAAAAACGATAATTTAATCTCTGCGTTTAAAACCTTGCTAGAACAAGAGCGTTTTGGTTCGCAAGGGGAAATTGTCAACGCCTTGCAACAGCTCGGTTTTAGCAATATTAATCAATCTAAAGTTTCCCGAATGCTGACTAAATTTGGCGCAGTTCGCACGCGCAATAGCCGAATGGAAATGGTCTATTGTTTACCGGCGGAATTAAGTGTGCCTACCTCTAGCAGCCCATTAAAAAATTTAGTGTTAGATATCGATCATAACGACTTTTTGATCGTAGTAAAAACTAGCCCTGGCGCAGCACAACTTATCGCGCGTTTATTAGATTCTGTAGGCAAAGCAGATGGTATTCTTGGCACGATCGCAGGGGACGACACCATTTTTATCACCCCAACTGCAGGCACCGCGATTTTAGACTTAATGCAACGTGTGCAAGAATTATTTGAAACTAGCCTATAATGAATATTCTACTCACTGGTGGCACAGGGCTGATTGGTTCAGCCTTAATCCCACAACTTCTCGCTAAACAACATCGCATTTGCCTTTTAACGCGTAATATTCAACCTGAGCGTTTTCCAATCGAAATACAACAAATTGATAATCTTGCCTCATTGCAAAATCTCAATGACTTTGATGCGGTGATTAATTTAGCTGGCGAACCGATTTTCGCGCATCGCTGGACAACCAAGCAAAAAACCAAACTTTTTGCTAGCCGAGTAAATTTAACGCAAAATTTGACCGCACTTATTAATCAAAGTGAGAACCCACCGCACACCTTTATCTCAGGATCAGCTACGGGTTTTTATGGTGATCATCAAGATCATTGGATTGATGAAAGCACTCCTGCTGGCACAGCATTTCCCGCACAACTTTGCCAACAATGGGAAGCCGCGGCAATGCAGGCCAATACCCGCGTTTGCTTATTGCGCACCGCAATGGTGATGAGTCCAAATGGCGGTGCATTAAGTAAAATCTTGCCGTTATATCGTTTAGGATTAGGTGGAAAACTCGGCAGTGGTAAACAGTATTGGGCGTGGATTAGCTTGCAAGATATGATCGCAGGGATTTTATTTTTATTGGAAAACCCACAATGCAAAGGTGCGTTCAATCTTGCTGCTCCACAGCCCATCACCAATCAAGATTTCAACCAGCAGTTAGGCAATTTCCTTAAACGCCCCCATTTCGCCAATGTGCCAGCCTTTGTATTACGTTGGGTTTTAGGTGATCGCTCACAATTATTATTAGACAGCCAACGCATTAAGCCCAAGCGCCTCATTGAAGCGGGATTTGAATTTCAAGTGGAAAGTTTTTCGGCGTTCTTAGAAAAAAATTTAAGAAGATAAAAGGGGATATTTTCGGCGAGAATGAATAACCGTAATAATCTCAACACGATCGTCATATTCACGATAGACAATACGGTAATGGCGGCAAAAAACTTGTCTTCGCCCATTTCCAATTTGTTTTCCGCTTTTGGGAATGCGTGAAAGCTGCTCAAAGGTACGGAAAAATTCTGTTTGTAATTTTTTTACACTTTTTACTGATCCCGTGTAATCAGCTACACTATCAAAAATCTCCTGCATATTTGACATTGCAGAAGGAGAAATCCGCATAGGCTTAACTGGCATACTCCAAAAGCTCCTCGCGTTCTAACATTTCTAATTCTAACGCTTTGCGTTTTAGCAATTCATCAGTATGTTTTTTCCATTCTTCAAGGCTCATATATTCACCGCGCGCCAAAGCAGCCTCGCCCTCGGCAATGCGCTCTGCCAAAAACTCATCATAACCTGCTTCTTTTAACATTTTCTTTTCCTCTATTGAATAGATAAAATACAATGTAAGCCTACGCCATAATCATTGTAAATTCAACATCTACCTAAAATTTTCTATTGTTATCCCAGCCAGAAACTAGGATAATAGCAAGCTAGATTTTTTCCGACAACTTGGCTTTCAAGCATATAAAAATCATAACAAGGTAACGAAAGCAAGGGTAATAAACTGATGACTGACTATATTTTATTAATTATTAGCACCGCACTTATCAATAACTTTGTCCTAGTGAAATTCCTAGGGCTTTGTCCTTTTATGGGGGTATCGAAAAAAATCGAAACCGCCATTGGAATGGGGCTTGCCACAATGTTTGTGCTAACCGTTGCTTCCCTTTGTTCCTATTTGATTGATCGCTATTTGCTCACGCCATTTAATGGCAATTTTTTACGCACCTTGGTGTTTATTTTAGTGATCGCCGTGGTGGTGCAATTTACCGAAATGGTGATTCATAAAACCAGCCCAACCCTTTATCGTTTACTTGGGGTATTTTTGCCACTGATTACCACCAACTGTGCAGTGTTAGGCGTGGCCTTATTAAACGTCAATTTAGCCCATAATTTAACTCAATCTGTGGTTTACGGTTTTGGTGCTTCCCTTGGTTTTTCCCTTGTTTTAGTGCTATTTGCCGCCCTGCGTGAACGCCTTGCCGCCGCGGATGTGCCAATGCCTTTCCGTGGTGCGTCTATCGCCTTAATCACCGCAGGATTAATGTCCCTTGCCTTTATGGGCTTTGCTGGCATAGTGAGAGTGTAAAATGACAACCTTATATTATGTTCTTCTCGCTATTAGCGTACTTGCTTTGATTTTTGGTGCGATTTTAGGCTTAGCTTCCATTAAACTAAAAGTACAAGCCGATCCTATCGTAGAAAAAATTGATGCCCTACTACCGCAAAGCCAATGCGGACAATGCGGTTACCCCGGTTGTAAGCCTTATGCCGAAGCCATTGCGCAAGGCGATGTAATTACCAAATGCGTTCCCGGTGGTCAGCCATTAGTGGTGAAAATTGCCGATTTATTAGGCGTGGACGTGCCTGCAACAGATTTTAATGAAGAAGATAATGCGCCAAGGGTGGCATTTATCCACGAAGATATGTGTATTGGTTGCACCAAATGTATTCAGGCCTGCCCCGTTGATGCCATTATTGGCACAAATAAAGCAATGCACACGGTGATTCCTGATCTTTGCACAGGCTGCGAACTCTGCGTTGCCCCTTGCCCGACAGATTGCATTTCAATGATAAAAATAGAACAAGACATTGATCATTGGGATTGGAAATTCGATCCCAGCTTAACCATTCCCGTGGTAGAGATTACTGCAAGCAGCACGAATAATCAGGGAGCGGAAAAATAATGGCTGATGTATTAACCAATTTTAATTCCGGTAAATTATGGGATTTCTCTGGTGGCATTCATCCGCCTGAAATGAAATCTCAATCAAATCACACACCTATTTGCCCAGCGGATCTGGTAGAAACCTACTATGTTCCGGTTAAACAGCACGCTGGTAATGCTGGCAATCTGCTAGTGAACGTTGGGGATAAAGTGCTAAAAGGTCAGCCATTAACGCAGGGAGAAGGTTTACGCAATTTACCTGTCCACGCCCCAACTTCAGGCGTTATCACGGCGATTGCGCCTTATATTGCCGCCCACCCTTCTGGTTTACCTGAACTAACCATTCAAATTCAGGCGGACGGTAAAGATGAATGGCGTAAACAGCACCCAATTGAAGATTTCCTGAGCCAAACACCAGAACAGCTTATTGAAAAAATTTATCACGCCGGCATTGCAGGCTTAGGCGGTGCGGTATTCCCAACAGCAGCTAAAATTCAATCGGCAGAAAATAAAGTAAAACTGCTGATTATCAATGGTGCAGAATGTGAACCTTACATCACCTGTGATGATCGCTTAATGCAAGATCGTCCGAAAGAAATCATCGAAGGAATACGCATCTTACGCTATATTTTGCGCCCTGAAAAAGTGGTTATTGCCATTGAGGACAACAAACCCAAGGCGGTGAAAGCCCTTAAACACGCTTTAAAAGGGGCAAATGACATTGAAATCCGTGTGATTCCCACCAAATATCCTTCAGGTGCGGCAAAACAGCTTATCCAAGTGCTAACAGGCATTGAAGTGCCGAGCGGCCAGCGCTCTTCCAGCATTGGCGTGCTAATGCACAATGTCGGCACGGCGTTTGCGATCAAACGAGCGGTAATCAATGACGAACCATTAATTGAACGCGTGGTTACGCTGACAGGTGATAAAATCCCACACAAAGGCAATCTTTTGGTTCGCTTTGGCACGCCGATTTCCGCCCTATTGCAACAAGTGGGTTATCAATATGACCCACGTTTCCCCGTGTTTATGGGGGGGCCAATGATGGGCTTTATTTTGCCCAATCTCAACGCGCCCGTAACCAAAGTTACTAACTGTTTGCTTGCGCCTGATCATTTTGAATATGCCGAACCCGAGCCTGAGCAAGCCTGTATCCGCTGCTCTGCTTGCTCAGACGCTTGCCCTGTGCATTTAATGCCACAGCAGCTATATTGGTTCGCGCGCAGTGAAGATCACCAAAAATCCGAACAATATGCCTTGCAAGATTGCATTGAATGTGGCTTGTGCGCTTATGTTTGCCCGAGCCACATTCCGCTTATTCAATATTTCCGTCAAGAAAAAGCGAAAATTTGGGAAATCAAAGAACAAGCACAAAAATCCCACGAAGCGAAATTACGTTTCGAGGCACGCCAAGCGCGTTTAGAAAAAGAAGAACAAGCCCGCAAAGCGCGTACCCAACGTGCCGCTGAAGCTCGCCGTGAAGAAATCGCCAAACAGAAAGGCGTTGATCCTGTTCAAGCCGCATTAGAACGTTTAAAAGCGAAAAAACAAAGCGACAGCGAAAGCCCAAATGTGAAAACTTTTGTGGACGAAAAAGGCCAGCTACAACCTGATAACTCCGATATTATGGCGCAACGCAAAGCGCGCCGCTTAGCTCGCCAACAAGCTGAACAAGAAAATGCGGCTTCCGCAGATCAACCGCAAGAAAACTCAGCGCAAAATACTGGGGAAAATCGCACCGCACTTGATGCAAATTCCGATCCTAAGAAAGCTGCTATCGCAGCCGCACTTGCGCGAGCGAAAGCCAAAAAACAAGCTCAGAACGGCACAGTTCAACCTGCAAGTTCAGCAGAAAAACCTGTTGAAAATCAAGGTATAGCAGAACAAGTGGAAACCCAAAGTGCGGCTGAAAAAACAAAAGAAAAAACACAAGAAAATTCCACCGCACTTGATCCGAAAAAAGCCGCGATCGCTGCGGCCATTGCTCGAGCGAAAGCAAAAAAACAAGCTCAGAATGGTACGGAACAACCTATAAGCTCAGCAGAAAAAAGTGTTGAAAATCAAGGTTTAACCGAACAAACTCAAAGCCAAAGTGCGGCTGAAAAAACAAAAGAAAAAATGCCAGAAAATTCCACCGTGCTTGATCCGAAAAAAGCGGCTATTGCTGCAGCCATTGCACGAGCAAAAGCGAGGAAACAAGCTCAGAACAGCACGGCTCAATCTGCAAATTCCGCAGAGAAAAATGTGGAAAATCAAGGTTTAGCCGAACAAGTGGAAACCCAAAGTGCGGCTGAAAAAACAAAAGAAAAAATGCAAGAAAATTCCACCACTCTTGATCCGAAAAAAGCGGCTATCGCTGCAGCCATTGCACGAGCAAAAGCCAAAAAGCAAGCTCAGAACGACACGGTTCAATCTGCAAATTCCGCAGAGAAACGCGTGGAAAATCAAGGTTTAGCCGAACAAACTCAAAGCCAAAGTGCGGCTAAAAAAACAAAAGAAAAAACGCAAGAAAATTCCACCCCGCTTGATCCGAAAAAAGCGGCTATTGCTGCAGCGATTGCACGGGCAAAAGCGAAGAAACAAGCAAAAGAAAATCGATCTCAAGAAAAAGAATAAGGTTTAGCAATGTTTAAAATGATGAGTTCGCCACACACCCACTCGGGCAAATTGACTGCTCGCATTATGCTGTGGGTGGCGTTGGCTATGTTGCCTGCATTGGGCGCACAAGTTTATTATTTTGGTTTTGGTGTGTTAATTCAAAGCCTGCTCGCCATTTCCCTTGCGTTAGTGTTGGAATTTATCGTTACGCGCTTACGCAAAAAGCCAAACCTGTTTTATATCAGTGATTTCAGCGTGGTGCTAACGGCATTAATGCTCGCGATGGCAATCCCACCTTACGCACCTTATTGGGTGATTTTAATCGGGACATTCTGTGCGGTCATTTTAGGCAAGCACGTTTACGGTGGCTTGGGGCAAAATCTGTTTAACCCTGCAATGGTGGGTTATGTGGTGTTGCTCATTTCTTTTCCTGTGCAAATGACAGCTTGGCTGCCGCCCGTGGCGTTATTAAATGAGCCACCTAGCCTGCAAGATGCTTATCAGCTAATTTTCCACGGCATTACTACAGATGGCTTCAGCCTGCATCAATTAGCCAATTCCATTGATGGGATTACCCAAGCCACGCCATTGGATTCCGTCAAAACCGCAAGCAAGATTAATATGGCGATAAGCGAAATTAATCAATCCCCTATTTTTGTGGAAGTGATGCCTTTTGAGAGTGAACTCAATCTTGGTTTAGGCTGGGCGCAAATCAATCTTTTCTTTTTACTTGGCGGTGTTTTCCTGATTTGGAAGAAAATTATTCATTGGCAAATTCCTACTGCCTTTTTAGCCACTATGTTACTGGTAAGCGGTATTCACTGGCTTACTTCTTCTTATGCACCAAGCCCTTTATGGCATTGGTTTAGTGGGGCAACAATGTTCGGCGCATTTTTTATTGCCACTGACCCTGTTACATCTTCAATCACGCCAAAAGGAAAACTGATTTTCGGTGCGATTGTGGGCTTGCTTGTGTGCCTAATTCGCTTTAATGGCAACTACCCTGATGGCGTGGCATTTGCTGTGTTACTGGCAAATATTTGTGTGCCACTGATTGATCACTACACTCGCCCGCGCGTGGCTGGATACAAAAGGAAATAAGCAATGCAAACGGTAAAAATTAGCACCCGTTATGGCGTAATTTTGGGCATTATTGCGTTAATTTGCACCGCACTTTCTACCGCTGTGTATTTCTTAACGAAAGCTCCTATTGAGCAAGCCATCGCCAAACAACAAGCTGAATTGCTTGCGCAAATTATTCCACCGCAAAGTTACGATAACGATTTGCTCGCCAGTTGCTCTCAGCCTGATTTCGCTGAAGCCAAAACCTTACGCATTGAGAAAATTTGTATCGCAGAGAAAAATCATCAGCCTGTGGCTTATGCTTATGAAACCATTGCGCCAGATGGCTATTCAGGCAATATTCGCTTTCTTGTTGGCATTACCCCCGATGGCGAAGTGTTAGGATTGCGAGTGCTTGAACACAAAGAAACTCCGGGCTTAGGTGATAAAATTGAACTGCGTATTTCTGATTGGGTGCTGAGCTTTAATCAACAAAAAATCAGTGCCGATAATCTCAATGATTGGGCGGTAAAAAAAGATGGCGGTAAATTCGATCAATTTACTGGCGCAACCATTACACCGCGCGCCATCGTCAATCAAACTAAGCGTTCAGCCTTGCCATTATTGCAACAAATGAATAATAATGCGGTGAAACAGGAGCAAAACTAATGCAAAAAAATCACGAAAAAAACCACCGCACTTTAGATCTTGCTTTAGAAAACGAAATGGATTTAACTTCCATTGAACCACAACAACCGCAACAAAGCGTGCCGACTGGGCTAAAAAGCCAATGGAGCAAATTATTTAAACAAGGTTTTTGGCATAATAACCCTGCACTCGTGCAACTGTTGGGGCTTTGCCCGCTGCTTGCGGTGTCTAGCTCGACAACCAACGCCCTTGGTTTGGGCATTGCCACCATTGCGGTATTAATCTGTACCAATGTGGTGGTTTCGTTGTTCCGCAAGCATATTCCGCACGCCATTCGTATTCCTATTTATGTGATGATTATCGCCACTACGGTAACCATTGTGCAGCTGATTATGAATGCCTACACTTATACGCTTTATCAATCCTTAGGAATCTTCATTCCTTTGATTGTTACAAACTGTATTGTCATTGGCCGCGCAGAAGCCTTTGCGTCAAAAAATGGCGTGCTGCTTTCGCTCTTTGATGGCTTTGCAATGGGCGTGGGAATGGCGTTCAGCTTGTTTGTGCTAGGTGCAATTCGTGAAGTGTTAGGCACGGGCAAACTGTTTATGGGAATGGAAAACCTGCTCGGCAACTGGGCAACGGCGTTGCATTTAAACCTTTTTGAGCTAAACAGTAGCTTTTTGCTCGCTATTCTTCCCCCAGGCGCATTCCTTGGTTTAGGGCTGATTTTGGCGATGAAAAACGTAATCGATAATAAAAAACAATAAACACAATGAATAAACAAAAACGCATTGAAATCTTAACTCGACTGCGGAATCAAAATCCCCACCCCACAACGGAATTAAATTATAATTCGCCCTTTGAATTATTGATTGCGGTGATTTTGTCTGCGCAAGCCACGGATAAAGGGGTAAATAAAGCCACGGCGAAACTGTTCCCTGTGGCGAACACCCCACAAGCGATTTTAGAGCTTGGGTTAGACGGGTTAAAGAGCTACATCAAAACCATTGGGCTATTTAATAGCAAAGCGGAAAATATTATTAAAACCTGCCGTGATCTGATCGAAAAACACAATGGTGAAATTCCCCAAACCCGTGAAGAACTCGAAGCCTTAGCTGGAGTTGGACGGAAAACGGCAAATGTGGTATTAAATACCGCTTTTGGTCAGCCGACTATTGCGGTGGATACCCATATTTTCCGCGTCTGCAATCGCACCAACTTTGCCCCCGGTAAAACCGTGTTGCAAGTGGAAGAAAAATTGCTCAAGGTTGTGCCTGCTGAATTTAAAGTGGATGTACATCATTGGCTGATTTTACACGGGCGTTACACTTGCATTGCGCGCAAGCCACGTTGCGGTTCTTGTATTATTGAAGATCTTTGTGAATACAAAGATAAAACTGAAAATTAAAAGGTGGTTTATGACAACACAAAAAATTGAAAGACAAACTTGGTCAAACCGACTGACCTATATTATGACTGTAGCAGGCGCAACGGTAGGCTTTGGTGCAACCTGGCGCTTTCCCTATTTAGTTGGGCAAAATGGTGGCGGTGCTTATGTTCTGCTATTTTGTATTGCAATGATTGTGATTGGTATTCCAATGATTTTAGTTGAAAATGTTATCGGTCGCCGTTTACGCGTCAATTCAATTGATGCTTTTGCCGATAAACTCACAGCAAAACCACATTCTAACTACTGGAAAATTATTGGTTATATGGGCTTACTCGGTGCCTTCGGCATTATGGCTTATTATATGGTATTAGGTGGCTGGGTGATGAATTATATTATCAGCCTGATTTCTGGCAGTCTGGATATTTCTAGCACCATCAGCAAAGACTATGCCAAAACCTTCTATGAACAAAGCATCAGTAATAGCCCGCTTCAAATCGCCCTGTACACCTTTATTTTTGTGGCCATCAACTATGTGATTTTAGCTAAAGGGATTATCGGTGGTATTGAGCGTTCGGTGAAATATTTAATGCCATTGCTGTTTGTGTTTTTAATTGGAATGGTGATCCGCAACATCACTTTACCCGGTGCGGCGGAAGGGATTATTTATTATCTCAAACCTGATTTTTCTAAAATTACACCACAGTTATTTATTATGGTGCTAGGCCAAGTTTTCTTTGCTCTGAGTTTAGGTTTTGGTGTGCTAATCACCCTTTCAAGCTATCTGAGCAAGGAAGAAAACTTAGTGCAAACCGCTGTAATCACAGGGTTTACCAACACTGTTATTGCGGTTTTAGCGGGCTTTATGATTTTTCCGTCTTTATTTAGCTTTGGCATTGAACCCAATTCTGGCCCTACCCTAGTATTCCAAAGTTTACCTATCGTATTCTCGCATTTATGGGCGGGTCGCATTTTCGCTATTATATTCTTTAGTTTATTATTGATCGCCGCGCTAACCACTTCTATTACTATTTATGAAGTGATTATCACCGCACTTCAAGAAAAGCTCAGAATGCGTCGCGGTAAAGCCATTGCCTTAACCCTTGGTGGCATTTTCTTGCTCGGTAATATTCCTTCTATTTTGAGCGATAACTTACTGAAAGATTACACTTTCTTCGGCAAAAGCATTTTCGATGCCTTTGATTATGTGAGCGGAAATATTCTCTTTTTACTCACCGCACTTGGTTGCGCCATTTTCGTGGGCTTTGTGCTTAAAGACGAAGCGAAAAAAGAACTTTCCAACAACCCAAATTCGACTTTCACAAAAATTTGGTTTAATTATGTGAAATATGTCGTGCCATTGATCATTTTAGTTATTTTCATAAGTAATTTGATCTAACGCATAATTAGGTATGGAATGTTCATTTCATACCTTTTTTATTGCCATTTTTTAATAAATTCGCTTGATTAATCAACAAATGAGTGGATAATGAGCAAATAAGAATAACTTTTATTTAGATTAAGATTCGAGATGATGTTGCAATTTTTTCAGCGAATTTTACACCGCACTTTCTTTATTTTTTCCAGTTTCTTGCTAATTAGCCTGTCTGCTTACGGCTCAGACTATCAACAATGGGTGCAAGACATTGAAAACCGTCTTGATAAAACCGCTCAGCTTTACCAAGAAAAGCAAATTGATGATGCACGCACAGAAGTGCAAATGGCCTATTTTGAAGTATTTGAAAACTTAGAAGGGCCAATCCGCATTAACTTTTCCGCACAAAAAAGCTATCAAATGGAAGCCACCTTTGGCGAGATCCGCAAAATGATCGGGGAAGAAAAACCCTTAGCAGAAGTGCAGGATAAAATTGCCCAACTAAAACAAGATCTGCAGTTAGTCTTACCTGTTTTAGAGCAAGGTCATCAACTCAATGCGTCCAATCAACACGATGTTTATCAGCACGCTGAAATTGATCCTTACTGGCAAGAAAGTTTCAGAACCATTGATGATCTACTCGCCCAAGCCATCAGCACTTACCAAAAAGGTGATTTTGCACAAGCGAAAAAATTGGTGCAGCAAGCGCAGTATGATGGATATAAAAACAGCGAAATGGAAATGTCCATTCGTAAAAATCGTTCTTCCGCCATTTCTGCCAGCATTAACCAACAATTTTACGATCTCATCAAATTAAGCGAACAACCTGAGCAAATTAATGCCTTAGGTTACCAAATCACCACGCTGTTACAAGATATTGAAGAACAGCTCCCGCAACTGCCAACCACCAAAGCGGCACAGGCAACAACGCAAAGTGCGGTGCAAAATTCGCAAGATTTTTCTGATAAGCAAAACTGGAGTGAGGTGGCAACTCAGGTTAATGCGGGGATCAAAAATGCCATTGCCCTGTTTGAAAAGGGCGAAAACAAAAAAGCGATGCTTGCGGTGCAAGATACTTATTTCGATATTTTTGAAAATAGCGGAATGGAAAACAAAATCGGCTCGCGTGATAGCAATTTTAAAACAGAAATTGAGGGCTATTTCACCCGCTTAGTGAGCCTAATGAAAGCCAATCAGCCCGCTGAACAACTGCATCAACAAGCACAAGGCTTAGCACAAAACCTAAATAAAGCGGTGGAAATGTTGCAAGGCAACCAGCAAAGCGATTGGGCAATGTTCCTTTATAGTTTCCTAATTATGCTGCGTGAAGGCTTAGAAGCCTTGCTGATTGTGGCTGCGATTGTGGCTTATTTAGTGAAAAATAATCATCAAGATAAATTGCCAGTAATTAAACAATCGGTCTATGTGGCGTTGATTGCCAGTGTTATCACCGCGGCTATTTTCCAACTAGTATTCTCTAATTCAGGGGCAAGCCGCGAATTACTCGAAGGTTTCACGATGATGATTGCGGTAGTAATGCTCTTTATGATGAGCTATTGGCTGCTTTCCAAAGTGGAAGCGCAAAACTGGAAACGCTATTTAGAAGGCAAACTGTCCGCCGCGCTCAGTACTGGATCGCTCATTGGTTTATGGATCACCAGTTTCCTTGCGGTGTACCGCGAGGGTGCAGAAACCGTGTTGTTCTATTATGCACTGGTTAGCGATGCCACTAACGCGATGAGCTATGTGTATTTATTCGCTGGTATTGTGGCAGGCGTTGTGGTTCTTGCGATTTGCTATGTGATTATGCGTTATTCCGTGGTGAAGTTGCCACTGAAACCGTTCTTTATGTTTACTGGTTCTTTTATGTATTTAATGGCATTTATTTTCGCAGGAAAATCGGTGCTAGAACTGATTGAAGGAAAACTGTTTGAGCCAACACTGGTTGCCAATGTGCCAGAAATTTCGTGGCTCGGCATTTATCCTTACATTGAAACCCTAACGCCTCAGGCTATTTTACTTATCGCAGCCGTTTTCGCTTTGTTCTATATGAAACACCAAAGCAAAAAACAGGCTTAATATTGATTTTTAACCTTTAATAACTAGGAGTTCCTATGAAAAAAACATTCGTTGCAGCGACTTTATTAGCAGGAATTTTAACTGCCCCTTCAGCCCTTGCCTTCAAAGAATACCCAATTGGTGAAGCGGTAACAATGAATGGTATGGAAATTGCTGCCGTTTATTTACAACCTATCGATATGGAACCGCGTGGAATGGGCTTATCTGCGAAAGACTCTGACATTCACCTTGAAGCAGATATTCACGCCACTAAAGGCAACGACAACGGCTTTGGCGAAGGCGAGTGGATGCCATATTTAACCATCGCCTACACCTTGGTAAACACCGACACTGGTGAAAAACAAGAAGGCACCTTTATGCCAATGGTCGCAGGCGATGGCCCACATTATGGCGCAAACGTAAAAATGATGGGCGTGGGTAACTACAAAGTCACCTACCACATCGATCCCCCATCAAAAGCGGGTATGCACCGCCACACCGACAGCGAAACAGGCGTAGGCCGTTGGTGGAAACCTTTTGATGTAAGCTATGAGTTTAAATTTACTGGGTTGAAATAATCTGCAATTTATCTAGCATGCGGGCGGACACATAGGTCCGCCCCTACCAGTAATTTACGGAATGATACTAATTGAGTTCCATACCCCGTAGCAACTGTATTCCGCTAAAAAGCAAAAATACAAATTCGTTAATTAAAGCGCGTGAGCGTCCCATTGCGAGCCATCGCGGACAATCGCATTTAAAATGGTTAGAAGCTTACGCATACAGGCGTTAATCGCCACTTTGAACGCCTTACCATTAGCGCGTAAACGTTCGTAAAATTGTTTGAGTTTAGGCTCAAAACGCACGCAAACAAATGTGGCCATATACAGTGCATTTCGCACGGCTTTGCGACCACCTGAACAGCGGCTTTTCCATTTGGTGTCACCGCTTTCTTTCGGATGTGGCGCAACGCCAACAAGCGAAAATTTGTTTATGTGTATATTGACCTAACTCAGGCAACATTGACATCAAAACGGCTATCGTTTGTGTGCCTAACCCTTTGATGTCTTTAAACTTTTTTATTGTATCGTCAAAATGTTTGAGATGCTGTTCGATTTCACTATCCAGCTCATCAATACGCAGACAGAGATAGTCGATATGCTGCTCAACACTGAGTCGTTGTGTGGAATGGACTTGTTCAAGGCGGTTTTTCTCCGCGGAACGCATTTCAACAAGCTGATTACGGCGTGAAACAAGGGCTTCAAGCTGTTCTTGCTCGGGAGTCGGTGGTATGTAAAGCTGTTGCGCTACATTATCACGCATTGCGAGCATCTGGGCGTAAAAAGCCAACATTTTGGCGTCTTTATTGTCGGTTTTTGCTAGTGACTGCGACATCGCAAACTGATTGGTTTGTCGCGGGTTGGCAATCACCACACGAAAGCCTGCGCGGTGGAGTGCTTTAGCTAATGGAAGTTCAAGCCCACCGGTGCTTTCAAGGACAATTAAGTCCACACTGAAACGACGTAAATACTCAATGGTATGCGCAATCCCTTTCGGGTTGTTGGTTTCGGTCTTTGTTCGTTTTTGGTTAGAAAGCCCAATAACGAAATGACGTTTAGCAACATCAATACCACAATAAGTTTGTTCATTCATCATTAACCTGCCTTGCATTCGGGTTTAAGTCTGGCAACTGTTCGGTTTTTTGGTGAAATGTTATCTGCTCTCATTGCTACAACTCGGTTTGTTGCCTGGGGCGGACTCGAGATGCAGATAACGGGGTTTTGTTGCTATTTTATATTAATTTTAATATACAAGTGGCGGAGCTATGTGTCCGCCCAAAAAACGGAATGATATTAATTGAATTCCATAACCCGTAGGGGCGGACCTATGTGTCCGCCCGTAACTAGATACTCCTTAAACTGTAAAAATGAATTTATATTGAATAAAATGACTAATGTAACGGAAAAGCCAAAACGAAAAATAATCCGACTACAGCATTATGATTATTCACAAATAGGACTCTACTTTATTACGGTTTGCACTCACAATAAAGAATGCTTATTTGGTAATATTGAAAACTATAAAATGCTAATGAATGATGCTGGAAAAATGATCCAACATTGGTATTTAGAACTTGAAAAGAAATTTCCTAATATAGAATGTTTAGAATATATCGTAATGCCAAATCATATTCACTTTATTTTATATATCAAAGAACAACTAGAATACAGTATTCCTACCATTGTGCAATGGTTTAAAACAATGACAACCAACAATTACATAAAAAATGTCAAAAACAACCATTGGAAACCATTTGACCACAAACTTTGGCAGAGAAGCTATTATGAGCATATTATAAGGAATGAAAAATCCTATCTCGAAATTGCTGAATATATTGAATACAATCCCTATAATTGGAGTAATGATAGCTTATTTCAAAATTGATTACGGGATTTAGACGGGCGAACACACAGGTTCGCCCCTACCAGTAATTTACGGAATGATACTAATCGAGTTCTATAACCCGTAGCAACTGTATTCCGCTAAAAAGCAAAAATACAAATTCGTTAATTAAAGCGCGTGAGCGTCCCATTGCGAGCCATCGCGGACAATCGCATTTAAAATGGTTAGAAGCTTACGCATACAGGCGTTAATCGCCACTTTGAACGCCTTACCATTAGCGCGTAAACGTTCGTAAAATTGTTTGAGTTTAGGCTCAAAACGCACGCAAACAAATGTGGCCATATACAGTGCATTTCGCACGGCTTTGCGACCACCTGAACAGCGGCTTTTCCATTTGGTGTCACCGCTTTCTTTCGGATGTGGCGCAACGCCAACAAGCGAAGCAATTTGTTTATGTGTATATTGACCTAACTCAGGCAACATTGACATCAAAACGGCTATCGTTTGTGTGCCTAACCCTTTGATGTCTTTAAACTTTTTTATTGTATCGTCAAAATGTTTGAGATGCTGTTCGATTTCACTATCCAGCTCATCAATACGCAGACAGAGATAGTCGATATGCTGCTCAACACTGAGTCGTTGTGTGGAATGGACTTGTTCAAGGCGGTTTTTCTCCGCGGAACGCATTTCAACAAGCTGATTACGGCGTGAAACAAGGGCTTCAAGCTGTTCTTGCTCGGGAGTCGGTGGTATGTAAAGCTGTTGCGCTACATTATCACGCATTGCGAGCATCTGGGCGTAAAAAGCCAACATTTTGGCGTCTTTATTGTCGGTTTTTGCTAGTGACTGCGACATCGCAAACTGATTGGTTTGTCGCGGGTTGGCAATCACCACACGAAAGCCTGCGCGGTGGAGTGCTTTAGCTAATGGAAGTTCAAGCCCACCGGTGCTTTCAAGGACAATTAAGTCCACACTGAAACGACGTAAATACTCAATGGTATGCGCAATCCCTTTCGGGTTGTTGGTTTCGGTCTTTGTTCGTTTTTGGTTAGAAAGCCCAATAACGAAATGACGTTTAGCAACATCAATACCACAATAAGTTTGTTCATTCATCATTAACCTGCCTTGCATTCGGGTTTAAGTCTGGCAACTGTTCGGTTTTTTGGTGAAATGTTATCTGCTCTCATTGCTACAACTCGGTTTGTTGCCTGGGGCGGACTCGAGATGCAGATAACGGGGTTTTGTTGCTATTTTATATTAATTTTAATATACAAGGGGCGGACCTATGTGTCCGCCCGAAAACCACAGAATGATATAAATTAAAAAACTATGAACTACTACTTCGTTTTTTTCCTTCAATCTGTCTTGCCGATTGCTTTGTTATTAGGCGTAAATTGGCTGAAATATGACAACTTTCATTTAAAGCGAATCCTTTGGCTTTCTCTGCTGGGGCTGAGTTGTGGGGCGCTGGGTTATTTGCAACTGCCTGCTTCTCCACCAGTGAAACTGGGGCTAAGTATTTTCTTAATAGCGATTTTTGCGCTGTTTTATCTTGCTCATTTTGTCCGTTCAAACAAACTCGCTTATTTTTGCCAATTTGTGCTTTGTTTTGCCGCAGGTGTGCTATGGGCGCGCGATCCGAATATTTCCGCCATTACCAACACGGACGTGATTAACACGGATTTTATCTTGCACCTAAGTGCGGTGATTTTTGCCCTAATTTTTTGCTTTTTATTTGCATCTTGGCTTTATCTTTTATTAAAACAAACGAAAACAGCGAAAAAATGCACCGCACTTCCCTTTTTGCTGATTTCGCTCACTACTCTATTTTTACTCTTGCCTTTAATCGGTGAAGTATTACTTGGCTTGATGAAATTACAAGTGATTGATCTCACCAAAGCGCGATTAAGTTTCGTGGCAAAATCCAGCAATTTAATCAGTTATAGCAATTATTTTATCGCCGCACTTACCGTATTAAGCCTGATTTTATTTGCGCTTAAAATCCATTCTGCCAATAAAACTGTGGTAAACAATACGCTGCAACCCATTGAAAAACGGAAAAAATTAGCCCTATTACAAACCAGCCAACGCACGCTTTTTTGGGGAAGCATCGCCTTATTGAGCATTGTTTCTGCGCAACTTTATTGGGATCAAATCGCTTCTCGCCCACCGCAACTTTCTGAAGCAAAACCTGTTACGCTCGATAAACAAAACCGCATTCATATTCCGATTGAAGAAGTGAAAGATGGCAAGCTACACCGTTTTGTGTGGATCGCTAGTGACGGCAAAGCGGTGCGTTTTTTCCTGATCAACCGCTCGAGCAAAAATCTCAGCCTAGCCGCGGTGTTTGACGCTTGCATTTTATGCGGTGATCAAGGCTATGTAATGGAAGGGGATCAAGTGGTTTGTGTGGGCTGTGGCGTGCGAATGTTTATTCCGTCTATCGGCAAACCAGGCGGCTGTAACCCCGTGCCGATTGAAGATTGGCAGCAAACGGACAGCGAAGTGATCATCAGCAAAAAAAGCCTTGAAGACGGCTTAAACTATTTTTCCACCATTGTGGAATTAACTGTGAAAGATCCTGTGGACGGCACAACATTGAAAAATACTACAGCGGAGCATAAATATAATTATGCGGGCAAAACCTATTTCTTTGCCAACGAACAAAATCTCAATGCTTTCCGCGATCACCCTGAAGATTATGTGGCGAAAGAGGAAAATCCCTAATGCTCAGTCGAATGTTATTGCAATCTTGGCGGCACGGTTTAAAACGCAAATTGCTCGCCATTATGACTATTTTTCTCGCCGCAGGGCTGGTTTCTGCCCTGCTTGCGGTGTCCATTGATATTGGCGATAAAATGGCGCGCGAGCTGAAATCCTATGGCGCGAATATTTTGATCGAACCTGCCAGCAGTGCGGTGCTTTCCGCAGAAATTAACGGCGGAAACAGCCTTTCCACACAGGATTTTTTAGATGAAAAAGAATTGCCTAATGTGAAAGATATTTTCTGGCGTAATAACATTGTGGGCTTTGCGCCACTGCTTAGCGCAGAAGTGGAAGGCAAAAATCTAACGCAGAACAATACCCATAATATCAGCATTTTAGGCACGTTTTTCGATCGCCCCATTGCCATTCCTGATGAAGATGACTACCACACCGGGCAACGCATTATTAGCCCTTACTGGAAAGTGCAAGGCCAATGGGTGGACGATAGTCAGAAAAATATTGGCGAAAATATCCCTGCACTTTTAGGTAACCAATTAGCCAATCGCACGCAGTGGAAAATCGGTGATCAAATTCAGCTAAATTATCACGAAGGCGAAACGCAACGCCAGCTTCATCTTCATATTGTAGGAATTTTAAGCACCGGTGGCACGGAAGAACAGCAGATCGTGCTGCCCTTAAGTGCGGTGCAAAATTTACTCAATTTATCGGGCAAGGTGCAAGGTATCAAGGTTTCTGCTCTCACCGTGCCAGAAAATAAGTTGTCCCGCAAAGCACGGGATAACCCTGACGCACTCGCCGCGGAGGAATATGACCGCTGGTATTGTACCGCCTATGTTTCCTCTATTTCACATCAATTAGAAGAGGCGATTTCGGGAGCAGTGGTGCGTCCAATCTGGCAAGTCGCCGCCTCTGAGGGCGTGGTGATTGAAAAAATCCAGCTCTTGCTTGCCGTAGTAACCGTGGCGGCATTAGTCGCTGCGGCGATGGGGATTGCTTCGCTGATGACCACCACCATTATCGAACGGAGTAAAGAAATTGGCTTGATGAAAGCTCTTGGCGCTTACCAATGGCAAATTGTCTTACTGTTTTATTGCGAAGCCATTATCAGCGCGCTGCTCGGTGGTGCGCTTGGTTGCGTAGCAGGTTGGGGGCTGGCCAAATTTATCGGCATTACCCTATTCGGCTCGCCTTTAGATTTTGCTTGGATCGTGGTGCCTTGCGTGTTGGTGCTGTCAATGATCATTGCCTTAATCGGCACTTGGTTCCCTGCTCATCGCATTGCCCAGCTTTATCCTGTGGAGGTGTTGTATGGCCGCCAATAACGCCCATTCAATCAACGCACGCACAATGTTTTGGCGTTTAATTATCAATGCGTTACGCTTGCGCTTGCAACGGGTGATGATTATTTTCGCGGCACTTACCGTTGGTGCCAGTATTGTTACCGCAATGGCCGCGGTGTATTTCGACATCAACACAAAAATGAGCCAAGAACTACGCACCTTTGGGGCCAATTTTTACATCGGTTCAAACAGCAGTGGCTTGATGAACGAAAAAGACTTTAACCAAATTCTCTGCCAAGCACCGCAAGGCTTAATTACGGCCGCCAGCCCTTACCTTTATGGCGTGGCACGAGCAGATTTAGAAAAAGTGGTGATAATGGGCGTGTGGTTTGATGCAATGCGAACCCTTTCCCCTTATTGGCAAATCACAGGATCCCCCATTGGCGTGAATTTTGATGATCGCAACGCGATGATCGGCAAATCCCTTGCCCAACGGTTAAACCTTAATCTTGGCGATAAAATCACCTTGAACAAAGGGGCAGAAAAGCACCACTTCACCATTAAAGCTATTGTAGAAAGTGGTGATGCCACGGACAATATGCTGATTGTCAATCTTGAATTTGCCCAACAATGGCTAGATAAAACAGGCTTAATCACCAATGCGCTTCTCAATGTGAAAAATGATCAAGGGCAAGTCAGCCAATTCGCCCAACAATTACAACAGCGCTATCCTGATCTTGCCATTCGCCCAATTCTCAAAGTGTCTGCCTCAGAAGGGCAAATTTTGGATAAAATCAAAGGCTTAATGGGCTTGATTTCAGTGGTGATTTTAATTCTCGCCACCCTTTGCGTGAACACCACCTTAATTGCCATTGTGGGCGAACGGGCGAAAGAATTTGCGCTGCAAAAAGCCTTAGGCGCAAAACAGCAAGATATTATTAAGCAAATTGGCACAGAAATTTTACTCATCGCATTTTGCGCTATTGTCGTGGGGCTAATCTTAGGATATTTGCTGGCACAAATTCTCGGTATCACCGTGTTTAAAGCCTATATTGATTTGCGCTTGCCTGTGATTCCAATCACGATTCTGCTCTCGCTTACCGTGGCTTTTGTTGCCGTGATTGTGCCAACGCGCCGCGCTTTAGAAATTCAAACAGCCAACGTTTTAAAAGGCGAATAAAATGGAAAAATACGTTATTGAAACCCAACATTTATATAAACGCTTTGGGCAAGTAACCGCCCTTGAAGACATTAATATCCAAATCGCTGAGGGGGAATTTGTTGCCATAATGGGAGCATCAGGATCAGGCAAAACTACACTGATGAACATTCTCACGGGGCTTGATACGGCAAGCGAGGGCAAAGTGATTTTAGATGGCGTGGACGCCGCACAGCTCGATGAAATTGGCCGCCAACGCTTTCGTGCAGAAAAAATCGGCTTGGTATTCCAACAATTCCATTTAATCCCTTACTTGACCGCATTGGAAAATGTGATGCTGGCGCAGCATTATCACAGCGTTGTCGATGAAGAAGCTGCCAAAGCAGTATTAGCGCAAGTGGGACTAGCACACCGTTTTGATCACCGCCCAAGCCAGCTTTCGGGTGGCGAACAGCAACGGGTTTGTATCGCCCGCGCTCTGGTCAATCAGCCCCCAGTGATTTTCGCTGATGAACCCACTGGCAACCTTGATGAAAAAAATGAAAAACTGGTGCTAGCTTTGCTCACCGAACTCAATCAGCAAGGCCGAACTATCGTGATGGTAACGCATAATCCCGAACTGGGTAAGCTCACCAACCGCACCATTTTCCTACAACACGGAAAATTTTTGCGCGAAGAAATTAATGGCTAAGGAACAGAATGAAACTGGCTTATTTATACAAAAAAATGGCTTTAACGAGCCTAATAAGTGCGGTGATTTTTTCGCTGATTTCTTGCAAAGAACAGTCCGCCAATATTGGCAGCCAGGCCCCTGATTTAGCCGTCTTTAATCTGCAAGGGCAAAAAATAGAATTGCAACAATTTGCTGGCAAGAAATTATTACTGAATTTTTGGTCTGAAACCTGCGGTATTTGCATTGTAGAACTTAAACAATTGCAGCAACTAGCTGAAAAATACCCTGATAATCTGCAAATCCTTGCCATTAATATTGACGGCGAACGTGGCGATACACAAAAAAGTGCGGTGAAAAATCAGCTTATTTTGCCCATCGTGAAAGATCAGCTCAACATCACCGCTGAGCGTTATCAACTGGTTGGCACACCGACATCTTTTGTACTTGATCCCACAGGCAAAATCCTTTATAAATTTGAAGGCTTAATTTCTGAGTCAAAATTACTCGCATTATTTAAGGATCCATAATGAAAAAAACCTTTACTCTACTTTTACTTTCCGCCTTACCGTTATCTGGCTTGGCCAATCAAAGTGCAGAAATGCTCGAACATAGCCAAAAAATCTTTAACCGCTCTTGCGCAATGTGCCACGGCAAACAAGGCGAACGCTCTGCATTAAATCAATCTGCCATCATCAACAGCCTAAAAACAGAAGAAATTATCACCGCACTTGAAAAACGCAAAGCGGGCGAAATTGTTGGTGCAGGCAACGCGGCAAAATCTCGCTTAAGTGAAAATGACATCAAGGGCCTTGCGGAATATATTCCTAGCTTAAAACCCTAAAAGCACTGACTAAATAGCTTTCTTAATTAAGCTCATTCAATTCAAAAAAAGGACTAAGTTTTCTTTATAAACTTAGTCCTTCAATAACTTCGATAACAAAGCTAAGCGATTTTAGCTGATGATTACTCTACTTCTTTGAACAAAGGGCTTTCTTCTTTTACTGAACGATTTTCTTCCGTCTCTGGCTCAAGATCAAGTTTTGCCATAAGCAGTTGATCGCCGTCTTCTTCTGGATTTTCGGTAACCAGTAATTTATCACCGTAGAAAATGGAGTTTGCGCCCGCCATAAAGCACATTGCTTGCATTTCTTCCGACATTCCTTGACGGCCTGCGGATAAACGCACATAGCTTTTTGGCATTACGATACGCGCAACGGCGATAGTGCGAACAAATTCTGTCCAATCTAATTCTGCCGCTTCTGCCAATGGCGTGCCTTCCACTTTTACTAATTGGTTGATTGGCACAGATTCTGGTTGTGGATCAAGATTGGCAAGGCTAGCAATAAAGGCCGCACGCTCTTTGCGGGTTTCGTCCATTCCAACAATCCCACCACAGCAGACTTTTAAGCCAGCTTTACGCACTTTGCCAAGGGTGTTAATGCGATCATCAAATTGGCGTGTACCGATGATTTTTTCGTAATGTTCTGGCGCAGTGTCGATATTATGGTTGTAATAATCTAGCCCAGCTTCTTTCAGATCTTCTGCCATTCCGTCTTGCAATAAGCCAAATGTGCCGCAGGTTTCTAAGCCAAGTGCTTTCACCGCTTTGATAATGGTAGTAATTTTTTCAATGTCTTTTGGCTTTGGCCCACGCCACGCCGCGCCCATACAGAAACGGCTTGCGCCACGAGATTTTGCCACTTTCGCCTTTTCTACAATTTCATCAACATCAATCAGTTGCTGATTTTGCACGCCAGTTTGATAACGCGCCGATTGCGGACAATAACCACAATCCTCTGGGCAGCCACCAGTTTTAATCGACATCAAGGTGGAAAGCTGGATCGCGCGCGGATTGAAATTCTCACGATGAACCTGTGCAGCACGGAACACAAGATCTAAAAAAGGCGTTTCAAATAAAGCTTCCACTTTACACACTGACCAGTATTCCAACGTTGGGTGCGGTGTTAAAGAGGGAATTTGAATGTTTGTGGTTGTCATAAATTATCCTTGTTGTAAAAAGTGCGGTCTATTTTAGACTTAAATTTTTAATTCGGGTAATGGTTTATCACTAATCCTACCATTTTCAACCACCAAAAGGCGATCAATTTTTCCTGTTAATTCATCAGGTTGATGCGTCACAATAAGCAAGGTTAAGTTTTTCTGCTGGCATAACTTATCCAATAAATGCAGCATTTCTTGGCGTAAATGGGGATCAAGGGCGGAAAAAGGTTCATCAAGCAATAAAATGGGTTTATCACGCAACAGACAACGTGCCAAGGCGACACGTTGTTTTTGTCCGCCTGAAAGGGCGTTAGGCAAGCGATCTAAAAAATCCCCTAATCCCACCGCACTTGCCACTTCTGCTACTTTAGCTTTTTCTAACTCACTAAGATTTAGGCTTGGTTTTAGCCCTAAAGCAATGTTCTGCGCCACTGTCAAATGGGTGAATAAATTATTCTCTTGGAACAACATTGAAACAGGGCGTTGATGAGGCGCACTAAAGGTGTGATTTTGCCCATTAAGCCAAATTTCCCCTTTGTCCGCCAATTCAAATCCTGCAATGAGGTTGAGCAAAGTGCTTTTACCTGCCCCACTCGCCCCCACAATGGCCGCCCGTTGTCCTGCGGGGATATGCAGCTTAAAGTACATTGGTTGATTGGGGTAATGAAAATAAGTATCCAGTTTAATCATCATATTGCCTAAATCATAAAACCAAAGAATGTGGTAAACATACCAAAATGCAAAGATAAAGTGCGGTGCAATTTTTTCAAATTTTATCTTTGTCCTGCTTTTGTGAACGCTCAATCAGCACAAATAACGCGCCACATAACAATAATAAAATCAAGGCGGTAACGCTCGCTTCTTGCATACGATATGAGCCTAATTGCTGATAGAGCAAGTACGGCAGAGAGATAAAATCTTGATTGCCGAATAAAGCAATGGCGGTGAAATCCCCCAAAGATAAAGCACAAGCCAAGGCGAAAGCATATCGCATTGGGGCGTTGAGCGCTTGCCATTCCACCCATTTCCAGCGTTGCCAACCTTGCACGCCAAGAGATTGGCAAAGGCGCTCATATTGCATATTTTGATACATTGGCACAGAAAGCGTGCGGATCACAAAAGGCATCGCCAAAATGCCATTACAAAATGCCACAATTAGCAATAAATGCCACGGCTGAAAATCCATTGCTTGTAACCGAATAAACAACCCCAACGCCACCACCAAGGTGGGGATCGCAAGCACGATCATTCCCATATTACTAATTAAATTGGCACAATAGCGATGATGTTGCCAAGCTAAACGGCGAGCCAAAAAAAGCAATGCCATTGAAAATAAAATTGCGAATAACGCAGAACATAGCGCGATACTCAAAGAATAGCCTAAGGCACGCCATAACTGGGGGTTAGCTGCCACTTTTTGCCACGCCTGCCAATCTAAGCCTGACACCACCATATAAAGCAGTGGGGAAAAGAGAAAAATCAGCACGCTGCTGACACAAAAAACTTGCCAAATTTGCACCGCACTTGTTTGTTTTTCTCGCCAAAAATGACGCAAATTAAGCTGGCTCGGATCTTTGCTGTTAAACAAACTGCTGAGCGCAAGCAGCAGTACGCAAAAACCACATTGTAATAACGCGAGCATTGCAGCTTTCGGCAAATCAAATTCAAACAAAATGGCTTGATAAATCGCCACTTCTAAAGTGGTGTAAGCCGGCCCACCACCAAGGGTTAGCACAATAGCAAAGCTGGTAAAGCACAGCATAAAAATTAAAGCAAACGCTGGCAAAAACTGTTGGCGTAAGTAAGGTAATTCGATCAAACGGATAAACTGCCAACCGCGGATATTCAGTTGTGAACTGAGCTGCCGTTGCTGATTGGGAATGCTTGAAAGCGCCTGCAAAAATAAGCGACTTGCCAAAGGAATATTAAAAAATAAATGGGCGATTAAAATGCCACTCAAGCCATAAATATTGGGTTTCCAATTAATCTCAAGAGCGGAAAATAAGCTTGCCAGCCAGCCTGAATGTCCGTAAATCCCAAGTAAGCCTAGCACTGCCACCAAGGCAGGCAACACGAAGGTGAGAGAAAATAATTTTAAAATCAGTGGCTTGCCACGGAAATCTTGGTAAAAAAACGCGCGCGCAAAAAACAGACCAACCAGTACAGATAAAAACGCCGATAAAAAAGCTTGCCCAAAACTAAAGGTGATAACGTGGCGTACATAGCTATCTTGCCAAAGTGTCGTCCATTGATGATCATTGCCAACATTTAACACCGCACTTAAGGCAAACAGATAAAATGCGCCTAACAGCAAAATCACTCCAATTCCCCCAGCCATTGAAGACAGGGGGAATTTTTGCAAGTTACGGCGAATTATTGTGTTAAGCTGGCTTGCCAAGTGTTCGTCCATTGTTTTAATTGTTCTGCATTGACGCCACTACCCAAGGTGGTTTTGCTTTGCTGCGCTTGTTTTAAGGCATCAAAGTGCGGTTCAATTTTTTCATCAATTACGGCAAACATCACATTTTTTTGTGAAATTTGGCTCTGTGCTTGTGGTGAGATCAAAAATTGCATAAAGGTATCTGCACAAGCATTTGGGTGATTTGCCATTCGTGCCGCGGTTTCAATTTGTAACACTTGCCCTTCAGCAAAATCTGTGGCGGCGTAATTGGCATCTTTATCATTTAATAAGTGATAAAGCGGTGAGGTGTTATAGCTAAACACTAAATCCGCTTCGCCTTTTAAAAATGCGCCATAGGTTTCCGACCAGCCTTTGCCCACAGTAACGGTATGGCTAGCGAGTTTTTTCCACGCTGCGCTCACATCATCACCATAAACTTCATTCATTAAGATCACTAACCCACGCCCCACGCCACTGGTACGCGGATCTTGGTAAATAACGCGAAGTTGTTGGTTATCCACTAATTCTTTTAGGCTTTTTGGTGGATTTGGTAATTTTTCTTTATGATAAACAAAGGCATAAGCACCAAAATCATAAGGTAAGAACACCTTGTCTTGCCACTTCACTGGCAAGGAAAGTTGTTCCGTTGGCACATTATTTTCGGCAAATAATTGTGTTTTTCTCGCTTCATCAAGCATTGTTTGATCTAAGCCTAGCACAATATCTGCTTTGCTCTTTTTCCCTTCAAGGCGAATGCGGTTAAACATCACGCCAGTGCTATCAAAAGGCACATAATTTACCTGACATTGCGGGTGAGCTTGCTCAAACAAGGCTTTCACTTTCGGGCCTGCGCCCCAATCTGCGCTAAAGCTATCATAAGTGTAAACTTGCACATTTTCCGTGCTTTGCGCCGCCACAAGGTGGGTGCTAAAAAGTGCGGTAAGAAAAGTAAGAGAAAAAGATTTTTTGAATTGCATAGTGTTTCCTTCCATAAAAAACGACCAGCAATATTGACGCAAACAGCAAAGAAATTAGTTTCCTACGTCAGTATTAACTGTATCAGGTTCACGGGTATGATCTCAGCTATCAAGCACCCCGACTAATCTGAGCCTTTAGCTCGGCTTTCAGTGTAGTAATTTTCTGTTGCCAATGCAATCTATGTGTTTAAAAATTCTCAAAATTTCTTTATAGTTAGCAACAAGTTAATCATTCATAAGGATAGGCTATGGCATTTTCTGTTCCCCACCTTGAGGATACCTTGCAAGCACTGGCAGCGAGTTTAATTCAACACTTCCCCGAACACTATAATGAAGAAATTTACACACAAATTGCTGTGCAGAAAAATGATCCCACAAGCCCGATTGGCAAGTTAGCGCAAGGCATTGCAATGTCTGATTTTGTGGCAGAAACCTTAAAAAAACAACCGCACTTTTTGCACCAATGTTGGCAGCAGATCCCCACTTTAGAAAATACAGACTATTATCGCCAAGCCTTGCAGGATTTGCTTGAAAGCGTTAATGACGATGCCCAACTATATCGCCAACTGCGTCTGTTTCGCCACCGTGAAATGGCAAAACTGAGCCTGTGTCAAAGCCTAAATCTCACCACCGTAGAAGCGGTTTTTGTGCGCCTTTCTCAACTGGCAGAAACCATTATTATCGCCACTCGCGATTGGCTTTATCAGCGCGCTTGTGCGGAAATGGGAACGCCAATGGACGCGCACGGTAACCCACAACAACTTTATATTTTAGGAATGGGAAAATTAGGCGGATTTGAACTCAATTTTTCGTCTGATATTGATCTCATTTTCACCTACCCTGCCAATGGGGAAACCCAAGGGGCAAGGCGTTCCATTGAAAATAGCGTGTTTTTCACTCGCCTTGGACAGCGCCTTATCAACGCCCTTGATCAATATACCCCTGATGGTTTTGTGTATCGCACGGATATGCGCCTACGTCCTTTTGGGGAAGCCGGTGCCTTAGCGCTAAGCTTTACCGCAATAGAGCAATATTACCAAGAACAAGGGCGCGATTGGGAACGCTATGCGATGATCAAAGGGCGAATTTTGGGGGCAGATCCGCAAGATCCGAATGTGAAAAACTTGCAAAATTTACTCCGCCCTTTTGTTTATCGCCGTTATATTGATTTCAGTGTGATTCAAGCGTTACGCGAAATGAAAGGCAAAATTGAGCGAGAAGTGCGCCGCCGAGGTTTAGTGGATAACATCAAACTTGGCGCTGGGGGGATTCGTGAAATTGAATTTATCGTGCAAGTTTTCCAGCTAATTCGTGGCGGTCGTGAAATCAAATTGCAGCAGCATTCTCTGCTTAATCTCTTGCCAGAATTAGAAAAATTAGGCCTGCTTAGCCCAAATGAAAAACAAGATTTGCAACAAGCCTATGTGTTTTTACGCCGTGTGGAAAACGTGTTGCAAGCCATTGATGATAAGCAAACGCAACTTTTGCCAGAAAAAGAACTGGATCGCCAGCGCCTGATTTTTGCGACACAACATTACCTTCAATGGAACGATGAAAAACAACCAATCATCGTGGAAAATCACCTCACCAACTGGGCCGATTTTTATGCGTTATTGCAATCTCACCAACACAAAGTGCGGTCGGTTTTTTCTCAATTAATTGGCGAAGAAAACGATAAGCCCACGCCAGAAAATAGCCAGTGGGACGATTTTTTAGAAACGGATCTCAATGATGAAGACATTCAGCAGATGTTGCAACAAAATGGCATAAAACTGGAAGAAAATGCACCGCTCTTACAACGCCTTGCTCAGTTCCGCACCGAGCTAGCGCGCCGTCCTATCGGTACAAGGGGACGTGGCGTATTGGCGCAATTAATGCCAATGTTGCTAGCACAAATTTTCCAGCATCAAGCCTATGACACCTTGCTGCCACGAATGTTGGATATTGTGGACAAAATTCTCACGCGCACCACCTATTTAGAATTGCTGGTGGAAAATCCACAAGTGCTAAATCAGCTCATTGAACTGTGTTCGCAATCGCAACTGATTGCGCAACAAGTGGCGCGCCACCCGATTTTGCTTGATGAGTTGTTAAATCGTGAGGCGTTGCTCAACCCTATCCATTTCAACCAATATCCTGCGGAATTACAGCAATATTTGCTCCGTTTACCGCAAGATGATGAAGAACAATTCATTGACGCCCTGCGCCAATTTAAACAAAGCACCTTGTTGCGCGTGGCAGCGGCGGATATTCTGGGCGCGTTACCTGTAATGAAAGTCAGCGATCACCTCACCTACTTAGCGGAAGCTATTATTGATGCGGTGGTCAATCTCGCTTGGCAACAAGTCAGCGCGCGCTTTGGCGTGCCAGAGTTTCTTGCCCCTGACGAAAAAGGCTTTTTGGTGATTGGCTATGGCAAATTGGGTGGCATTGAGTTGGGCTATAAATCTGATCTGGATTTGGTGTTCTTATTTGACGGCAGCCAAACAGGGCAAACCCAAGGCGGTAGAAAAGTGATTGATAGCAATCAGTTTTATCTTAAACTGGCACAAAAAATCATCAGTATTTTTAGTATGAATACCAGCGCTGGCGTGCTTTATGAGGTGGATATTCGCCTACGCCCTTCAGGTGATGCGGGCTTGCTCGGCTGTTCATTGAGTGCTTTTGAAAATTATCAGCTGAATGAAGCTTGGACGTGGGAAAAACAAGCCTTGGTGCGCAGCCGTGCGGTTTATGGCGAGCCTGCCCTACGCCAACGCTTTGAGCAAATTCGCCACAAGGTGCTGGCTGCGCCACGGGATCTTGTGCAACTCAAGGAAGATGTGAAAGCAATGCGCGAGAAAATGTATCGACACCTTGCCAATAGCAATCCTGATGAATTTAACATTAAAACCGATAAAGGCGGCATTACAGATATTGAATTTATCGCGCAATATTTAGTGCTGGCTTACGCCCCACAATACCCGAGCTTAACCACTTGGTCGGATAACGTGCGGATTTTTGAGTCAATGACGGAAATTCCTAATACAGAAAATGAAAGTACAGAAAACCAAAGTGAAGCAAATAAAAGTGCGGTGCTAAATTTTGAAATTTCTGAGCAATTAAAAAATACCTACACCAGCCTACGCAATCGCATTCATCAGTTAAATTTACTGGGCTTGCCTGCAGTGGTAAATCATCAGGAATTTCGCACCGAACGGCAATTTATCGAAAAAATTTGGTGGGAGCTATTTGACGCATAAATTTTTAGCAAAAATGTGATTTTTACTTTTAATTACAGGGCGATCGCTATATCATTAGCATCTATTTTTATCGATTAATTATTCAACCAACTTGTTAGGGAGAAAACCAAAGCTAGTGGAAAATTCAGTTCAAACCAAGCCGATTATTGAGCTTCGTTCTTTAACCAAATCTTATGGCGACAAAACGATTATTAATGGTTTAAATCTTACCATTAACAATGGCGAATTTTTGACAATTTTAGGGCCATCAGGCTGTGGTAAAACCACAGTGTTACGCTTGATTGCAGGATTAGAAGATCCTAACGGCGGTAAGATTATTTTGGACGGTCAGGATATTACTGATGTGCCAGCAGAACGCCGTTTTGTGAATACGGTATTCCAAAGTTATGCCCTGTTCCCGCATATGACGATTTTTGAAAACGTGGCTTTCGGTTTGCGTATGCAGAAAGTGCCAAATGCGGAGATTAGACCCCGTGTAATGGAAGCCTTGCGTATGGTTCGTTTGGAAGAAATGGCAGAGCGTAAGCCGACCCAGCTTTCAGGCGGGCAACAACAGCGTATCGCTATTGCAAGAGCGGTGGTAAATAAGCCTAAAGTGTTGTTATTAGACGAATCCCTTTCCGCATTGGATTATAAATTGCGTAAAGAAATGCAAAATGAGCTGAAAGCCTTGCAACGTCAGTTAGGCATTACCTTTATTTTCGTTACCCACGATCAAGAAGAAGCCTTAACAATGTCTGATCGTATTATCGTGATGAATAAAGGCAATATTGAACAAGATGGTACGCCACGCGAAATTTACGAAGAACCTAAGAATTTATTTGTGGCACGCTTTATCGGTGAAATCAATGTGTTTGATGCCAAAGTGATCGAACGTGTGAGTGAAAAAACCGTTAAAGCCAACGTGGAAGGCCGTATTTGTGAGATCTATACTGATTTACCAGTTCAACCTGATCAGCATTTGAAAGTGCTTTTACGCCCTGAAGATATTGTGATTGAAGAATTAGACGAAAATGAGCAATCCAAAGCGATTATTGGACACGTTTCTGATCGTAACTATAAAGGTATGACCTTGGAATCTAGCATTATTCTTGATCATAACAATATGAAAGTGTTAGTTAGCGAATTCTTCAATGAAGATGATCCGCACATTGATCACTCCGTAGGACAAAAAGTTGCCCTAACTTGGCACGAAGGCTGGGAGGTTGTGTTAGACGATGAAGACAGCTAATTCTGGATTTCAAAAAATCACCATTACCACCATTTTTGCGTGGTTAATTTTCTTTGTGCTTGCGCCAAACTTATTGGTGCTTGCGGTGAGTTTTTTAACCCGTGATAGCAGTGATTTTTATGCCTTGCCATTTACCATTGAGAACTACACGCGTTTATTTGAACCGCTTTATGCGCAAGTGGTGTGGAATTCTCTTTATATGTCGGGCATTGCGACTATTATTTGTTTAATCATTGGCTACCCTTTTGCCTTTATGATTAGCAAAATTAAGGAAAAATATCGCCCTATTTTACTCTTTTTAGTAGTATTGCCATTCTGGACGAACTCATTAATTCGTATTTACGGAATGAAAATTTTCCTTGGTGTAAAAGGGATTTTAAACAGCACCTTACTTACCCTTGGCATTATTAATGAGCCAATTCGTATTCTTAATACGGAAGCGGCGGTGATTATTGGTTTAGTCTATCTATTATTGCCATTTATGATTTTGCCATTGTATGCAGCCATCGAAAAATTGGATTACCGCTTGTTAGAAGCAGCGAAAGATTTGGGTGCAAACAGTTTCCAACGCTTTGTGAAAGTGATTATTCCACTCACAATGCCGGGCATTATTGCAGGCTGTTTATTAGTGTTATTGCCGGCAATGGGAATGTTCTATGTAGCTGACTTGCTCGGCGGTGCGAAAGTCTTGCTTGTGGGTAATGTGATTAAGAGTGAATTCTTAATTTCGCGTAACTGGCCATTTGGTTCTGCAATTAGTATCGGCTTGACCATTTTAATGGCATTACTCATCTTTGTTTATTACAAAGCAAGCAAATTAATGAATAAGAAAATGGAGTTGGAATAATGAGTCGTTTACTGCGTAATGTTTTTATGTTGGTGGTGTACGCTTATTTGTATATCCCAATTATCATTTTGGTGACCAATTCGTTTAATGCGGATCGTTACGGATTAAGCTGGAAAGGCTTTAGCTGGAATTGGTATGAGCGTTTATTTAACAACGATACCTTAATCCAAGCCGCATTCCACTCTGTAACTATCGCCTTTTTTGCGGCCACTTTTTCCACGATTTTGGGGGGCTTAACGGCGATCGCTTTATATCGCTATCGTTTCCGCGGTAAACAGGCGGTGAGCGGAATGTTGTTTATCGTAATGATGTCGCCGGATATTGTAATGGCGGTGTCTTTGCTTGCATTATTTATGATCGTAGGTATCTCACTCGGATTTTGGTCATTGCTTTTAGCGCATATCACTTTCTGTCTGCCTTATGTGGTGGTGAGCGTATTCTCTCGCTTGAAAGGATTTGACGCCAAAATGCTTGAAGCGGCGAAAGATTTAGGTGCAAGTGAAGTAACCATTTTGCGTAAAATTATTTTGCCACTGGCACTTCCTGCTATTGTTTCAGGCTGGTTATTGAGCTTCACCATTTCCCTTGATGATGTGGTGGTATCTTCTTTTGTGAGCGGCGTAAGCTACGAAATCTTACCACTGAAAATTTTCTCATTGGTGAAAACAGGGGTAACGCCAGAAGTGAACGCCCTTGCCACCATTATGATTATTTTCTCCCTTGCTTTAGTGGTATTAAGCCAAGTTGTGGCGAAAAAAGATAAATAGCCCAAATGGGAAAATAATACTTCACAAATAAGCATAGACAAAATAGAATACGCCTTGACGCTGTCAAGGCGTTTTTTTATTCATATTTTGCCAAAACAAAATATGCCCCTAACCCTCTTAACAGGAGAATGATAGAAATGAAAAAATTTGCAGGTCTTTTCACAGCCGGAATGATCGCAGTGACTTTAACAGCTTGTAATGATAAAGAAACAAAGAATGCGGACGCTAAAGCACCAGCTAACGATACCGTATATCTTTACACTTGGACAGAATATGTTCCAGATGGTTTATTAGACGAATTTACCAAAGAAACTGGCATCAAAGTCATTGTTTCAAGCCTTGAATCTAACGAAACAATGTACGCTAAATTAAAAACACAAGGTGAAGCTGGCGGTTACGATGTTATCGCACCTTCAAACTACTTTGTGTCAAAAATGGCGCGTGAAGGTATGTTAATGCCATTAGATCACAGCAAATTACCTGTTATCAAAGAATTAAACCCAGATTGGTTAGACAAACCTTACGATAAAGGCAACAAATATTCTTTACCACAATTATTAGGTGCGCCGGGCATTGCCTATAACACCAATGATTACAAAGGTTCTGACTTCACCTCTTGGGGCGATTTATGGAAACCAGAATTTGTGGGTAAAGTACAACTTCTTGATGACGCACGCGAAGTTTTCAATATCGCATTGTTAAAACTAGGTCAAGATCCAAATACACAAGATCCTGAAGTAATTAAACAAGCTTACGAAGAGTTATTAAAATTACGTCCAAACGTACTTTCTTTCAACTCTGACAACCCAGCTAACTCATTCATCTCAGGTGAAGTGAACGTGGGTCAATTATGGAATGGTTCTGTGCGTATTGCGAAAAAAGAAAATGCGCCTTTAGATATGGTATTCCCGAAAGAAGGCCCTGTGCTTTGGGTTGATACCCTTGCTATTCCAGCAACTGCGAAAAACCCAGATGGTGCGCATAAACTTATCAACTATATGTTAGGTGCAAAAACCGCTGCAAAATTAACCGAAGAAATTGGCTACCCAACATCAAATGTTGAAGCATTAAAATTACTTCCTGATGAAATTACTAAAGACCCTGCAATCTATCCAACCGCTGAAGTATTACAAAACAGTTATTGGCAAGATGATGTTGGTGATGCCGTTCAGTACTATGAAGAATATTACCAAAAATTGAAAGCCGCGAAATAATTTCTCGCAATAAATAAACCTCGCTAAATGCGAGGTTTATTTTTGTCTTCTAGCAAAAAATTTATCAAAATCTTACCGCACTTAATGTCCTCAAAATATCGCGAATACAATAATCCTTATGTTGCAAACGTATTCTTAAAAAGTGAGTTTTATAATGAGAAGTAGAGTAAACGGAAAAAAGCATAAAGCACGATAAACCGTGCTTTATGCAAATATGCTATCTAAAAAGAATAACCGACAGAAACATTAACTCGATGATAATGGTCTTTAGCCATATCTCCAGATAAAGAAAAACGCCAATTATGATATTGATAGCCCATCCCAATGCCAAATTGTGGTTTCCAATCAGGATAGAGACGATAAGACTGCTCAATATCCACTGAGGTTGTGGCATAGCTTACGCGACCACGATTTTTATTATGTAAGTTTTTTTGTAAAGCTAAGCGACCGAATAAAGTAAGGTTTTTCAGTTTGTATTCTAGCTCTGAAATAACACCAATATTTGTCTGCTCTGTGACTAAGCGATTAATTTTCACATCATCATTTAACATTAAATGTGTTAATTGTTTATGTGTGTAATCAATATTAGCGATATTATGCCATATCCATTGGGCATTAATAGGTTGTGACCAATGAATGCCAAGGGTTGAAGCATAAGATTGAGTATTACCTTGTGAATGGGTGTTCTGTGTATTAAATTGTTGTTGATATTTTAATTTTCCTACACCGTAGTTAAAACTTGTTAAGAGCGTCCAGTTTGGTATAAATTCATATCCATAGCCTAGACGGAATGCAACATCACGTTCATTAAACGATTTTTCAACCTCTTTGTAATGCTCTTCATATTTCTGCCGCTGCTCACTAATGCTGAAACTGAATCGGTGTTTGCCTTCCACAAGAAGACCATTAATTGCCACACTATTAAAGTGATCAGTCGTATTAATATGGCTAACCTCAGGCGAGGCAGATCGATTTTCACCACTAATCCAAAGTGCGGTATGATTTTTTTGTGAAAATGATGCAATCCAATTTAAACGCTGAAAGGCCTCGTGGTTAACCCAGCTTTGCTGCTGATGTATTAATGATTGAATCCCTTGACTGAATAAATATTCAGTAAAATGTGTTCTATCTATATTGAATAAACGGTTTGCCCATTGTTTTTGCTGTGTATTTAATTGCTGTGAAGCATAGCCTTGATCGAGTTTTTCTAAAACACGATCGAGTAATCTTGCATCTTCCATTGCACCTAAATAAGCTCTCTGCGCTTTATTCTTTTTATTTATCGAGGATGCTTCCTCTGAATGTCCATTTGATTCGGATTCAGTTGGATTAGCTGTTTCAACGGTAGAAGCCGTTTCAGTGGTTGGTGGAACGGTTATTTCTTCAGTTATCGATGTTTCCTCTGAATGACCATTTGATTCGGATTCAGTTGCATTGTCCGTTTCAACAGTAGAAGCTGTTTCAGTCGTTGCTGGAACAGTTGTTTCCTCGGTTGTAGAGGTTTCCTCTGAATGTCCGTTGGATTCAGATTCAGGTGGATTGTCCGTTTGAACAGTAGAAGCTGTTTCAGTGGTTGCTGGAACAGTTGTTTCTTCGGTTGTCGATGTTTCCTCTGAATGACCATTTGATTCGGATTCAGTTGTATTGTCAGTTTCAACAGTAGAAGCTGTTTCAGTGGTTGCTGGAACAGTTGTTTCTTCGGTTGTTGATGCTTCCTCTGAATGTCCGTTGGATTCAGATTCAGTTGCATTGTCCGTTTCAACAGTAGAAGCCGTTTCAGTAGTTGGTGGAACAATTGTTTCTTCAGTTGTCGATGTTTCCTCCTCTGAATGTCCAGTTGATGCGGATTCAGTTGCATTGTCCGTTTTAACAGTAGAAGCCGTTTCAGTGGTTGCTGGAACAGTTGTTTCTTCGGTTGTCGATGTTTCCTCTGAATGTTCAGTTGATTCAGATTCAGTTGCATTGTCCGTTTCAACAGTAGAAGCTGTTTCAGTCGTTGCTGGAACAGTTGTTTCTTCGGTTGTCGATGTTTTCTCTGAATGTTCAGTTGATTCAGATTCAGTTGCATTGTCCGTTTCAACAGTAGAAGCTGTTTCAGTCGTTGCTGGAATGCTTGTTTCCTCGGTTGTCGATGTTTCCTCTGAATGTTCAGTTGATGCAGATTCAGTTGCATTGTCCGTTTCAACAGTAGAAGCTGTTTCAGTGGTTGCTGGAACAGTTGTTTCTTCGGTTGTCGATGTTTCCTCTGAATGTTCAGTTGATGCAGATTCAGTTGTATTATCTGTTTCAACAGTAGAAGCCGTTTCTTCCGTTGGAGGAGTGACTTTATCGTTAACTACAGGTGTTTCTGGTGAATGCCCATTTGAGGTATCTTGATCTTCTAAGGCTTGCTGAACGCTTTTACGCTGTAATCCTACATAAATCTCTTTTTTATTCTCATCGAAAACAATTGTGTTTGCCACATCAATTAAAGCAGGATTTAAATTAAGTTGAATACCATTATTAACTAACCCATTGGCGCGCAATAATACTTCACGTCGGCCGTTTTGTGGTACATAGTATGGAGCAATTTGATCGACATTCATTATGCCTCCAAGGTTTGCTATACCGCTCACATTAATGGTTGAACCAATTGCTTTATTAATTATGCCAGTCGCGTTATTAATTAAATTACCATTGATATTCCAATCTGTTTGATTAAGTGATTCTATTATTCCAAAATTGTTTACACTACCAGATGTTATCGGTTGAGCTTTTTGATCTTTTGATGAAAGCTTAACTAATGTTCCAGATGCGAGTGTTCCTCCTTGTTTTACGATAAAATTGGCTTGATTCGAGCCGTTTAGAGTTAGTTTACCCTGTTCAATGATCCCATCACCCTTAAAGCTATTATTACCATTGAAAACGAGTTCTTTTTCACCTAATTTCGTAAAACCGCCATCACCCTCAATATCATTATTAAAATAATAACGTTCTGCAATACCATTGACAGTGAGTCGGTTATCATTTTGGGAATCAAAGCGCCCATATCCCATTAATGCTTGAGATTTATTAATTACGCCAACACCCCAAGTTTCATCAATACCTGGGGTACCTTTATCAATAGCTGTTGTAAACAGTGTGTTGCGTATATCTTTAGCTTCAAACCAATCATATTTTTGTTTTACTGCAAGGGCTACTCCACTGGCATATGCCGTCGCACTAGAAGTACCACCAGGACGACTAATTTCACGATATCCTTTATCAGGATTAAAATAACTAATTTGCGTATCCACATTAGATGTTATACAGAAGTTTTTAGCTTTTCCACAAGGACGAAATACTTTTTGTCCATTGCTCTTCACACCTGTTACCGCAATAATTGTATCTTTAAGTGAGGTCAGTAAATCTCCAGTATTATTATCAATAAGCGCGATGATTGTACGCCCTGGTTGAGTACCGGCTTCACTGTGATATTCACTGCTTTCGTTACCTGTTGCGAAAAGCTGTAAAGAACCTTGTTCTTTTATATTTTGTACTTGATTGATGTACTCTTGATAATTTTGTATTTCTATAAAATCTTTCCAAATATTTCCAATAACTGGAGCTGCTTTTTGAGTTTGTTGTTGTAAACGTTGGTTTGCTGCATAACTAGCAGATAAGATTGAACGCCAAGAACTATTAGGAGCCCGTACTCCCTGAGTGATGTATAATTGACCCGTTCCTGCGGTATTAAGCAAAATACGTCCCATTTTTGAACCATGGAAGCTATGATCATTCACATCTGGCTTAAAGTAATGTTGTACTTCAAAACTCGGTGTTTGATTTGGTTTAGCCGCAACGCTTTCAGGATAAAGTTCCCCTTCTTTGAAGGTACGAGCATCCACTCCCGTATCAACTAACATTGCGATAGCTGGTTTATGAGAGGATGAGGTTGTTGGATAACGATCTGTATCTGTCCAATTCGGAAAATAGTTTTTTTCTGCTTCAGGTAAATCTGCTAAATTTATTACCGCACTTTCTGAATGAGCGGAAACTGTTGTATCCGTTTTTTCTTTATTTGTTATAACTGTATCCGTCGGCGGAGATGGTGGTGTGATCGTATGGGTCAAATCATCAAGTGCCTCGCTAATATTTTTACGTTGTAATCCAACATAGATTTGTTTTTTATTTTGATCAAAGGCGATGGTATCAGCAATGTGAATTAATGCAGAATCCAAGTGTAAACGAATGCCATCATCGACCAATTCATTTGCTCGTAGCAGCACTTCTCTCCGCCCCGCTTGAGGAACATAGCCTTGAGCAATTTGGCTGACTCGCATTACACCATTTAGAATTGCCCGTCCACTCACATTGATGCTTGAGCCTATTGCAGTATTGATCTCGCCTGTTTCCGTATTGGTAAAATCCCCCTCAATATATAATGGTGAAGGATTGATAACTTCAAGACGCCCGCTGTTATAAAGGCTTCCCGTAGAGATTTTATTTGGGCTTGTTCCCGTTGCGAGTGTTGCTCCTTGTTTAACTTCAAATTGCGCAGTATTTGTTCCGTTAATGGTGAGTTTTCCTTGTTCTATTACCCCTTTTCCCTGAAAACGATTATTACCATTAAGAACAAGTTCTTTATCACCGCGTTTTGTGAAGCCGCTATCGCCCTCAATATCATTGTCAAAATAATAGCGTTCTGCGATACCATTTACATCAAGCACATTATTATTTTGGGCATCAAAACGTCCATAGCCATTTAACGCTTTTTGTTTATTGATTTCACCCACACCATAAACGGCATCTATGCCCGCATCACCTTTATCATTTGCCGTGGTAAAGAGAGTGTTACGAATATCTTTTGCTTTAAACCAATCGTATTTTTGTGCAATAGCAAGCGCAACGCCACTCGCATAAGCGGTTGCACTAGAAGTGCCATTAGGAATATCCGCATAAATCCATTGCTTTAGAATCGGATCAAAATAGTTGATTGGTGTATCTGCATTTGCCGCCAAACAAAAATTTTTCGCTTTTCCACAGGGCTGATATTTTTGCTTACCATTCGTAATCGCTGTAATGGCAATGGCACTATCTTTTAAACGTTCATCAAGTTGCTCAGAATTCGGTGCAAGCATTCTTGAGACAGAGGAATAAGGTTCATTAGGAATCGCAGGATCAAGTGGTTCATTGCCATTTGCAAAGAGTAATAAAGAGCCTTGGTTTGCAATATGAGCAATTTTTTCAATATATTCAGGTTGTGCATATTGTGAGATACCTTCTACCCAAATATTGGCTACAACAGGAGCCGCTCGCCCTGTTTGCGCAATGCTTCTTTCATTCGCCACCCCCATTGCTAATAATCGGTTTCGCCAATGGGGAACTAGCTCACCTCTTTTTCTTACTAAGCCTTGTACTGGATAAATTGAACCACCGCCAGCAGTGTTTAATAATACACGCGCCATTTTTGTTCCGTGCATTTCTGGACCATCGTCTATCATATCTGGGCTAAGTTGAGTACTAATGTGATGACTAACACTATCATAGAAAGAGAAACCGTGAGCAACAATGCTTTCTGGGTAAATTTCGTCTTTTTCAAAGGTATGAAGATCCACTCCCGTATCCACTAACATCGCGCGTAAAGTCGTCAGTTTATCCTGATTAATATGATTATGATCTGTATCTTGCCATTGATGTGGTTGAGCCTGTGCTTCGGGTAAATGTGCTAATTTAGCCACGGCGTCTTGGCGGTTTTCTGCATCGTTTTGGTTTCCTTGTGCTAAGTAAGGAAAAAGTGCGAGCGTAATCGCCATCGCCAATGGTGAAAGCGAGAAAAGACGAGGTGAGTTCATTATATGGATATCCTTTAATTATTTTTTGATGTAAAAAGAAGATTGATACGTCTTAGAATGAAAGTTTACTCCAAATTGCTCTAATAGTGTATCTCTTTATGTCAGAATTTTAATCGTAATAGAAATAAAGCTAGCTAATTGCATATTCAGTACAAGATAGTATAAGCCTTGCCGTTATACTTGAGAAGCCAGATTATAGCGAATTTACTCACAACTTCGTGCGCTTACTTACTTTTAAGCGTACAACCAAAATAACTTTCATCTGCGTTAATCTCATCATCAAATATTTCTAGCTGTAAACTATTTTAGGTCATCCCAAAATATTTTTATCACGCAATAATTCACCCAAGTTACAATAAATGCGCAAAATAACGAGCATTTACTTTTTCAATACATATGAAAATAATTACATTACTAAAAATAACAAAACAAAATAAACAAAAACCCGAATTATACAAAAACCCTTTCAAAATCAATATATTGCAAAAAAAAATAACATTCACTCCACTTGAAATTGTTATTTATGCGCCTATACTCAGTAGCAAATAGCGATTTTACCTCTCAACAAATAATCTATTTCATAAATAAGGAGTTAATAATGAGTCATACCCCTGATATTCTAACTAATCCCCTAACCAATAAAGGCACGGCTTTTACGCTTGAAGAACGTAATAAGTTAGGTTTAACAGGACGATTACCTGCGGCTGTGGAAACCCTTGATGAACAAGCCAAACGTGCTTATGAGCAGCTTTCTCGTTATGAAAAACCAATGGAAAAATACATTTTCCTTGACCAACTACATAATCGTAATGAAGTGCTGTATTATCGTCTTCTTACCGATCATCTCGCCGAAATGTTACCTATTGTTTATGACCCAACCGTAGGTGATGCAATAAAACAATGGAGTCGTGATTATCGCCGTTCTCGTGCTGTTTATCTAAATGTGAACCGCCCAGAAGATATTCGTGCTTCTTTTGAAACATTAGGGCTTGGAGCAGATGATGTAGATCTCATCGTGTGTTCTGATGCAGAAGAAATTCTTGGTATTGGTGACTGGGGCGTAAACGGAACAGATATTTCTGTCGGAAAACTAGCGGTGTATACAGCAGCTGCGGGCATTGATCCAAGCCGTGTGATTGCGGTGAATTTAGATGTAGGTACAGATAATGAAGCGCTTCTCAATGATCCAACTTATATTGGTAATCGTCACGCGCGTGTTCGTGGTGAACGCTATGATCACTTAATTAATGAATATCTCAAAGTCGCTTCTGAAATGTTCCCTAACGCTCTATTGCACTTTGAAGATTTTGGCCCTTCCAACGCCCGCCGTATCTTAGTTGAAAATCGTGAAAAATACCGTATTTTTAATGATGATATGCAAGGAACAGGGGCGATAGTTATGGCTGCGGTGATGTCAGGCTTAAAAGTAACAAAGCAGAATTTTGCAGAACAGCGCCTTGTGGTTTATGGTGCAGGTACGGCTGGTACAGGAATGGCAGATCAAATCAGCGCCGCAATGGAACGTAACGGACTTTCACGCGAAGAAGCGAAAAAACGCGTATGGCTAATTGATATTAATGGCTTAGTCACTGATGATATGCCAAATCTGCCTAATTACCAACAGGAATATGCTCGCCCTGCTGCAGAAGTAGCTAATTGGGCGCGTGAAAATGGCAAAATTGGCTTGTTAGAAGTGGTAAAACAAGTGAAACCAACCATTTTAATTGGTACATCAACAGATCACGGTGCATTTACTGAAGAAGTTGTTAAAGCCCTTTGCGCAGGCGTGGAACGTCCAATTTTATTACCGCTCTCTAACCCAACAGAACGTATCGAAGTAATGCCACAAGATGCCGTGCCTTGGTCACAAGGTAAAGCCTTAATTGCAACGGGAATCCCTGTTGATCCTGTACAATATAATGGTACTGACTTCCATATTGGACAAGGCAATAATGCACTACTCTACCCAGGATTAGGTCTAGGGGTAATTGTATCTGGGGCAAAACAGGTTACAGATGGAATGTTACTTGCTGCGGCCGAAGCTGTAGCTAGCCAAGTGAACCCACAAGATTTAGGTGCATCACTTCTTCCACCAGTGGATAACTTACGCGCTTCTTCCGCCACTGTTGCGGTTGCCGTTGCTAAACAAGCGGTAAAAGATGGTGTGGCAACAAGACAAAGTGATAACTGGGTACAAAGCGTACAAGATGCAATGTGGCAAGCTATCTATCGCTAAATAGTATCTATGCCGTCTAATATTTAGACGGCATTTTTATAAAAAATAGGAAAATAATATACTTTTTCTCACCGCTCATTAAACTATAATAGGTGGAATGGTAAACACTACTCACTTATATATTGGAATTACGCTTGTATTACGGAGTAGATAAAAGTGCGGTTCTTTTTTGTTAATTATTTGCGAATTTTAGGCCAAAAATTTAAGCCGAAAGAATGGTAAATAATGGAATATCCCAGCTTTCCACAGGTAATATATCAACTTGCTGGCATTGATGCGCCAAGCCTACGGGAATAAAATTTTTATTTTGCCAATTTTGTAAAGTGCGGTCGTAAAAGCCGCCGCCCATTCCAAGGCGATTACCCACCTTATCAAAGGCCACTAAAGGGGTGAAAATAATATCTAACTTTTCCGCTGGCAACACATTTCTCACATCTAACTGCGGTTCAAAAATCCCAAATTTATTTTTCACTAATGCTGTATTTTCTTGATAACGCAAAAATAACAAATGATGCGCTGAGAAAGGGTGCAACACAGGCAAATAAACCTCAATTTTTTTCTGCCATAATTGTTCAATAAGCTGTTGCGTTGAAATCTCCCCATCAAAAGAAAGATATAAAGCTATTCGTTTGGCTTGTCTTTGCTCAATAAAATCAAGGGCTTGTTGAGTAATGCTGTGTTCTGCTTGGAAATGTTGTTGTGCGCTTAAATTTTGCCGTAATTGGCGGATATGTTGGCGAATGGCTTTTCGTTGTTGAGAAATCAAATAATCACTCATAATGAATAGAGAAAAGAAGAACCCAAGATGCCGTTGCAGGTAGCAGTCCTTGAACCCGAAGGCTCAAGGGAATCAGTTATTATCGTTTTTAGGCTTCTTACATCAGGGCTTGCGCCAAGGTAAGCCTGCTCACCAACAAAAGGAAACCGATTCATAAGATTGTAATTATCGGCTCAGGGACATAACCCACTGACGAACATCTCAGGTATATTTGAAACTGGTTTTATACTACTCCAATTTATCTGGCTTGACCAGTCTATTTTCTGATTCAGCCACACAAAATCATATTCTTTCGCCAATCTGGCAATCAATTATTCAATTTTTGAGCTAAAACCGTTTGTAATGAACTACCCAACTGCTGAATTTGCGTACTCACTGCATTTTCAATCATCTGTGTTTTTTGCTCTTGCTGAATCAGCTCATAACTGAGATTTAACGCCACAATAGAAAGCACTTTGTCTAATTGCAAAATGCCTGTCCGTTCTTTCATTTCGGAAACCCGTTGATCTAATGCGCGGGCGGCCTGACGCAAACCATCTTGCTGCTCTTCGGGACAATTTAAACGTAAAATTTGCCCTAATACGGATAATTCAATGCTGTTATTTTGAGATGACATTACTTCCTCGCTTAATCAATTTGGCTCATACAAAAAGAGCGGCTATTTTTTCTGGCGTTTTTGCCAATCAAATTTCTGTTCTATTATGCCATAGCAAATATTTTTCGTCATAAAAATCCGCCTGATTGTGGTTAGCTTAATCTAACAGTGCTAAACTACACCTATCTTAAGCAAAAGGAAAAAATTATGTCTGATATTCTCTCTTATGACGAATTAGAACAAAAACTCCGCCAAGCCACCATTCCTGTTACCGCGGCCGAATTGCACGGTTTTCTCACGGGCTTAATTTGTGGTGGCGCGAGTGAGCAAAAATGGCCGATTTTTATGAATGAATTTACCAATAATGGCGAAGCCTACCCTACGGCGTTGTTAAAAGAGGTTTCGGCGCTTTATCACGATATTCAGCACAGTTTAGAAGATATTGATAGCTTCAACTTTCAACTTTTCTTGCCCGAAAATGGCGATTTGTTTAACGAAATTGATGCTCTTTCAGAATGGACAAGCCACTTTTTGCTCGGTTTAGGCTTAGTGCAAGCGAAAATGGATAAAGAAACGGGCGAAATTGGCGAAGCCTTAGATGATCTACAAAATATTGCTGTATTGGCTTATGAAGAAGATGACGATCCTGAAGAGCTAGCGGAATCCTTAGAACTAGCGGCGGAATATGTTCGAACTCTCGTGGCGGTGCTTTACACCCATTATCGCCCTTACCAATCATCACAAAAAACCGTGTTACATTAAGGAGAAAAATTATGAATCTAGCCTATTTAGCGGAAATTCCCGCAGAAGAATTTGCTCAACGCCGTGAAAAAATGCTCGCGCAAATGGCGGAGAATTCTGTCGCCGTTATTTTTTCAGCCAAAGAGCAGGTTCGCAATAGAGATTGCAATTATCCTTTCCGCCAAGATAGCTATTTTTGGTATTTAACTGGATTTAACGAACCCGATGCCGTTTTACTTTTAACCAAAACTGCTCAGCAATCTCGCACCATTTTATTTTTACGCCCTTCTGATCCCTTAATGGAAACTTGGAATGGCCGCCGTTTAGGAGTGGAAAAAGCAGCACAACAATTAAACCTTGATCAAGCCTATTCCATTGAAGATTTTGCGACTCAATGGCAAAGCCTTAGCCAAGATTTCACCACCCTTTACCACAATCCAGCACCTCAATCTTGGGGCAATGCCTTGCTTGAAAAAAGTGCGGTGCAATTTTCACAAATTTTCGACTGGGCAGATATTTTAGATGAAATGCGCTTATTTAAATCTGCAAACGAACTTGCTTTATTGCAACAAGCCGGTCAAATCTCTGCCTTAGGGCATTTGCGTGCAATGAAACAAACGCGTCCAAATCGTTTAGAGTTTGAGCTAGAAGGTGAGCTATTACACGAATTCCACCGCTTTGGTGCGCGCTTCCCTTCATTTAATTACATTATCGCCGGCGGTGATAATGCCTGTATTCTGCACTATGGCGAAAATGATCAAGCATTAAAAGACGGTGAGCTGGTGTTAGTGGATTCAGGTTGTGAGTTTGCCCATTATGCAGGTGATATTACCCGTACTTACCCTGTGAATGGTAAATTTAGCCAAGCCCAACGAGAAATTTATGAAATCGTATTACACGCCCAAAAACACGCGATCAACGCTCTTGTGGCGGGAAATACAATTCAGCAAGTCAGCGAAGAAGTTATCCGTATTAAAGTGGAAGGTTTGGTGCGCTTAGGCATTTTGCAAGGGGAAGTGGATCAGCTGATCGCCGATGAAGCCTACAAAGCCTTTTATATGCACGGATTAGGCCATTGGCTTGGCATTGATGTTCACGATGTAGGGCGTTATAGCCTTGAAAAAGACAGCAAATTACGCGATCGTCCATTAGAAGTGGGAATGGTGCTAACGGTTGAACCCGGCTTGTATATTCCAGCCAATGCCGATGTGCCTGAGCAATATAAGGGCATTGGCGTGCGTATTGAAGATGATATTGTGATCACCGAATATGGCAACAAAGTGCTAACCAGCGCCGTGCCAAAAGAAATTGATGAAATCGAACAAGTGATGGCACATAACGCGTAATGACAATGAAGTAAAACGGGGCAAAAATGGAACAAATTGAGCATTATGATGTGATTATCGTGGGCGGCGCAATGGCAGGTTGCACCCTTGCTTTAGCGTTAAGTGCGCAAACTCAAGGTAAAATGCGCATTGCGTTATTAGAAAAGCAAGCGCCCCAACAACATCAGCAAAGCGGTTTTGATGCCCGTTGTATTGCCCTTTCAGCAGGTTCTTGCCAACAGCTTGCGCAGCTCAATTTGCCCAACCAACAATCATTATGGCAACAAATTTCGCCCCTTGTCTGCCCCATTGAGCATATTCACGTTTCTGATAAAGGCCATAGTGGTTTAGTCGAATTTCACACCGATGAATTTCAGCTAAAACAACTGGGCGCGGTAGTCGCCTTACAGCCTGTGGGAGAAATCTTGCTGACTGCAATCAAGCAATACGCCAACATTGATTATTTTTCCCCAGTGGAGATTGAGCAAATCCAATTTGATCAAGTGCGGGTGAAAATTTCGCTAAAAAATCACCGCACTTTATCTTGTCAGCTGATTATCGGTGCAGATGGCACACAATCTTTGGTGGCGAAATCTGCCAACATTGCGATCAACAAACTGCGCGATTATCAGCAAACCGCCATTATCACCAATATTCAAACGCAGCAACCACATCAGCAACGAGCCTTTGAGCGTTTCACTGCGCAAGGTCCATTGGCGCTTCTGCCAATGCAAGAGAATTTAATGTCTTTAGTATGGTGCGTGAAATCGTCCGATGAGCTAATGGCATTGTCCGATGACGCATTTCTCGCTCGTCTGCAACAACAATTCGGCTGGCGGCTTGGCAAGTTGCAACAATGCGGCAAGCGTTTTGCGTATCCTTTGGCGTTATATCAAGCCAGCCAGCATATTCATCACCGCACCGCATTAGTCGGCAATGCTGCACAAACCTTACACCCTATTGCAGGGCAAGGGTTTAATCTTGGTATGCGTGATGTGATTTGCTTAGCTAAATTGTTAAGCCAAGCCTTTATGCAAGGGCAAGATCTCGGCACTTATTCTTTATTAAGTCAATATGAAAAAGCACGTCAAGGGGATCAAACAAGGCTCATCAACTTAACTAACGGCTTGGTTTCTCTCTTTGCCAATGAATTATTACCATTGCAAATTGGGCGAAATCTGGGGCTAATGGCAATGGCGCAATCTCATTTACTCAAACAGCAATTTATCAAACCAGCATTAGGGTGGTTAGAATAGTGAAAAATTTTGATCTGATTATTATCGGTGGTGGAATGGTGGGGCTTGCGCTCGCTGCCAAATTAAAAAATACCGCAATGCGTATCGCCCTGCTCGAACCGAATCCGCCGCATTTTTCTTTAGCGAATATTGCTTATCGTGTCAGCGCGTTAAATCTTGCGAGCGAACATTTATTGCAAGAACTCAACGCGTGGCAAACCATTCAAGCTGAACGTGCCACCGCCTACGATAAAATGCTAGTGTGGGAAAAAGACAGCTTTGCCAAAATTGAATTTGACACCAAAGGCTTGGGCATTTCCCACCTTGGGCATATTGTGGAAAACCAGATCATTCAACATAGCCTATGGCTGCAGGTCGCCACTCAAGAAAATGTGGAAATTTTCAATGCAACAGCGCAACACTTGGGCATTAACGAAAGCACCGCCATTCTCACCTTAACAGACGGGCAAATGTTAGCGGGGAAACTAGTTGTGGGCGCAGACGGCGCAAATTCTTGGTTACGCCAAAAAGCCAACATTCCACTGATTTTCCGCGATTATGGGCAATACGCCTTAGTGTGCAACGTGAAAACCACAGAACCACATCAACACTGCGCCAGACAAATTTTTGCCCCAGATAGCATTTTGGCGTTCTTGCCATTACATCAAGAAAATCTGTGTTCTATCGTGTGGTCGCTTCCGCCAGAACAAGCCAAACAGTTGAGCTGCTGTGAACAAACAGAATTCAACAAACAACTGAGCATCGCTTTTGATAATCAGCTGGGATTGTGTGAAGTGCAAAGCGAACGTCAATCCATTCCGCTTACCGCGCGCTATGCACGCAACTTCGCCCAACCGCGTATTGCCCTAATTGGCGATGCCGCACATACCATTCACCCACTGGCAGGACAAGGGGTAAATCTTGGATTGCAAGATGCCCTACTACTCGCGCAAGAAATTGAAAAACATTTTGCTCTGGGCTTAGACATCGGTGAATACCGCAACCTGCGTTATTACGAACGCACACGCAAAGCCGAAGCAGTAAAAATGCTCATCGCAATGCAAGGCTTAAAAGATCTCTTTGCTGGTAACAACCCACTGAAAAAACTCGCCCGCGGCATCGGCCTTAGCGCTACCAATCAATTCAGTTTGTTGAAAGAACAACTGATTCGGCAGGGATTGGGAATTTAATTTTACTCAAATCACATAAAATTGATAAAAAAATACCGCACTTTACTTTATAACCGATATAAAAAAGTGCGGTATTTTCTGAACGATTATCGACAAATCGTTCTCTTTAACATTTCTGAACTTTTTTCAATATTTTCAGTGGCGATTTGTTTACCATATTTATTTTCTTCATCTTGCACTTGACGCGCAATTTTCTCATCTTGAATATTAAATACTGGCGCATATTGCACATTTTTTGGTGCGTTTTTAGAATAAATGGTCGCACCTGCAATACTTGCATAATATTCATTATTAGCTTGATCGATATAATAAGTACGGGAATCGGTCATATCCACACCATAATGGGATTTAAACCCGCGGCAAATTCCTGCTCCTGATTTAAATACCGTATGAGCCACACGATTCTCGCTCACCTCATACACTTCAAATTCAATACTTTTTGCCAGCTTTTCTGCATCACTCATTTTTTTCGGGTTTAGCTGTTCTGCCTGTCCGCTGACATAGGTTTTACTTTCGGGATCACTTTCAGAAAAACGAAAAACTTCTACATAACCTGAAGGCTCAGCCATCTCTTCAACTGCCATAGCAATATGGCTAAAAAAGCTCATCAAGATCGCCGTTGCTACATTTAACTTTTTCATTTTTATACCAAAGATTTTATTCAATTTCATAAAGCTCTAAAGGTAAACCATCAGGATCTTGGAAAAAGGTAAATTGCTTACCCGTTAACTCATCAACTCTGATAGGCTCACAATAAATATTATGATCGGCTAAATAGGCCACAACCTGATTAATATTTTTTACTTTGAACGCCAAATGACGTAAACCACAAGCCTCTGGTCTTGTTGCTCTGGCTGGCGGATTTGGAAAGGAAAACAGCTCAATTTGACTGCCATCGGGCAAGGCTAGATCCAACTTATAACTTTCTCGCTCTGCCCGATAGGTTTCTTGAATAACCTTCGCCTGCAAAATCTGCGTGTAAAAATGTTTAGATTTCGCATAATCTGACGCAATAATTGCAATATGATGAAAACCTAAAAATAATGAATTCATTTTTCCTCCACGCAAAAACTGGCTTACTATATCATTTTTTTAATCAAAAAGGGAATATAAACCCAAATAACAATTATTTTACAACTAACTACTCGCTGGCTTTTTCTTTGTCTGAAATTTGCTGATTTTCCACCGCACTTTGGATTTTTTCATAATGGCAAGTGCGGTAGAAAAATGCGGAAAGTAGTACGCAGAGCATTAAAATAATTTGGATTAAACGTTTTTTGGTCAGCTTTTCGGTGGCCATTTTTCTTCCTTACAATTCTTTGATGATTAAAAACTTCTTAATTTTACCATTTAATGGTATCATTTCTTGCGTTAGATCAATTTTATATGATTTTTTTCTGCTTTACCTAATTATTTGAGGATGAAATAAAATGCTATCAACTGAGTCAAGAACGACACGCCGTGGTCAGCCGACTGGTTGCACAATCCATTGTCAAGATTGTAGTATCAGCCAGCTTTGTATTCCTTTTACCTTAAATCAACAAGAATTAGACCAGCTTGATAACATCATCGAGAGAAAAAAGCCGATCCAAAAATCGCAAATTCTGTTTAAGGCGGGCGATCCATTAAATTCTCTCTACGCTATTCGTTCTGGAACAATTAAATCCTATACCATTAGTGAATCGGGTGAAGAGCAGATCACCTCTTTCCATTTGCCAGGGGATTTAGTGGGCTTTGATGCGATTACCAATATGCAACACCCAAGCTTTGCGCAAGCCTTAGAAACTGCGATGGTGTGTGAAATTCCGTTTGATATTTTAGATGATTTATCAGGTAAAATGCCTAAATTGCGTCAGCAAATTATGCGTTTGATGAGCAGTGAAATTAAAAGTGATCAAGAAATGATCCTTTTGCTTTCCAAAATGAACGCAGAAGAACGTTTAGCCGCCTTTTTACATAATTTATCAGCTCGCTATTCGGCTCGTGGTTTTTCAGCGCGAGAATTTCGTTTAACGATGACCCGTGGCGATATTGGTAATTATTTGGGCTTAACGGTTGAAACTATTAGTCGTTTATTAGGACGCTTTCAAAAAACGGGAATGCTAACGGTGCAAGGAAAATATATCACCATCAATGATATGGCTGAGTTATCTACCCTTGCGGGAACCACAAAAACCCGTATTCAAATAGTTGAATAGTCTATTTTTTGGGGGAGTTTTCCCCCATTCATTTTGCTTTTCCTTCAGTTTACCTTGTCATTTTGCTTAATATTCTCTATGCTTATAGCAGTTTAACTATTGCTATGGAGGCATATAATGAAGTTCAAAAATATTCTTGTGGTGCTAAATCCAGATAATCAAAAACAATATGCGCTGGCGCGTGCGGTGCGTTTGGTGAATGAGCAAAAAAGTGAAAATAAAGTAAAAATTACCACTTTTATGTCGGTTTATGATTTATCCTACGATATGTCCGCGTTGCTCTCTGCGGAAGAACGAGAAAATATGCACCAAGGCGTGATTTCACAACATCAAAAGCTGATTCAGCCTTATTTTGAGAAATATGCTGATCCGAATATTGAATTTGAATCTATCGTGGTTTGGGATAATAATGAAGCAGAAGCCATTAGTGCTGAAGTAGAAAAAAACCATTACGATCTAGTGGTGAAATATACACAAAATCAAGAAGAAAGTTTAACTTCTCTCATTTTTACGCCAATGGATTGGCAATTATTACGCAAATGTCCTGCGCCAATGATGATTGTAAAAGATGGCGATTGGAAGCACCAAAGACGCATTCTTATTGCGGTAAATGTGTCAGATAATGAAGAGCATCACCAATCTTTCAATGATGAATTGGTGAATTTAGGTATTGATTTAGCCGATGTGCTGGAACGTGGTAATGTGCATTTAGTCAGTGCCTATCCTCCCCCACCTATTAATATGGCATTAGATCTGCCAGAATTTAGTAATACGGATTATGGCAATAGCATTCGTGGACAATACCTAATTAATATGAAAGCCTTACGCCAAAAATTTGGCATTGATGAGGATCATACCCACGTTTTGGAAGGATTCCCTGAAGAAGTGATCCCAAAAGTTGCGGAAGAATTAGGCGCGGAAACCGTTGTATTAGGCACGGTGGGCAGAACAGGGCTTTCTGCTGCGTTTTTAGGTAACACGGCAGAACACGTTATTAGCAAATTAAATTGTAATTTATTAGCCATTAAACCAAGCCAAAATAAAGATTAATTTTTTCTAAAATAAATCTAAAACAAAAGGCATTAAACTGAAATTTAATGCCTTTTTTCTAATCCTAAACTTATCTCTAAGCTTTATCTAGCAATTCCAACAACTGCCCTACGGTATAAAACGAACCAAAAACTAGCAGGACATCATTTTCTTGCGAATTTTGCACCGCACTTTGTAGTGCTTGCTCCATTGAGGAAGATGAGCTTGCTTTCAGCGTTTTGTTTTGTGATAACGCCAGCGCTTGCAGTTCGGCTAACAATTCTTCTCCACGTTGTCCACGAGAACCTGACAAGCTAATACAATGCCATTCATCAATCACATCAAGCAGTGGAGAAAGCACGCCTTGGGTATCTTTATCTTTCAAAATACCACAAACCGCCAGAATACGTTGTGTCGGTTGTTTAAGTGCGGTGAGTTTTTCTGCCAAATATTTTGCGGCGTGTGGATTATGCCCTACATCAATAATCACTTGTGGCAAGGCTTTTTCGTTACAATGTAACAGTTCACTCAAACGCTGTCGCTGTGCGCTATCTAGTGGTTGGAAACGTCCTGTAAGTTGAACATTTTGCAGCGCTTCACGAATATGTTGTTCTGTAATATTAAATGGCAAATAAGGCAACACCGCTAAAGCCGTAGCAGCATTCGCTAGCGGAATATGTGGAAAAGGCGGATTTTCTAACCGCACTTTTTGGCTTTCATTTTCGCCATTCTGACAGTGTTTACTTTGCCATTGCCAGCTTTGAGCGGTTTGGCTGAATGTCCAATCTACCCCACAGCGACTGAGCTGACAATCCAGCTTTTGTGCGTGTTCCAACATTGTATTCGGCACATCAGGCTCACCAATAATGGCCGGTTTATTCGTTCGGAAAATCCCTGCTTTCTCAAAGGCAATTTGCTCACGGGTATCACCAAGAAAATCCGTGTGATCAATATCAATGCTGGTAATCACCGCAATATCACTATCCACAATATTGGTGGCATCTAAGCGTCCGCCTAGCCCCACTTCCAAAATCACCACATCAAGCTTAGCCTGTTTAAACAAATACAACGCCGATAAGGTGCTGTATTCAAAATAGGTCAAAGATTGGGTTTTATTCTGCTCAATAAAGGCAAAAGAAGCACTATGTTGCGCATCGGGCAATTCTTGATTTTGAATGCGAACACGTTCGTTATAGCGGATTAAATGGGGGGAAGAATACACACCCACGCGATAACCCGCATTGAGCAAGATCTGTTCCAACAAACGACAGGTTGTGCCTTTGCCATTTGTTCCACCAACGGTGATCACAAAAGGCGCTGGCTTGAGCAAATCAAGCTGTTCTGCCACCGATTTAATGCGCTCAAGACCTAAATCGATGGCTTTAAAATGGCTTTGTTCCAAATAAGAAAGCCACTGCGACAAAGGCGAAGTGGCTGTTAAAGAAGATTTAAGATTATTCATTCTCAGGGAGATTTTCTACTAATTCAGCTTGCACAAAAGGAGAAGGCTTATTAGAAAGTTTGCTTAACAAGCTCGCAAGGGTTTCACGCATATCTCCACGTTTTACGATCATATCAATCGCCCCTTTTTCTAATAAGAACTCGCTGCGTTGGAAACCTTCTGGCAGTTTTTCGCGTACGGTTTGCTCAATCACGCGTGGGCCAGCAAAGCCAATTAAGGCTTTAGGTTCAGCAATATTAATATCGCCAAGCATAGCAAAACTTGCTGAAACCCCACCAAGGGTTGGATCCGTTAGCACGGAAATAAAGGGTACGCCTTTTTCACGCATTCTTGCCAAAACCGCACTGGTTTTTGCCATTTGCATTAAAGAAATCAATGCTTCTTGCATACGCGCGCCACCACTGGCTGAAAAGCAGACAAAAGGACAATTGTCTTCAATGGCTTTTTCCGCTGCTTTAACAAATTTTGCCCCAACCACAGCGCCCATTGAACCGCCCATAAAACTAAAGTTAGACGCCGCAGCAACCACAGGCATTCCATATAATGTACCTGCCATTGCGATTAACGCATCTTTTTCGCCTGTTTCTTTTTGTGCTGCGGTTAAACGATCTTTATATTTTTTTAAGTCTTTGAATTTTAAGATGTCTTTTGGCTCAAGATCTGCGGCAATTTCCACCGCACTTTCTTTATCTAATAAAGCTAATAAACGTGTACGCGCATCAATACGCATATGGTGTCCGCATTTTGGACAAACTTCTAAATTACGCGTTAATTCATCACGATATAATACTTGTCCGCAAGAAGTACATTTTGTCCAAACGCCTTCTGGCACGTTGGCCTTGCGTGTGTTTGATGCCGTATTCTTACTAAAAATTCGATCAATCCAGCTCATTTTAACCCTTTCTTATTCATAAAAAATTCTGCTTATTACACCATAATTTGCACTAAGATTCTAGCTTTTAAACGCTATAACTGATCGGACAAATAAAGTGGCCCAAGTGCATTTTGCGGAATGGCAAATTGTTCAGGATAATGCACTTGCACTAAATAAAGCCCTTCTGGTTTGGCGGTGGGCGCAGCCAACTTGCGATCTTTTTGCGCAAGCAGCCAGCTTATCCACTCCACAGGCTGACGCCCTGTCCCCACTTCCATTAGGCTGCCTACAATATTTCGCACCATATGATGCACAAAGGCATTAGCTTGAATATCCACAATAATGTATTTTCCTTGTCTAATCACGTTCAAATGATGCACATTTCGCCACGGTGTATTGGATTGACATTGTGCCGCACGGAAAGAAGAAAAATCATTTTCCCCCAATAAGGCCTGCCCTGCTTGGTGCATTAATGTGTGATCTAACGGCTGATGATAATGAGTAACCCCTTCTGGTAAAATCGCCGAACGCAATTTATTGTTATAAATCACATAGCGATAACGGCGAGCCGTAGCGCTAAAGCGCGCGTGAAAATCCTCATCAACCTGCTTTGCCCAAGATACCGCAATATCATCGGGCAAATTGGCGTTCACCCCAAAACTCCACGCACTTTCTGCACGAATGGCATTGGTTTCAAAATGCACCACCTGCCCTGTTGCGTGTACGCCAGAATCCGTCCGCCCTGCGCAGAAAATTTGACAGTCTTCATTCGCAACAAAAGAAATGGCTTTTTCCAACCGCTCTTGCACGCTGGCAACACTCTCCTGCCGTTGCCAGCCAAAATAATTCTTGCCGTTATATTCAATACCTAGGGCAATTTTCATTTTTCTATCCTAATTTCATCTAATAGGCTGGCATTATAAAGTAAATTTATTGCTTGATGAACCCTAACCAAGTGTTATCATCTAGCCTTTGTATTTCAAAGGGTGTGATGATGAAAGTTGGATTAGTGTTAGAAGGCGGTGCGATGCGCGGAATGTTCACGGCTGGCGTGCTTGATGTATTTCTTAAAGAAAATGTACATATTGACGGCATTGTAAGCGTATCGGCTGGTGCGCTATTTGGTGTGAATTATCCTTCTAAACAAGCAGGGCGTGTCATTCGTTATAACCTAAAATACTTGAATGATAAACGCTATCTCGGCTTTACTAGTCTATTTACCACGGGCAATATTGTGAATAAGGATTTCGCTTTTTATCAAGTGCCGTTCACCCTTGATCCCTTTGATAACGAAACTTTCAAACAAGCCAATACCGATTTCTACGCCACGCTCACCAATATTGAAACGGGGCAAGCGGAATATGTAAAAATCACCGATCCTTTTGCCCAGATGGAAACCTTACGCGCCACTTCCGCAATGCCTTTTGTTTCGCAATATGTTGAAATTAATGGTAAAAAATATTTAGATGGCGGAATTGCTGACAGTATTCCATTGGATTTTTGTCAAAACTTAGGTTACGAAAAAATTATCGTTATTTTGACCCGCACTTTAGATTATCGCAAAAAACCGTCAGCAAAATGGCTGATTAATTGCTTCTACCGTAAATATCCACATCTTGCCGAAAAGCTTATTCAACGTGCGGAAGACTATAATCACCAAATTGAGAAAATTATTAAGCTGGAGCAGGAAGGAAAAATTTTCGTCATTCGCCCACCGCAAGATCTGCATATCAAACGCATTGAAAAAGATCCGCAAAAAATTCAGGCGATGTATGAATTAGGGGTAAATGAAGCAGAAAAGCAAATGGATCGTCTTAGACGCTATCTTGAAAAATAATTTTGTCTAGATAATAGATGACAAAAGGCTCTTTGCATAACAAAGAGCCTTTGCGTTCAGATTCGTTTAAATTAAAAGATTATGCTCTTTTAAAGTCAATGTGAACGAGTTTTGGTTTGAATGGGTGGCGTTGCATTGCTTGTACTTTCACAGCCACTTCTTTACCATCAATCACTAAAGTAATCACGTCTGAATAGAAAGAATCGTGTACTTGAGCGTTGTTTACTTCATCGTGGTTTAAGATGATTGAAACTGGCGCTTCATTCCCACCATAAACGATTGCAGGAATTTGGCCATTATGACGCAGGCGGCGGCTCGCACCCTTACCTTGCGCTGTACGCACTTCAGCGTTAAATTTGAATGACATAATTGTATTCTCTTTAATAAAAAGTTAATCGAAAAAATCGCAGGCGACCCAGCGATTTCACAAAATCAAGCTCAAAGAATCTTTGAGACGGCGGATTATAATCAATCCTTGCGTTTAAATCAAATGGAATTGTGCTAATACCGTTGATTTATATCGATTTAATTTTTCTTACAAAAAATCTAAAATATTTTTGAACTATCTGTTCTAACGCTAGTCTTAGTAAATGCTAGTGCACTGCAAATTGCAGTTGTCTTTTTTAAATAGTTTCTTATTTAAGATCTCTCCGCCACCTAGATTTAGTGTGGCGGTTTTTTTATGTCTAAAATCCAAAAAATAGGCATAAAAAAACCGCACTTTATCATCAAGACAAAGTGCGGATAAATTTTAGCTAATTTTCTTAGCTTTTCACTGTTTCAGAATCTGGATCACCGTTGGCAATTGGTTTTAGCAAAGTGAAGAAACAAATCACTGCCACTACGGTTAAACCTGTACCAACCCAAACAGACACATCGTAGCTTAAGCCTAAACCGATTTTTGCGTAAGCAAGGAAAGTGGCAGATACCATTGTCATAAAGATTGCTGGAATCGTACAGATCCAGTGGAATTTATGATAGCGATATAAATACGCAGCAGCTGTCCATAACATTACCATTGCAGTCGTTTGGTTCGCCCAACCGAAGTAACGCCAAATCACTTGGAAATCAAGTTTAGAAATAATGAAACCTAACACGAATAGTGGAATGGCAATAATTAAACGTTTAATTAAGTTACGTTGGTCAATTTTGAAAAACTCTGCGATGATCAAACGTGCTGCACGGAATGAGGTATCTCCAGAGGTAATCGGTAACACCACCACCCCAAGCACAGCCAGAATACCACCGAAATAGCCAAGCATATGGGTTGCAGAATCATACACCACTTTTGACGGTGTGCCTGCTGTGATCGCCTCGTTCATTAATGCTGGGCTATCGTAGAAAGTTAAACCTACCATACACCAAATTAAGGCAATTACCCCTTCACCAATCATTGCGCCATAGAAAATAAAACGTCCTTCTGTTTCATTTTTCATACAACGTGCCATCAGTGGCGATTGAGTTGCGTGGAAACCTGAAACCGCACCACAAGCGATGGTCACGAAAATTAATGGCCAAATTGGTAAACCTTTTGGATTCATATTTTCGAAGAATTTCGAAAAGCTCATTTCACCTACGGTGTGGAATAAGGCTTTATCTTCAAATAATAAAGCAAATAGCATACCGAACGACATAAATAGCAATAACGCGCCAAAAATTGGATAAATGCGACCAATAATTTTATCTACTGGTACTAAGGTTGCCACAATGTAGTAAGCAAAGATAATAGCAGTCCAAACAACCAAGGTGCTTTTGCTTTCTAAATTGAACGCATCACCTAAATTATCTACGGTTAAGTTAGTTAATAAGCTCGCAGGTGAAATAACGAACACCACCCCAACAAGGATCAATAACACAAGGGCAAGGGCATTCATAAAGTGCTTCACTGGCGCACCTAAATATTTACCCGCAAGGTTAGGCACAGATTGACCGCCATTGCGTACACTCAACATTCCACAGAAATAATCGTGTACCGCTCCGGCGAAAATGCAACCAAACACAATCCACAACATTGCAACTGGGCCATATAACGCCCCAAGGATTGGGCCGAAGATCGGGCCTGTTCCTGCAATATTTAATAATTGGATAAGCCAAATTTTTCTTTTTGACATTGGTACATAATCCACCCCATCAGCCATTGTGTTAGCTGGCGTTGCACGATTTGGGTTAATTTTAAAAACCCGTTCCACAACGGAACCATAAAAGAAGTAACCAAGCAAAAGCAAGGCTACACAGGAAAGAAACCATAACATAAGAGAACCTCATAAATTAATGATGGAAAAATCCGCACGCAAGTTTAACAAGAGTAAAAATACTGTAAATATATTGTTGCAATTTATGTGATCTTACGCACAATTTTTATTCACCTTTACTTTGCTTTTACATTTATTGTGCGTTTAATGCGCAAAGCTTGCTCTCGCTTTTCAAATTCTAACAGCACTAACCCACTTGCTACTTATTATTAAGATCAATTAAACAAGAAAAGTTTTACAAAAACCACCGCACTTTTGTTACAATCGATGGCAATTTTTGTAACTCAAATTAGCGTGAAACGTGGAGTGAAAATGTCAGCTTATATTATTGATGTTACCGAACAAAATCTCACCGAGATCTTGCAGCAAACCCAACAAAAACCTGTTGCGCTTGTGTTTTATGCACCAAGCCACGGGGAATCTAATGCGTTTGTGAGCGTGCTAGAACGCTATGCGGAAAAATACCAAGGGCAATTTTTATTAGGCAAAATTAACTGTGAAACCGAACAAATGGTCGCGGCGCAGTTTCGTATTCAAGCCTTGCCAACCACCTATTTATTTAAAGATGGGCAAGCCCTTGATGCGTTTCAAGGAGCATTAGATGACGCTACCCTTGAGCAACATTTAAGCCTGATTTTGCCAAAAGAAGAAGAGATTAAATTTACCCAAGCGTTAGATTTTCTGGCGAATGAAAACTATGAGCAAGCCTTGCCATTGCTAAAAGAAGCGTGGGAGCTTTCCGATCACAAAAACAGCGATATTGCCCTGCTTTATGCGGAAACCTATATTGCAATGAAACGCGTTGAACCAGCGCAGGAAATTTTAAACCGTATTCCATTGCAAGATCGCGATAGCCGTTGGCAAGGATTGCAAGCGCAAATCGAATTATTAATTAAAGCAGCAGACACGCCAGAAATTCAGCAATTACAAGCCGAATACACCAACAATCCAAGCCCTGAAGTGGCCTTAAAACTGGCGTTACAGCTACACCACGCGCACCGCAATGAAGAAGCCTTGAAATTATTATTCAGCTTATTAAAGCAAGATTTAGGCGTGCTGAATGGAGAAGTGAAACAAGAGTTTTTATCTATTCTTGCCGCCATTGGCAATAACGATCCGATTACCAATAAATACCGCCGATTGCTTTATTCACTACTCTATTAATGAATTTAACGGCGTAAGCCTCTATAATAGAGAAGATTTTTTACGATTTATTAACTAGGAATTTTTATGTCAGAAATGAAACATTGCAAACTGTTAATTTTAGGTTCAGGCCCTGCGGGCTACACCGCGGCTATTTATGCGGCGCGTGCTAATTTAATCCCAGTATTAGTTACAGGTTTACAACAAGGTGGACAGCTTACTACCACAACAGAAATCGAAAATTGGCCGGGCGATTTTGGCGATACCACCGGCCCAGAATTAATGCAAAGAATGTTGCAACACGCGGAGAAATTCGATACTGAGATTATTTTCGATCACATTAATCGTGTTGATCTTTCTTCTCGTCCATTTAAACTTTATGGCGATGTGCAAAGTTTCAGTTGTGATGCGTTAATCATCGCAACAGGCGCTTCTGCGCGTTATATCGGTTTACCCTCTGAAGAAGCATTTAAAGGCCGTGGGGTTTCCGCTTGTGCTACTTGTGATGGTTTTTTCTATCGTAACAAGCCTGTTGCGGTTATTGGTGGAGGCAACACTGCTGTCGAAGAAGCTCTTTACTTGGCTAATATTGCCTCTGAAGTGCATTTAGTACATCGCCGTGATAGCTTTCGAGCAGAAAAAATCTTAGTTGATCGTCTGTACAAAAAAGTGGAAGAAGGAAAAATTATTCTGCATACCCACCGCACATTAGATGAAGTATTAGGCGACAATATGGGGGTAACAGGCATTCGTTTAAAAGATACCCAAACAGACGAAACCGAAGAACTCAAATTAGACGGTATATTTGTGGCGATTGGCCACGCCCCAAATACAGAGATTTTTGCCGGTCAGCTAGAATTAAATAATGGCTATATTGTGGTGAAATCTGGCTTGGAAGGCAATGCCACTGCCACTTCGGTTGAAGGCGTATTTGCAGCAGGTGATGTGATGGACCATAATTACCGCCAAGCCATTACCTCCGCGGGTACCGGTTGTATGGCTGCCTTAGATGCAGAACGTTTCTTGGACAGCCAAGAATAAATCTCAGCGGTGCATTATTGCTGCAATGCACCGCTTTTCTTTTTCATTATGACATCACTCATTAACTCTTTTACGCAGAATTATGGATAAAGCTCGCCAACGATACTTACAAAAATGGCTACGCGCCCAACAAAAACCAATAAAAACCTTACTTAGCCTTAATATTTTATTGGCTAGCCTTTCATCTCTTATCTTAGTTGCACAAACCTACTTGCTCGCCACCCTATTACACCAGCTCATTATGGCGCAAACCGCAAGGGAAAATTTAATCGGTTATTTTATCGCTTTAGTGATAGGCTTTGCCTTACGCGCAATGATTTTATATTGGCGAGAACGCTTGGGATTTAAGTGCGGTCAAAAATTACGTTATTTTATCCGTCAACAAATTTTCACCAAATTACATCAAGTTGGCCCTGCGATGATCAACCAAAAACCCGCAGGCAGTTGGGCAACTATTATGTTAGAACAGGTGGAAAACCTACATAATTTCTATGCCCGCTATTTACCACAACAAGCCCTTTCGGTGATCGTTCCATTGATTATTTTGATTGCTATTTTTCCACTCAATTGGGCGGCTGGACTGATTTTGCTTGTTACCGCCCCGCTTGTGCCTATTTTTATGATCCTTGTTGGGATCGCCGCTGCAGATAGCAGCCAAAAAAATATGCAAACCTTAGCAAAATTAAGTGGGCAATTTTTGGATCGTCTGCGTGGGCTTGAAACCTTACGTCTATTTAATAAAACAGAAGAACAAACCGCCCATATTGAGCAAGCAACGGAAGATTTCCGCGAAACCACTATGGACGTGTTGAAAATGGCATTTTTATCTTCTGCGGTGTTGGAATTTTTTACCTCAATTTCCATTGCGCTGATGGCAGTATATTTTGGTTTTAGCTATTTAGGCGAGCTTGATTTCGGTTCCTATGGCACACCAATCAGCTTATTTATTGGCTTTTTCTGTTTAATTCTTGCCCCTGAGTTTTATCAACCTTTGCGTGATCTCGGCACTTATTACCACGACCGTGCCGCTGCCATTGGCGCTGCTGATGCAATTGTTGAATTTTTAGAACAGCCAGTTTTAAATGAGGTAAAAACAAAGCCAAATGGCTCTTTGAATGAAGCCTTGATAAATGAAAATATCGCAATCCACGCCCAAGATCTGGTGGTACTCTCGCCACAAGGTAAACCGCTCACCGCCCCCCTTAATTTTCATCTGCCGGCTAAAAGTCATACGGCGTTAGTCGGGCAAAGTGGCGCGGGGAAAACCTCATTAATCAATACCCTACTCGGCTTTTTAGACTATCAAGGTAGCCTGAAAATTAATGGCGTTGAACTCAATCAAATTAATAAAGCCCAGTGGCGCAGTGCGATTGCTTGGGTGGGGCAAAATCCCTTGCTATTACAAGGCACGATTCGCGAAAACCTACTCTTAGGCGGTATCCAAGCCAGCGATGAACAAATTCAGCACGCTTTGGCACAAGCACAGGCTGCCGTATTTACCGATAAATTAGGGTTAGATGCCGAAATCAAAGAAGGAGGCATTGGCCTTTCCGTGGGGCAAGCACAGCGTTTAGCTATTGCCCGCGCCTTATTGCGTCATCGTCATTTATTGCTCCTTGATGAACCTACCGCCAGCCTTGATGCACAGTCAGAAAATCTGGTGCTTTCCGCCTTGCAAAAAATTAGCCGTGAACAAACCACCTTGATGATCACGCACCGCATTGAAGATCTGAAACAATGCGATTGCATTTTTGTGATGCAACAAGGACAAATCGTTCAACAAGGCAATTTTGCCCAATTACAAAATAACGGATTTTTCGCAGAACTTCTTGCACAACGTAAACAGGATATTAATTAATGCGTACACTTTTACCATTTTTACGTTTATTTAAGCACGCCAAATTCGTGTTATTTTTAGGCTTAATCCTGATGATCACAGGGCTTGCCGCCAGCATTGGTCTATTAACGGTTTCAGGCTGGTTCTTGGCCGCAACCGCCTTGGCTGGCATTGGCACATTATTCAATTTTTTCTATCCCTCAGCCACCGTGCGCGGATTGGCGATTGGACGCACCGTAGCCCGTTATTTTGAAAAAATCGTTACTCACGATGCCACCTTTAGAATCCTTGCTAAATTGCGTGTGCAAGTGTTCCAAAAGATCATTCCCCTAAGCCCAGCCGTGCTAAATCGCTATCGCAACAGTGATTTATTAAACCGCTTAGTGGCCGATGTGGATACGCTCGATAGCCTTTATCTTCGCCTGCTCGCACCCTTTATCACTGCTTTGTTAGTGATTGGCTTTCTCACTCTCGGTTTGAGCTTTTTTAACCTTCCACTGGCGCTCTTTTTTGGTGCAATTTTGACCGCACTTGTCTTGATTGTGCCAACGATTTTTTATCATCTAGGACAAAAGTTTGGACATAAACTCACCCAAGCGCGCGCTGCTTACCGCACGCGATTTGTGGAATATATCCAATCTCAAGCAGAATTGTTGCTGTTTAATGCCGAAAAACCGCTCAAACAAAAACTGGACGAAACAGAACAACAATGGCAACATTTTCAACAAAAAGAAGCAAATTTAAGCGGATTTTCCACCGCACTTGTTCTTTTTGCCAATGGCATTTTGCTCGCGCTCACCTTATGGTTTGCCGCCAATGCTGATTTTGGCAGTGATCGATACAGCCCTGCGATTATCGCCCTATTTGCCCTTGCAGCACTGGCTGCCTTTGAGATTTTAATGCCTTTGGGATCGGCATTTTTGCATATTGGGCAAGTGATTGCTTCTGCCGAGCGCGTTACCGAAATCACCGAACAAACACCTCTCGTGCAATTTAACGGACAAAAAACTATCGAAAAAAACACCGCACTTGATCTTTCCATTCAGCAAGTGAGTTTCACTTATCCTGAACGTCAAGATGTTGCACTACAGAACATCAACCTTGAAATTCCACAAGGACAAAAAGTTGCTATTCTAGGAAAAACTGGCAGTGGCAAATCCACCCTGTTACAGCTTTTAGTTCGAAATTATAATCCCGCACAAGGGAAAATTTTCCTTGCCAATCAACCGATTGAAAGCTACAGCGAAAAAAGTTTACGCAACCAAATGTGCTTTTTAACCCAGCGTGTGCATATTTTTAGCGATACCTTGCGTAATAATTTACAGATGGCTAATCAGCAACCGATTTCTGATGAGGCAATGATTGACGTGCTAAATCAAGTGGGCTTAGGCAAATTGTTAGAGCAAGGCTTAGATCAATGGCTTGGCGATGGCGGCCGCCCGCTTTCAGGCGGTGAACAGCGCCGTTTAGGTTTAGCGCGCGTATTGCTCAATCAAGCGCCCATTTTACTGCTTGATGAACCTACCGAAGGTTTAGATCGTGAAACAGAACGCCAAATTCTGCGTTTAATTCTCGCCCATTGCCAAAATAAAACCTTAATTATGGTAACGCACCGCCTTACCGCGATTGAACAATTTGATAATCTTTGCATTATTGATGACGGCAAATTGATCGAACAAGGCAATTATCAAACCTTAATGGCAAAAGAAAACGGCTTTTTCAAACAATTAGTGGAAAGAATTTAGTTGAGTTGAAAAAGTGAAAGATTGATTTAAGGGAAAAAGTTGAGAAAAGAAAAGCTGGGCGGAAACCTTCCCAGCTTGATCTCGGCACACGAAAAATCTGACTTTGGCTGCTTTCTTCCGAACCTGACCGAGTAAACCAGACCTCGTTGCGAGGAACCGAGAAGGTTTCCATAACATCTGCCACCAAATCTAGCAACAGAACGCCCGCATTATGCCCCAAGCCCCACGGAATTGCAAATCTTTCACACTCAAATACAGTTAAATGCTGAAAAATAAGGCAATAATTTTCTAGTGTTTGCTGAAATTTTTCTAAAAGGGCTCTACTCCCAAAAGTTGAGCTAAGAGGCAACTTATTAAGCGGCAGATTTTTGTTAAAAGATTGTGCTAGTTTTTATTCATTCTTAATTGAATTAGGTTTTCTCTAACTTGATTAATATTATCTGGGGTAAAAAATCCTTCGATGTTTTTCCAAATTGAGTGGAAGCCATACGGCCCTTCGACCATTTCTCGTTTTGCTTCGTTAGGCTCCCAATTTTGATATATGATTCGATACATAGCAGAAATTAGACCTGTACGATCTGCGCCATGATAACAATGCACTAATACCGCACCTTGATTTTGTGCTTGTTCAATTTCCCATAGTACATTGGCGACTTCTTTAGGCGTTATTGCCCAAGATAGTAATGGTGTATTGATAAGTTTTAAATTGGTATGCTGAAAAGCGTTCCTGTCTTCATTACGATCAAAAAAACGTAAATTGACAATGGTTTTTATATTGTGTTTTTGAATTAAATCATAGTTTTCTGAGGTGAGTTGCTCACTACGAAATAATTTATTATCTATGTTATAAAGGTTTGTTTCTTGGTTCTGCAATACGGCCCAATGCTGTGTATTCTGCGGTGTTTCCGTGGGCGTTGTTGTACAGGAAGAAATAAATAATATTGGGATTATAATATAAGTTTTTTTCATAGATATATTTTATGATCCAATTTTAGTTAGTATATTTAGGGCTTTTTCGCCTTGATTAAGGTAAGTATATTATATAGAGCGTATTTCTGTATATCTCATTGCACCTTTTCCAATAATTATTCTCATTTGCCTCAGCATAATATTCAGATAATTCATTAAAATCTTCATCAGATGAGTTCATTTTTAAAAAGAAAATAGTACCAATTGATATTAGGTTAAAGATAAATAATAAATTGTTTGACCCTCAAATTCCCCTTATAAAAAATAGGCAGTTCTTTGTGATTGAACTGCCTATTTTACTTTTTATTTAGCGTTCTTGTAACGCTTGTTTCATTCTTGTCAGTGGTTTAGTTAGATATTCAAACACGGTTTTCTCACCTGTTTTAATATCCACTGTGGCGACCATTCCCGGTAATACAGGCAATTGGTTACCCGTTTTATCGGTTAAGTTACTTCCGTCTGTTTCAACTAACACACGATAATATGATGCGTTTGGATTGAGTTTTAATTCATCACCAGCACGCTTATCTTGCAATGTACCAGGGCTGAGTAAGGTTACAATGCCTTCTAAGCCACCATAAATTGCGTAATCGTACGCGGTTAATCGCACCACAGCGCTCATTCCTGGATGCACATAAGCAACATCTTTCGGATTAATATAAGCTTCAACCAGCAATTTTTCTTCGATAGGCACGATTTCCATAATATCTTGCCCTGCGGTGATAACACCACCAATGGTATTCACTTTAATATTTTTGATAATCCCTTTAAGTGGTGCGCGGATAAGTGAACGTTCCACAGGGTCAGCGCGCATTGCTAAATTCTCTCTAGCCTGATCTAGCTCACCTTGTACTCTAGCTAGCTCGGCATTGGCATCATTAATATATTTATGCTCTCTCTCTGAAATTTGTAATTTAAGATCGGCTGATGAACGCTGCATTCTAAGTAATTCAACTTGAGAAATGGCACCTTTACGCACCATTGGTTCAGTAATTCTAATTTCAGAATCTAGCAATCTTTTACTTTCACGCAAACTTTTTAAGGCTTCTGCAAGCGCTTGTTTTTTAGCTTGGTAAACACCTGTTTCACGTTTCACAATATCAGCAGGAAGCGTTTCTGGGAAAACAGGAGTTGTTCCCGATACTTCAGCTTTTAAACGAATCGCAACCGCTTCAAGGTTATCTACTTTTGCTTGCGTTTCACGAAGAATCGCTGAGCTTCGAGTATCATCAAGTTTTAATAGCACTTGGCCTTTCTCAACTTGTTGCCCTTCTTTTACAAGCATTTCGCTCAAAATCCCTGGATCTAAACTTTGAATAATTTGTTCACGGCTACTTGGAATAATGCTTCCTTGACCTCGGGTTACTTCTTCTAATTTACTGAAATAAGCCCAAATCAAAAAAACCAGCAAAAAAGCGCCTAGCAACCATAAAATAGCAAAGGTTTTTTGGTGCTTTTCTTCTTGCATCGCTGCGTGTAAATCAGTCAGTAAATGAAGATCTTTACTATTTACCGCGTTTTCTTGTTTATTTCTCATTTGTTCTCATTGCTCCCAGTTTGCGTTGCTGGTTGAGGATTTTGTTGTTGTGGGTTGTTTTGTTCGCTTAATTTTTGCAATACAGCATCTCTTGGCCCGTCCATAATAATTTTACCACCATCAACCACGACAACACGTTCAACTAAACGCAAAGCAGAAAGACGGTGTGTAACCACAACTAATGTACGTTTTGCTGCCCACTGACCAATCGCATTAAGTGCTTGTATTTCATATTGTTGATCAAAGCTATTCGTTGGTTCATCTAACAATACGACTTTTGGATCTTTAAGCATCATTCGGGCTAATGCAATAGCTTGACGTTGCCCACCCGATAAGCCCTGCCCATTTTCACCTAAAGGCATATCTAATCCTTTAGGATGGCTACGGATAAAGTTCATTAAGCCTAAGCGTTGTAAAGCAACCAATAAAGTCTGATCGGAAGGATAACTATCCGTACGAGCAATATCTAAATTTTCACGCAATGTGCCTAAGAATAAACGCGGATTTTGCTCTAACAACAACACTTGATTACGTAAATAGTAAGGATCAAGCTGTTGTAAATTGATGTTATCTAAGGTGATACTGCCTTCCGTTGGACGATATTGATTTACCGCCAACTTAAGTGCGGTAGATTTTCCGCTACCAATTTTACCTAAGATAGCTACTTTTTCCCCTGGCTGAATGCGTAGATTAAAGTTTTTCAACACAGGTTCATCTTCATCATTATATTTGAACGCAACATTGGTAAAATTTAATGCCCCTTTCACTTGTTTCAAACTGACATAATCTCTGTCTGAAGATTTTTCAATTGGACGTTGAATAATTGCATCAACGCCTTTCAAGGCAACCCAAGCTTGTTGGAAACGAATGGCCAATCCTGCGATTTGTCCCAATGGTGCTAAAGCACGTCCCGATAAAATTACCGCAGCAATTAATGCCCCCATTGTAATGCGTGAAGAAACTTCTTCAGCGTGAATCAAATAAGTACCATACAACACCAAGAACACGGTATTTAATTGCTGTAATGCAGTAACCAGATTCACCACAAAGTTACTAATATCTTTCACCTTAATGGAAGAATAAGAACTTTTCGCGGTAAAGAAATCCCAGCGTTTTTGCGCCCATAACATTGCGTTGTTATTTTTTAATGTTTCAATCCCTTCAATGGCTTCTACTGCTAAACCTTGACGCTGTGAAGATTCACGCATTGATTCATTAATTGCTTTTGACAATGGGAATTGCGCAAGTACACCAATCAAAATGACAAGTGGAATTAAGATACTTGGAACAATAGCCAGTTTTCCTGCAACCAAACCAATAACGGTAATAAATAATAATAAGAAAGGTAAATCAACCAATGTGAGCAAACTTGCACTGGTTAAAAACTCACGCACAGATTCAAAATCACGCAAGTTATTCGCATAAGAACCAGATGAAACTGGACGATCTTGCATTTTCAGCGACATCACTCGTCTAAATAACATCGAACTAATAATCAGATCGGCTTTTTTCCCTGCGATATCCGTTAAATGACCACGTAATGTTTTCGCCAAGAACTCAAAAAAGATGGCTAAGAATACACCAATACTTAACACCCAAAGAGTTTCATACGCTTGGTTTGGAATAACGCGATCATAAACATTCATTACATAAAGCGAGCTGATCAATGCCAAAATATTCACCATAAAGGTGGCAACAATCACTTGATAATAATATTTTTTGAATCGCCAAATAATGCGGAAAAACCAAGATTTGGGTAGCTCATATTCAGGTAATTCTGAACGCGTATCCTGTGCGAGTTTTGGCTTAATAAACCAACAATAACCTAAATATTTTGGTGCGAGTTCTTCTTCCGATAAATCAACAAACAAACCGCTTTCTTGAGCTAAACGATAGTGTTTTTTCCCATCTTTATCTTCTTTAATTTCAACTAAAACCGCTGCCTCTTCATTTTTTAACAAAATGATGACCGGCATTGCTAAAGAAGGGATCTCATTTAATGCACGCTCAGAAATATTATTATCGAAGCCTTCACTTCTTAAATATTCACAAAGCCCTGAAAAATCAGCACTATTACCATTTTTACGGATCGTATGTGCGCTGAGTGTTGCAACAGATAAAGGCGACCCTAATAGCTGGGTCGCCAATGCTAGATGTTCAATGATACTTTTCATTTATTTATTTTCCATTAGCCCATTTTCTCAATGCACCTTGAGAAGCTAGGTAGTCTAAAACAGAATGGCGTAATTGATATTCTGAATTTACTCTACTTAATTGCGCTGATAACAACTCATTTTCAGCATTTAACAATTCAAGTAATGTTCTTTTCGCAATCAAGAATTGTAATTTGTAAAATTCAATTACTTCTTCTTGAGTATTAATTTGCTTGTTTAAGGTTCTAATATGCGTTTGATATTCTGATAAATTCAATAACGCTAAAGATTTACGTTCTTCAATATCAAGACTTGTTTGCTCTAAATTGCTTTCTGCCAAAACGATGCGCTCTGCACGTTCTTCCACTGCGTGAGCACTTTCTGGATTATATACGTCCCAAGCCACATTCAAATAAGCCACTTTGTCATCTCGGGTAGCTTGCCCAATCAAATCAACTTTCGGTAAGCGCTCGGCTTTTTTAGCTGCTAATTCTGCATCTGCATCTTCAATTTCCGAACTCGATACCTTCATTGTCGGATGTTCACTTTTATCCGCAGAATATCTTGCCACTAATTTATCTTTGGTTAATCCATCGAAAGGATTAGACAATCGTTTTATATCAAGTTCTTGACCTGAATAGCGCTTTAATTTATCAATCATTGTTTTTAATTCGCGCTCAGTGTTATTAATTTGTTGCTCAATGGCATATTTTCTTGCTTGAGCTTGTACAAATTCCGATCTGCGACCTTCATCATTATCCGCAATAATATCAATTTCATTTAATGTAGAATCAATACGCCTTACGGTATTTTGCAATACTTTTAAGGTCTCAGATGCTTTTAACGCCATTAAATATAATTCTGTGATGGTGTAACCCAAAGATTCATAGGTTTCATCAATTTTATAGCGCGTAGTTTGCTCAGCTTTTTCTGTTTGCCGAATACGTTTTTCCACTGCACCAAAAGAATAAATATTTAAAGACACCTGCGCGCCAGGGGTAAATTTTGATGTTTTATTTTCAGTATAGCGGTGATTTTGGTGAATATTTTGCTGCGCAAAAACCGATAATTTAGGCAAATGCCCTGCTTCTGCTTGTTTGACTTTAGTCTGTGCAATTTTTTGGTTAGCTTGCGCCACCAACACCTTTGGATCTTTCTGAAAAGCTCTGCTAATCACGCCTTGCAACTGACCAGCATCAGCCCACGCATTCCCTGCCAATAAAGATAACACTAGAAAATGAATCTTTTTTAATTCTAACTTTTTCATAACTCTTTTCCTAAGCGAATTAGATTAGATACGAATTTGTCTTTACTCTAAAAATATGGAAACAAAACGGGTAAAATATATCATAAGGCTATTAAAAAAACATCAATTAATCTGACAAAACGATCAAAAATAAGGTTAGTTTTAGAAAAAATTCCCGTAAAATACACCGCACTTATTTTTATTAAAAGGTAGATAAAATGTCTGTGGTACTCAATCAGCTTATTGATTTACTTAAGCTAGAACAGCTTGATGATTTTCTCTTTCGTGGGCAAAGCCAAGATTTAGGTTTGCGCCAAGTGTTTGGTGGGCAAGTGGTGGCGCAAGCGCTTTCTGCGGCGATTCAAGTTGCCCCACAAGATCGCGTGTTGCATTCTTGCCACGCCTATTTTCTTGCCCCTGGGGATAGTCAGCACCCGATTATTTATGATGTGGAAGTGTTGCGTGAAGGGCATCATTTCACCGCAATGCGAGTGAAAGCCATTCAGCATAATCAAGCCATTTGCCACATTACCGCGTCATTTCAAATGGAAGAAGAAGGCTTTGATCACCAAGCGTCAATGCCAAATGTCGGCGAGCCAGATAGCTTTATGGCTGAAAGTGTGGCATTGCAAAAATTGGCACAATATATCCCAGAGCCAATTCGCGATAAATTTACTGCTGAGCGCCCTTTTGATATTCGCACTAAATACATCAATAACCCTTTTCAAGGCAAAGCCTTGCCGCCTGAGCAATATGTTTGGGTGAAAGCCAATGGTGAAGTGCCGCACAATCGCGCCATTCAGCAATGTTTGTTGGCGTATTTTTCTGATTTTCATCCGCTACTCACTGCCCTCCACCCACATCAAAAAGGCTTTTTAGAAGCTGGAATGAAATTAGCCACCATCGACCATTCTATTTGGTTTCACCGTACTGGGGATCTTAACGATTGGCTACTCTACGCCATTGAAAGCCCTAACGCCTTTGGCGCAAGGGGCTTATCACGCGGACAAATTTTCGATCGTCAAGGGCGTTTAATTGCCACCACACAGCAAGAAGGTTTAATTAGATTTAGCGAAAAATAAGGAAAAAAATGACCGCACTTTTAATGACACAACTTTGGGATCAGGTTACCCACGCCTTACAAGAAAAAGATCCCGCGAAAAAATGTGAGCAAGTAAACGCCCTATATACCGAGCTTTTGCCTCGCATTGAGCAAGCTGAATTGGCGGACTTCCCAACAATAAGCAAAGATCAAGAAATCGCCGCCTTTCCTGACAAACCGAGATTGGTTGCACCGCACGCCGTGCCAAAACGTTCTTTTGCCACACAAGAAGGCTATGCCGCCACTTTGCACGCCATTGCGCATATTGAATTTAATGCGATCAATTTAGGCTTAGATGCAGCTTGGCGATTTGCTCGTGAAGCAGAAAAAGAATTAGGCGAAGGGTTAGCCTTTGCGCGAGATTGGTTGCGTGTTGCTTATGAAGAAAGCACCCATTTTACTTTAGTAAACAATCATTTAAAAACCTTAGGCTATAAATATGGCGATTTCGAAGCGCACGCTGGATTATGGGAAATGGCACAAGCCACCGCACACGATATTTGGGAACGAATGGCGTTAGTGCCACGAGTTTTAGAAGCAAGAGGCTTGGACGCCACACCGGTAATGCAAGAAAAAATCGCACAGCGCAAAGATTTTGATGCGGTGAAAATTCTCGATATTATTTTGCGTGATGAAATCGGCCACGTTTCCATTGGCAATCATTGGTATCACGCTCTTTCCGCCAAACGAGGGCTGGACGCAATGCAATGTTTCAGCGATTTATTGCGTAAATATCGCATTGTTATTTTCAAAGGGGCAATCAACACCGATGCCCGTATTCAAGCCGGTTTCACTCAATTTGAATTGGATTGGATTTATGAAATTGAACAGACGCTTAGATCTCATATTAAAGCCAATCAAGCTGCAAATAAATCTGAATAAAAACCAACAAAAAGGCGATCAATTGATCGCCTTTTCTCTTTTAAATAGGTTCAATTAGGGCTATTTACCATTCTCAACCCATTTTCCGTCAATATAGTCAGCACGCCATTTTGTAGCTTTGCCATTTTTTTCAGAGGTAATATATTGACGTTTTTCCTTACGGCTAAAGCGAACGATGGCTTCATTGCCTTCAGGATCTTTCTGCGGTGCATCGGCTAAATATTGCAATTTTTCAGGCAGACGATCACGATATAGCACCAATTCTGCCACTTTAGCTGCACGAGTTTCACGAGATTTCGGGAAATTATGCGCAGACATAAACACACCACTTGCTCCATCACGCAATACAAAATACGCATCAGAATTTTCACATTTTAGCTCTGGGAAATGTACTGGCTCTTCTTTTGGTGGCGCAACTTCGCCATTTTTTAAGATTTTGCGCGTGTTATCGCATTGGGTACAAGCCATATATTTGCCAAAACGCCCCAATTTTAAGTGCATATCCGCACCGCACTTATCACATTCAACAATCGGACCATCATAGCCTTTAATTTTAAACTCACCTTGCTCCACGACGTAGCCATCACAATTTGGATTATTCCCACAGACATAAAGTTTACGTTGCGGATCAATAATATAGCTATCCATTGCCGTACCACATTTCGGGCAACGTTTACGCTCCATTAGCGCTTTCGTTTCGGAAGCTTCGTCCAGAACGTTTAATAATTCGGCTTCAGGAATTAAATTTATCGTGGTTTTACACCGCTCTTTTACTGGTAAGGCATAGCCTGAACAGCCTAAAAATACCCCTGTACTGGCAGTGCGAATTGCCATTGGGCGGCCACAAGTTGGGCATTTAATATCGGTTAGCACAAGACTATTTGGCTTCATTCCGCCTTCTAGTTCATCTAATTCGGCTTGACTAAGTTGTGCGGAAAAATCTTTAAAGAATTGATTTAATTCTGTTTTCCAATTTTTTTCTCCGCTAGCAATTTGATCCAGCACATCTTCCATATTCGCGGTAAAATCATAGTTCATTAAATCAGCAAAAGATTGATTAAGCCGATCTGTCACAATTTCGCCCATTTTTTCTGCATAAAAACGACGGTTTTCTACACGTACGTAGCCACGTTCTTGAATGGTTGAAATAATTGCTGCGTAAGTAGAAGGACGACCAATACCACGCTTCTCTAGCTCCTTGACTAATGCCGCTTCGCTAAAACGTGCTGGTGGCTTGGTGAAATGTTGCTGTGGGATTACTTCTTTTAAATTTAGCTGATCGTTCACCGCAACTGCTGGTAGCACTTGATCTTCAGCACTTTTGCTCATTGGCGGTAACACTTTCGTCCAACCGTCAAAACGTAAAATACGCCCTTTAGCTTTCAGGCCGTAATCGCCCGCCGTTACCGTAAGCGTTGAGCTGTCATATTGTGCGGCAGGCATTTGGCAAGCCACAAATTGACGCCAAATGAGATCGTATAAACGCACCGCATCTTTATCCATTCCTTGCACATCAGCCGCCAATACACGCACATCAGAAGGGCGAATGGCTTCGTGCGCTTCTTGCGCATTATCTTTGCTCGAATAAAAATTCGGTTTAGCCGGCAAATAGGCATCACCATAATTTGAACCGATATAATCACGCACCATATTTAACGCATCTTTACTCAAATTAGTGCTATCGGTACGCATATAGGTAATATAACCTGCTTCATACAAACGCTGCGCCAGCATCATTGTTTTTTTCACGCCAAAATTAAGGCGGGTACTTGCGGTTTGTTGCAAGGTTGAAGTAATAAATGGTGCTTTCGGTTTAGAGCTGGTTGGCTTGGTTTCTAAATCAGAAACGACATAGTCAGATTTTTGTAAAAAATCCACCGCACTTTGCACTTGTTGTGCATTCTTCGGCTCAAATTTTTTCCCTTTGAAACTAGTTACATCAAGACGCAAACCAATTTTCTGTGCGGTTTCCGTTTGCACCGCCACTTCCCAATATTCTTCAGGCTGGAAAGCTTTGATCTCACGCTCGCGTTCTACTAATAATTTCACCGCGACCGATTGCACACGCCCTGCTGATAGACCGCGCGCCACTTTCTTCCATAATAATGGCGACACCATAAAGCCCACCACGCGATCAAGAAAACGGCGTGTTTGTTGGGCATTAACGCGATCCATATTGAGATGTTCAGGGTGTTCAAAGGCTTGAGTGATGGCATTTTTGGTGATCTCGTTGAATACCACGCGGCTAAAACGATCATCATCACCGCCAATCACTTCACGCAAATGCCAAGCAATGGCTTCCCCTTCTCTATCCAAATCGGTGGCGAGATAAATATGATCCGCTTTTTTCGCTAGCGATTTCAGCTCCGCCACTACTTTTTCTTTACCTGGTAAAATTTGGTAATTGGCTTTCCAATCGTGATAAGGATCGATTCCCATACGTTTCACCAAGGCATTACGTTCTTTTTCTTGCTTAATGGCTTGCTTTTCTTCGGGGCTTAATCCTTTGGTAGAAATTGGCTTGGCTTTTTCACCGGTACTCATTCCAGCGGTAGGTAAATCGCAAATATGCCCTACGCTGGATTTCACTATATAATCCTTTCCTAAATACTTATTAATGGTTTTCGCCTTGGCTGGCGACTCCACAATCACTAAAGATTTACTCATCTTTTTCTTTACCTAATTTCTGCTAACTTGTGTAAAATTGCCCGATATATTGCGGACTATCTGTGGATTGGTCAATCATTTTTTTAAAAAAGGAAGAATAAATGGATAAACTCAATGCAATTTCTGTCTTTTGTAAAGTGGTGGAAACGCAAAGTTTTACCCAAACCGCTATACAGCAAAATATCTCCGTAGCAATGGCGAGTAAGCTAGTTTCACAACTGGAAGAACAGCTGAAAACCCGCTTGTTACAGCGCACTACCAGAAAGATTGTGCCTACTGAAGCGGGGCTGCTTTATTACCAACGTTGCCAGCCAATTCTGGCGGAATTGCAAGATGCCGAAGCCAGTATCAGCAATCTTGCTAGCGCATTACAAGGCAAGCTGCATATTTCCGTGCCACGTGATTTTGGCTTGCGTTTTATTGCCCCCAATTTGGGGTTATTTCTGCACGCCCACCCTAATCTTGAAGTTGATATTGAATTTAACGATCGTTTAGTGGATTTAATTACCGAAGGATTTGATCTCGCCTTACGCATTGGCAATTTGCAAGATAGCTCATTGGTGGCAAAAAAAATTGCTCGTTCAACAATGCATATCGTAGGTTCGCCAGATTATTTCGCAAAAAACGGCGTGCCACAGACCCCAGAAGAATTATATCAGCACAAAATAATGCTGTATAAATCCAATAACAATCAAGTATTTTGGGAATTTATCAACGGCACAAGAATTGAGCGCTTGCGCGTGCAGGCTGATGTTATGTGCAACAGTGGCTTGGCCTTGGCTGAACTGGCAAAATCAGGACTCGGTATTGTCAATTTACCACGTTTTCTGATTGAAAATGAATTAGCTTCAGGGGAATTGGTGGAAGTGTTGGCTGAGTATCCGCAACATCAGTTGGATATGAATATTGTCTATCCTCACCGCCGTCATTTGGCGGCGAAAGTGAAAGCCTTTGTGGATTTTTTAAGCCAGCTTGGGTTATGCCAAGAAACCGCTAGCAATAAATAGAAGAAATAATAGAAATAAAAAGAAACAAAAAGTGCGGTGCAATTTTTAAAAATTTTCCCCTTCTATTTGCATAAAAGGGGAAAATAATTTTAGCGTAACGTCCCGCAATTAATACAGTATAAATACTGCCCTTTTGGATCGTTAAATTGACTCAATTGGTTAAGTTGTTGTTTTACTTCACTGAATGGTTTTGCTAAGCCGAGAGAACTGAATAATTGTTGTTGTACGCCTTTGCCAAAGCCTTTCATCAATGTATCGAATAGGGAATCATTACGTTCGATTAACCATTCTACACTAAATTCTTTGGCAGGTTGCTCGCCTTGTTTTGCCTGAGCTAATTCTGTAGCCTTCGCTACTGCACGATCAAAATCGCCCAGTTCGTCCACTAATTTATTTTGCAATGCCTCCGCGCCTAACCACACTTGACCTTGTGCAATTTTATCCACCTCAGGTTTAGCCAACTGGCGACCTTGGCTCACAAGAGAAAGGAATTTATCGTAGCCGTGTTCAATTTCAAGTTGATAAATATCACCTTTTACTTTTGAAATACCACGAAAAGAAGACTGCTGGCTTAAAGGAGAGGTTGCCACGCCATCGGCATTCACGCCAATTTCTGCTGCCGCTTTCTCGAAAGTAGGAACAATTGAAAAAATACCGATTGATCCCGTAATGGTATCCGCATCAGCGAAAATATAATCAGCAGTACTCGCAATCCAATAACCGCCCGAAGCTGCCATTGCTCCCATTGACACCACCACTGGCTTGCCTGCTTGCTGTAAATGAACAATTTCCTGACGGATAATTTCTGACGCAAAGGCACTGCCACCGGGGCTATTTACACGCAAAATCACGGCTTTGATTTTTTCATCTTCATAAGCCTGACGCAACAATGTGGCAATCGTATCACCGCCAACACCATTGTCATCGGTTTCACCGTCAATAATTGCACCTTCAACATTGACCACCGCAATGCGTGTTTTGCCTTCCCCTTCAATGCGATCAGGTAAATCTGCTAAATAACGATCAAACGGCAACAATTTTGCTTTACCCTCTGCATTTTTGCCAAAAAGTGCGGTGAATTTTTGTTCTAAAGTAAAACGATCAGCAAGTTGTGTAACAAATTTTTGCTGTTGGGCATAAGCCGTCAAATCCCCATTTAATGCTTTCAAATTCGCAAAATATTGCTCCGCTTCAGGTAAGACATTATCAACAGGAATTTGGCGATTGTTTGCGATCAGCGTTTTATAATCCGTCCACATTGTGCTTAACCAACGTTGCATATTGGCTCTGGCTTCTGCCGACATATCATTACGCAAAAACGGCTCAACAGCAGATTTATACGTCCCGACACGAAAAATATGTGGCGTAATTTTTAACTTATCAAGCAAATCTTTGTAATACAGATTGTCCACTGCCAAGCCTTGAATTTCCACCGCACCAATCGGGTTGAGATAAATTTCATCGGCATAACTCGCGAGTACATATTGTTTTTGCGTATAGCTATCCGCATAAGCAATCACAGGTTTACCACTTTGCTTAAATGCTCGAATTGCTTTGCCCACATATTTAATTGCTGGCAAATCTGCCCCTTCAAAATGGTTAAGATCTAACACCAAGCCTTTAATACGAGGATCATCTATGGCTGAACGAATGCTGTAAACAACATCAAAGGTAGAAATTTGACGTGGTACATATTGCGAATCAACTTGCTTGAGTAAATCTTGTAAGGAATAGATTTCTTCACGATTATCCGCTAAATATCCATCTAAATTCAGCAATAACGCCCCCTCATCTGCCCCAAGTGGTGCTTGGGTTTCTTTATTTGCATTCGTGAGCAAACTCACCACCGCAAAAAGAAACAACACAAAGACAAGAAAGACTAAATTCATCACAACATTGCGCACAAAATTTAATCCTCGCCACAGCATAGAGCCTAGTTTCATCAGCGATTTCATAGATTTCCTTATTTTTTGATTTTATTTGAGAGAGCGTATCATAAACAGATTAACACCCAAATGCGAATAATTCTTTGCAGAATGCCTGTTTTTATCCACTTTGATCTGTTTTCTCGATCAGGATCGCAAAACTCAGCAAAAAATCACCGCACTTAAACAGTGTTTTGATATGGTTGTTCCCAATACAAGGAGAACCCAATGTTAAATTTATTCAAACGCCCGATAGAAGTCGAAACCTTAGAAGCTTGGGCAAAAATGGTAGAAGATATTGCCAAAGTTGCGATACTTGCATTGCCTGTGATAGTATTTGGTCAAAATGGCGTACTATTTAAGATTGCAAGTAGTTTCACATTAATGTTTGTTGCTTATGCTACCCTTTTGGTGGGAAAGCAGCTCCGAAAACTCAAACCTAAATTATCAAAGGGGGATTAAATGGAGCTTACTATTGGATTATTAGTTTTATTGGCTGTAGTTTTAGCTTTTGGTGCAGGCATTAATCACGCAGCAAAAGAAGCCGATAAAGAGAGTAAAAAGAACTAATTACATAAGCCCCCAATATAAGGGGGCTTTTCTATATCACCTATAAGACCAAAAACTATGCTATAATCCACCGCACTTTTTATAACAAAAATGATCACAAAAGGACTGATTATGGACGCTTTAACCCTACTCACTTCACGCCGTTCTAACAAAAAACTCTTTGCGCCTGCGCCAAACCAAGCACAACTTGAACAGATTTTCCAAGCCGCACTGCACGTCCCTGATCACGGCAGATTGCAACCTTATCGCTTTGTGGTGATTGAAAAAGAGGGATTAAGCAAACTTGGCGGTTTATTAAAAAGTGCCGTACAAGAGCTGAATCTCGGTGAAGAGCGGTTGAAAAAAGCGGAAAATTTACCGAATCGCGCGCCAATGTTCATTGCCGTGATCGCAAAAATCCAAAAAGATATTGCTAAAGTCCCCGCTTGGGAACAAATGCTTACCGCAGGTTGCGCCACTTACGCAATGCAACTTGCCGCCAATGCACAAGGCTTTGACAATGTATGGGTAACTGGCCCTTGGGTTGATGGCTCTGAGTTACGCCAAGCGCTACAATGTGATCAAAACGATAAAGTGGTCGCTTTTATTATGCTAGGCACAGGGGAAGAAAAAGCCAGCCGTGAGCCTAAACAAGCAGATTTATCCCAGTTTGTGAGCTATTTGTAAATCTAACATACTGATTTTAAATAGATAAAAGGCGAGAAAACTCTCGCCTTTTTCACCGCACTTTTCGCTTAAATAACCTCAATCAATGCAGATTGAGAATCATCATTTAATAATTCACCCACTTCAAACAATTCCACACCTTCTTGCTGTGCTAGCGCTGTTACTTGCTCCACCGCTTCAGGTTTTACCGCAATAAGCAAACCGCCTGAGGTTTGTGGATCGCACAACACAGCTTTTTGTAGATCATTCATTGGGGAAATTTTGTGTCCGTAGCTTTCAAAATTTCGTCCTGTGCCACCTGGTACGCAACCTTTTTCAATATAGCGGATCACGCCGTCTAGAGTTTTGATTTTATCAAAATATACTTTTGCTTTGAGCTGAGAACCCTCGCAAATTTCACTTAAATGGCCAAGCAAGCCAAAGCCTGTTATATCCGTCATTGCGGTGATGCCATCTAACTCCGCAAATTTTGCGCCAATTTTGTTCATTTGACACATTGTTACGGTGGCAAGACCTTTATGTTCAGGTTTAAGTTTGCCTTTTTTCTCCGCGGTAGTTAAAACGCCAATGCCAAGCGGTTTGGTGAGATAAAGTTTGCAACCAGCTTGCGCGGAAGCGTTCTTTTTCACTTTATCGGTAGAAATCACGCCTGTTACGGCTAAGCCAAAAATCGGTTCGGGGGCATCAATGGAATGACCACCTGCTAAGGCGATGCCTGCTTGTTGGCACGCAAAACGACCGCCGTCCACAATACGTTGCGCCACACTAGGTGGAAGTAATTTGATTGGGAAACCTAAAATCGCAATGGCCATAATGGGTTTACCGCCCATTGCGAAAATATCACTAATGGCATTGGTGGCGGCAATGCGTCCGAAATCAAAGGGATCATCTACGATCGGCATAAAGAAATCCGTGGTGCTGATAATGCCTACCCCATTGCCAATATCATAAACTGCCGCGTCATCTTTGGTTTCATTGCCCACCAATAAATTAGGATCGACAAATTTTTCCATTTCAGAATGTAAAATAGTTTCCAGCACTTTCGGCGAAATTTTACAACCGCACCCTGCGCCGTGGCTATATTGCGTTAGACGAATGGTTTCTGCCACGGTTTGATCTAGGGCATTTTGAACATCGGTGAGATTGGTTTGTTTTGATTTAGTTTCTTTTAACATAGCTTCCTCGCTTTACCATCAACTGATGAGTGAATGTTTTCATTATACTCTGATTTCCTAAGTGCGGTGATTTTTTGTGAAATTTTTACTAGAATAACAGATTATTATTTTTCCCTTTTATGTCGCTAAATAGACGAAAATGAATAGACGAAAACGCCCCACCCTACAAATGATCGCCGATCATCTTGGTTTAACCAAAATGACCATTAGCCGTTATTTACGCAATCCTGATTCCGTTGCGCCAGAAACGCAGCACAAAATCGCTGCCGCGATTGAACAATTTGGTTATATCCCTAACCGAGCGCCTGATATTTTATCTAACGCCAAAAGTTTAGCCATTGGTGTGTTATTGCCCTCTCTCACTAACCAAGTATTTGCGGAAGTGTTGAAAGGTATTGAATTAATTACGGATAAAGCAGGCTATCAAACGATGGTGGCGCACTATGGATATAGCGTAGAAAAAGAAGAACAACGCATTGAAAGCCTGCTTTCTTATAATGTGGACGGTTTAATTTTATCAGAAAATCACCATAGCCCACGCACCTTAAAAATGCTTGAAGTCGCCAATATTCCTGTGATTGAAATTATGGACAGCAGCGAAATGGGCATTCAGCAAGTGGTGGGCTTTGATAATGTGGCGGCGGCGCAATCTATGGTGGAAACAATGATCCATTACGGGCATAAAAATATCCTTTATTTCACCGCGCGAATGGACAAGCGTACCAAGCTGAAAATGCAAGGCTATGAAAATGCAATGAAAAAACACGGCTTAACACCACATAGCCTGATTACCTCTGAACCTTCTTCTTTCACTCTAGGAGCAAATTTACTACGCCAAGCCTTAAGCGAATATCCCGAAACCAACGGCATTTTTTGCACCAATGATGACTTAGCCATTGGTGCGTTGTTTGAATGTCAGCGTTTGGGGATCAAGATTCCGCAAGATATAGCCATTGCAGGTTTCCACGGCCACGATGTGGGGCAATCAATGACACCACAGCTTGCCACCGTAATCACACCAAGATTAGAAATTGGCAAAATTGCGGCACAAGAATTGCTCAATCGCTTACAAGGTATCCCAATTCAAAATCAAATTATTAATTTAGGCTATCAGATACACATAGGGGAAAGCATTTAATGCTTCCCCCTATTTGATAAAGCGATAATAATTTAAAAGCTCAAAACGCTATGCGCTAACTGGCTTCGTTTCTACTGGCTTGGTAAAGGCTCTTAATAATAAATAGCCACCAATTGCCGATAAACCAGAACCGATGAGAATCCCCACCCGTGCAAAGCTCGCCATTTCACTTGCTCCATCACCACCAAAGGCAAGACCTGCAAGGAACATTGACATTGTAAAGCCGATACCACAAAGCAAGGCCACGGCAAAAATTTGCTTGAAGTTAATGCCCTCAGGCAATTTGGCAATGCGTAATAACACTGAAAGGTAACTAAATAAGAATACGCCTAACAGTTTACCCACTAATAAGCCTAGAATAACGCCAAGGGTAAGTGGTGAACTCAGTGTTTCTAACCCCATTCCTGATAAAGATACCCCCGCATTGGAAAAGGCAAATAAGGGCAAAATAAAGAAAGAACACCAAGGGGCTAAAATATGTTCCATATCGTGCAATAATTTTCGTCCATTTTTGCCTTTTAACGGGATACTAAATCCAATAATTACCCCTGCAAGGGTGGCGTGTACACCTGATTTCAGCACCGATACCCAAAGCACCAGCCCAACAATGACATAAGGCCCTAAATTAGAAACTTTAAAGCGATTTAGTAAGATTAATCCCACAATCGCGATACTGGCTAGAATTAACGCACGGGTACTTAAATCCTGCGAGAAAAACAAGGCAATCACAATAATCGCCCCTAAGTCATCAATAATTGCTAAAGCAAGTAAGAATACTTTTAAGGCAAAGGGAACTCGGCTACCCAATAAGCCTAAAATACCTAACGCAAAGGCAATATCTGTTGCCATTGGGATTGCCCAACCTTCTTGATATTGCGGGGTATCTTTAGTGATAAACCAATACACTAACGCAGGCACAACCATTCCGCCTAGTGCGGCAATAGCAGGGAAAATGGCTTTTTGATAGCTAGAAATTGCCCCTGTGAGTAATTCTCGTTTTACTTCCAATCCCACAAGCACAAAAAACACGGCCATAAAACCATCATTTACCCACATTAATAAAGGTTTATTAATTTGCACAATCGAGCCAAATTGGATCACCACTGGCGCATCAAGAAAACTAAAATAAAAACGGCTTAATGGTGTGTTTGCAAGCAAAATGGCAAAGGCTGCAAAAAAGAGCAACAACATTCCACCTGCGGCTTCCATTTTCATAAAATAGCGAATATATCGAACCATTAATCTCTCCTAAAATATAAAAATTGGCAAATTACTGCCGAAATAAAATCATCATTATTGCATTTTAATAAAAAATGATCCTTTATTTTTCTAACATAGAAATAAAAACAGGGTCAATAAAAATCGGGAAAATTGATGCTATGCGTTGAAAAATTAAAAATTTTACTCAATTTTTAACCGCTCTTTTATCCTTTTATTAAAGTTGCTGATATAACCGCCTTGCATTGGCATCAGACATACTGGCAATGTAATCACATACCACACGTTGCTTGTGCGCTTCATCTGCATTGCGCCATTGTTCTAGCACATAATGTGGCAATAAACGCTCGGGATTGTTAGCAAAAACTTGAAACATCTCGCGCAACATTCTTTGTCCTTTATATTCAATCCGTTGCGTATTGACATCGCAAATCACATATTTCCAGACAAAATTCTTAAACACTTTCAGCACCGCAATCACATCGGGTGGCAATTCTGCGTTATAACGAAGTAAAGGTTCTGAAAAATCTGCGCTAATTTTCCACCGCACATTGGTAATAAAATAATTCACCAAGGCGCCAATGGCATTTTTTCGTTCATAATGATAAGGCGAAAATAAATTACGGCTAATGGACTCAATATGCTGCGTAATCCATTCTGAATCACAATGTTGCAGTTGCTCAAAGGCTTCTTGCCATTGGTGTTGATGCACCATTCCAACCACAATGGCATCTTCCAAATCGTGAACACCATAGGCAATATCGTCTGCCAGTTCCATAATGCTACAATCTAAGGATTTATAACGGGTTTTTAAGGTTTGCTCTGGCAACTCTCGTGATTGATTAAGCTGTTGAAATAAATGACGATCTTTTTCACTTAAAGGGGCGAGTAGCCATTCAAAGACATCAAGATCATCGCGGAATAATCCTTTACCAGGAATCCAGTCCAACATTTTAGTTTGGCTTAAATCGCCTTGCTGAAACTGCGGTATCTGACTATATTGTGGCGACACTTCATCTAAAATAGCAGGATATTTCACCACGCCAAGCAAAGTGCGGCGGGTTAAATTCATTCCTGCATTGGCGGTATAAGGCTCTAACTTGGTCAATAAGCGAAAGGTTTGCGCATTGCCTTCAAAGCCTCCGTGATCGCGCATCATATAATTTAATGCCACTTCCCCACCGTGTCCAAAAGGCGGGTGTCCAATATCGTGGGCAAAGCACAGGCTTTCAATCAGATCATTGGAAGGCAATAAGGGCTTTAGCTGTTTTTGTAAAAGGCTTTTATCCGTCTTTAATTGTTCGGCTAAATGGGCAAATGCTTCGGTGAATTTGAGCTGCGCCACCAAGCTACTACCAATTTGGGCAACTTCCAAAGAATGGGTTAAGCGCGTGCGGTAAAAATCATTTTCACCCACGGCGTGGATTTGCGTTTTAGCTTGCAGGCAGCGAAACGCTGCACTGTGCAAAATACGTCCACGATCACGACGAAATGGCGGGCGGTGATCTTTTTCTCGTGGACTATCTGGATTCACCCGTTCTAGCCAAGGATTACTTATATTATTCATTCTATGTTATCCATAACGAAACAATTTTAAACATCAGTGGCGCAAAAATAGAACTCATAATGCCACATAAAACCAGTGAAATAGACGCATAACTGCCTGCTTTAGGGTTCACTTCCATACAACTTACCATCCCCAAAACGTGCGAAACCGCCCCAACAGACAAACCGATAGATTGCAGATATTTCACCTTACATAATTTCAGCACAAAATAGCCAAACATTGAACCTTGCAAACCAGCCACTAGCACCACCACTGCTGTTACCGGAGGGATTCCGCCAATAGTATTGGTGATTTCCATTGCAATTGGCGTGGTAACAGATTTCGCCAAGGTTGTCGCGATGAGGTTTAAATCGCCCCCTAGCCACCAAGCCAACAACGCACCGCTAAACATTGATAAAACCGAAGCAAGTGCGGTAATAAATAAAATAATTTTCCAATCTTGTTTAATTTGGCCTAACTGTTCGTATAACGGCAAGGCGAGCGCCACCACGCTTAAACCTAATAAATTATTCAGTGGCGCATTGCCAGCCATATAATCTACATAAGGAATTTTAAATAGCACCAACAGGCCGACCAACATTGCAATGGTTAATACAAAACTATTAAATACAATAGATCTCAAGCGCTTACCAATTTGCACCGCCAAGGCAAAAACCAGTATGGTCAGTAAAGAATAAGCATTAATCATTGCTTGCTTCTCCCACGTTGTTTTAATACCCGCTGACGCAATTTACGAAAAGATCGCTGTGCAAACAAATAATCCGATAACCACGCAATCAAAATTAGGGTTAAAAACGTGGCGATAATATTGGGAATTAACAGCACCTTTGCTTGCTTAATCAGTAATTCCGAATATTCCATAATGCCAACGCTAATCGGCACAAATAACACTGCCATATAACGATTAATCAGCCTTGTGCCTTGCAAGATCCAATGAACTTTTATGATCTGCAAACTCAAACATAAAAATAACAGCACCAGCCCCCAAATACTGGCTGGAATGCCCAAAGGCAATAAATAGACAATCAACTCGCCTAACAACAGCATTAGATACAAAATAGCCACACTGCGTAAGAAGTAAAACAGCTTTAACATTTGCTCCCCAACAATAGGTACATCGTCAATTTTGTTGATTTTACTCTTATTTTATTCGTTTTGTTATGACTTTTGCTACAATAAGGCAAAATTCTTATGGCTTCAGGAAAAGATTCTTAGTAAAAATGAAAATAATCAATTATTCCCTTTTAGCTGCTATTTTACTGAGTGGCACGTTCACTAATGCAAATGCCGCAACGCAGCGTAGCTTAATTTGCCGTGTGGTTGGTATTTCTGATGGTGATACCTTTCGCTGTTTGCTTGAAAATAACAAACAAATCAAAGTCCGTTTAGACAGCATTGATGCGCCAGAAAAGAAACAACCCTTTGGTAATAAATCGCGCCAAACCTTAGCCAACCTGATTCATAAGCAAGCGGTTCAGCTGCAAATTGTAGGCTATGATCGCTATCAACGTACGCTTGCCACGGTGTATAACCTACAAGGGCAAAATATCAATCTTGCAATGGTAAAACTAGGAATGGTGTGGGTGTATGAGCGTTATGCGCGCGATCAAAGCTATTTTCACGCACAGCAACAGGCACGCGCACAACGTGTCGGTTTATGGCAAGATCCGCAACCGATTTACCCCGAACAATGGCGAAAAATGCAACGCGAACAGCGTAAACAAAAACGCCAACAAAAAGAAAAAGGATCATTCTATGGCTTTTAACCCCGCTGAATTTCGGAAAAATTTCCCTTATTTTCAACAACCTAACGCTGCCGTTTATTTAGACAGCGCCGCCACTAGCTTAAAACCACAAGCCTTGATTGATGCCACCGTTGCTTTCTATCAATCCGCAGGATCGGTACATCGTAGCCAATATGACGAACAGCAAACCACAAGCTATGAACAAGCGCGCACAAGAGTAAAAAAGCTGATCAACGCAGAAAGCGAACAAAGTATTATTTGGACATCAGGCTCCACGCACGCCATTAATTTAGTGGCGAACGGCCTGCTACCACAGCTTACACCACAAGATGAAATCATCATCAGCGAAGCAGAACACCACGCCAATTTTGTCAGCTGGCAGCAGCTAAGCCAAAAAACTGGGGCGAAATTGATCGTTCTGCCATTGCAGACTAACGGCGTTATTGATGATCGTGCATTAAAAAGTGCGGTGCAAAAAAACTGCAAAATTGTTGCCTTGACGATGATGTCCAATGTAACGGGTGTGGTGCAGCCGTTGGCTGATTTAATCCCGATTATTCGCCGCCAAAGTAACGCATTCATCTTAGCCGATGCGGCACAAGCGATTAATCATCTTTCCCTTGATTTACAACAACTTGACGTAGATTTTCTCACCTTTTCTGCACACAAAATCTATGGCCCAACAGGGCTTGGTGTTTTGGCTGGAAAATTGACCGCACTTAATCAACTTCAGCCCTTATTATTTGGTGGCAAAATGGTGCAGAAAGTCAGCGCACAGCAAACAGAATTTGCCGAATTACCTTATAAGCTTGAAGCTGGCACGCCGAATATTGCTGGTGTAATCGGTTTTAATGCGGTGTTAGAATGGCTGGAAAAATGGGACAACAATGCCGCACATCAGTATGTCACGCAATTAAGCGAAAAAATCATCACACGCTTGCAACAATATCCTGCTTGCCAGCTTTTTACTTATGGCGATCACAGCCCAATTATTAGCTTTTTATTTAAGCATATTGATCTTTCTGATCTCGCTACCCTTTTGGCAGAACAAAACATCGCATTGCGCGCTGGCGAACATTGCGCTCAACCTTATTTGGCAAGGCTCGGACAACGTGGTACATTACGCCTTTCCCTTGCCCCTTACAATAATGAGCAAGATATTGAACACTTTTTTAACGCGTTGAATAACGCCTTAGCCTTGTTAGATTAACGCAATGAGAACAGAAATTAAAAACGCCAAAAATTGGGAAGATCGCTACCGTTTCATCATTCAAAGCGGAAAAAATCTCTCTCGCCCTGATGAACAAACGCTCACCCAAATGCAGCCTATTTCAGGTTGCGAAGCCAAAGTTTGGTTTAAATTTGAAGAAAAAAACGACCGCACTTTTATGTTTAACGCCTTTAGTGAAGCGCGCATTATTAACGGCTTGCTTTGGCTAATTTTGCAAGAAATTAACGGCAAAACCGCAGAACAATTACAATCTTTTGACTTGACCGCTTATTTTGATGAGCTAGGCATTGCTCAACGATTAAGCAATACTCGCTTAAATGGCTTAAAACAAATTGAGCAAATTGTGCGAAATTTGGCAACTTGTACAAATTAAATCTGTCGAAAATAAAAAACTTGCTATAATCGCCACAAGCAATTTATCAGGAAGAAGAATGAAAAAAAAACTTGTCGCATTTTTAATTTCTGCCTTATTTTCCACCGCACTTTGGGCGGATTGGGAAATGGTGGGCAATGCGGATTACAACTGGGGGCCATTTCAAATTTACACCCTAAGCCTCTATTCAGAAACGGGAAATTATCAAGAAAATCAACGTCCTTTAATGCTCTCATTCAACTTTGACAAACCCGTGGAAGGCAAAAGTTTCGCCATTAGTTTAATCAAAGAAATGAAATCCCTTAAGGTGGAAGGCGATACAGATAATTGGTTAGATGAACTACAAAAAATCTTTCCCGATTTCTCGCCTAAAGATGTGTTAAGCTACATTGCCTTGCCAAACAAAGGCTATTTTATTTTAAATGACACGGTACTAGACAAGGAATTTGGCGATGATTTTAACCGTGCGTTTATCAGCAGTGCCTTATCGCCAAAAGGCAGTTACAGCAAAATCTTGCCACAGCTATTAGGTAAAGAAAAAAGCCCGCATAGTGATAATGAAAAGCTCTTGCCAACCCCCGATGTGGAAAAGCTTAATGAAGATGAAATCAACCCTCAACTTCCGCCACAATTTGAGCTTGACCTACAAAAACAGGAAGAGGTTTAGACAATAAATAACAATCGACACGAGAAGAGAGAAGAGAAAATAGCCAATGTTTAACATATTCAAAAAACCTTATGAGAAAGGAACATTAGAAGCATGGGCAAAAACGTGCGATGATATCGCAAAGGTTGCTATTTTAGCTGTACCTGTGATACTGTATAACAACGATCCATTATTACAAAAAGGCATTAACCTCGTTGCTCTCGTTATTAGTGCCTACAGCACTATATGGGGTGCAAGAATTTGTCGCAAACTCGCAGAAAACAAGGAGGACTAAATGGGATTAACCATCGGACTAATTATTCTTGCCGTTGCAAGTCTAGCCTTTGCAATTAAAATGAATAACCAACTTAATACAAAATAACCAAAAAGCTCGCAATTGCGAGCTTTTTTATTATATTCATCCCAAATATAGCTATGGCGGATAATTTCAATCCGCCCTATTTTATGCCGCTTTAAAGGCTTTAATTTGTTGTAAATGTTGCGAAATTTTTTTGAATTTATGACCTTCGTTTTCGTCCCAAATCACCTCATAAAAAGGAGAAAGGGTTTCCGCGCTACGCTGAGCATCTAGCACTTCATCTTGAGTAGAAAGAAAAACTAAGCAATTTCCCTTATTTTTTAAACGGAAATTTTCAACACATTTGGTGATAATTTATTCGTTATGTTTCGATCTGGCTTGGCTTTTTCGCTCCAAATACAAGATCATTTGCAACGCAATATCCAAACCGCTGGTTTTTTCGATCATTTCTAAGCCAGGACTAGCATTGACTTCTAACACCAGCAAGCCTTGATGCGAACGAATTAGATCCACCCCCGCCACATCTAAGCCTAAGGCTTGCGTGGCGGTAAGGGCAATTTGTTTTTCCTGCTCACTGAGCCACACTTGCTCGCCCGTTCCTCCACGGTGAATATTGGCGCGAAACTCGCCTGCTTGCCCTTTGCGTTCCATTGTGGCGATCACTTTTCCGCCCACCACAAAACAGCGCACATCGCCCCCTTGCGCTTCGCTAATAAACTGCTGCATTAACACAGGCACGCCAGAATGATTTAAGGTTTCCACAATGCTACTGGCGCTACTTTGGCTTTCCGCCAAGATCACGCCAATACCTTGCGATCCACTCAAGGTTTTTAAAATGGTTGGCGAGCCAATCAATTCAAGGCTTTCTTTCGCCCGCGTTTCACTGCCAGCCAGTAAAGAAGGAGGAACGGCAATGCCATGCTGAACTAAAATCTGCAAGCTCCACCATTTATCACGCGCTTTAAGAAAAGGCTCAACGTCATTTAAACAAGCCACCCCTTTTGCCTGAAAATGTTGCAATACGGCACAACCCATTTGTGTACTCGCCGAGCCAAAGCGCGGCAATACAGCATCATAATCGGGCAATAAATAAGGCTCAGCTTCGCGATTTGGCTGATAATATAAATCAAAGTGCGGTGCATTTTCGCTGAGTTTTAGCACAAAACGATTGGGATCGAGAATATCCATTTGATGTCCGCAACTTTCCGCGGCTTCTTTTAAACGCTGGCAACTATAAAGGCGCGGCTCACGGCATAACATTAATAATTTCATTTTTTCCTACTTCGGCTACAAGGCTCTCAAACAGTTATTTTGATATATTACACCAATTACAACAATGCTAAAAAACTCCTTTATTCTTTTTGCCATAATCAGTACAATTTGCACAATTTTTTATCTTGCTAAGCATTTTGTCTATTTGCATTTTTATCTAGCCAATGTGCTTGGCCCTAACAGAAGGAAATGATTATGTTCGTTGTTATTTTTGGTCGCCCTGGTTGCCCTTATTGCGTGCGTGCAAAAGAGCTTGCTGACAAATTAAAAGAAACTTTAAGCGATTTTGACTACCGCTATGTGGATATTATCGCAGAAGGCATCAGCAAAGCAGATTTATCTGCTTCAGTAGGCAAACCTGTTGAAACTGTGCCACAAATTTTCATTGATGAAAAACCAGTAGGCGGCTACACCGACTTCGCTGCGTTAATGAAAGAACAGTTCAACGTAGTAAACTAATCTCCATAAACACAAAGTGCGGTGAAATTTCACCGCATTTTTTATCTCTGCAAAATTTTCCTTGCATATTTTTTAAAATGAATATAAATTCACTTTAAATGAATAATTATAAGAAAAGGAAGTTATGCGCAGCACCGAACTCGTACAGTGGTTTAGACAATCCACCCCCTATGTCAATATGCACAGAGGCAAAACCTTTGTGATTATGCTTGATGGCGATACCATTGCCAGCCCAAATTTTATCAATATTATCAATGACATTAGCCTACTCCACAGCCTTGGCATTAAATTAGCCATTGTGTTTGGCGCAAGATTGCAAATTAATCAGCTCCTTGAACAGCAAGGCATTATGCCAACTTATCATAAAAATATTCGCATTACCGATCCTCACAGCCTTGATGTGGTGAAACAAGCGGTGGGCAAATTAAATTATGATATTGCTGCGCGCCTTTCTTTGCGTCTGCCTCATTCTGCGGTAATCAATGTGGTGAGCAGCAATTTTATTTTGGCGCAACCCATTGGCGTCGATGACGGCGTAGATTATCAGCTCAGTGGCAAAATTCGCCGTATTGATAGCGAGAAAATTCAGCAACAATTAGATCAAGGCTCTATAGTGCTACTCGGCCCCATCGCCCCCTCTGTAACGGGAGAAACCTTTAATTTACCTTTTGAAGAAGTGGCAACGCAGGTGGCAATCAAACTTAAGGCAGAAAAACTCATTGCCTTTTCTGATACGCAAGGGATTTTAAATGATCAGCAAGAAACCATTGCCGATTTACTACCGCAAGATGCGGAGCAATATTTAAGCCGCTTTATTTCGCAAGATAAATATCACAGCTCACAAGCTCGTTTCTTGCAGGCGGCCATTGAAGTATGCCGTGCAGGTGTGAAGCGCTCGCACTTGTTAAGTTATGAAGAAGACGGCTCATTGCTGCAAGAACTCTTCACCCGAGATGGCGTGGGAACACAGCTTTCAATGGAAAGTTCAGAAAGCATTCGTCTTGCAAATGTGGCTGATATTCCTGCCTTGTTGGAACTCATTTATCCATTGGAACAGCAAGGGATTTTGGTCAAACGTTCTCGCGAGCAGCTAGAAATGGAAATTTCCAACTACACCATTATTGATCGTGATGGCGTGGTCATTGCTTGTGCAGCGCTCAATATTTATCCGCAAGAAAAAATGGCAGAAATGGCGTGTGTTGCCGTTCACCCAGATTATCGCAACTCTTCCCGTGGCGATATTTTATTGGAAGCCATTCAAAAACGCGCCAAAGAACAGCACATTGAACGGTTATTTGTACTCACCACACGCACGGTACATTGGTTCCAAGAACGTGGATTTTATTTAGCTCAGGTGGAAGATCTGCCCGTAGAAAAAAGAGAAAAATATAATTACCAGCGCCGATCTAAAATTTTGATTAAAGATCTAACGGCATAATTAAAATAAAAAGGGGCAACACAGCCCCTTATTTTTTTATTTTATCTTTAGCCTATTTATTTTATGCCTAAACAAAGATATTTTAGCTCTAAAAATTCATCAATGCCGTAGTGTGAGCCTTCTCGACCAATGCCAGATTCTTTCACACCGCCAAATGGGGCAAATTCGTTGGTCACCAAGCCTTCGTTAATGCCTACAATGCCATATTCTAAGGCTTCTGCCACGCGCCAAATGCGGTTAATATTTTGCGTGAAGAAATAAGCCGCCAAGCCAAATTCCGTGTCATTTGCCATTGCGATGGCTTGTTCTTCCGTTTCAAATTTAAAAATCGGTGCTAAAGGCGCAAAGGTTTCTTCTTTGGCAACTAGCATTGTCTGATTAACATCTGTTAAAACGGTAGGTTGGAAAAATGTTCCGCCAAGATCAGCAGGTTTACCACCAAGCACCAGTTTAGCACCTTTTTGTAGGGCGTCATCAATGTGACGTTGTACTTTCTCTACAGCACTTTGGCGGATTAAAGGCCCCATTGTTACATTTGGTTGATTGGCTTCGCCCAGTTTAATTTGTTGTACTTTTTCACAGAATTTTTGCACAAAGGCTTCATAAATTCCTGCTTGTACATAAATACGATTGGTGCAAATACAGGTCTGCCCTGCGTTACGGAATTTAGAGGCAAATACACCTTCCACCGCACTGTCTAAATCTGCATCATCAAACACCAAAGCAGGCGCATTGCCCCCTAGTTCTAAGGATAATTTCTTCACCGTACTCGCCGATTGTGCCATTAATAATTTGCCCACTTTGGTTGAGCCAGTAAAGGTCAATTTGCGAATAATTGGACTTTCTGTCAGCACTTTGCCCACGTCCACCGCTTGTGTGGTAGGAATCACATTCAACAAGCCTTTTGGTAATCCTGCTTGGCTTGCCAATTCTGCCAAGGCTAAGGCGGATAATGGCGTTTCTGGCGCAGGTTTTAACACAACAGCACAGCCTGCAGCTAAGGCTGGTGCGGCTTTTCGCGTAATCATCGCATTCGGGAAATTCCAAGGCGTAATGGCGGCCACCACACCAACAGGCTGTTTCATCGCCATTAAACGATGATTGCTTTTATCTGAAGGCAGCATATCCCCTTGAATTCGCTTCGCTTCTTCTGCAAACCATTGAATAAAACTCGCCCCATAAAGCACTTCGCCACGGCTTTCAGTAATGGGCTTACCTTGTTCTAAGCTAATAATTTGCGCAAGCTCTTCTTGATGTTGTAACACCAGTTCATACCAACGGGTTAAAATATTGGCTCGCTCTTTCGGTAACACCTGTTTCCATTTTTTCTGCGCTTGTTCCGCCGCAAAAATGGCTTGCTCCGTTTCTGCCACGCCTAAATCTGCCACTTGGCAAATTTCTTGTTGCGTTGCCGGATTCAACACTGCAAAAGTTTTCCCATCTGCATTTTCTACATATTCACCATTAATATAACCTTTTGTTTTTATTAATGAAAAATTTTGCATTTTTGCCCCCTCTTTTTATTTAAAAAATGATTCTTAAAAGATACTCGCCTAACTCAAAGGTTGTCTAGCATTTTTTATAGTTTTACGCATCATACGCCATTTTGCAGGCGCGCATTTTGTTAGCTGGATCGCAAAATTGAGATTTATTGTGTAAAAATTTTTTATCTTGCGTAAATTTATTTGCTAATTTCTCAAACTTCTGATATTTATACCGCTCTTTAAAAAGCGCCTAATTTTGAAATGGAATTAGGCTTGCCTCGAAAAGTCTTAACTTAACGCAAAAGTGCGGTCAAAAATATAGCTGAATTTTGCTATTCCTATGGTGATAATAAGGTCAGTTATACTAAGTTAAAATGGATGAATTACTATTAGGAGATACCAATGACTCAATCCTCTTTAAGTTTATTAGCTTTAGCTGGAGTGGAACCTTATCAACCAAAAGAAGGTGAAGAATATATGAATGATGAGCAAATTCTTCACTTTAGAAAAATTCTTGAAGCGTGGCGTGCGCAAATTCAAGAAGAAACCTCTCGCACCGTGGCATATATGCAAGATGAAGCGTCAAACTTCCCTGATCCTGCCGACCGTGCGACACAGGAAGAAGAATTTAGCTTAGAGTTACGCAACCGTGATCGTGAACGTAAGTTAATGAAAAAAATCGAGCATACACTGAAAAAAATCGATACAGGTGATTTCGGCTATTGCGATTCTTGCGGTATTGAAATTGGTATTCGCCGCTTAGAAGCACGTCCAACAGCTGATCTTTGCATTGATTGCAAAACCTTATCTGAAATTCGTGAAAAACAAATGGTAGGCTAATTAGCTTGCTGTTAAAATACAGGCTTAAATTAAAAAGTGCGGTGATTTTTGACCGCACTTTTCATTAATTTTATTTACGCTTTTCAAGCAAGGGGTTCGCTATTTTAACCTTAATTAAAAATCTGTTTAAGAAAAAAGCAGATAATGCAACACAAGAAACCAACACCAAAAAGGTTTCGCCTAAACGAGCAAATAAAAAAAATACCAAATCCAGCCGTAGCAAGGCTAGACCCGCTGCGCATTTCGTAGAATATGTCGAGCCGAAAGAAAATAAAGCGCAAGGCAAATCTTCTCATCGCTATCAAAAACACCTTATTCAAGCTTCACAATATGGCATTCAACCAAGAATGATCAGCAAAAATGCCTTAACTGTGGTGCAAAAATTACAACGTAACGGTTACGAAGCCTATGTGGTGGGCGGCTGTTTGCGTGATTTGTTACTTGATAAAAAACCGAAAGATTTTGATGTTGCCACCAATGCCCGTCCTGAACAAATTCAAGCAATTTTTCAACGTCAGTGCCGTTTGATCGGCCGCCGTTTCCGCTTGGCACACGTGATGTTTGGACGTGATATTATTGAAGTGGCCACGTTCCGCGCCAACCATTCTGAACACAATAATGAACGCCAATCTAAGCAAAGTGATGAAGGAATGTTGCTGCGTGATAATGTGTACGGCACGCTAGAACAAGATGCAGAACGCCGTGATTTCAGCGTTAATGCCCTTTATTACAACCCACAAGACAACACTTTGCGTGATTTCTACCACGGCATTGAAGACATCAAAGCAGGTAAATTGCGTTTAATTGGCGATCCTGTTATTCGTTATCAAGAAGATCCCGTGCGTATGCTGCGCGCCATTCGTTTTATGGCAAAATTGGATATGTTTTTGGAAAAGCCAACGGAAGCGCCAATCAAGCAAATGGCGCATCTATTACGCAATATTCCGCCTGCTCGCTTATATGATGAAGCACAAAAATTATTGCAAACAGGCAATGGCGTGAAAACCTATCATTTATTGCGTCAATATGGCTTGTTTGATCAGCTTTTCCCAACGCTAATGCCTTATTTCACGGAAAAACAAGATAGCTTTGCCGAGCGAATGATTTTAACTGCGCTCACTTCAACAGATGAACGCATCGCGGACAAACTGCGCATTAATCCAGCCTTTTTGTTTGCCTGCTTCTTCTGGTATCCATTAAGAGAAAAAGTGGAAGTGCTGAAAAATGAAGGCGGCCTAAATAATCACGATGCTTACGCCTTAGCCAGCAATGAAATTCTCGATCAGCTTGCCACAAGCCTTGCCGCACCACGCCGCCATACGGGGGTAATTCGTGATATTTGGTTCTTGCAATTACAGCTGCTAAAACGCAATGGCAACGCACCAATGCGTGTAATGGCACACCCGAAATTCCGCGCTGCCTTTGATTTGCTAGCAATGCGCGCACAAGTGGAAGGCGGCGAATCCATTGAGTTAGCGACTTGGTGGCACGAATATCAATTTAGTAATGAAGAACAGCGCAACGCCTTGGTGAAAGCTCATCAAAAACTTCACCCAACGCCAAAGAAAAAACGTTATCGCCCAAGAAAACGCAAAACGCAGAAAGAGCCAACCGCATAATGAAACAGGTTTATATCGCTTTAGGCAGCAATTTGGCCACCCCAGTGCAACAGCTAGAAAACGCGCTGCAAGCGTTACAACAACTGCCCCATTCGCAACTGGCGGCAGTTAGCCATTTTTATCAAAGCAAGCCACTCGGGCCACAGGATCAACCTGATTATGTGAATGCGGTCGCTTGCTTAACCACGGCATTAGCGCCATTGGATTTGCTCGATCAATTACAACGCATTGAGCAAGAACAAGGGCGTGTGCGGCTGCGCCGTTGGGGCGAACGCACCTTAGATTTGGATATTCTGCTTTACGGCGATGAAATTATTCAGTCTGAACGCTTAACCGTTCCCCATTATGATATGCAACATCGCGAATTTGTGATCGTACCGTTGTATGATATTGCGCCTAACTTAACCTTGCCAGATGGCAAAAACGTGGCGGATTTAGTACAACAGTTTCATCATCACGAAATGAAAATTTTGCAAAAAAGCACCGCACTTAAATAGTTAGGATATTACCCCATTCACAGGATTGAATAATGGCAAAAAAACTCACGATTAAAGATATTGCTGCCTTGGCTGGCGTGGGGAAATCCACGGTTTCCCGCGTATTAAATCAAGACAGCAAGGTGAGTGCCGAAACGCGCGAGAAAATTCAAGCCATTATTCAAGCCCATAACTTTACCCCTTCTCAATCTGCACGGGCAATGCGTGGGCAAGGCAACCCAATGATTGGCATTATCGTTACGCGCTTAAGTTCCAATGCGGAAAACCAAGCCCTTTCTGCAATGCTGCCCCTACTCTACGCAGCAAATTGCGAGCCAATTATTGTGGAAAGCCAAATGGAAATGCACCGCTTGCAGGAACATCTCAAGTTCTTCCAACAGCGCCGTGTTGATGGCGTCATTTTATTTGCCTTTTCAGATTTAGAAGAACAAAATTTGCAAGGTTGGGAAAAAAAATTAGTGGTCATCGCACGCCATTATCCGCAATTTTCTTGCGTCTATTATGATGAACAACGCGCCGTAACCCTGCTGCTAGAAAAACTGCTGCAACAAGGTCATCAAAAAATCGCTTATCTGGGTGTGCAAGAAAGCGATATGACCACAGGTTATTTGCGTCATCAAGCCTATCTTCGCTTTTGCCAAGATCATCAGCTTACGCCCAATGCTGTACTGGGTAAGCTGAGCTACGACAGTGCTTATCAATTAGCAAGTGCGGTGGATTTTTCGCAAATTTCCGCCATTGTCTGCGCCACCGACACCTTGGCAATCGGCGTGGTAAAATGGCTGCAAGAACATCAAATCACTCATATCAGCGTTGCCGGCATCGGCAACAACCCACTATTGCGATTCCTTTTCCCACAAACCCTAAGCGTGGATCTCGGCTTCACCACCGCCGGCAAACAAGCGGTTAAACAGCTATTTTGTTTGTTAAAAAAAGGGGAAATTAAGGCGAGTTGTATTGATTGTGGGGTGGTTTAGGTTTTTTAAATGTGTTTGAAGTTTTTCTATTTTCTAAAATATCCCATTAGTCAAAAATTCCTGCTATAGGGTGTTATTTTTCTTTAGTAATTCGTCGGCTTTTACACTATTTACTAGCACATCATAAAATTCTTACTTAGTCTTTCAGATTGTTCTTTATTAAACGAGAAATAAACCCAATAATTTTTCTATTGCCCTCATATTAATGGGCTCAAAGAGTCATTGATAATATCTTCTAATGGCTTATATTTGGGGTGCTTTAAAATAGCCTCAATTTCATCATCAATGAAAAACTTTTGATTTTGATCTGATACTTTTGATAAGGATATTGTATTAACTTCAAAATCTCTAGCTAAATAAATTTCTTGCTGATTATGTTTACTCCAATCTAACTTAAATCCAACTTCTTCAGATAATGTACGAGTAAACTCTCTAAGTGTTCGACTATTTCCATCAGGAAATGGGTGAAAGTAGTCAAGTTTTTTATATATATCAGCTAATTCTTTAGCAAAATCACTTTGACTTAGCTCTTTCATACGCTCAATATTTATGGATCTTAAAACATTTTCAGCTTCTTTAATGCTCTTTTTATCCATTAAACTATAACAAACCGTAATCACCCCAAACTTAGGATAGTTACGGTTTTTATGCCACAGTTCATCACTATAAATCTTTACTTCAGATCTAAATTTACCAGCTACATTAGGGCTATCCTGAAAAATATAATCATTTATTTTCTTTAAATGTTCAAGATCGAAATTTCCTTTAATCGGATTTTCCCTTAACTCAGATAAACGAATAAATGATAACTTATTCTTTATTTCTTCTTCAGAATAGCTATTTTTCATTTAGACTCCAGCTCTAACAGCTGTAATATACTCTTCTGTAAATTCTTCTCTTGTGAGTAAACCTTGAATATACTTATCCGCAATAGCAAGTAATTCTTTTGATAAAATAATTCCTTCTAAACCAACACTGGCTTTTGCATATTCTACCGCTTCACGTCTTTTTGCTTTTTCAGTTTCAGAAATCATAATTCACCTCTACTCTTAAACATCATAATAAATATATCATTTATAATCACTAATACTATTTATAAATTCATTTAAGTCTAAATTGAGCTTATTTTTTATATAATGCAATAATCCCATTGCAATCTTAATCCCTTTGGAACAGGATAATGTCTTTCAACAGAGATAATTAAAAGCAAGGCATATTCTATCATTTTTTATCTACTTTTCCCAAGTATTCCCTACAAAAATCCCCAAATTTCCCACCGCACTTTTGCTTGATTTTCCTTTTATCTTATCACTGCCCTATTTTTGATCTAAATATGTGATTTAGATCACAGATTGGGAACGTTCCCACTGAGAGAAAAATAAAAAGGCGTAAGATACGCACGAACATTTTTTAGACGAAAGGAAAAATTATGGCAAAGAAAATTAATCCTCAATATATCACGCAATTAATCCAGTTAATTGGTGGGAAAGAGAATATTGCGACAGCAACGCATTGTATTACGCGTTTGCGTTTTGTGTTAAATCAACCTGAAATTGCCGATGTGAAAGGCATTGAAGCCTTGCCAATGGTGAAAGGTTGCTTTACCAATGCGGGGCAATTTCAGGTGGTGATTGGGCCTGAAGTGGATCTTTATTACCAAGAATTAGTAAAACAAACGCAAATTTCTGAAGCGAATAAAGAACAAGCGAAAGTGGCTGCACGCCAAAATATGAAATGGTATGAACAACTTATCTCGCATTTTGCTGAGATTTTCATTCCACTTCTCCCAGCCTTAATTAGTGGTGGTTTGATTTTAGGTTTCCGCAATGTGATTGGCGATATTCCGATGATCGATGGCAAAACCTTGGTGCAAACCCACCCGATGTGGGCGACAATCCATTCTTTCCTATGGTTAATTGGTGAGGCGATTTTCTTCTATTTACCTGTGGGAATTTGTTGGTCCACAGTGAAAAAAATGCGCGGTTCGCCAATTTTGGGGATCGTCCTTGGGGTAACGCTCGTTTCACCACAATTAATGAATTCTTATGATCTCGGCGCCAAAATTCCTGAAATGTGGGATTTCGGTTGGTTCCGCATTGATAAAGTGGGCTATCAAGCACAGGTGATTCCATCTATTTTGGCTGGTCTTGCTTTAGGTTGGATCGAAACTCGTTTACGCCGTATTGTGCCTGCCTCATTAAATTTAGTGATCGTGCCTGTCACCTCATTAATCATCGCGGTGTTCCTTGCTCATTCTATTATCGGGCCGATTGGTCGTGAAATTGGTAATGGTGTGGCTTATGTGGTGCGTGCAGGATTAACCGGTAGCTTCGCTCCGATTGGCGCGACATTATTTGGCTTCCTTTATGCTCCATTGGTGATCACAGGCGTTCATCAAACCACCCTTGCGATTGATATGCAAATGATCCAAAACATTGGCGGTACGCCTGTTTGGCCGATGATCGCCCTTTCTAACATCGCGCAAGCTTCTGCTGTGTTAGCTATTGTGATTGTGAGCAAAAAAGCCAATGAGCGTGAAATTTCCGTACCTGCCACCATTTCCGCTTATCTTGGTGTAACCGAGCCTGCGATGTATGGGATCAACTTGAAATACCGCTTCCCGATGCTTTGTGCAATGATTGGTTCTGCCTTCTCAGGCTTAATCTGCGGCTTAAATGGCATGTTGGCAAACAGTATCGGCGTGGGTGGTTTACCGGGTATTCTTTCCATTCAATTACCATTCTGGGGCGTATTTGCTTTAGCAATGGTAGTGGCCGTGGCTGTGCCATTGATTTTAACAATGATCGTATATAAACGCCGTGCGGCAAATGACACACTTCCAGAATAAGGGTGAAAAAATGACAGAAAAAAACACCGCACTTTCGCCTACGCAATCTCGTCCGCAATGGTGGAAAAATGGGGTAATTTATCAGATTTATCCGAAAAGTTTCCAAGACACCACTGGCGACGGCATTGGCGATTTGCAAGGCATAATTCAGCGTTTAGATTATCTGCAAAAACTGGGCGTAGATGCTATTTGGATCACGCCAATTTATGTATCGCCACAGGTGGATAATGGTTATGATGTAGCCGATTATTGCGCTATTGATCCTACTTACGGCACAATGCAAGATTTTGAACAGCTGGTTGAGCAAGCGCATCAACGCAATATCCGTATTATTATGGATATGGTGTTTAACCACACCTCAACGGAGCATCAATGGTTCAAAGCGGCGCAGGATCCGCAAAGCCCTTATCATCAATTTTATATTTGGCGTGGTGATGATGCCAAGACGCCACCGAATAATTGGCGTTCTAAATTTGGCGGCAATGCGTGGAAATGGAATGATCGCGTTGGCAAACATTATTTACACCTTTTCGCCACGGAACAGGCGGATCTGAATTGGGAAAATCCACAAGTGCGGTCAGAATTACAAAAAATTTGTCATTTCTGGGCGGACAAAGGCGTGGACGGCCTACGTTTAGACGTGATCAATCTGGTTTCCAAAAACCAAGATTTTCCTAATGATAATCAAGGTGATGGCCGCCGTTTCTATACTGATGGTCCACGCATTCACGAATTTATGCAAGAATTAAGCCGTGAAGTGTTCCAACCGCGTAACCTGATGACTGTGGGCGAAATGTCCTCCACAAGCCTTGAACATTGTCAGCAATATGCCAACAACCAAGGCTCAGAATTATCAATGACCTTTAATTTCCATCATCTAAAAGTGGATTATCCAAATGGCGAAAAATGGACACACGCCAAGCCAGATTTTGTGGAATTAAAGCAAATTTTTAATTATTGGCAGCAAGGAATGCACGACAAAGCGTGGAATGCGCTCTTTTGGTGCAACCACGATCAGCCGCGCATTGTTTCCCGTTTTGGTGATGAGGGCAAATGGCATCAACAGTCCGCTAAAATGCTCGCAATGGTGCTGCACGGAATGGAAGGCACACCTTATATTTATCAAGGCGAAGAAATCGGAATGACCAATCCAAATTTCACCGAAATCAGTCAATATCGTGATGTAGAAAGCCTAAATATGTTCGCCGAACTGCGTGAACAGGGAATGGACGAAGATCTATTAATGAAAATTTTGGCACAAAAATCGCGCGATAACAGCCGTACACCAATGCAATGGAACAATGACAGCTACTGTGGTTTTAGCCAAGTTGAGCCTTGGATTGGCGTTGGGCGTGCAGAGATTAACGTGGAACACGCGCTGGCAGATGAACAATCGGTATTTTATACTTATCAACGTCTCATCGCCTTACGTAAGCAATATCCGATTTTCATTGAGGGAAACTATCAAGATCTCAACCCAACTTCACCTGATGTATGGACTTATCTGCGTGAAAGTGCGGAGGAAAAATTGTTAGTTTTAGCCAATTTAACCGGTAAACCACAACAAATTGAACTGCCTGCGAATTTGGCAAATCAGCAATGGACATTGCTCGAAAACAGCCATATTCAAGCCAGTCAGCCACAAGTGGCAAACCAGCTCACCCTTGAGACATTCCAAGGGTTGTATTTCTATCAAAAATAAACCGTTGTAGAAAAATTTATTGAGAAAACACCGCTCTTTTTTGCATAAAGTGCGGTGTTTTTTTAGCGATTTTTCTGATGATTTTCTAAACCAAGCCTAATCGGATTTTCAAAGGCATCATAAGCCACCAAAAAGGCATCGTGGCCGTAATCGGAAGGAAATTCGTGATAGCTCAAATCAACGCCAGCTTGTTCAAGCATAGTTTTACTTTTTCTCACGTCCACGGCTTTGAAAAGCTGATCATTAGTCACGCCAATTAAAGTATAACGCGCTTTAATACGCGACAATGCCTGCTCTGCACTTTCATAACCTAACGCAGGATCGTACAAATCCAATGCGCGCAACAAATGCAAATAGCTGTTGGCATCAAAACGATCGAGAAATTTTTGACCTTGATAACTAAGATAGGATTCCACTTGGAAATAATCCCCCCAATACTGCCCTTCCACTTTCGTGGCGCGTCCAAAAGCTTTGGCCAGCTGAATGTCGGTGCGATAAGTGAGCATTCCTAACATTCGCGCAATTGCTAGCCCTTGCGAGGGCGGTTCACCCCCATAATAATCACCATTATTAAAATTAGGATCAGTGATAATGGCTTGGCGCATAACGTGATTAAACCCAATGGCTTCCGCACTAAAATAAAGAGAAGAGCAAAGATTGACGATATTATCCATAAAATCAGGATAATCAATCGCCCATTGAGTGGCTTGCATTCCGCCGAACGAACCGCCAACAATGCCTTTTAAATGGGGAATTTCAAGATAATCGATCAGTGCTTTTTGCACCTTGACAATATCCTGCACTAGGATATGCGGAAACTGGCTGCCATAAGGCTTTTGTGTCTGTGGATTGATTGACGCAGGCCCTGTTGTGCCTTTGCAGCCACCTAGCACGTTAGAGCAAATGAAAAAATATTTTGACGTATCCAACGCCAAGCCCTCTCCCATAAAATTTTGCCACCAACCTGCTTGATTAGGGTCATCATTATAGGGTTCAGCATCGCCAGTTAAAGCGTGGCAAATCAGCACTGCATTGCTTTTATCCGCATTCAACTTTCCATAGGTTTGGTAGGCAACATCAATATGTCCAAGCTCCCCACCTAAGGTGAGGTTGAGCGGTGTTTGTGTAAAGAGTGTTGCTGTTTGTACTGCCATTGCCTATCCATTACTTCATTGATGCGATCTTGCCAAGGTAGGATACATAAACTACCCTTAGCCCTATACATTGTCAAGAAATTTTAGACGTCTAAACTTCTAGACGTATTTTAGAATAAATTTACTTGAATTTACTAGTGTTTTTTATTATTTTGATGAGTAAGAAATAAAAAAATACGAATTTTATGCTGAAATCCTTTTTCCGTTACCTTTTTTCTTTTCGGTGGCTGAGCTATCTACCACGCAAATTTTTGCAATACAGTCTGTTTTGTCTTTTTTTGTGTGTTTTCGTTTTGGTGCTGATCGATCAGGCAATCGGCTTTTACGTTCGCCAAGGTATTTATACGGACATCAATAAACTACCCTATCGCCCTTATGGATTGGTGCTAGGCACATCAAAATATTTCGCTAAAAACACGCCAAATCTGTTTTATTCTTACCGTTTGAATGCAGCAAGTGAACTGTTTAAAGAACGCAAAGTAGATTATTTACTGCTTAGCGGAGATAACCGCACAGTGGAATATAACGAACCGCGCACAATGTTCAAAGATTTGAAAAAAATGGGTGTGCCAGAAGAGTATATGTATCGCGACTATGCAGGATTTCGCACCCTAGATTCTGTGATCCGCGCCGATCAAGTGTTTAAAGCCCATTCCATCACCATTATTACACAGCGTTTTCATTGTGAACGGGCTTTATTCATTGCCAAATATCATAATATTGATGCAATCTGCTTTGCGGCGGAATACCCGAGTGGTTATACCTTTGTACGTTTCCGCGAGTTTTTCGCAAGAGTACAGGCGGTGCTCGATCTTTTAATCGAAAAAGAACCGCACTTTTTAGGCAAACCAGAACCGCTACCGCCGCCTTTGGCTGATTAGCAATGATAAACTAAATCGCGCAATACCTTAGTTGGTTCTGGTAAGCTTTCTGATTCAGATTTATGGTTAAGCCGTTCTAACACTAAATTAAGCAATTTATCGGCAATTTTCTTATGATCTTGCACCGCACATAGGGTTTTATTGCCCAACAATTCTAACATTTCGTGATCCCCAAAAGTGGCAATCACTAATTGCTGTGGAATCCCCTTGTTCTGTCTTAATAGCACTTGGAATATACCCTGTAACAACGTCAAGGAAGTAACAAATAAAGCATCTGGCAACGAATTTGTTACAAGCCATTGTTCAAAGGTTTGCGCTGCAGAATCGCGGTGGAATTGTCCACTATAAAGAAATTCTACCGAATTTTCTGACCGCTCTTTTAATGCCTCACGAAAGCCTAATTCACGCTCTTTACTGGTTGGCAATTCAGGTAACGCGCCCAAAAAGAGTACGTTGTTAAAAGATTGCTGTTTAAACAAATCCTGCGCCAAACGATAAGCATCATTTCTATCATCAGATAGCACATTGATCACATTATCCCCGCTGATCTTACGGTCAAAACCAAAAACTGGCACTTCACTTTGCTGATAAAATAAATTATCCGCAGGCAATGAAGTAGAAACAATCAGCGCATCAATTTTGCGTTGGAAAAGATGCTTGGCACAAGCCATCTCATTATTTGGATTATCATTAGAACAGGCAATCAACAGCTGATAACCTTTTTCACGAAACTTTTGTTCAAGCTGATGAGCAATTCTCGCATAGCTCATATTTTCAAAATCAGGAATAATCAACCCAATGGTATTGGTTTTTCCCGCTCTCAACCCAGCCGCCATCGCATTCGGTTTAAAATCGTATTTTTTGATTAGCGACTGCACTTTTTCAATGGTTTTATCACTCACGCGATATTGTTTGGCCTTGCCATTAACAACATAGCTCACCGTTGTGCGAGAAACACCAGCTAATTTAGCTAATTCATCAAGTTTCATATCAACTCCTTTTAATATGTAAATCGCAAAAATTCTATCACTTTTATTCTATTTTGTTATGAAATAAAACTGAAATTTTTGATCAGCTTCACAAAATAAAATAGAAAAGACTAGGTTATGTTCATAAGCCTAGTCTTTCCTATTTTCCTGTGCAAAGCGTCACCTAAACTATTAAGGATTATCCTTAGTGGCTCGAAAAGTGCGGTACTATTTTGTCAAATTTTCACCTCATTTGTTTTTCATTTTAACAACACCCATTTTTTATTCGATAAGATTTTAAGTTGTAGTGGGTGGTGTATTTGTAAGGTAGAACGATGACCCACACTGATGATTGTGGTGTTCGGTAATGCGGTTCGGATTAGGCGATACATTGCGTCTTCTAGCCCTTCGTCCATACTTGCGGTGGCTTCATCAAGAAAAGCAATTTGTGGTTTATGCAATAATAAACGGGCAAAGGCAAGACGCTGTTGCTCACCAAGGGAAAGCACTCGTGTCCAGTCATTTTCTTGTTCTAGTCTATCACTAAGATGGCCAAGATTTACTTGTTGCATAATCTGTTCAATACTTGTGAAATCCACATTTTCATCGGCTAATGCTGGATAATAAAGCGCATCGATTAAGCGTCCTTGTGGAAGATAAGGCTTTTGAGATAGAAATAGGGCTTGTTCTGTTGGGTAGCTCACAGTTCCTTCTGCATAAGGCCAAAGCCCTGCCAAGCTGCGAAGTAAGGTTGTTTTTCCCACGCCAGAATCGCCTTGAATTAGTAAATAATCCCCTTGTTGTAAATTCAGCGTGAGATTTTCTAGTAACATTTCGCCATTTGGCGTTTGAATCGTTAAATTTTCAACCTGCAATGGGCTATTGGTTTGTTGTAATTGGATTTTTGTTGGTTGGCTTGCTTGTTCGATTGCTGTTTGAAAACCAGTTAGACGATCCAATACGGCACGGTAAGCGGCAAAATCATCATACGCATTACGATAAAAGGACAAGGCCGATTCCACTTTTCCGAAAGCTTGTGCGGTCTGCATTAAATCGCCTAATTTGATTTGTTGGTTAAAATAACGCACGGCTTGAATAAGCAATGGAAAAATCACGGAAACCTGAGAAACCACTAAATTAAAGCCTGATAACTTTAAAGTGCGGTAAATTAATTGCCAAATATTGCCAATAATGCGGTTGAATTGTTGCACCAGTAGATTCTGTTCCATTTTTTCACCGCGATAAAATGCAATGCTTTCAGCATATTCTTTCAAGCGGATCAGAGAATAACGATAATTTGCATTAAGTCTTTCATTGGCAAAATTGAGCTTAACCAATGGTCGCCCAATTCTAAAGGCAATCAAACTTGTGATCAGCACATAAGTAAACACTAGAAATACCATCATATGGGGAATTTCAATGCCTAAAATTGCCATTGGGCCAGAAAGATTCCATAAAATCAGGGTAAATGCTACTAAAGAAACGCTAGAAGAAATCACGCCTGTGGCAAAGCTCAGTGAGCGACTGATATAGGATTCAATATCTTGTTGAATACGCTGATCGGGGTTATCTAACTGCGTTATGCCATATTGAGTTTTGTAATAGGCTTGGTTTTTGATCCACTTGTCTAAATAATGTTGGTTCAACCAGGTTCGCCATTGAATGGTGAAACGTTGCGAGATGTAATAGGTTAAAAGTACGTTACAAACGTGAACTGTTGCGAGCAGTGAAAAAACGATCATTTGTTGCCAAAAAACCGTTACGTTCATTTCCTGCAAGCTGGTGTACATTGCGTTATACCATTCAGAAAAAAGAATATCCAAGCGCACTGAGATCAAATTAAAGAAAATGATCACCCAAAAGTAAGCAAACGGACGCCAATTTTTTTTCACTGAAAGATAAGGTTGAGCCAAGCGCCAAAATTGACTTGCCCAATCTGTTGTTTTTACTAATAGACTAAAAATAAGCGTAAAAACAATGCTGACAATAAGTAAACTTTGCAAGATCCATTGCAAAGAAGATAACAAGACTTCTGACCAATTCATTATTGTAATTCCGAGTAAAAGCGAATAAAAATTCTGCTTTGTTAGAGAGCTAAATTTTAACTTTGTTCAAAAAATGTAAGCAAAAATCACCGCACTTACAAGAAAAATGTGATGTAGATTAAACTTTTAAACTTTAATTTATGCTTTCTACCTAGAGATTGGTATAATTTTTACAGTTAAATTAAATTTTTTGAGGTTGTTATGAGTGAGATTGCAGTCACAATCAGTATTCTTGCGCTGGTTGCTGTTGTGGGACTATGGATCGGACATTTCAAAATCCGTGGCGTGGGTTTAGGCATTGGTGGTGTGCTATTTGGTGGTATTATTGTTGCCCACTTCACCAATCAATATGGCCTGCATTTAGACACCCATACCTTACATTTTATTCAAGAGTTTGGACTCATTTTGTTTGTTTACACCATTGGTATTCAGGTGGGGCCGGGGTTCTTTGCTTCATTACGCGAATCTGGCTTAAAACTCAATGGCTTAGCGATGCTTATTGTACTACTCGGTGCAGCGAGTGTAGTGGTGCTATATAAAGCGGCAGAAGTGCCACTTGATGTTATTTTGGGGATCTATTCTGGTGCGGTAACCAACACGCCGTCTTTGGGGGCAGGGCAACAAATTCTGTCTGAATTAGGAATGACGCAAACCACAGGTCATATGGGTATGGCTTATGCGGTTGCTTATCCTTTTGGGATCTGTGGAATTCTGCTCACAATGTGGCTAGTGCGGTTGTTTTTTAAGATAAAAATTGATGAAGAAGCACTTCGTTCACAAAAAGAAAGCGGGCAAGATAAAGAAAGCCTTCGCTCAATTAACGTACGCGTTACTAACCCTAACTTAAATGGTTTGCCGTTGGTAGAAATCCCTGGTTTTGAAAGTAAAGATGTGGTGTGTTCTCGTCTAAAACGTGGTGAGAATGTGAGTGTTCCTAACGCAGATACCGAAATTTTCCTTGATGATTTATTGCATCTGGTGGGGGAATCTCACACCTTACGCAAAATGCGTTTAGTGATTGGCGAAGAAGTTGATGTGCCGCGTTCCACGCTCACAGGGGATTTACGCTCCGAGCGCATTGTGGTTACCAATGAAAAAGTACTCGGTAAAAAAATTAAATCCCTTGGTATTCATCAAAAATATGGCGTGGTGATTTCTCGCCTAAACCGTGCAGGGGTAGATCTTGTGCCAAGTGCTGATACCACCTTACAATTTGGTGATGTACTACACATTGTCGGACGCTCTGATGTGATTGATAACGCCATTGCATTAATCGGCAATGCGCAACAAAAACTGCAACAAGTACAAATGCTTCCTGTCTTTATCGGAATTGGCTTAGGTGTGCTTGTAGGCTCCATTCCATTTTATATTCCAGGCTTCCCAGTAGCACTTAAACTTGGTTTAGCTGGCGGGCCATTAGTGGTCGCGCTGATTTTGGCCAGAATTGGTAGTATCGGAAAACTCTACTGGTTTATGCCACCAAGTGCCAACTTAGCCTTACGCGAGATTGGCATCGTTCTGTTCCTTGCCGTAGTCGGGTTAAAATCTGGCGGTAACTTTGTGGATACACTCGTTAATGGCTCTGGGCTTGAATGGATGGGCTATGGTATTTTAATAACCTTTATTCCATTAATGACAACCGCACTTATCGCACGGCTGTATCTCAAATTAAACTATCTCTCTTTATGCGGATTGCTCGCAGGCTCAATGACCGATCCACCTGCTTTAGCCTTTGCCAATGCGATTAAAGAAGACAGCGGTGTTGCGGCACTCTCTTATGCCACTGTATATCCACTCGTAATGTTCTTAAGGATTATTTCACCACAATTATTGGCCATTTTGTTATGGACATTTTTATAACTGAAAAGTGAAATTGAAATGGTAAAACGCCCTAAGGGGCGTTTTATTTTTTATCCTATAAAAATTTCTACAAAAACTCCGCACTTTCACTATATTTGCAGAAACTTAACTGGTCAGAGCTGTAAAGGCATAGGTCGAATTTGTTTGCGATAGTAGTAACCTTTCTTTACAATCCAAGGCGATTATTTAAAGACAACAGAACAACAAAAAGGTTCACTATGAATAAAAAAACGCTTTTTACTAAAACACTTCTTTCTTCTGCATTATTGGCTGTTGCAGGAGGTGCGCAAGCAGCTGCATTCCAATTAGCAGAAGTTTCAAGCTCAGGTCTTGGCCGTGCTTATGCTGGTGAAGCGGCTATTGCTGATAACGCCTCTGTGGTGGCTACCAACCCTGCTTTAATGACTTTATTTAAAACCAACCAATTTAGTGCAGGTGGGGTTTATGTCGATTCTAAAATTCGTGTTGATGGCACGGTAATCGCTACTACTGCGAGTGGTATGCCAGTTACTCGTCCACAATCAGCAGATAACAACAATGTTGTGCCAGGTTCTCTTGTTCCAAATATGTACTTTGTTGCACCAATCAATGATAAATTCGCTATGGGTGCTGGAATGAATGTAAACTTTGGTTTAAAAAGTGAATATGATCGTGATTATAGCGCTGGCGTTTTTGGTGGAACCACTGATTTAACTGCAGTAAATCTCAATTTAAGCGGTGCATACCGTATAACTCAAGGTTTAAGCCTTGGTTTAGGTGTTAATGCTGTTTATGCAAAAGCTAAAGTAGAACGTACAGCAGGTATCCTAGATGATGCATTAAATGCTGTTGCTGCAAGTCCTAGCGCTTATGCACAATTAGCTAGAACAATTGGTGCAGGCGTTGAAAAAGGAACAGTCCTAACTCATCTTGAAGATAAAAGTGCTTGGGGATTCGGTTGGAATGCTGGCTTAGTTTATGAGTTGAATGAAAGAAACCGTATCGGTATTGCTTACCACTCAAAAGTTGATGTGAAATTTAAAGATCGCTATGCCATTAGCTATCAACCTTATGGGGTTAGACCTTATGTTGGTTCAGGCTCATTAACACTGAATTTACCAGGTTATTGGGAAATCTCTGGTTTCCATCAATTAACAGATTCTTTTGCAGTACATTATAGCTACAAATATACAGAGTGGAGTCGTTTGAAAAATTTACACGCAACTTATGACAGCGTGCCAGCAGGCTCTCGCAATGGTAATGTAGCTTTCCATAAAGAAGAAAAATTCCGTGATAATACTCGTGTTGCGATCGGTGCAAGCTATATTGTAAATGATAAATTGACACTACGTGCAGGTCTTGCCTACGATGAAGCCGCAGCACCAACTGAACACGCAAGTACATCAATTCCAGATACTGATCGTACTTGGTATAGCTTAGGTGCGACCTACAAATTTACCCCAGATCTTTCTGTGGACTTCGGTTTTGCTCACCTACGCGGTAAGAAAGTTACTTTCACAGAAACACAAAGCCTTGGCGGTTTAGTTGAAGTAAAAACTAACTACAATTCAAAATCTAGCGCCAACCTTTACGGCCTAAACGTAAATTATAGCTTCTAATTAAAGAACTAGGCATTTACACGAATTTGATTATAATAAGCCTATCCTACTGGATAGGCTTTTTTATGTCGTGTTTTAGAGAATTCCCAATGTCCGAAATCTATTATTGCTATTACCAATCCCCCATTGGGCGGTTATTGATGATTAGCCAAGATAACAAATTGACTAATTTAGATTTAGAAGCTGAGCAAATTGCGCCAAATCCGAAATGGATTTTACAGGAAAATCACCCGCTCTTTGCGCAAGTTTCGATGGCATTAACCCGTTATTTTAATGGTGAAAAAGAAGATTTTGCAGGGATTCCGCTTAATCCACAAGGCACGCCTTTTCAGCAAAGCATTTGGCAGCAGCTTTGCCAAATTGCTTATGGTGAAACCACAAGTTATGGCGAGTTAGCCAATCGCATTAACAAGCCGAAAGCAGTGCGCGCTGTAGGTGGTGCGGTGGGAAGTAATCCAATTAGCATTATTATTCCTTGCCATCGCGTGTTAGGGAAAACTCGTCAGCTAACGGGATTTGGCGGCGGATTGCCTGCCAAACGCCATTTGTTACAGTTAGAAAATATTGCTTATGTAGATAAAGGCGTGGAATACGTCAAACAGAAATTATTGAAAAAGTATCAACGCTAACAAAAACTTGATAAAAAAGCACCGCACTTTATGAATAGCCCAAACTCCGAACAAGCCCTACTCTCCCTTGCGCAATCGCTGGCAGGACTCACCTTTGGTGAAGTCGCCAAGGAGCTGAATATGACTGTGCCGCCCAATTTGAAACGGGATAAAGGCTGGGTGGGAATGCTGCTAGAAACCGCCTTGGGCGCAACTGCTGGCAGCAAAGCGGAACAAGATTTTGCCCACCTTGGCATTGAACTCAAAACTATTCCCATTAATCGACAAGGCAAGCCCCTTGAAACCACCTTCGTCAGCCTTGCGCCGCTGATTCAAAATAGCGGAATCACTTGGCAGTCTTCTCACGTTCGCCATAAATTATCCAAAGTGCTGTGGATTCCCATTGAAGGCGAACGCACCATTCCCCTTGCCGAACGTCATATTGGACAGCCTATTTTATGGCAGCCCTCACCTGAGCAAGAGCAACGTTTGCAGCAAGATTGGGAAGAATTAATGGAATATATCGTATTTGGTCGGCTTGATGAAATCACCGCGCGCCTTGGTGAGGTGCTGCAACTTCGCCCTAAAGGCGCAAATAGCAAAGCGCTAACCAAAGGCATTGGGCGAAATGGAGAGATGATTGACACCTTACCGCTCGGCTTTTATTTACGCAAAAATTTCACTCACGAAATCCTGCAACAATTTCAGCAAAATGGCTGATTTTCCTTTGCATTAAAGCAAGAAATCTATATCATTGTTCGCTTTAGATTTAATCTATAAGGAACTTATTATGTTTGACTGGATCGCCAGCCCCGAAGCTTGGGTGGCTTTATTTACCCTAACCGCATTAGAAATTGTTTTAGGTATTGATAACATTATTTTTATCAGTATTTTGGTAGGACGCTTGCCAGCCCAACAACGCCAATCAGGACGTTTAATCGGCTTAGGCTTGGCAATGGCAACGCGTATTTTATTATTACTTTCCCTTTCTTGGTTAATGAAACTCACTGAGCCGTTATTTGAAATTTTCTCGCAACAAATTTCAGGGCGTGATCTTATTTTAATCGTGGGTGGGTTATTTTTGGTGGCGAAAAGTACCCACGAAATTCACCACGCAATGACACCAGAAGAAGAGGGCGAAGACCAAAGTGCGGCAAAAAAAGTGAATTTTTTCAGCGTACTCATTCAAATTGCCATTTTAGATATTGTATTCTCGCTGGATTCCGTGATCACCGCTGTGGGAATGGCAAGCGAAATTGGCGTGATGATTTTGGCAATTGTTATTGCCGTTGGCGTAATGATGCTGGCTGCCAAACCGATTGGCGATTTTGTGGAATCGCACCCAACACTGAAAGTGCTTGCCCTTTCATTCTTGATTTTAGTGGGTGTGGCGTTAATTGGTGAGGGCTTAGATTTCCACATTCCAAAAGGCTACATTTACTTCGCGATGGGCTTCTCCGTGGTGGTAGAAATGATCAACATCAAAATGCGTAAGCGTTTGATTAAACGGCCTTAAACTTAATGCGCAATAAAAAATAGCAAGGAAATTTCCTTGCTATTTTTTTTATCCATATCTATAGATCTACAGGTTGCCAGTCCTGCCCTTTTACTGGTGGAAGCCAAGGACTGCCTTTAACGCATAAGCTCCACAGCACATCTGGAATGTCGTAATGATCCGCTTTTTCTGGATCAAGTGCGGTGATAATTTCTTGCGTTTTTCCTTCTTTAATCAAGGTAGCTAACGTTGGATTAATCATTACGGATTTCCCCACGGCAACGAATTCCACCCAGCCTGTATCCAAGGCGGCTAATAATTGTTCTGCGGTAAATAAATTCCCCACACCAATTAATGGCAAGCGGCCATTTAACTGTTGATGAATTAAGGCTAAACGCGCCATTTGAGTATCGCCTCCACGGCGTACTTTCTTGTAGAAATCCCATAAAGAAACGTGTAAATACTGCAAGGTTTTTTGTGCTAATGCTTCAACAAGCGCTAACGTCTCCGTCATTGTAATGCCGTTTTCCCCTGGTTCTTCTGGCGATAAACGGTAACCAATGATAAATTCAGGCTGCTGATATTTTTCGCGCACTGCGTTCACTGCATCAACCACGGCTAATGGAAAACGTAAGCGATGAGTCAAATCACCGCCCCATTTATCCGTTCTCTGGTTGCTTTGTGCAGAAAAGAATTGCTGCAACAAATAGCCGTTTGCACCGTGAATTTCTACCCCATCAAAACCCGCTCTAATCGCAAGATCGGTAGCCTGTGCAAAATCCGCAATAATTCGTTCGATTTCTGCTTCAGTTAAGGCTCTTGCGCCTGTTTCGGCATCATCAGAAGGCGCAACTTTATCTTTGCCATTTAACAATTCATTTAATGCTAACTTACCACCGTGATGAAGTTGTAAAATAGCCTTTGTGCCTTGTTTTTTAAGCAAATCGGCAGTTTGTGAAAGGCTCTCAAGCTGAGATTCTTTAATGGCTTCAGGCTGACCGTGAAATGCCTTACCACTTTCAGACACTAATGTTGCTGCCGTGATAAACATTCCCATATCCTGCGCACGATGTTGCAAGAATTGACGCTCTTGATCGCTCAATGTGCCATCAGGGTTTGAGGCAAAATGCGTCATTGGCGCAACCACTAAACGATTTTTGATTTCAACTTGATTATTTAAACGATAAGGTTCAAATAATGGTGAGAATTGTTTGTTCATAATGCTTTCCTAAGTATACGTAAAAAAATATACGGTAAAAATCACCGCACTTTCTAGCTAGATTTAGCTAAAAATCTGTAAACTTTCCCAAATTTCGTCCACGCGTTTGACTACTTCAGGATCTTTTTTAATGGGAATGCCCCACTCGCGGTTAGTTTCACCCGGCCATTTATTGGTGGCGTCAATGCCCATTTTAGAACCTAGCCCAGCAATCGGCGAGGCAAAATCCAAATAATCAATGGGTGTGTTTTCCACAATGGTGCAATCGCGCGCAGGATCGCTACGCGTGGTGATCGCCCAGATCACGTCTTTCCAATCTCTCGCGTTAATATCATCATCACACACGATGACAAACTTGGTGTACATAAATTGGCGTAAGAAAGACCAAACGCCCATCATTACACGCTTGGCGTGGCCGGCATATTGTTTTTTCATCGTTACCACCGCAAGACGGTAAGAACAACCTTCAGGCGGCAAATAAAAATCCACAATTTCAGGGAATTGTTTTTGTAAAATCGGGATAAACACTTCATTTAACGCTTCGCCCAAAATCGCTGGCTCATCAGGTGGCCGCCCGGTATAAGTGGAATGATAAATCGGGTTTTGTCGCATTGTAATGTGGGTAACAGTAAACACTGGGAAATACTCTTGTTCATTGTAATAACCCGTGTGATCGCCATAAGGCCCTTCTAATGCTGTTTCATTGGGATCAATATAGCCTTCCAACACGATTTCTGCACTAGCTGGCACATCAAGATCGTTACTCACCGATTTCACCACTTCCGTTTTGTTGCCACGCAGCAATCCTGCAAAAGCATATTCAGAAAGGCTATCAGGTACAGGCGTTACGGCTGCTAAAATCGTTGCGGGATCAGCGCCTAATGCCACAGAAACAGGAAAAGGTTTATCAGGGTTTTGCTCTTTCCATTCTTGAAAATCTAATGCGCCCCCACGGTGCGAGAGCCAACGCATAATCAATTTATTTTTGCCGATCAACTGTTGGCGGTAAATCCCTAAATTTTGTCGTTTTTTATTCGGCCCTTTGGTAATGGTGAGCCCCCAAGTGATAAGCGGTGCAATGTCATCTTTCCAACATTGCATAATCGGCAAGCGGTATAAGTCCACCTCATCGCCACTGAGTACAATATCCTGACAAGGTGCTTTGCTTAACACTTTCGCTGGCATATTTAGCACTTGTTTATATTGTGGCAAGGTTGACCATAAATCCTTAAACCCTTTTGGCGGTTCTGGCTCTTTTAAAAAGGCGAGCAGTTTCCCCACTTCACGCAAGGCGGACACATCATTCTGCCCCATTCCAAGCGCCACGCGCTTTGCCGTGCCAAATAAATTGCACAGCACGGGCATTGCAAATCCTTTCGGATTTTCAAATAATAGCGCTGGCCCACCGGCACGCAAAGTGCGGTCGGAAATTTCGGTCATTTCCAAATAAGGATCGATTTCTTGCGAAATGCGTTTTAATTCGCCTTGTTCTTCTAACAGCTGCAAAAAATCGCGTAAATTCTTATATTTCATCAATGCTTACTCAATGCAAAAATTAATGCTTCATTGTTATAAAGATCGCTTTGCAACGCAAGTGCTTTTGCGATTTTTCCCTAGATTGGGTAGAATGTGCGGTAATTTTATCAGAATAAATTAATTAAAATGACAAAGAAAAAACCAAAACAAACATCAAATACCATTGCCTTAAATAAACGCGCTAGACACGAATATTTTATTGAAGATGAAATTGAAGCAGGGCTTTCCTTGCAAGGCTGGGAAGTAAAATCAATGCGCGCAGGCAAAGCGAATATTAGCGACAGTTATATTATTTTCAAAAATGGCGAAGCTTATTTATTCGGTGCGACCATTCAACCATTAAGCGTGGCTTCAACGCATATTGTGTGCGATCCAACGCGTACGCGTAAGTTATTGTTAAAACAACGAGAATTAGCTTCACTCTTCGGCAAAGCAAACCGTGATGGCTTTACCATTGTTGCCCTTTCTCTTTATTGGAAAGGCCCTTGGGCAAAAATTAAAATTGGTGTTGCGAAAGGGAAAAAACAACACGATAAACGTGATGACATTAAAGATCGCGAATGGAAAGTTGCCAAAGATCGTATTATGAAAAATGCGATGCGAAATTAATAAAAAACCTGACAAATTGTCAGGTTTTTTATTTTATTGTTGTGGATGACGTGCTGCCACTTCACTTAATAAGGTTTGTAATTCGCCTTGTTGATACATTTCTAAAATAATATCACAACCACCAATTAACTCACCCTCTACCCATAATTGTGGGAACGTTGGCCAGTTTGCATAAGCTGGTAGCTCTGCACGAATATCTGGATTTTGCAAAATATCTACATAACCAAAAGGCACTTTGCAATTCATTAGGGCTTCTACCGCTCTTGCAGAGAATCCGCAAGAAGGGAATTTCGGTGAGCCTTTCATATAAATAAGAATAGGGTTTTCAGCAATTTGTTTTTTAATACGTTCTAAGGTTTCCATAATTATCCTCGTTTTGAATTAAGTGGGCTGATTGTAGCATAAGGGGCTTGAGATACCAATAACCCGAGTAAAATAATCGGGTATTACCAACTTCCGCCAGCACCGCCGCCACCGAAGCCACCACCGCCAAAGCCTCCGCCAGAACCACCACCGAAGCCGCCTCCGCCGAAACCACCGCCAAATCCACCACCTCTGCGGCGAATAGTTGAAGTTCTACGCAAGATCTCACCATTATGGTTGGTTGTTGGGCTAATATAAGGCGTGCGACGCCAGTTTAGCTCACCAAAAAGCACCACTAGCACAAATAATGCAATCATTAGGATAGGAATGTAGTCCGTCCATTCTGGCTCATCTTTTGCAGGATCATATTCTCCTTTGCTTGCCGCAATGATGTAATCCAATCCGCGATCAATGCCAAGTGAATAATGTCCTTGTTTGAAAGCAGGTGTAATCACATTGCGAATAATTTGCGCAAGGAAAGCATCTGGCAATGCACCTTCAAGCCCCTGCCCTGTGGCAATAAAAATTTTGCGATCATTTACGGCAATCAGCATCAATACGCCATTATTAAGCTGTTTACGCCCAATTCCCCATTTGTCGCCCAATTCAAAGCTATATTGCGCAATATCATAATTTCCCGTAGTTGGAATTAATACCACCGCAATCTGCGAACTGGTTTCTTTAGAATAGGCAATCAGTTTATTTTCAAGTAATTGTCTTTCTGAAGGGGTTAAAGTCCCTGTGTAATCATTGACATAATGAAACGGATTTGGAGATGCAGGAAAATCAACAGAATAACTATTTATCGAGAAAAAAATACTGAAAAAAATCACCGCACTTTTTAGCAATTTAATCATTAATAATCACCTCATTATCCAATTCATTAATATCATCTGGTTGAATTGGGAAATGTTTTGCCAGTAATTTCGCCATATTTTCAATAATTTTCACTACGCCTTGCGTATAGATGCCTTGTCTAAAATAGTCTGTCATTTCTACACATTGCTGCTGCCAGAAATCAGCTGCAACATATTGATCAATCCCTTTATCACCAATGATCGCACACTGCTGATCTTTATAAGCAATATAGATCAAGATGCCATTCCGCGCTTGGGTTTGATGCATTTCCAATTGCTCAAAAACAGATAAAGCCCGTGTAACACTGGCATTTTGGCTATCAGATTTAGGCATATGACGTTCAATATATACCCGTAATTCTGCTGAACTTTGTTGCTCGAGGCGAACAATTGCCGCCTCGATTGCTTTTTTATCAAAAGGAAGTCTGGAAAATAATCCCATTTTTCACCGCTCTTTTAGTTAAAATTCACCACTGGCGCATTTTCTGAACCGGCTGATGATTTAAAATAAGGCTTTTCTTTAAAGCCAAAAATCATTGCCGCAAACTTCGTTGGGAACTGGCGAATTTTTTGGTTATATTCACGCGCCGCTTCATTAAATTTATCACGCGCTACATTAATGCGATTTTCCGTGCCTTCTAATTGTGCTTGTAAATTCATAAAGCCTTCGTGCGCTTTAAGATCTGGATATTTTTCTACAGTAACTAACAGGCGAGATAAGGCCGAACCCACAGAATTTTGTTGTTGTTGGAATTGTGCTAATTGTTCTTCTGTCATATTGCTTGGATCAATTTTTGTTTGGCTCGCTTTTGCACGGGCTTCCATAACACCTGTTAAGGTTTCTTTCTCAAAATTAGCCTGACCTTTTACCGTATTCACAATATTTGGAATGAGATCTGCACGGCGCTGGTATTGCGATTCTACGTTTGCCCATACAGAATCAATTTTTTCTTCCGCTTGCACCAAACCATTATAACTTGTGATTAGCATAAAACCGGCAATCACTGCGATGATAATTGCGATAATCCACTTTTTCATTTTTCACCTATCAAATAAAAGTTATGAAGTATAAATAACAAAAGACCTAAACTTGCGTTTAGGTCTTTTTCTTAAAGGTTTAAATCACGAATAAAATTATTCTTGACCTTTAACTGCGATTTCTACACGACGATCGTCAGCTAAACAAGCGATTAACGCTTTACGACCTTTAACAGAATCACATTTAACGCCAGTTACTGGGTTTGCTTCACCGTAACCAGTTGCAGAAATAGCGTTTTGAGAAACACCTTTAGATACTAAGTAGTTAGCAACTGTTTCTGCACGACGTTGTGATAATTTTAAGTTAGATGCTTCTGAACCGATACGGTCAGTGTAACCAGCTACTGCAACGTTTGCAGATTTTAATTGTGCGATTTCACCGTAGATACCATCTAATGTGTTTTGCGCTTCTGGACGTAAGTTAGATTTCCCGAATGCGAAAGTTACATCAGAGCTTAAAGAGAAAGTTTTAGAAACTTCTTTAGGCGCTACGAATGGAACACCTTGACCGAAACGGTAAGATAAACCAGCTGTTACAGAACCAATGTTTGGAGTGTAGTCTACACGGTGACCGTTTTGTTCTAAACGACCAACACCTTGTACCCATTGATATTCAACACGTAATGCTAACTCTGGTAATGATGGAAGATTATATTCCACACCAGCTGCAAATACTGGAGATACTTTTAAGCTGTGCGCATCTGCACCTAAAAGAGTTTGACCATTAGCGTATGATACACCTTTTTTGTTTTTGTAGTCAGAGCGGATTAATGCTGCACCAACACGACCATAAACATCTAGGCCTTCTAATACTGGGTAGCTAGCTTTTAAGCTTAAGTGCGCACCGTGGTTAGTGTGTTTAGCAACTGTAACACCTTTGTTACGTAATTTTGCACGACCGAAATCATCATAACCAACTTCAACAGCTAAGTTATCAACGATTTGGTAACCACCGAATACACCGTAAGTTACAGAATTACGTAAAACACCGAATGTTGCATTGTTTTCTAAACGACCGTAACCATCGTGGAAAGATGCCCAACCAGCTTTAGCACCTGCATAGAAAGTGCCTGCTTGTGGAGCTGCTTGTACAGATGCTGCTGCTAAACCAGCGATAGCTAATGCGATTGCAGTTTTTTTCATTTGGATGATCCTCTATTATTTAGTCATCATTAAATTAAAAATAAACGTTGATTTAGTTATTAAAACTAAAAAAACCTAAAACACCGTCTAAGTGTGTTTTCTGATCTTAAACGCTTTTTATAAAAAAACAAAAACTTTTTTATAAAATTAATGTCAGTTAAATAGCCTAAAAAGGAAATAACCTTTGTTCTATAACTTAAAGAAAGGCTAGAACCCATTCAGATTTCTTATTTAACCTAAACTTTAAGTGGTTATATTATCGACCTGATAAAAAAGAAAATCAAACGATTTTTAGCCCATTAGCTTATAATTTAAACAATTAAACCGTTTTAGCCCTATTTTTCCGTAGTAAAAACCACATTTAGATGAACATTTTTTAAACAGGTTTTTCATTGTTTTACTCCCTATCTCACTCAATTTACGGCAAATTGTCCCTGTGTGTTTTTGGTAGAATATGCTAAAATTTCCTTCATTTGATCGATTATGGGCCAAAAATTAAGAGTTGATTATGCTACCTTCATTAACTGATATTCCACAATTATCCCCTTTAGTTTCAGATTATCTCAATGAATTAAAACGCCAACATTTTACGGGCGATATTGCTTCAAGCTATGCGGATCGCTTAAGTCTTGCAACGGATAACAGTGTTTATCAGCAACTGCCACAAGCCATTTTATTCCCTAAGAATACGGCAGATGTGGTGCGCCTCACTAAACTCGCTCAAAAAGAAAAATACCTTTCGCTCACCTTTACCCCACGCGGCGGCGGTACAGGCACCAATGGACAAGCCTTAAATAATAATATTATTGTGGATCTTTCGCGTTATATGACGAAAATTCTTGAACTCAATGTACAAGAGCGTTCGGTGAAAGTGCAAGCAGGCGTGGTAAAAGATCAACTGAATCAATTTTTGAAACCTTATGGGTTGTTTTTCTCGCCTGAATTATCCACCAGCAACCGTGCGACCCTAGGGGGAATGATCAACACCGATGCCTCAGGACAAGGCTCATTGCGTTATGGCAAAACCTCCGATCACGTTTTAGGTTTGCGTGCTGTCTTAATCGATGGTGAAGTGATTGATACCCACGCGCTGAAAACCGCAGATTTCGAGCAATCATTACAGCAACAACCGCTTTCTCAGCGCAGCCGTCATTTACATCAAGAAATTTTCCAGCGTTGCCAACAAAAACGCCCTGAAATCTTGCGTGATTTGCCACAGCTTAATCGCTTTTTAACTGGTTACGATCTCAAAAATGTATTTAATAATGATGAATCAGAATTTAACCTTTCACGCATTTTAACAGGTTCAGAGGGCTCGCTTGCGTTTATTTGTGAAGCGACCTTAGATCTCACGCCAATCCCACAATATCGCACATTAATTAATATAAAGTACCGCTCTTTTGATGCCGCGTTGCGTAACGCACCTTTTATGCTCAAAGCCAATGCCCTTTCAGTAGAAACGGTGGATAGCAAAGTGCTAAACCTTGCCAAACAAGACATCATTTGGCACTCCGTGAGCGATCTGCTTACTGAAGATCAAGAAAACCCAATTCTTGGCTTAAATATTGTGGAATATGCTGGCAACAGCAAAACCCTGATTGAAAAACAAGTGGCACAACTTTGCGCCCAACTTGATGAAAAAATTGCACAAAATCAAGATGATATTATCGGCTATCAAGTTTGCAGTGATTTGCCTTCCATTGAGCGTATTTATGCGATGCGTAAAAAAGCCGTGGGCTTACTGGGGAATGCGAAAGGTGCGGCTAAACCCATTCCTTTTGTGGAAGATACCTGCGTTCCGCCTGAACATCTTGCCGATTACATCAGTGAATTTCGTGCGCTGCTTGATGCCCATCACTTAGAATACGGAATGTTCGGCCACGTTGATGCTGGCGTGCTACATGTTCGCCCCGCCCTTGATTTATGCGACAAAGAACAAGTGAAACTGTTTAAAGAAATTTCCGATCAAGTGGCAGATCTCACACACAAATACGGCGGACTAATTTGGGGCGAACACGGCAAAGGTATGCGCTCGCAATATGGCGAAACCTTTTTCACGCCTGAATTATGGCAAGAACTGCGTTACATCAAAACCCTGTTCGATCCGCAAAATCGCCTAAATCCGGGCAAAATTTGCACCGCACTTGACAGCGAACAAGCGCTTTACTCTATCCTATCGCCAATGCGCGCAGATCAAGATCGCCAAATTCCAATTCAAATGAAAGCAGAATTTTCTGGCGCAATGAACTGCAACGGCAATGGTTTATGTTTTAATTTTGATGTAAACAGCACAATGTGTCCGTCAATGAAAGTGAGCAAAAATCGCTTGTTTTCACCGAAAGGACGTGCTGCGATGGTGCGTGAATGGCTGCGTTTACTGGCTAATCAAAACATTTCTGCCGTTCAATTAGATTTTCGCCAAAGCCAAATGAAACTCAGCGATTTTGTGGCTAAAATTCGCCATAGCCTACAAAAAGCGCGTGGCGAATATGATTTTTCTCACGAAGTGAAAGCGGCGATGGATACCTGTCTTTCGTGCAAAGCCTGCGCAAGCCAATGTCCGATAAAAATTGATGTGCCGAGTTTCCGTGCCAAGTTCTTGCATTTTTATCATCAGCGTTATGCTCGCCCAATCAAAGATTATGTGGTGTCAAATGTGGAACTGGTTGCGCCTTATATGGCAAAAGCACCGAAATTTTTTAACTTTTTCACCGCGGCCAAAATCACCCAACCGCTGGCACAAAAAGCCTTAGGAATGGTGGATTTGCCTTTATTAAGCCAACCGAATTTGCAACAGCAATTAGTCGCCCTTAACTATCAGGGTTTGAGTTTAGAACAGCTAGAAAACTTAAGCGAAACCGAAAAGCAAAATATGCTGCTTATCGTACAAGATCCTTTCACGTCTTATTATGATGCTAAAGTGGTGGCGGATTTTGTGGCGCTAACACAAAAACTCGGCTATCGACCAATTTTGCTGCCATTCAAACCCAATGGCAAAGCACAGCATATTAAAGGCTTCCTCACTCGCTTTGCTAAAACGGCGAAAAATCAAGCAGAATTTTTAAATCGAATGGCGAAGTTAGGCATTCCTTTAGTGGGTGTAGATCCTGCTATTGTGCTGTCTTACCGCGATGAATATCGTGAAATTTTAGGCGCAGAACGTGGTGATTTCCAAGTGCTTACTGCCCATCAATGGCTAAAAAATCAACTTCATTCTGAACAATTCGTACAGGGAATAAAAAATTCACAAAAAAACCACCGCACTTTACCAGAAGAACAACAATGGCATTTATTCCCTCATTGTACTGAATCCACAGGGCTGCCAAATAGTCCTAAAGAATGGCAAGAAATCTTTGCTGCCTTTGGACAACCATTACAAGTGGAAACCGTGGGCTGCTGCGGAATGGCTGGCACATTCGGCCACGAAACGCAACATCTTGAAATGTCGAAAGCCATTTATGCTAGCTCGTGGGAGAAAAAACTGGCAGGCAAAAATCCTGATTATTGCCTTGCCACAGGCTATTCTTGCCGCAGCCAAGTGAAACGCTTGGAAAAATGGCAACCAAAACACCCAGTGCAAGCCCTCTTAACCTTACTTAACTAGAATAAAACAATGAAAATTTGGAAAAAACACTTTACTTTAGAACAACTTAATCAATTTAACGCCCATTGTGCCGTAGCCCATTTAGGCATTCAATTTACCGCCCAAGGAGAAGATTGGCTAGAAGCCACAATGCCTGTTGATCATCGTACCACTCAACCAATGGGCTTTTTACACGGCGGAATTTCTGCGGCGTTGGCGGAAACCGTTGCGTCAATGGCGGGTTTTTGTTGCGTGGAAGAAAAGCAAGCCGTGGTTGGATTAGAGATTAACGCCAGCCACCTTCGCCCCGTGCGTGAAGGCGTAGTAACCGCCAGAGCCACCCCTATTCGCTTAGGTAAAACCACTCAATTTTGGCAAATTGACATTAAAGATCAAGCGGATAAACTATGCTGCTTTGCAAAACTCACATTAAGCGTGGTGAATCAATGAACAGACAAAAAATCGGCGTCATTCTTGCTAATTTAGGCACGCCAGACGCACCAGAACCCAAAGCCCTTTCACGCTATTTATGGCAATTTCTCACTGATCCACGCGTGGTAGATCTCCCTCGCTGGCAATGGTGGCCGCTATTAAAATGCGTGATTTTGCCCCGCCGTTCCAGACGTGTGGCAGAAACCTACCGCAGTGTTTGGACAGAACAAGGCTCGCCATTATTGGTTATTTCTAAACAGCAACAACAGAAATTACAGCACTATTTCGATCAGCAAGGCATTAATGCTCTTGTGGAAATTGGAATGACTTATGGCAATCCTTCAATGCAAAGTGCGGTGGAAAATTTACTCAAAAATCAAGTGGATAAAATCATTGTGCTACCGCTTTATCCGCAATATAGCAGCACTACAACGGCGGCGGTATTGGATTGTTTTGCCCAAGCATTAAAATCCATTCGTGGGCTAGTGCCGTTTGAGTTTATCCATTCTTATCATCTTGATGAGCAATATATCGATGCGTTAGTGCAATCCATTAAAGCCAAAATGAAGCCCGATGAATTCTTACTTTTTTCTTATCACGGTATCCCATTACGTTATGAGCAAGAAGGAGATTATTATCGCGAACATTGTAAGCAAACCACGCTGGCGGTGGTGGATCGCCTCGGTTTAACAGAAAACCAATGGCAACTTTGCTTCCAATCCCTTTTCGGCAAAGAAGAATGGCTAAAACCTTATACTGACAATTTCCTGCATAATGCCACAAAGCAGCAAGGTATTGAAAAAGTTGCGGTCATCTGCCCAGGATTTTCTGCTGACTGTTTAGAAACGTTGGAAGAAATTGAAGTAGAAAACCGCGACATTTTCCTGCATAACGGCGGAAAATCTTTCCAATATATCCCCGCCCTTAACGCAGAACCCGCCCATATCGAAATGATGGCCAAACTCGTACTTGCGAGGATTGGCTAAGCAAAGGGGATAAAAAAGGGGCTAAATTAGATTTGCCCCTTCTTCTTTCTACTCCGCCTTTTCTTTTTCTTCTTGTGCATCGCGGGCGGCGCGGATACTTTTTTCAAGTAGGGCGACTCTTGGATCGTTTTCGGGGATTAGGCGTAACATCATCGCCCAAGTTACTGCGGCCATTTTGTATTCTTCGCTTTCAAAATATTGGAACGCAAGTAAACCAAGAGCTTGTAGGTTGCTGTGATCTTTGCGTAGAACGCCTTTGAGCAAATCCATTCCTTTGTTTTTATCCGTTTGATCATCGGAAAACATTAAAATGCGCGCATAAGAAAGCTGATATTCGATATTTTCAGGATCTAATTTTACCGCGCGGGCGTAGCTGTCATAGGCTAAGCGTGCCTTATCCAGATTCATTGCAATTTGTCCGAGCGTCCACCAGTCCGCCGCGTTGTTGGGTTCTTTTTGCAATTTTAAGCGCAGTGCGGTGGCGAATTGTTGCAATTCTTGATCGCTCATTGGATTACTTTCTTCTTCCTTTAAACGCTCATAAAAGTGCGGTAGTTTTTGGTAGGTTTTTTCGAGCATAGCTTCTTGCTGCCAAGCGCCTGCTTGCATATAGCCTAGCCCTGCTAAAATTGCTAAGGTTAAAAAGCCCGATACAAACCAGATTTTGCCATAGCGTTTGCCATCTTGCTGAAGTTGTTCATTTTCAGGAATATCTTGCAATAAGGTTTGCTGTAATTCCGTACGTAACTGCGAGGCGTTTTCAATTAAACCTTGCTTTTCATCTTCTTCAATTTCTTGCAAACGATTGAAATAAAAGGCTTTATTTAGTTTGTTACGCTTGTTGCTGTCAAGCGCTTGTTTGCCTGAAAATAATAAGGGATAAAAACAAATTAGCGCCACAATAAGGGTGATCGCAAAACTGATAAGCCAAAAATTCATTATTTATTCCTTATCCTTTAATAATTGTTGTAAACGTTGCTGTTCCGCTTGGGTTAAATTTTCATCATTAATTTGCACCGCACTTTGTTTTGCCTGTGGTTGTTTTTTCGGTTTACGGCGTAACACTAAAATGCCGCCGAACAGCACAAGGCAAACTGGCACAGCCCAAAGTAACACCGTAGCCGGTGTGAGCGGTGGGTTGTAGGTAACAAAATTGCCGTAACGTTGTACCATATAATCCACCACTTGCTGTTTGCTTTGCCCTTGGCTGAGCAATTCATACACTTTCTCGCGCATATCCACGGCAATGGTAGCGTTGGAATCGGCAATATTATTGTTCTGACATTGCGGACAACGTAGCTCTTGGGTTAGGCTTTGGTAATCCTGTTCCTGCTGCGCTGAAGCAAAATTTCGCACTTCAATGGCTGCCTTTGCCGTGATGGCACAAAATAAAAGTGCGGTGAAAAAATAAGGAATTTTTCGCATTATTTTTGTTCCATTAATTTTTGATAAATCGGCTGCAAGGTGCTTTGCCATACTTTTTCGTTCACGTCCCCTGCATAGCGATAATGAATGATACCTTTGCCATCAATAATGAAAGTTTCTGGCGCACCATATACGCCCAAATCGAGCCCAAAAGATCCTTTTTCATCTTTAATCACAAGCTGATAAGGATTGCCCAAATCTTTCAGCCATTTAATGGCTTTGTCTGTTTTGTCTTTGTAATCCACACCGATTATGGTTACCCCTTGTGAATGGAGCTGATTCAAATATTGATGCTCTGCATAGCAAGTGGGACACCAAGTCGCCCACACATTCAATAAGATCGGTTTACCTTGTTGGAAAATACCTTGATCGTGCGTTTTATTCTCAAACAGATCTTGCAAAGTTGCCGCTGGCACGGGCTTACCCACTAAAGCACTTTCCAAGGCTTTAGGATCATCACCGTTGGAATTACGTTGTAATTGCACAAAAAAGGCGATGGTTAGCGCTAAAAATAAAATCAAAGGAATAGCATATTTTTTATTCATCACGACCTTCTTATTCTGTTTGAGCTTTAGTTAATAACTGTTTGAAACGGTAGCGTCTGTCAAGCATACAGAGCAAACCGCCTAACGCCATAAATACGCCGCCGAACCAAATCCAACGGATAAACGGTTTGTAGTATAAACGCAATGCCCACGCGCCATTGCCAAGGCTTTCGCCTAAGGCGACATAGAGATCGCGACTAAAGCCCCAGTCAATCGCCGCTTCTGTCATTGACATTTTACTCACGGTATAAAAACGTTTTTCAGCATACAACGTGGTTTCATATTTGCCGTTTTTGCTGATTTCAATTTCCGCTTTGCCACCGAGATAATTCGGGCCATTGGCATCACTAATACCTTGGAATTTGAAATCATAACCCGCAATATCAATGCTGTCGCCTACGTTCATTCGTACATCACGTTCAATGCTGTAGTTTTGGCTAAAGGCAATGCCCCAAACGGTCATCGCTACGCCAAGATGCGCCAACACCATTCCCCAATGGGAACGAGAAAGCTTGCTTAGTCCCACAAAGAAATTGTGGCGGTGCGTAGCACGCTGTTGTAATTCATATAATGCCAATACAGTGATAATCACCGACATCATCACGCCAAGCACGGAGGTTGCGGTGATGCGATCTTGTAACCAATAAGGCAACACAAAACCAGCAATTAGCATCAAAATTAGGCTGATAATCACTGGCGTTCTAATGGCAGAAAATTGATCTCTACGCCATTTCACCAAAGGCCCAATGCCAAGTAATAAGGCAAAAGGGATCATAATGTATAGGAACATTTGATCGAAGAACGGTGCGCCAATAGAAATGCTGCCCAAGCCAAGTTGTTTATGCACCAAAGGCAATAATGTGCCTAAAAAGACCACTGCAAGTGCGGTCATTAATAAAATATTATTGAGCAATAACATGGTTTCACGGGAATAACGCTCGGCGTTATCTCTTGAGCGAATACGGTTGCCTTTGTAGGCATACAGGGTAAGCGAACCGCCAATCACCACGATCAAATAAGCCAAAATATAAAGCCCACGAGTTGGATCGGACGCAAAAGCGTGAACAGAAACTAAAATGCCTGAGCGCACAAGGAATGTGCCGAGCAAACACAGCGAAAAGGCCAAAATAGCCAGTAACACCGTCCACGCTTTGAATGAACCACGTTTTTCCGTTACCGCAAGAGAATGTAATAACGCCGTTCCTGCCAACCAAGGCATTAGTGACGCGTTTTCTACTGGGTCCCAGAACCACCAGCCGCCCCAGCCGAGTTCGTAATACGCCCACCAAGAGCCGAGAACAATCCCTAAGGTCAAGAAAACCCAAGCTGCCATTGTCCAAGGTCTTGACCATCTTGCCCAAGCGGTGTCTAGTTTGCCTGTCATTAATGACGCAATGGAAAAGGCAAACGCCACGGAAAAGCCCACATAGCCCATATAAAGTAACGGCGGGTGGAAAATCAAGCCGACATCTTGCAGCAGCGGATTTAACTCTCGCCCCTCCACAGGGAAATCAGGGAACGTGCGATCAAAAGGATTGGAGGTGAATAAAACAAAAATTAAGAAACCAATGGTAATCACACCCATTACACCTAGCACGCGCGCGACTGCTTCTTGCGGTAATGGCTTGCTGAAAAAGGCAACTGCCGCACTCCATAAGGTGAGCAACCAAATCCATAATAATAGCGATCCTTCGTGCGAACCCCACACGGCGGATAAGCGGTAAGCCAACGGCAAGTTGGTATTGGAATTATTCACCACATATTGCACGGAAAAATCGTTGGTGGCGAATAAATAAAATAAACTGGCAAAGGCTAAGGTTAGGCTGAAAAATAGCCCATACGTCATTGGGCGCGCCAATGCCATTAGCTGCGCGTTATTTTTTTCTGCGCCATATAAAGGGAAAAACGCCAATAGCAGGGAAACGCCCAAACTCAAGGCTAACGCATAGTTTCCTAATTCTGCGATCATTATTTACCTTCTTGTTTTTCTTGACGATCACGCTCGCTTTCGCCCGTTAAATCTGAAATACCCATTGGTTTATGCACTTTTTTCATTTGCTCACCTAATTCTGGCGGTACATAATTTTCATCGTGTTTCGCTAACACTTCACTTGCTTCCAACAGCGTTGGTGTTTTTAGCACGCCTTGTGCCACAATGCCCTGCCCTTCACGGAATAAATCAGGCAAAAGACCTTCATATTCCACGGTGATCGAAGGCCCAATATCGTTAAGATCAAACACTACTTTCAGGCTTTTGTCATCACGTTTCACCGTGCCTGCCACCACCATTCCGCCAACACGGATACGTTGCCCTACTTTTGGTTTGGATTCCGCATCGTCATTTTTACCGTAGATCACTTCCGTTGGGGTGTAAAATAAATCAATATTTTGACGCAACGCATACAGCACCAATGATGACGCCACCGCCACGCCAATTAACACAAATAACACAATGGTTAAACGTGATTTACGTCTTGGATTCATAGGCTTTCTCCTGTTCTGCGGTTTTGTTCATATTGCGCGCGTTGTTGTTCGCGTTTAATTTCATTTATAAGTTTTTTCTTGCTCATTACGCCTTGCAAGATCAAACCTGCAATGGCTAAGAAAGAAACGCCATAAGAAAGCCAAACGTAAAAACCGTAGCCCCCCATATTCAGAAAATCACTCACAGATTCAAAAAACATCATCTTATCCTTATAAAATTAAAAATTCTTGAAAAAACTACCGCACTTTATTTTTACGAAAACGAAAGTGCGGTGCAAATTGGTTAAATTTTTTGCTGACTGACTAACGCTTTCACCCAAGGGCGTTTTTTCTCATCATTTAATAACGCTAAACGGTAACGCACTAAGGTTAAACAAATGGTTAAGGCCATAAAGCCGAAAATCGATAAAATTAATGGAATTAACATTGGCGTGGCGATGGACGGCTTCTCAAATTTCGTGATGCTCGCCCCTTGGTGCAATGTGTTCCACCATTCCACTGAAAAGTGAATAATCGGAATATTGATCACACCGACAATGGATAAAATCGCTGCCGCTTTCATTCCCGTTGTGCGATCTTGGAAAGCGGAATACAGCGCAATCACACCTAAATATAAGAAAAATAAGATTAATGATGCGGTGAGCCGCGCGTCCCACACCCACCAAGTTCCCCACATTGGCTTGCCCCAGATCGCGCCTGTTGCCAAGGCGATAAAGGTGAACACCGTGCCGATCGGCGCCATTGCGATGATAGAAAGATGCGCTTGGCGAATTTGCCATACCAAACCAATTACGCCCGCAATCGCCATTGAAACATAAATGCTCATTGACCAAATCGCCGCTGGAACGTGAATATACATAATGCGAAAGCTGTTGCCTTGCTGATAATCTGCTGGCGCATACGCCAAGCCCCAAACTAAGGCGGTGCCAATTAATAAGGTTGAAAGCACCACAAACCAAGGAATAAATTTTCCGCATAAATGGTATTGGGTTTCTGATTTGGCATAAGGGTGAAGCCATTTCCACATAATCAATCTTTCCTTTAATCAAAAAATAAAAACTTGTGCCTTATTCAAGGCTAATTCGTAATGCCCCCGCAATGGCAAAAGGCGATAAGGTCAGGGCCGCACATAACATTGCGCCCAAAATAGCAAGTTGCCCGTTATAAGGCAAGGCAAGCGCGGCTGCTTCAAGGACGGACGCAGAAAAAATCAGCACTGGAATAAATAAGGGTAACACTAATAAACTCAGCAACACGCCGCCTTTGCGCAGCCCAACAGTGAGCGCCACGCCGATCGCACCAAGACAGCTTAAAATTGGCGTGCCGAGTAATAAAGTTAGCACCAACGCCCACCAAATATGGCTATCCAAAGAAAGCAATAACGCCGCAATGGGGGAAAGCAAAATGAGCGGCAAGCCGGTTAATAACCAATGCGCTACCACTTTCGCCAAGGCGGTTAAGGCTAAATGTTGAGAGCTGAGCATTAATTGCTCCAGCGATCCGTCAATAAAATCATCGCGAAACAAACGCTCAAAAGAAAGCAAGGCAGAAAGCAACGCTGCCACCCAAGCCACACCAGGGGCGATTTCTGCCAGCAATTTTGGCTCAGGCCCGATAACCAGCGGAAACAGGGTGATGATAATCAAAAAGAACCACAACGGATTAAGAATTTCCGTTTGTTTTCGCATTGCAATGCGTAATTCCCGTTTGATGATTTGCACAAATATCTGCATAAAAAATTCTCTAATTTTGCACCGCACTTTATCTATGATGAAGCTATTCGCGGTGTGGATAACATTTATATTTTTCTAAATCTAACACTTGTAATTGTTCGCTTGGAATTTCTTGGTGGCTGGTTAAAATCACCATTCCGCCTCTTTCTACTTGCTGTTCAAATAAACGCGTTAAAATGCGTACGCCATTTTTGTCAATGGCGGTAAAAGGCTCATCTAAAATCCATAATGGCGCTTGGGAAAGCCACAGACGCGCAAGGGCAATGCGTCTTTGCTGCCCTGCGGAAAGTTGCCCTGCAACAATGTCCTCACGCCCAATTAATCCCACTTTCTCTAACGCCTGCCACAATGCCTCATCGCCTTGCTGACATAGGCTAATGGCTTGATAAAACTGCAAATTTTCCCACGCGGTTAGCTCAGGTTTAATGCCCGCCTGATGTCCCAAATACAATAGATGATAATAATATTCTTCGCGGCATTGTTTGATCGCCTGTCCATTCCAACACACTTGCCCTGCCAAAGGCGGTGCAAGGCCAACTAAAATGCGTAACAAGCTGGTTTTGCCAATGCCGTTATGTCCTTCAATCTGCACAAAATCACCGCTTTGCCAAGTGAGCGATAAATCCGTAAACAGGGCTTTATCGCCACGCTGACAGGCAATTTGTTCGAGCTGTAATTGATTGATTATTGACATAAAATTCACCTATAAGGAAAAGTGCAGTGATTTTATCACAAGGGCGAAACGCCGCGTAGTTATTCAAGCAAAGAAAAACTAACTCTTTCGTAGTATTTATAGGTGGTTATTGATTTAACGCAAAAATCCTTTTTGCTTATTTGAGGGGGTTGAACAAATTTAAGAGAAGTGATAAGAAGAAAATCCTAGCCATAAGCTAGGATTTTTAGCACGCTATCAGAGATGTAAGAGCCAGCCTAAACCAGCTCTTGGCAATGATAATTAAAATGTGTAATTTACGCCGATACTTAGATTTCGCCCTACACCTGCAAGGGTTTCACCGCGTTGTGTATGCGGATAGTAAAATTTATTGAAGGCATTATTTAATGAAATATTCACATTCATATCATCATTATTAAATGGCTTCCAGTTCACATAAAAATCATGAACACTATATCCTGCACGTTCTACAACAGTGGTACCGTTATTTTCTCTGACTAACACAGAACCTTTGCCACGTTCAGCGGAGCGATTACGATAGCCAATTTCTAAATTTGGTGTTTCAAATCGATAGGCAAGCCCTGCCGTCCAAGTTCTTCCTGTTTGTACAGCAAATTCTGGGTTGCTGCTAAGTAGGTTATCTGGGTGAGTATCATAAATTCTTGGTTTGCTATGAGAAACGCCCATACTTGCGGTTAAGCCTTGGATAGTATAAGCCACGCTGAGTTCATAGCCGTGATTGCGAATATAACCCGCGTTTACCGTCTCTCTCGTACCCATAATTGGCATACCATTTGCATCATGTCTTTGTTGCGGATTAGCAATAGCATTACTAATTTTTTGCCAGAAATAGCTTCCTGTTATTAACCAATTACCATCTTTATAATTAAACCCAAGCTCAGTATTGCGCGCGCGCTCAGCGACAGTACCATCAGCAATAGAAATAATACCTCTCTTACCATGTGTCATTAACGCATCATAAAGACGTGGGCTGCGCGAAGCGTAGTTGTGGTTAGCGCTAAAGCTTAAATTATCATTCACCAACCAAATTAACCCTAAACTAGGATTGAATTTATCCGCAGAAACGGTTTTTCCATCCATTGCTTTCAACTTGAAGTAATCATAGCGAAGCCCTGTGGTTAAAATAAAATCACCCATTGAATGAATCGCCTCTAAATAAACGCCGAAATCATCTTTTTTAGGTTCACTTAAACCACTTTGGAAAAATTTATGTGGGGTAATTTTCTGATTTCTATAATTCACCCCATATTTTAATAGCACATTTTCACCAACTGGCGAGTCAAAATTGATATTCGCACCACGGGTTTCGATGAGCGTGGTTGTTTC